>NC_007954.1:649415-1298830 GCF_000013765.1 Shewanella denitrificans OS217 | reverse complement strand
AGTCGTTTGCCAGCTTCTTGGCTAACTAACACCATCTTTTTTGCCACTTCATTGCCTGTTATCGGGCGATAACGCCTGAGAAAACTGATGCTGCAAATCACTGGGAGAATATAAGCCGCAATTTTTTCACCTAAGCGAAAATGCCTGCGCTCACCAAGCAATAGTGAGGGTTGGAAAATGCTGATGCGATTAAAGCCTAACGCGCCTATTTTTACTTCTAACTCCCCTTTCATTTTTAAATAGGGACTATGACTTTTTTCATTGGCGCCACTGGATGAAACCAATAAATAATGGGATACGCCGTTGTTAAGCGCAAGTTTTGCTGCCTCAAATTGATAATCAATATCGACCTTGCGCTGAGCGGCCAATGAGCCTGCTTGCTTAAGCGTTGTCCCAAGGCACGAGAACAAGATATCCCCCTTAAAAGCAGCGCTGTAAGCGGCTAAACGTTCAAAGTTAACGACATGATTCACCACGTTAGCGGATGAATAAGCAACAGGGCTACGGGTTATGCTAATGACTTTTTCAATATGCGCAGCATTAACTAAGTGCTCAACCACAGATTGACCAACCAAGCCTGTAGCGCCTACAACTATGGCCGTTTTCTTCATCATCAGCTCTGTTTGTATCTCAATGGGAGTAAAATAGCATATCTAGATCTAGGGTTTACAAACTAAAAGGGTAGCAACCTCTATTCTCCTGCCATTTGCTTTAAAAACGCTAGCCTGTGCAGCTCTTGTTCATTCAGTTGCCTACTGGTGCATCGTATAACTGCAGGGCGGACTAAGGGTTACTCCCTTAGCAAGAAAAAAGCCCCGCTAATCAGCAGGGCTTGTTTATTTTAAGGTCATAGGATTAACCTTATCAAAACTATTTACTTAACTTTTAAGGTAATAGTTCCGGTTTTACGCTCACCTGCTTTAGTCGTGTAACTATAATCAAATGTGGCGCTATTGGCACGACTTGCCGTGTCATCCTCTAGATAGAGGTAAGCATAACTTGAATATTTATAACCCGATTCTAAGCTAGTACCCCGCAGAGGAGAAATTGAGTCATACGTAATATTTTCATTTTGAGCCGCTTTAAGCAAATATTGCTTGTTTACATTCCCCAGGTAACCAGACTGAACCACTTGAATTACATTATTTGCAGCAATGTTGACTCCATTAGCAGTATAAGAGGTCATAGTAAGGGTGAGATCACTTAAGCTATTAATAGACAGTGGAAAATATACCCTAACACTTGAGCTTCCACCGCACCAACCGCATGAAACCGCAACATCGGCAGTATTTTTGGCGACGATCAGTGCACCATTGGTAGTGTAATTGACGTTATCTAGCACAACATCATTAATGCTAAAGCTAGTTTTATAGACATTCAATGCATTAATGTTGTCATTGGAAACATCTTCCTCTTGACCAGAAATCACATTAACTAACTTGCCAACTCGATACTCATATTCGCCATCCTCTAATGTTGCTGAAGTTGGTGTTGCAGTCAGCTTAGTGCCGTTTAACGTTAACGAGACTTGTGATTCAAGTGTTTTGTTATCACGTTTTACCGAAGTGCTACCTGGCAAAACACCCTGATCATTAGTGGTATTCCCAGGAATAACTTTTAATGCATTCACAGAGGCTAATGTCACACTAACCTGCTTGCCATCTACTTTAATTAATTCAACGGGAGCCGAATAAAAGACGTCAAGTTTATTGTCTTTAACTTTCTGTGAAAGAGCGGTGATTGAAGGTGACTGGTAACTAAATGCAGATAATCCTACAACTAAGTTCAATTTGCCATCAACAACTTCGGTAACAAAATTTTGGTATTGATTGCCAGAAACTTGCACTCGGTATTGTTTGTCAAAATCAGTCGGAGAAATTGTCATTTCAGCGCTTGTATAACTCACATCCCCAACGGTAAAGCTAGGTATTTTAACCGTGAGGTATCCCCTGTATCGCGTATCTAACACATACTGAGAGGTCGCAGCGTCATAGGCAAAGTAGGCATTACCATTATCATTATCATTTGTTGAGACTCTAGCCCCTTCTAAGGTCGAACCCTCTCCATCGAGCAAGCTCAAGCGTAAATTATATTCCCTTAATTGGTTGACCTCTTTAAGATAAAGGGTATTTTCAGCCCATACCTTGTTTGCACTCAATAGTTTAGTCGCTGAGCCGTTCTGTCCAAGCTCCAGTTCGAAATCATTAACGCCATCGCTGTCAACATCGAGTTTTGCATGCAGCTCAGTTGAGATCCCTTCGGGTAATACCAGCTTGTACTCGCCAGTCTCTTTCGTGTAGACAGCTAAGCTCTCTGGCTGTAGTAGTTCTAGCTTGTAAGGGCTGTAATAGGGTGATGAGTTGTTAACCACATATTGTGGATATAACTCTAAGTTCTCAACATAGGAGTTTTTACCCGTTTGTAACAGTGTAAGTTGCTTCTCTTTTGGCTTACCCACTAGGATTTCGCCGAGATCTTGACTGATAATTTGACCTTGTGAACTTGTTTTTGTCATGCCTTTGAAAGTCATTGAAACGAACGCCGCTGACGGACTGGTCACTTTCAATAAGAAATCACTATTTGCGGCTTGTTTAGTCAGGAGCAGCTTGGCACTGGTAATATTGACAGGAGCCGACCATTCACCAGCAAACTTGATAGAAACTTGCGCGTCAGATAAGTCAACATCTGCAGTCGCACCTTTAATTGTTGCTGATAAATTAATCGGTGCTACATTAGCATCAATTTGATTTTGTAATAATTGGTTTTGAGCTTCTAACGCGGCAACGACATTATCGTTATTATTGTTATCTTCAACCTCTAAACAGCCGGATAAAGAAAGTGCTGCAGAAACAGCTAACACTATTTTAATATTGTTTGACATCAAATACTTCCTATATTTGTTTAATTTCTTTACGCATTTACTTTTGTTAATATTTTCATAAAATTGTCAATACGTTATTTTTTCTATAAACGTAAATGCGACAGGGTAACTGGGTGGCGGCAGGAATGTATCAAAGCCATTACAGCACTGCAATCAATTTATAAAATAAAGATTAAACTTATATCTTATCTAAATGGACTGGGGACATAGACGTGTACTCCCCCTCACCTGACTTCTTCTAGGGCACGGCATTGCTCAGTTTTCGTTAAGGTCTGTCCAAAGTTTAGGCCTAATTAAAAAGCGTATGACCTTCCATGAGTGCGGCAGGGCAACCGCATGAGTGTTCATTATTTAGTCGGTGCGCATAATCCAGCGATTAACACCTTCTCCAGAAATGCTGGATTCATTAAACAACGCTTTCGTTTACCAACAATACTGAGCTTTGTCGGTTCTTTTTGCAGCATGTTTAGCGACATGTGCCTTAAGTAAGCGAGATTTTCAGCGCCGTTATTTTTGTAGATCTGGCATTCATCTTCGTTCATGCTGACATCCAAGACCCAGTGCATTGACTCGATCCCCCAATGTTCGCGAGTCGCACTTAAGGCTGCTCTGCTGATAACACTTTCGAACTGATATAGTAACGATATTCAAGGCTCGCCGTCTTACCTTTAACAGCCCTAAAGCTTTCAACCATAACGATGGATTTGAGTGCTTCCCAATGTGTAAAATCACCGTCAAGCTCTGCTGAGCTCAACACAAAACAGGCTCGATTTTCTATACGACCATGGCTTTTTTCTATATTGACATGGTCATCACTTAAGCCAGCCGAACGATGCGAACTAAAGGCTTTATTTATTGCTTTAGCTAAGTTGCCTTGATTGTTTTTTACCGCCAATAGGTAGTCACCACCTTTGTCGATAATCGTTGTAGCAATAGCCGTTTGACAGCCCATAGCATCGATTGTCACTAGCGCTCCGCGCAGGTCTAGCATTTTTAATAGGGTTGGAATGGCTGTGATTTCATTACTTTTTTGCTCTGCTTTTAATTGACCAAGTACCAACTTATTCGCTGAGGCATAAGCGCTTATCATGTGAATAGTACTGCTTCGATCATCGCGATTATATGACCCACGTAGCGTCTTTCCATCAATCGCAATGACTTCTCCATTAGTCAGCTGATGAACCGACTTCATCCATGCGAGAAAGCACGCATTAAAGCTATCTGGCTCAATCATAGAAACTATCCTAGCAATGGTATCGTCAGCAGGGATCCCATCGATGAACATTTTTTGTTTTTTGAACCAAGAATGGTGACCAAGAATGTATTCTCGGATCTCGAACCAGCCATTGGAACTCGCAATAACAGCGCACAGCGAACCGAACAGTACATCGAACAGGGGATAGGTAACTTTTGCACTTTGGCGATGGTCGTCAATGGCACTAAAATGCTGCTTGAATGATTCGATATACATGAGCTGACTCCTGAAAAAGGAGTATAAGATCACAAGCACGTGATCAGGTCAATATTCTTCTAAAATCGCTCAAATAACGTTCACGATCTGGCCTTGATGAGTGCGGCCTGTTAAATCTCTATAAAGGCAAGGTGAACGTCTACGAAGGCAACTTCAGCGAATACTCCACTTGGTTAAAAGCCACCTACGGCGCCGACATCGTCGAACCCCACCGCCTGAAATACAAGCGCATGGTGAAGTAAAGCTTCTCCTGCTTCGATATTAATATTGAATACTTATCTCACGACGGGATAAAACAAATAAAAGGGCATCGAATTCGATGCCCTTTTTTATTCTGTGTTTGCTCACAACGTCAAAGTACCCAAAACAGATTAATTACCCTGTCACAACGTCCCACAAAGTAGGTCATGACAGTATCTTTACTCAGTAATTGTTGGACCATTTTGAATAAAGTCGAGCAAGATACAGTGAGTACTTTGTACCTGTCCCCAATTAAAGCCATATTTTTCCATCACAGCCGGACTTGTAATTCCTCGTTTTACATTATTATCAATCAAGAATACCGTGGCATTACACTGTGCGAGTATTGCGCCATTGGTCATGTCAGGGCCTCTTGGAATATTGATTGAGTCAATACTGACCGTAACTTCGCCAGAAAATAAGTTATTAAATGTTTCTGGGTTTGGGATCCAGCGGCGCTGACCTTGATCAATTAAGTAAGTTTCTGCTTGGCCTGGGGCTCTTACTCGAACACCATTTAATTCATTATAATCTGCTGCATAAACATTAAGGCTGGTGAAAATAATAAATCCTGTTACAGCTGATTTAATTAGGTTCATAATGTGTATCCTTTATGGTTGCTTTGAAGATGGAGAGCTTCCATCTCTCAGCTCACTAAGTTAATCATTAATCCATTCACTACAACCACAGAGGCGATACATTTACGCTACAAAATCATAACTGTTTTATATGCAATAAAACCTAACAATTTAACGCCCTATTATAGACAGTTAAACCCTAGCTTTTTAAAGTCTGAATTCAATATCTAAGTCCACCAATACAAAGCTCACCACTATTCTCCTGCCATTTGCTTTAAAAACTCTAGCCGTTGTAATTCTTGCTCGTCCGGCTGCCAGGGTTCATCGGATAACTGTTCTACGGCAAAGTCCCCGAGCTCAAAGCTGGGTTTTTCGCTATTGCCATAGCGAGTTAACTCCCCAGGCACAGCAGGGCGGCGCTCTAACACAAAAGTGGTCAATGTAAATGGCCCTGAATGGTTTGAAAGCACGCCTTTGTAGGCTTTAAGCTCCATCGAAGTGCTACCTTCGGCAAGCTTCTTCGAGCTGGTCAGTAGTGCTACTGGCTGCTCATTTTCACGGTAAAGGTTTGCCCGTAAGCGGTAGTAGCCCGCCTTTTTAACCTCAATACTCACCGGAATTAACATGTCACTGCCTTCAGCGCTCATGTCGCCCACCCCGGTAATCGTTGCCGTGGGGTAGCTGTATTCTATGCCAGTGGAGAGGGTTTGCTGTTTGCCTTTGGCGCTGAAGCTGAGCCTGACTTCCAGTGGGCCGTCCCATTCTTCTTTGGGCTTAAGCTGCGCTGTCCAATCGCCATCTGTGGTTTGCATCTCTTCCTTGGCTAAGGCATCCCCCCCTGCGCCCTGCTCACTAAGCAAGGTGACTTTTGCCTTCGTTACCTGCATACCATCCACAAGGAGTTTAACCACCACAGGTTCTGGGTAACTGAAACGATACTTAGGTAAGACTATGCTGGCACTCCCCCCTTCCAACATGACTGCCTGAGGCAAATAGTTATTTGGGTTAAGTAAATGAGTGTCTTCTGCGGTTAACGGCACTGAGTATGACGGCTGGGATAACTCACTGGCGTAAGCTTTGGCCAACAATGAAAAGCTTTCGCTGATAGACTCTGGAATAATTTCGACCTCGCTCACATCCTTTGGTTTTATCTTATTCACTGACGTTGTGGTTGTAACGTCTTTGACAGTAGGCAAAGCCAAAACCTCAGCTGGCGCAATTGCCAGTTGAGGTTCGGGTTCAGAAGCCAAATACCAGAACCCTGCTAGACCCACTAGCAGAGTGACAACACTGATGATTTTTTTATGCTTCATAATCGCTTAGTTTGCCGCCTGATACACGAGTGATGACATGCTGGTATTGCCTGAGTTACGCACTAAGCGATAGCGCGAACTGAACACCCACCAACCGCGTTTCTCTTCATAGGTAGTAAACTGCAAATTATCCCCATTGAGATAATTAACACTGCTATTGGCTGTAGTCACCTCATCTTTAGCGCTGTTAGTGATAGTGTCACCATGGCTATAACCCTCGCTCATTAACATAGGATAATGGTAAGGCATAAACTGGCTTGGGCCGCTGACCGAAGTGAGCTTGCCATCGAACGCCACTGTGCGAGAACAGCTGTTGTAACTGCCAACCGATGCTGCGCCGCAGCTAGAATGGCTGGCAACGACGCCATCATCTTCGCCGGGTAAAAATGCCCCTGTCGCCCCTAAGAAATCAGAACCCGCTCCAGCAAAACGCAGGCGTGGCACACGGCTAGTGGGAAACGCAGCCAGCTGGCGAGCACTATTGACTCGTAAGTCATTCAACACACCTATGGTTGAAGGTGTCGGGGTCATGCCAAGCCATAAAGATACGGCAAATCTTAAGGTGGCATCGATAAGGCCTGAGCCGTTAGCCACATTCACCGCCAAATCGGCCAACTCAACCCCACCACCGGCGCCAGCAAAGTCAAAGGTGGCAACTATGTTCAGTGGTTGCAGCCCCGCATTTTGCAGCCACAGTGCTTGGTTATCGATAATATAACGGGTGACTAAATCGCCGGTAGAATGGGTGACAAACACGCAGCCACTGGCACAAGTCCCAGCCCGTGACATTTGCTGTAACTTAGGCCACACATAGTCGCTGGTGATTTTATTGGCGATACGCTCTTGTGATGGCCAGTCAATGCGCTCATCGGCGCGATCGCGCCAATATTGGGCCCAATATTGGCCGCCGTTTGTACGAACTTGCTCCCCTGTGGGTCTACTCTCTAAATTGTCGGCTTGAAAGCCATGCACTAGCACCACTGGATAGCCACCCACTGCGGCTTGCGCTGCGCCACTCAGTAAGCCTGCTAACAGCAAAAACGTCGATTTTCTCATTAGGTTGTCCTTCTCATTTTTCTGCTACTGCGGCCTTAACGGCGCTAGCATTATTGTTATATTTATAGTGTTAAACACAGGAGTCTTGTTACTGCCCATCAACAACATAGAGCAGATAAAAAACTTTGCAACTACTAAAAAAAGCCCCTTTTGGGGCAAATAATCGGCCTGCGTTTGAATGCAAAAAATGCTAACAAGAGTAGATAAGCTAAGGGGTTTATTCTAAATGATTTACAGCTAAGATTGAGTCAAGATGGATTTAACAAAACGTTAACACTGTCGTTTTAAGTTATTACTCTATCTATTTTTCATCAAGGACACTTTTTTTGATTTCAAGACTAAAAAGCATCATAGAGAACAACTATGAGTCAGTCACCTCATGGGAGGCAGCCTGGTGGATTGGCTATTTATCACTGAATGTAAAACGAGGCTAGGCTTGTACCTATAACAAAAAAACCGCCGATAGGGCTATCAGCGGCTTTATCTCAAACTTACTTAAGACTATTCGCTGATCCAAGTGACGATATTAGTGAGGGTTTTCTGAAAAAATCCCATGGGTTTAATCATGACATAGCCCAAATTTAGCTCCCGTTCATCAGTATTTTCTTTAAGCTGCTTATTTAGTTCATTTAAGTGTGACACACTCAGATCCAGCGCCGCTTCCTCTGGCTGATATTGGCTGCCTATGGGGTAATAACTGCCCCCACTACGCTTCATCTCTATGTGAGCCCCCATAATGGCTGCAATTTGATTATTGGCAGCAAAGCTAGCCAATCTGTCTATGCTACTTCGATAAGCATGCCAGTCTTTCACATAGACCAAACCTGGATAAAGGGTATCACCAGTCATTAACCATTGAGTTCGTGAGTCATAAATACTAATGGCCTGCGCTTGATGCCCAGGGGTTGCCATCACAGTCAGCATTCTGCCACCGAGTTCTAAGGTCTTAGTCCCTTTGGGCCAATTATCGAAACCAAAATAGTCTTGCACCGCCTTAAGGTTTGGCTCTATGACAGTGACCTTAGTTTGCCCCTTGAAATAATCATCCCCTCGATAATGATCCCTATGACCGTGACTGTGGGCAAGCAGCATATTCCTCGCGGAAAATTCGGCCTTACCTAGCTGTTTTGTTAGTAAGGTTTCAATTGCTTTATAGACAGAATGCTCCGCTTCATCCAGCGCTCCAGAGTCCAACACCAGAATAGTCTCACTGCCCACCAGCAAGTAAATGAAGGGCGCTTCGAAGGTTAAGCATTTATTCTGCCGTAAGATAAAGGTGTTTTCATCATGCTGATAAACATCAAGGTTTGCCGACTTATCCGTATCGCAATCTACTGCGCCATGGTGCCACTGGGTTTTAGCAAGGACTGACTGATAGGGCACAGTGTCATTAGCCGTTATCTTGGCCTGTGACTGAGCAGAACAGGCCGACAAGAGCAAGATGCTTAAACTTAAAGACAGTGATTTCATGTTATTTTCCTTACGTTTTATAGCCCAAGTAACACAGTTCACCGCCAGTAAGGATCCCGTTAATCCGCTTTCAAATAACTGGCGATAATGCTGGTGCTTAATACTGAACGAGTAAAATAGGCATGTTTCACTTCAAGATAGCGAGGATCGCTAAAGAATTCATTCATGTGAGCTTCAGTGGGAAAATTGATGGTAAACAGGCGATTTATTGGCGCCTCACTGGGGGACTTCAACACTTCAGACACTCTCAAATCGTAACCGAAGTCACCTCCGAATTGAGTTAAAATCGGCTTCATTGCACTGCGATATTGATCATAAATCTCATTATCCGTAACCGCTAATCCCACTAACATCTCAAACATCAGCATCCCTCAATTCATCGTTTTTTATTAAGCTTAAAGCTAAACTAGTGCCTTTTTAGCGCAAAAGCTTACCCTTGACATTACTGCTTAGGGAGTGGGTTTTCAAGATAAAACCATGAAATGAGGGGCCATAGAAGCGATTAATATGTAAGCAAATTATTCGCCTGTGCAGAACTGTGCTGAGCTACACCGAACTGAACTAAGCCGAAATGGGCTGAACTGGGATTAACACAAGATAATCCCTTTACTTAGCACCTTGACAGGGTAGTTCAGTCTTCAAAAAAGCATGCAATTGTCGCTCGATTTCAGCCTTAAGCCAGACTGGGCCAGCATCATACATGTCGTTATGGCGTGACCTGGGAATACTAATGATACAAAGCCCTAAGGCTTGTTGCTCATCAGGAGTTGGCAATACGTCTTTGTCGGCGGGGAAGTCACTGCCACGAATGGATAACAACTTGATAGCAGCGGTCTTAGGCAGCGGCACGCGGCGGCTGTCTAAGGTGATGACTGTTGAGATAAACGCCTCATTTTCAGCCAACATCTCATTGGCAAGCCAGGCTGAGATATCGCCACCATTGGAGTGGCCAATCAAGAGTAGGTGATCAAAATCAAACCCTGTCATGGTCTGTTTAAGTTGCGAGCGAACAAAGCGCAATGTGTTAGCGCCTCGCTGCCAGTTTTCACTGCGCGTTTGGTATAAATTTCCAGTCACAGATAAGGGAGGGTCTGTCGGTAACTCGTGACCCACGGCGACGACTAGATAACCTAACTCGGAAAGGCTAGTCGCCAAAAAACCATAATCTGTGTGCAGTAAACCGTAACCTGCACTAAGGATGGCCACTGGGCAAGGTGAATTCACGCAGTTTTTGTCATCAGCCCATTGCGGCGGGTAAATCGCAATAGGGATAGCACGCCGGCGCTGTTCGTCCATCAGCAGCTCCTTGCTAGGTTCGCGCAGCTGTATTTTGAAATTGCCCTCTTGTGCCATCAACCAAGGGCTGGGTAAGTAAAGTGCCACTAGCAAAGTGAAAAAAAGACAAGCTGACAAGAAAGCAAGTTTGAGCGTGAAAACTGAAAAGTGAGGCATGTTCACCCCTGAAGTAAATAATTGTTATTTTGAGAAAAATGGATAAATAATCCATAACCAATAGTGAAGTTTAACCACTCACTACTTACCACTCGCACTCAGCACTCAGCACTCAGCACTCACTATTATCCATTAACTCTAGTAATCAAACCCTTCCTGAGCGGCGATACCATTGTCGAAGGCATGTTTGACTGCAACGATTTCACTTACCGTATCGGCAAGCTCTATCAAGGTTCGGTGACAACTGCGACCGGTAATGATCACATGCTGCATAGATGGGCGGTTATTTAACGCCTCGATGACCCGCTCAAGTGGTAAGTAGTGATAACTTATCATATAGGTCAACTCATCGAGCATCACCACATTAAGGCGCTCATCTTTGAGCATGACTTCAGCGGCTTGCCACGCTTCTAAGGCGGCGGCCGTGTCTTTGGCCTTGTCTTGAGTGTCCCAGGTAAAGCCTGTGCCCATCACATGAAATTTCACTCCGGCGCCTTCAAGCAGGTTACGTTCGCCGCACTCCCAGTTACCTTTGATAAATTGCACCACCCCGGCCTTATGACCGTGCCCGACGGCGCGGGCGACTGTGCCAAACCCTGAAGTGGACTTGCCCTTGCCGTTGCCAGTGAGCACCAATAAGATGCCTTTTCTGTCCTGGGCGGCGGCAATTTTGGCATCCACTGCCAGCTTCACTTTTTGCTGGCGTTTCTTATGACGATCGGCATGAGTATCCACAGATGTTGTGCTCATAGGGCTCTCTGGCGTCGTTTCAGGAGCCGACTCTAACTCGAGTGCTTCTGGGCTTGAATGCCTGTCATGGTTTGAACTCACTGGCGGCTCCTTGCTTTGTTTATCACGAAATAAGGTGGGCATTAATAGCATACATTTGAGCACGCTATTAATGTTTGTGTTGACGACTCAGTTGAGTCGATGAGATTTTTGTCACTTAAACTTAAACCCTCAAATCTAAACACTCAACCTTAGGCACTTAAGCCAACGGCAAGAATAATCAAGTAACACATGATTTCACTCACTTGCTGGGCCGCATCTAAGGTATCTCCAGTGTAACCACCAATCTGACTTCTAAAATATTTGCACAGACAGAAACGCAGCGCCCACAAGGAAATAAACAATACGAAGGCCGCTAAGCCATTGAGCCAAAACAGCACAAAAATACCACTGGCCAGCAGAATAAATAGATCATTCAATGATTGGTCATGGCTTAATCGCTTACCTTCTTCAAGTTCAAGATCGGTGACGTATTTCACGCTAAAAATCAGGCTTGCCGCCAACACTCGGCTCAAAGTGTGAGCCACAATAAAACCAGTAATCGCCGCCCAAGGACTAAATAACGCCAATTCCACCAGCAGTTGCCACCTGAGCAATAAAATCAACGCCAACACTATGGCACCATAGCTGCCAAGGTGGTTGTCTTTCATTATTCGAAGTTTATCTTCAAACGTCTTGCCACCAAGGAAACCATCAGCGGTATCGGCTAAGCCATCTTCGTGGAAACCGCCAGTGACCAATACCCCAGCCACCATGGCTAAGAGCACTGCGACACTGGTAGGCAGCCATTGTTGGGTGAACCAATACACAAGCGCACAAATAAGACCAATCAAGAGCCCGACGAGTCCAAAGTAACGGCTGGATTTTTTAAGCTCATTATCATCCGCGATGACCCAAGAAGGCGTGGGAAGTCGAGTAAAAAAACCTGTGGCAACAAAAAATAAATTCAACTGTCTTAGCCAGTTATATTCATTCGACATTCAAGATGTTCCTTAGTTAAACAAAAAAGTTAAACAATAAGTTAAGCATTCGACAAGTATGAGTTAGTTTTTAGTTGTTCATGTCTTGCTAGGCGGCTGTATTTTACAAGTAAAACCGCCTAATTACTCAACAATTTAAGGTTTTTTCCATTACTTTTACTAATATCAGCCCTAGTAATTAGCCGCGCTTGCTGTAATAACTGAAAACGATAGTCTTGGCTTTAACTCAGCGGCGCCCACGCAAAACCACCAAGAAAAACACACTGCCAATAGCGGCGGTAATAATGCCTACGGGCAACTCTTGGTTTGCCAGAATACAGCGAGCAAACACGTCCACCCACAACATAAATAGCCCGCCAACTAAGGCGATTAAGCCAAGGCTTTGACTGCGGGGCAATAACAAACGTACCAAATGCGGCACCATCAAGCCCACAAAGCCTATGCCGCCACAGCTGGCGACTAAGGTCGCCGTGAGTAGTGAGCATAGCAGCAAGACGCCAAGGCGCAATTTGACCACATTCACCCCTAAAGTATGGGCGGTTTCATCTCCGGCCAATAAGGCCAGCAGTTGACGTTTAAGGCCAACAAACACCAAACCGCACAGCAGCACCACGGCACTTGGCAAGATAAGCGCGCTCCATGTTGCTTTGGTAAAGCTGCCAAGGCTCCAAAACAGCACTGAGGCCGCTGCCTGCGGACTTGAAAAATACAGCACCAAACT
Source organism: Shewanella denitrificans OS217 (assembly GCF_000013765.1). Classification (NCBI taxonomy): domain Bacteria; kingdom Pseudomonadati; phylum Pseudomonadota; class Gammaproteobacteria; order Alteromonadales; family Shewanellaceae; genus Shewanella; species Shewanella denitrificans. Next base: position 1,285,879 of record NC_007954.1, on the reverse strand, counting down.
GGTCAAGGCGCCAAACATAAAGGAGGTCGCCACCCCAGAGAGCAACATGCGCTCTACTTGATTGCCCCTGCCAAAACCTGACAGGCTTAGCACTAAAAGAATAGACAGACTCGCACCAATAAAGGCCCCAACAGACAAAGAAAGATGGCTCCAACTCAAAAAGCTGCCGCCCGCCATCATAAAGGAAGTCCCCATCAGGCTCATCACCACTACTGCGCCAAAGGCCGCCCCTGAGCTTATGCCAAATAAATAAGGATCTGCCAAAGGATTACGGGTCACGGTTTGCAGCACACTGCCCGCAAGGGATAACCCTGCCCCAGCCACTATCGCTAACAAGATGCGCGGAAAGCGCAGATCCATCACGATACGCTCGATTAACGGGCTCACCTCTCCAAGGCCAAACAGGCTGTGGGCTAAAGCGGCAATCACTTGACTGAGGCTAATATCGGCGGCGCCGAAACTTGCGGCAAATAGCGGGCTGACTATTACCAACAAGAATGCCAGCAAGCATGTGAGCAAGCGTAAGATTAATTTAGGCCAGCTCTGAGTCATCATTGCTCTGCTCCATCAAAACCACCAGCTCTTTTCGCAGCCCTTTCCGCACCGATTAGATGGGCCGTCGCAGTGGATAAGGCATGAGCACTGGCATTGTAGCCATAAAAGTAACTGATCAAAGGCTGACCATGCTGAGGATGAGGGCGAATATCGCAGCAGACCCCAAACACTTCACTTATGCGCGCGGGAGTCAGCACCTCATCAGGACGACCTTGAGCCACCAAGCGGCCTTGATGAATAAGCAGCAGTTTGTCGCACAGGGCGCTGGCAAGATTTAAATCATGGATGGAGGCCATGACGCTTATACCTAAGCTTTTGACTAGTTCAAGAATTTGAATTTGATAACGTATGTCTAAATGATTGGTGGGTTCATCCAAGATAAGCAGTTTGGGCTGCTGCACTATGGCTCTGGCTATCAAGGCGCGCTGCTTCTCCCCCCCTGACAATTGGCTAAAGGCTTGCTCTGCCTGCGTCTCAAGCCCGACCTTAGCTAAGGCTTGATCTACCCGCTGTTTATCCTCAGAAGTTAAGCCATCAAACAAGCCTTTGTGGGGCGTGAGCCCAAGGCTTACAACCTGCACTGTGCTCATGGCAAACTCAGCCGAGCCTTGGGCTTCTTGCTGCACCACGGCAATCAACTTGGCAAGCTCGCGAGAGGAATACTGGCCGAGATCACGGCCAAACAGCTCAATTTGGCCATCACTTGCCTTAATAAACCGATAAAGGCAGCGTAATAAGCTGGATTTCCCTGCGCCATTGGGGCCTATGAGCCCCAGCATGGTGCCTGCCTCTAAGTTGAAACTCAGTTTATCCAGCACCTGCTTGTGCCCTGCCTGCCAACTGAGATCGGATACCCTTAAGACCTTATCTTTCAATAAGCCAGTTTGGCTATTCTCAGCTAATACTTCGCCATGATTCATTTGGCTTTCTCTGGCCCCTTTTGTTAACCGTGTTTTTGAACCGCGCTCTTTTATTTAACCGAGCTCTTTATTAACCGCACTGATTATTAACCTCACTGATTTAACCGCGCTCTTTATTAACCGCACTATCATTAATCCTGCATTCTGTTCATCAGTGAGCCATAACACTCTTGGGCCTAAGTGTACGTTATATGCCATGCAAGTCATTAATAAAGATGACTTAAAACTTATCCCTTCAACTAATATTAAACGGGCACAAACCTAAAGCATGCCAATATTACAGTTTGTGCTTGCTCTCGGTGTTAAAATCTGACTATTATAGCCATCTAGACGTTTAAACACCCAAAACTAGTTCAATCTCAATCCTGTGTGTCCTGCTGAACCCGAACAAGAAAAGCAGATACCAAAAACAGCAGATGGAATTGAACAGTAGAAAGTTGCTAGATTTTCGTCGTTATCGCGTCACTTATTTTATGCAGTAAAAGGTAAACAATCCATGGCCACAGCAGCACACAGCACTACCTTAGTCCAACTCACTGAATTATTAGCACAGCGCATAGTGATGCTGGATGGCGCCATGGGTACCATGATCCAAGACTACAAGCTGGAAGAAGCAGATTATCGCGGCCAGCGCTTTAAGGATTGGCACTGCGATGTCAAAGGTAACAATGACTTATTGGTGTTGAGTCAGCCGCAAATCATCAAACAAATTCACCTAGATTACCTGCTCGCTGGCAGTGACATCATAGAAACCAACACCTTTAACGCCACCACTATCGCCATGGCCGACTATGACATGCAGGCATTGGCGGCTGAAATCAACCAAGTGGGCGCCCGCCTTGCACGGGAAGCTGCCGATGAAATTAGCACGCAAACTGGCATTCGCCGTTATGTTGCTGGGGTCCTTGGGCCCACCAACCGCACTTGCTCCATCAGCCCAGATGTGAACGACCCAAGCTTTCGCAATGTGAGTTTCGATCAACTCGTTAAGGCCTATCTTGAGTCCAGCTTAGCCTTAATCCAAGGCGGCGCCGACATCATCATGGTGGAAACCATATTCGATACCTTAAACGCCAAGGCGGCGCTGTTTGCCATCGAAAAAGCCTTCGATGTTTTAGGTGAGCGCTTACCTGTGATGGTGTCTGGCACGATAACGGATGCCTCGGGCCGTACTCTCACAGGGCAAACCACAGAGGCCTTTTATAACTCACTGCGTCACATTAAGCCCATTTCCATCGGCCTTAATTGCGCCCTAGGGCCAAAAGAGCTGCGCCCTTATGTCGAAGAGTTAGCAAGAATTTCAGAAACCTATATTTCAGTTCACCCTAACGCTGGCCTGCCCAATGAGTTTGGCGGCTATGATGAAACCCCAGCGGAAATGGCTGAAATTCTCGCTCAATGGGCCGAAGAAGGGCTGGTGAATATCGTTGGCGGTTGCTGCGGCAGTACTCCAGCTCACATTCGCGCTATCGCAGAGGCGGTAGATAAATTCGATGCCAGAGCCTTGCCTGATATTGCCATCGCCTGCCGCTTATCTGGCCTTGAGCCCTTGACCATAGACAGTAACTCCTTATTCGTGAACGTGGGCGAGCGCGCCAATGTGACAGGCTCTGCCAAGTTTTTGCGCTTAATTAAAGAAGAGAAATTCGAAGAAGCCTTAGATGTGGTGCGTGAGCAAGTGGAAAACGGCGCCCAGATCATCGACGTCAACATGGATGAAGGCATGCTAGATGGCGTGGCGGCCATGAGTCAGTTTTTAAACTTAATTGCCTCTGAGCCCGATATCTCACGGGTGCCCATCATGATTGACTCCTCCAAATGGGAGGTCATAGAAGCCGGGCTTAAGTGCGTGCAAGGCAAGGCCATAGTCAACTCCATTTCCATGAAAGAAGGCGAAGCTGCCTTTATCAAACAGGCCACCTTAGTGAAGCGCTATGGCGCCGCCGCTATCGTGATGGCGTTTGATGAAGACGGTCAGGCAGACACCCGCAAGCGTAAAACCGAGATTTGCACCCGCGCCTATCGCCTCTTGGTGGATGTGGTGGGCTTCCCTCCCGAAGACATTATTTTTGACCCTAATATTTTCGCCATCGCCACCGGCATCGATGAACACGATAACTACGCGGTGGACTTTATCGAGTCCATCAAAGACATTAAGGCGAACCTACCCCATGCGATGATTTCCGGCGGCGTCTCCAACGTGTCCTTCTCATTTCGTGGCAATAATCCGGTGCGCGAAGCCATACACGCCGTGTTTTTATACCACGCCATTCAAGCGGGCATGGACATGGGCATAGTTAACGCCGGTCAATTGGCGATTTATGATGATATCGACCCAGAGCTTAAACTCAGGGTCGAAAACGTGGTGCGCAACTTACCTTGCCCAGTGGCGGACTCCAGTAACACAGAGCAATTATTAGAAATCGCCGAGCAGTTTCGCGGCGATGGCAGTCAAGAGGTCAAAAAAGAGGACTCAGCCTGGCGCAGTTTGCCGGTGGCAGAGCGCTTATCTTATGCCTTAGTGAAAGGCATCACAGAATTTATCGATGAGGACACAGAAGCTGCACGCCTTGAGTCCGTGCGGCCACTGGACGTCATCGAAGGCCCCTTGATGAATGGCATGAATGTGGTGGGCGACTTATTTGGCTCGGGCAAGATGTTCCTGCCGCAAGTGGTCAAGTCCGCACGGGTAATGAAAAAAGCCGTGGCCTACTTAAACCCCTATATTGAGCTTGAAAAGGTTGAGGGTCAGTCCAACGGCAAAATCTTGATGGTGACGGTAAAAGGCGATGTGCACGACATAGGCAAGAATATTGTCGGCGTGGTATTGGCCTGTAACGGTTATGAGGTTATAGACCTTGGGGTCATGGTCTCCATTGAGAAAATCATCGAGGTAGCACGGGCTGAAAAGGTCGACATCATCGGCATGTCTGGGCTTATCACCCCAAGCTTGGATGAAATGGTGCACAACGTAAAAACCTTAATTCGCGAGGGCTTAAGCCTGCCGGTTATCATAGGCGGCGCCACTTGCTCAAAAATTCATACCGCAGTGAAAATCGCCCCGCATTATCCCCCTGGCGCCATTTATATTGCCGATGCCTCCCGCGCTGTGCCCATGGTGGCAAAGCTGATTGGCAATCAAACTCGGCAAGACACTATCGATGCCACCTATGTGGAATACCAAGAGATGCGCGAAAAGCGTTTATCGCAAACTAAGCGTAAAACCATCACAAGCCTTGCTAAAGCGCGGGAAAACCGCTGCCAACACGACTGGCAAGATTACACCCCGGTTAAGCCTAAAATACTGGGCCGCCAAGTGTTTGAAGATTATCCGTTAAGCGATTTAGTTGAGCGTATCGATTGGACACCGTTTTTCAGAAGTTGGGAGCTCCATGGCCGTTATCCTGAAATTTTAAACGACAAAATCGTCGGCGTTGAAGCCCAAAAGCTGTTTGAGGATGGCAAAGCCATGCTAGAACAAATCATCAGTGAGAAGTGGCTCACCGCCAAGGCGGTCATTGGGCTGTTTCCCGCCAATACAGTGAACTTTGATGATATCGAGCTATACGCGTGTGACGGCACTGATGAAGACCGAAGCCAGCCTATCATGACCACCCATCATCTACGGATGCAGCTTGAGCGTGTGGGCAATGATAACTTTTGCCTCGCCGATTTTGTCGCGCCAAAAGACTCTGGGGTTGCCGATTACATGGGCGGGTTTGCGGTCACCGCAGGTCACGGTATTGATGAGCATGTGGCCCGCTTTGAGGCCAATCACGATGACTACAGCGCCATCATGCTTAAGTGCTTGGCTGACAGATTAGCAGAAGCCTTTGCAGAAAGAATGCACGAGCGGGTGCGTAAAGAATTCTGGGGTTACGCAGCCGATGAAACCTTAGATAACGAAGCGTTAATTCGCGAGAAATACAAGGGCATACGCCCCGCACCCGGCTACCCGGCATGTCCTGATCACACTGAAAAAGGCTTGTTATGGGAGCTGCTCAAACCCGATGAAACGATAGGGCTCAATATCACCGAAAGCTACGCCATGTTCCCCACTGCAGCGGTGTCCGGTTGGTACTTCGCCCACCCCAAATCCCGCTACTTCGGCGTCACCAACATAGGTCGCGATCAAGTGGAAGACTACGCAGCCCGTAAGGGTATGAGCGTCACAGAAACCGAACGCTGGTTAGCACCAGTGCTAGACTATGATCCTGAGTAAAAGGTGAGCCCGAGTAGGGATTGAACCTGAGTTTGATCTTTGAAATCGGCCAAAAGAGCAAAATAAAATGGGTGATAATCGCTAATATAGATATTTGTCACTCACTAAATTTAAGCGTGCCTTAAAGACTAAATAGCATTTATCTAAATAATTCCAGTACAGGCTTGCCAGGGTGTTCACTTGCCGACACGCGTGAATACTTCCATGTAGCTCGCTTCGACGTCCTGTCTCAGACGGTCGTCTCGCAAATCACCATGGTTCACCTCTTAAACTCAGAGGTACCTGTCAGCTCCAGAAACTTAAAGGCAGCCATTTAACAGAATTTAACAATGGGGAGATTACCGCACGGTTAAACTTTTAGAGCTCACTCGTCGTATCAGCAGAAAAGCGCTTTAGCTTAACGAAAAAGTAAGTAACTCGTTTTTTGACATAAGTACATTAGATGCATAACTTTAATGTGAGGGATTTTGATTAGAGAAAGTATCTTTAAAATTTAAACATTGTTAAACCCGTTCAATTGAGACAAGAGAGCTAGATATAGATCGACTAACTAAGTCATTGTAATCTAAAGTCTTCGTGTAATTTTCAGACAAAAACAAATTATATATATCCATCCTCGTGTTTTCATCTAATGAATCCCACCAAGATAAACGAAAATAGTTGTTTTCAGTGTACGCAAATATACAGGTTGTTAACCAATTATTTATGTAAGCAAGAGGCATGGATAACACCTCTTTTAAGTAATTCCCGATAGTGTCATGTTTTTTGAGGTGACTTACTACGTAAGCCGCATTACCGTTTAATGTCACGGTAGAAATAGAGAAATGCTGAAATTTTTCATTTGCATAACCTATATTTTGGATTTTTATTCCATTAAGGTCAAAATATGGAGAAATGCTTGCACATACTGCGATTGTAAGCGGTGCATCAAACTCAAGAACATAAGAAATAATTTCATCAATTTGACTATTGACTTTGATATCCTCGTAAGCAACTTTGATTAGAGCTATGTCACTGAACCCCTTCTCAATGTTAACTTGGTGAATGTACAGTCTCTCTTGAAGAAAAACTTGATGATACACATCTAGTCCACTGTCCAAGTACTTTCTCTGCCAATCGGTAGCATCAATAGCGGCTTTCTTTTGGTAGTACTCATGACAAACTGCGCGATATGAGCTAGCCCAACAATTTTCTTTTGTTTTAGAAAAACCATTTAGCTCAATACATTTGAACAATTCAGTATCATGATACTTACAAAAACCCAAAAAGATTGATGCTTTTTTCTCAATGCCAGCTTTTAATCTAGTGGGATTATCTATACCGTTTAGATTTCGGTAGAACGTCCCCACATGACCATTTTCAGCAAAACTAGAAAGTACCTTACCCTTTTGAATTGTATGTGCCTTACTGATCTCAAATACACAGTTTTCTTTATCAAATTCAGCACAGCAATATTTATTTTGGTCAAAAATAGCGCTTACTTTATTTCTGACTTCATGCTCACTGAGCTCTCGTTTTAGGTTACGCTCTTTATGACAGTCTTTGTATAAACGGCCACTTAAGCACCAACATTGCTCGTTATCACTCATAATCGAAGCTTGCAATGTACAGTCTACAAGATGAGCATGACTATTTTGATTTAGTTTCCCAATAGCTTCATTTAGCAAACTTCTTATGGATGACATGTATTGTCCCTAAAGTAGTTAATACTTCAAAAAGTAATTGTATGCTTTTAAGTGAACATAGGGTGACAGGGACCCTGCCGTGCAGCTCACCCCAATAGCCCAGATTGTTTCTAGGATTGAAAATGTTGCTGTTGTTTTCATTTTATTCATAGGCGGTTCCTCCACTTGGTTGATAGTTTGCACTGATAGACTGAAACTTCTGATACACACAAGGATTACGAGGGCTACGAGGAAAACTGACACCAGAGGAATTGAACCTCCCGCTGCCACCCCAATCAGCCTATGTTCACTCACAGACATATTTAACTAAACAAAATTAGGACTCTTGGTGAGGTAAGTTATTTAACAATTTACAAAATGCTCTATCTGCTGCACCTTGCCCTTCATAAATATAACCAGTATCAAAAAACAAATCTCCACCTTCGTTACTTACCTGAATTCCCCAGCAGCCATGATCATTTTCTGGACTTTTCACAATTTCAACGATAATTTTACTCACAATATAATCTCCTTTATCCATGATGGTAACATTCCATGTGATCCTGAATCATGTTGCCAATCACCGCCATAGCGATAGGAATGACACTCCATACTAATTGTAAGATATGAATTAAGTCAAAGTATATCGCGTCAATTATGGCGTCTATTATTTGAGCTCTATAGATTGTGAACTTCGCAGGTTGATCCATACACCTCATATTAAACCAATCTTCTTCAGGCCTTGTATTGTCAAGGATGCGAGCGTAGCGAGTACCAGTATGGCTTGTCCTTGATGATAGAAGGCCCTGATTAAATAATGACCTATGAGGCGTATTCTTATTGAAGCTAAGTTGCCTTTCTAGTTGTCGTCTTACACCAAACGCACTATTACACTACAGACATGTTGAGAATTGAAACCCCATCGAATCAGATAGAATGATATTTTTAACAATGTCTGCAATCTCGTCCAAATCACTATTCGCCGTCAAGTTTCGTCCTAAAAATGGCGCTACAATTAACTTCGTAGCATGATTTGAACTAAGCACTGATATGATGTTTCGCTCGCCAATCTTGAATTCTGTTTCTGTGAGAGATGCTGGTGAGCCCTCCCCCCAAAAAGCGAGTTTGAACTCTTCCATATAACCACGGCCAAAACAAACGATAACCTTTGGTTTGAACTCATTGACTAAGGCATGTAATAGCTTGAACCTGTATTGAGCGCAATATGTTTGGTAGTGATACTTAATCCGTGTTTTAGTCAGCTCAATATGCTCAGCTGACCATTTATCGATTTGCGGTGCTGGAAGGGGGAATAAATTAACTTTAAACTCGTTTGAATCTGCTTCACAATATTTTTCGCGCATGTACTCCTTATAACCACCTTCAAAGTCGAATACCCGGCATAATAACTTCGCAATTTTTTGATCAAACTGCCATTTAAAAAATTGAGGGGTCTCGTCTTTCCATTCCTTTGATAAATAAGGAACGTCAAAGTTCGCAATGGAATACGTAGGTCTGGTTATATTAGCCGTGATCTTTTCATCAGATGATCCCCATTCCAAACCGGAAAACCAAAGCGGAGAGCGAATGTTCCCCCCATCAAAGCCTATTAGCTTCGATTCTAAACTAGTGTAGAAATCAATCATGAATGGTGTTTGCTCCGTTCCGGGGACAGCTTAATGATATGTCCAAAAGTACAGACTCAGGTCATCCAACCTATATACATAATCCCATTGTGTACTCAGGTCTTTCGAATAGGTTATTCACGGCACATTGATGCCGAAAAAAGAGGGGAGTCCATTCAGTATCCCTAAGAGCTAAATCGCATAGTAATTAGTTCTGGATGAGGCTCTAAAAGCGATAGATATGGTTTACCTGTTTTTAAGCTTTTGTTGTACCAGCCATACAACAAGAACCAGCTACCATTTAACTCTTTGCATGGTTCATCATTTGAAAGCTTACATTTAGCTTTAAAAACCCTAAAAACATCTTTCGGGATCTTGATGGATAGGTCTAAGCAATCTTCACCAGTGTTCAACCAAACAGTGCCATCGACTCCTTCATGAGCATTCCAAATAGAACCCCAAAAAAAAGTTGGAAACTTACCTGGAATTAGCTTATCCATATAGCTGCTAAATTTATCTGTATTGTAAAACACATTTCGAATTGGTTTTTGTACCCCTAAAACTTTTATGTGCGCACTACTTTGCGCAAATTTCGGATCTTCCTTTAATGTTTTAAGAAGTGTACTTAAACGTCTGGACCACTCGCTCTTACCTTCACCTGAAGCTTCACCGAATTTACGATACGAACCACGTTTCTTCTTTGTGGTATTTTCATCACCCTTTGGCTTAATAGGGTTTACCTGCGTTTCATCTTGCCCAAAGTTAAAGTCCACTACATAGACATCATTTTCATTTTTTAGCTCTTGAACAGATTCATAACCTTCGCTGCTGACCTTTACACTTTCAGGGCTTCTTTCTGGGCAAATAGTCCCATCAATTAATTGGTGGACACTTCTGCAATGAGGTGCACGTCCGTTAGATGATCGTGCAACATAAGCCGCTTTTTCGAAGCAACCCGAGCAGTAAAGCCTGGTTCTTACTCTAGCCAGTTCAGTTGGTTCCAACTTTTCTAGTCTTAAAGCACTGTAATGGTTTTCCTCTGCTTCAGTCAGTGGAGTGCCATGTTTAGAAAAAATAACAGTTTCCATTGAATTCCTTATCCGTTTATTTTGTAGTGGCCTACGACGATTAAACAGCTTGATCGAAGCTTTACAAATTACACTGTATGTTACTGATTTTAAGAAATATATGCACTTTAATAGTTATTATTCTTGTTTAAAGATGGACGTCGAAGCGAGCTACATGGACGCCTCTGATTTAAATCAACTGCCCGCGTGTCGATGAGCTAAGTGTCATGGCAAGCCTATATGCCATACCTTCAGCCACCATTTTTTTACAGTAACTAACACTGCCAACTAATGTACGATTCAGTGTTAGTCATTACTGTTCATCGCGGAGCCAACATCTTATTTCCTGAGGAAATATAAATCTAATAATATGACGCTGTCGTTAACAAGCTTTCACTGAAATTGAAAATGTCATCAATTGATTCTATTGGGTGGCGAGTTTCATTTTTATCGTTGTCAAAGATACCAATATATTTCTGCTTAGCATTGAAATGTAAACGGGTTAGTGGTTTGCGATTATTATCATCTAACAATACGCCAAAATAACTCTGAGTATCACGAGCAACGATTCTGTGTGCAGCAATTTTTTGGCGGAGTATGGCTTTAATTATGTTATAGCCTTCGGTTTCTTCATCTGTAGTGATGACTTTCGACTTGTTATCTTTATCTGAGTTGTCATCCGTTTCAGCATGCACTAGTTGAGATTCTACTGCTTTAGCATCATCCCCTATCGCTGATTTTAATCTGGCATTAATGCTATCGTTTAAAAACTGTTTAAGTGCTTTGGTCGTGATCTCAAGAAACTGCGCTTTCACCTTCGCAGTAAGTACACCTTCGTAAACCCTTGAAGCAAAAAATTTAACGAACTCTTCTTCTGGTTGGGAAAATTGCGCCGTAAGTTCTTTTTTTATCTGGCTGAGATATTTAAGCTCACCTGCCGCATCCACGATAGAATCGACATCAAATGAACTCTTTGTTAATTTTTTAACTTCATTAACGATATGCTCATCAATATCCTCAATGTCCAAGGTAAGAAATGGCTTCTCATCCATTTTATTTGGTGTATCTAAGTCTGTAAAAAATTGATACAGCGAGCCATTCGTTAATATTGCGAGCCTAGCGTTAGTAACAGAAAAATACCTGAACAGCTGACTAGCATGCTTACTACTGAGTTTTTCACCGTACTTTTTACACTCTATAAGAATTTGAACCTCACCTTCTTTCATTAGAGCATAATCAACTTTCTCACCCTTTTTTATGCCTGTATCAGCAGTAAATTCAGGAATAACCTCACTGGGGTCAAAAACGTCATAGCCCAAAACAGAGTGTAAAAATGGCATAACAAGCGCATTCTTAGTGGCTTCTTCTGTTAACAAACTATTTGATACTTGGGTAATTTTTTTCTGAAGCTGTAATAATCGTTCAATAAAATCCATTTTGCACCTCATCCATTTAGCTGTGTCATTTAATGAGTGAGCCATACTGCTCACATTGCTGTTCAAATAACATACGCCTGATTATTAGAATTATCCACATCAAAACTGCATTAATCACCAAATTACAATGACTAACACCTATCGCATTAAACTCCAAACATCCCAATCAGCTTGGTTAATAGCAACCTATTGTGGCAAAAGGTACACGGAAACTAATAAAGTGAACCGTGGCAAGCCTACATGCCATGGTATAAGCCCACACAAAGTGCTTAATCCTCTGACTGCTTGGGTTTTATGTTGAGTTTATTGGCGAAAAGAGCATAAACATGGCTAACACCATTAAATACTAAGTTTTTCCTCTTGTATCTCCATCATCAACATGTTTTTTTACCGGCATTTGGCTCCTCAATATTGTCAATGTCGACGAGATTCCACGGCATGTTTTTTTGACGATAAAGGCGTTTGTTTAACTTTGGATAATCACCAACATCATGATCAAGACGCTGACCCACCACTATACATTTCAATATTGAATTGCCAGTATTTTTAAGCGAATGAGCCTTTCCGCCTGCTCGATACCCTATAAAATCACCCGCTTTCACTGAGTATATTGCCTCTCCTATCTGAGCTTCAGCCACACCTTCAAGAATGTAAACGCACTCGTCTTCATGGTAGTGCCGATGAAATTCTGTAGATTCATGGCTAGGTTGAATTTCGATGATATGAAATCCAAATCCAGATAAACCAGTGAGATCACCAAGAGATTTATTAGTCCGTTTTGCGTTTTCATTCAAAAAATGTGTTTTTGATATCCCTTCAAATTGCTCAATTTCTTCTTTGGTGACTAGGTATTTATCCATTGTTCTCTCCATGATTAACTGTGACATCCATAACAAATCTTATTGCTAACAGAAACATAAACGCTGATAAGGTGAGCCAGCGTGCTTCGCTAAGTGACTGTCTACTTATTGTTTAAAGGTAGGACATCGAAGCGAGCAACATGGACACCTCAGCTTTAAACCCCAAATACCCCTTTTGAGTAAATAGCATGGCTGTAAGCCTAAGTCGTGGTGCTTAATCTTCTGGCAGCTTGGGTATTATGTTGAGCTTGAGTTTATTGGCGAGTGGCTCTAAAGCGGCGCCTTGGATAATGACCGAGATAAGGACGATGAAAAATACCATGTGGATCATTTCTCGTGAGCCTTCAACGCCTGCGGCGGCGGGAATTAGTGCAAATACAATTGGCGTAGCGCCCTTAAGGCCTATCATAGATACGAATAACCGCTTGCGCCAATTGGCCTGCCTAAACGGCAGATAGCACAATTGTACCGCTAACGGACGTGCCACTAATATCAGTAAGATGGCAGGTAATAATGAGACTGCAAATACAGGCAATAATTGCTGCGGGAACATTTGCAAACCAAGAATAATAAACATCAACGATTGGGCTAACCAAGATATGCCATTGAAGAAATGCTTACTGACTTCAGCGCCTTTCTTTAAATCATTGCCTATGATGACCCCTGCAATATAAACCGCGATAAGCTCATTGCCCCCTAACAGCCCAGTACTGGAGACTGTGATGGCAAAGCTTGCCAAAATAAACACAGGAATAAGGCCAAATTCAGGCAGTTTGATGTGATTTAGTGCCCAAACGGCTAATTTACCTATTAATAGACCAATAATGACACCAACGCCGATTTGCTGCCCAAGGCTAAAAATGACAGATAAGGCCGTGGGGGCACCGTTGGCGCTATTGATAATATAGTCAGTGAGCATGACCACCATCAGCAAGGCGATGGGATCGTTTGTGGCGGATTCAAATTCTAAAATAGTGCTGGTGCCATGTTTTAATTTCAATTTTTTTGATTCTAAAATTGAAAATACTGCCGCCGCATCTGTGGATGACACTACCGCTGCAAATAACATGCAAGTTACCAAGTTAAAATCGAGTAACGCATTCAAAATAAAGCCAAAAATCACCGTGGTCAGAATCACTCCTGCGGTAGATAACATGCCGCCTTCTTTCCAAGCAAATTGAATATGCTTCATTGGGGTGTTCAGCCCGCCCACGAACACTATGGTATTTAACGCTAGAGTCCCGATAATTGAGGTGACGTTTAGGTCGTCATACACAAAACCAAACTCACCATTGCCAAAAACCAAACCTACCCCCATGAAAATAAGTAACGAGGGTAAACCTAAGGTTTTAGAGGGGTGATGAAGTAAAATCCCAATAGCAATAAGGATGGAAATCCCTAAAATAATAATCTCCGACGGCATATGGGCACTCTTTAGCTTAAAAGGCAGTAATTGAAATTAACGTAAATGGCTATTTTAGCATTTAATTAGCCTAAGCTTGTTTTATGGACATTTATTAATAATACCAATCCTATTAGCCATCTGATTTTGCTGAAGTGCTCTTGGCGACTAAATGTTGAATCTTTTCATTTAGACCTCTAATTACCATTCTACCCCACAGTGCTAATCACAATACTAATCACAATACTAATTACAGTACTAATTACAGTACTAATTACAGTACTAATTACAGTACTAATTACAGTACTAATTACAGTACTAATCAAGTGCTGCCCAGGCATGTATGTGTTTGGCCAACTGCTGTGGTTTTTCTAGTGGCAACATATGACCTGTGCCCAATGTTTTGTGCATTAAAAACTGTGGGCTTTGCGCCGTTAACTCATCCAAACACGCGACATCGACCAAGGGGTCTTGGTCACTGCAATAAAAATGAATGGGAAAGTTAAGCCCACTCAAGGCTTGAATAACATCGACCCTGTGGGAAGTGTGTTGATACTGACTGATAAACTCGGCTTCACCTAACTCAGCATCCATCTGCTGCACCAAATCGATAAGTTCCCCTTGCTGAATTGAGTCATCGAACAAGTTTGCTATCTTTTTTCGGCTAGCGCCTTTATAACCATGAGATTGCACAAACTTCAATATTGCACTGCGCTGTTCAAGCTCGGCAACCGCTAAAGCTGTCGGGCTATTGGCTATCACAAACAACTTGGCAATACGCTCTGGGTAGCGGGTGGCAAACAAGCTGGCGATATACCCGCCCAATGAAAAGCCGATGAGGCATATTTTATCCTCGCCAATGATGTCATGGAAGTGCGCGGCGAGTTGCTCAAGATCCATGTCTCGAGGAATCGCTAAGTATATTAACTCAAACGCACTGTCCAAATGAGGCTGAAGCCTTGTCCATAATCTGTGGTTGCACATGGTGCCTGGCAATAAATACAACTTTTGCTTCATAACCGCTCCGAAACTGAACGCCCTAATCAATTAACGCCACAACACCTAAGATCCAACATCCCAAACACACAAAAACAAAAGAACAAAAAACCTAATTTCAGCAATGTCTTGGACTTTATCACCCAATCAGTTTGCTGCGTCTTTCCATCAAGACGACATCGCGCCAAAGGGGGCCCATTTGGCCAAATTTTTCTCGAACACCGATAATTCGAAAGCCGTTTTTCTTGTGTAGCTCAATGCTAGCTTCATTTTCAGGGAATATGCCCGCTTGCAAGGTCCAAATATGATTGGATTCTGAATCTGTAATTAGCTTAGACAAGAGTAAATGCCCTATGCCTTTGCCTTGGGCGGACTTCGCAAGGTAGACGCTCACTTCAGCCACGCCAGAATACACTTGCCGGCTTGAAATGGGGGATAATGCGGCCCAGCCAAGAATGAGTTTATCTTGAACAGCAACCAGTCGACAGCACTTGAGCATTGAACTATCCCACTCGAGCCAATCTTTGGCCACTGTCTGAAAGGTTGCATTGCCAGTATCTATCCCCTGCTGGTAGATGCGTTTAACGTCAGGATAGTCTTGTTGGTTAAATGTTCGAACTACGAGCATTACATATCCTAATAAGCCTGCAATCGGCAACTAATTTGATGAGTGATGACAGTATGTTAGCTAGCTTATCAGCTTATGCCAAGTTAACTTTCAAGAGTAATGTGGCACATAATGAGCATCGGAATTGGCGATAACAGACTAGGGCCTTGTAGGTACGTTATTAGTACATTTAAGCCCTATTCAGCAGCCCTGTGCAGCCTTATTTTAATTGCTACATGAGCCGCTTGAGCATCATAAAAATGTCGTCATTTAAACAATCAGGGCTAATCAAATAATTCTTCTACTCTATGCTGGCTAAATTTGCATTTTCATCATCAACTGCTAACGTGAGATGGTGCTAATTTGGATTTAAGCTAATCGAAATTATGTCATTACAATCAAGGACAGAGCCAATATCGACGGCAAGCTTACGCGCCGCTAATATTACCCGTAAGAATAATTGAGGTGAGCTATGAGTCCATCTAATGCGTCGCGGCGCAGCTTCATCAAGCAATGTGTAATTGGCGGCGTTGCCGTTTATTCCGCCCCTTTGCTGTGGGAAATGAGCCGAGCCAATGCGTCCATGGTGTCAGCAGAACTGGCAGCCCAATGGCAAACTCAGGTTAATGGCCAATCTAGACTTAAGTTTCGCAACGACGGCATAGCCAAAGTGACAGGTCAGAAAGTCTATGGCCGTGATTACCGTGCCATGGACATGGCGGGCTGGCCAGCACAGCAAGGCTATGCCTTTATCCTGCGGGCCACTGACGCCTCCCGTGTGTATCAAGGCTTCTCCCTTGACCACCTCCCTGATCCTGCTAAGCCCTATAAAGTCATCACCGCCGCCGAGCTTGCCCGTGACAAGGTCAAGCTGCCAGACTTTTACGGCGACAATATGTTACTGCCACCAGGCCAAACCGCGGATTATCTCGGCCATGCGGTAGCCTTGTTGTTATTTGATAATTTTCCCGCCTTTAAACAGGCTAAGTCTTTGCTGCAGTTTGATGCCGATTTATTGCGTTACGGTGAGAAAACGCCTTTTGTGTCTGATTCGAAAGACCCCTACGCCAGTTGGCGTATTATTCGGGTCGAAGGCGAAAATGGCGCAAGGGAAGATCGTTACAGCCCACTCCATGATGGACTCTTCTTCCCTAATTTCAAAAGCCATCAGCCCCAATGGTTAGGAGACGCCAATGCCCAGGGCTCAATTTCAGAGCGTGGGCTTTTTTATGCCGGCGAAATAGACAAACAGATTGCCAAGGGTAAAACCAATCAAGAATGGCAAGTGTTAGAGCGGGAATACCGCACCCAAATCATAGATCCCATGATGATGGAGCCCGAAGCCTTTAATGGCTGGTATGATGCCGACAGCCAAACCTTCCATACGGTAATCACCTCCCAATCTCCCCATGATTTTCAGGAAATGGCAGTGCACATGCTGGCGCAGGGGCCATTGGCGGGAAAAGTGAAGCACTTAGTGGTGCACTCGCCTTATATTGGCGGCGGTTTTGGCGCCAAAGATCATTCGATATTTCCCTATTATGGCGTGCTCGCCGCCCTTTATGCCAAGGGCCCAGTGCGCCTTGCCAATGACAGGTTTGAGCAGTTCCAGTCCGGCCTTAAGCGCCACCCCTTCACCATGAAGAGTCGCTTAGCGGTAGATAAGGCCAGCCTAAAAATCCAAGCCCTGACCTCAGAGATGACCATAGATGGCGGCGGGCGGGTGAATTTTAGTCCCTCGGTAACCTCAGTTGGCGCCACGGCAATGCAGAGCATTTATTACGTGCCGCGCAATGACATTATCGCCACCTCTTATGCCTCACGTAACCCAGATGCGGGCTCGATGCGCGGCTATGGCACCTTGCAATCCATGGCAGCCATGGAGGGCATGATCCACGAGATGGCGGCCGAGCTAAAGGTTGACCCTTTTAAGCTGCGGGCGGCCAATGTGATGGAGTCGGGTCAGCGCAATACTCAAGGGGCAATTCCTAATGGCACCTTAAGATATCGCGAGATGCTCAACATGGCAGAAAAAGATCCCGTGTGGCAGCAGCGAGCCGCCACTAAAACCCGCTATGAGGCCGAGCACCCTGGCATGCGTTATGGGGTCGGTTTTGGCATAGCCACCAAAGATTATGGCACAGGCGCTGCGGCCCCAAGTGCGGCCCTTAAGCTTGCTAAAGACGGTAAAATATCCCTAGATATTGGCTTTATCGAAATGGGCACGGGCACCCAAACGGCCCAAGCTGTGGTGGTCAGCGAATCCTTAGGCCACTTTGCCCATGAAGTGAAGCTTGCCACCATGGATATCTGGGAGGCAATGCAATTAGAGCAAACCGATAACCCTTATATTATCTCGCAGCAGCGCCAAGATGAAATGGCGGCTAACCCCCGCTGGACCCCAGTCAAAGCCATGGCATCCTCAGCCTCCATGTCGGCTTATTATCAGAGCCATGTGACCCGTATTGCCGCGGATCTCATCTATCGCCACGGGCTCTGGCCTGCGGCCGTGTCTATTTGGAATGAGTTGTATTTTAACTCTCCCATGGGCGCCACTAACCTTAACGACCCTCATCAAGGTCGCTGGGTCGATGGCAAGCTCACCGCCATGGGTTTCCCGCCACTTGCCATGGATATTCTCGCCAAACGAGCTCACGATCTCGGTCTAGTCGTTGGCGTTATGTGCCACGGCTTTAATCGCTGGGCCTGGGCGCAAGCCGACTTTGAGATTTTTGGCACCACAGAGCGCATCGCCATCGATGCCTTAGCGCTGCAATACGGTGAAGGCAATCATTATCACGGCAATGCCGCTCGCCATGCCAAGATGAGCTCCATGGGCTATCACCTTATTGACCGCAAAGCCATGAGCTACCCTAAGGCCGAGCTCAATAATGCCATGGTGACTTACTACGCCCCCTGCGCCACTTTAGTGGAAGTCGCCGTCAACGAAGGCAATGGCGAGGTCAGCTTGCTCAGCACTCATACCTGGTTAGAGGCCGGTAAGGTTATCGTCAAAGAATTAGTAGAAGGGCAAATTCAAGGGGGGCTAGTGATGGGCGTTGGTCACGCCTTGTATGAAGAAGTCCCCCCCTTTGAAGCGGGCGCCGGCAATGGCACTTGGAATCTGAACCGCTATCAGGTGCCACTTGCGCGCCATGTGGGCGTTTGGAAGCAAAAGCATACTATCTTGGCGCCACTGTCGGATACTGATCCCAGTCGCGGCATCGCCGAAGTGGTGATGGTACCTGTGGTGTCAGCCTTGGTTGAAGCCGTATATCAAGCCACCCAAGTGCGTTTTTACGATCTACCCATGACAGCGAAAAAAATCAAGGAGGCCATGGTATGAACCAGTCCATTAAACTGACCATAAATAACCAAGCTGTGGGCCCCATTGAAGTGACTGATGGCGTGATGATGATAGAGTTCTTGCACGAGTACTTAAACCTTACCGGGACCAAGTTTGGCTGCGGCGCTGGGGTATGTCATGCCTGCACTGTGATTGTCGATGATGAACAAGGCATGAGCGAAGTCGTGCGCACTTGCATTAATGGCGTCGAGCGTTTCAATGGCAAGCGCATTCGCACCATTGAAGGTCATGCCAAGCTCAATGAACAAGGAGAGATCACCGCCCTGAGCCCAGTGCAGCAAGCATTTTTGGAGCATTTCTCGTTTCAATGTGGTTGGTGCACCTCAGGTTTTGTCAATGAAGCCACGGCGCTAATTGAACGGCTGGAGCGAAAACCTATCCCCAGCGCTCAAGTTGAAGACGCCATAGAAGAAGCCTTAGGCGAACATGTTTGCCGCTGCACTGGCTATGTCAAATATTACGCCGCAGTCAAAGACGTGATCCTCAGGACAAAGGGGCTAACCCTCTCATGAAACCTGCATACTCAAGCCATTTATCACCGCTTTACAGCCTAGTCCTAGCACTATGTTTATGCCTAGTGGCATTGCCCAGCATGGCCGCCGATAAAGATGAGGAAACTAGCGCCATCGAACGCGGCGCTTACCTAATGAAGATAGGCGATTGTGTGGCCTGCCATACCGCGGTAGGCGGCCGTGAATTAACCGGTGGTTTGCCATTTGAAACCCCCTTTGGCCCTGTGTATTCCACCAATATCACCTCAGATAAAGACACTGGCATAGGCAACTACAGTTATGATGATTTTTATGATGCCATGCACCATGGGGTCGGGATTAACGGTAACCTGTACCCCGCCATGCCTTATACCTCTTACAGCCTACTAACCGATGAAGACACTAGGGCCATTTATGCTTATTTGATGAGCACTAAACCCATTAAGCAAGCCAATCTTGATAATGATGTGTCCTTTCCGTTTAACTTGCGCTTTGGCCTTAAGGGATGGAATTTAATCGCTCACGATGCCAAGGTGTTTAAGCCCAATAACGCCAAGAGTGAGTCGTGGAATCGTGGCAATTACTTAGTCAACGCCCTAGGGCATTGCGGCGAGTGCCACACCCCCAGAGACACCCTCTATGCCATGGAGCCAGATAAGCACTTTCAAGGCGCCATCATAGAAGGGCTTGAGGCATCGGACATCACCCCTTCGGAGCTTAATCGCCAAAATTGGACCCATGAGGACCTTAACAATCTTTTTACTGAGGGCTATTCACGTAAAGGCACCGTCTTTGGCGGCATGTACCCTGTGGTGTACCACAGCTTTAGTCACTTAACCGACACCGACATGCTCGCCGTGAGTCGTTACCTGCTGGATACTGATGACAATATTGAGCCGCAAAAACTCACCTTTAATGGCCACAACCCCAAGCTCCCTGGGTATCCCCTCTACAAGGGGTACTGCGCCGGTTGTCATGGTCAAAATGGTGAAGGCAGGCCCAATGTCGCCCCAGCCATGGCAGGTAACGCCACCTTAGATAAGGCCAGCCCCCACAATGTTGTCGCGGTTATCCTTAAAGGGATTGACAGCCAGCATTACAACAGCACCACCAGCTTCTATGCCATGCCAGGTTACGCAAAAGAGTTAGATGAGGAACAGATTAAAGATTTGGCCAACTATCTGCGACTCACTTGGAGCAATCAGCCAGCAAACCTTGATATCAAGACGATAAGAAACGTGAAAGAAACAGTGTTCAGCCACAACTAATACCAAAAAATCTTTGATAAATGAAAATACTCCCTCTAGGGAGTATTTATCAGCGCTCGAACCTTGTTGTTCTGAATTGGGATTTAGCGGAGTTCAGAGGTTCTGTAACGCCTTAAACGATAGAGGTTTAGCGCCGGGAGCACGAGCACGGCTTCAATGGGCGTAAAAAAAAGACAAGATAATAGCGTAGCCTTCAGCCCCAGAGTGTTCGCCTCTATCCCCGCAGCTTTAGCTGAGCGATGTAACCTTATATTGAGCCACAACACTAGTAACACCACATCAAATATTACAAACCAATAGCCAAGAAGCCAGGATTTAGCGCCATAACCCGATAAATACAAGGCGGCGCAGCTAAAGGCGACGACATAAAATAGCCAGTAACACCATTTGAGTTTGCTATATGCTTGCATGTTAAATTTATCTACCAAGCCGTCAATTAAACGAACACCTTGCCCTGCAAATACAAGCTTGCAAAGCCAGACACCAATACCCTGTCATCCAGCAGTTGGCAAAATAGCACGCCACCTCGTTTTGAGGCCTGATAAGCAACCAAAGTCGTTTTGGACAATTGCTCACCCCAGTAAGGCGCGAGCCCTGCGTGGATTGAACCTGTGACAGGATCTTCATCACCACCGTTAGCGGGCCAAAAGTAACGGGAGATAAAATCGTACTCACAGGCTTTGGCTGTGACAACAAGATCGAAAGGGGCCAATAATTTAAGCTGTGAGGAGTCGTACTCCACCGCCCTCACCGCCTCCTCTGAGGCCATAATGGCAAAATACGCCTGCCTGTTTTTTAGCACGCCAATGGGTTTAATAGAAAGCCCGTTAATTAGCGCTTGGGGAATATCAATCACTTGGGCTGGTGCTTGATTGGGGAAACTCATCTCAATTCTGCCATCTTCCATTCGAGTGACAAACAAACTGCCCACCTTACTGGTGGTAAACTCAATTTCCCCTCGAAAAGCCAACTGATTGAAAATCACGAAAGAGGCTGCCAAGGTCGCATGACCACAAAAATCAATTTCGCTTAAGGGTGAAAACCAACGAATTTGATATTGATGGGGGGAAATCGCCCTAATAAAGGCCGTTTCTGAGAGGTTATTTTCAGCGGCAATATTTTGCATCAGTGCTGGTTCTAGCCACTCAGTTAGCGGGATAACCGCCGCAGAATTGCCGTTAAATTGCTGCTTGCTAAACGCATCGACAATAAAAATATCCAGTTCCATGACTATACTCCCATGACTTTATAGCGCGTTATAATGTTAGCGTTTCCAGTAGATTACTTTCTAACTGATTATTGATAAACGATTATTTTCAATGGACTCTTCAACACTTATTCTTTATCGAAGCTATCCACCACTATGGCCCCCATGGAGGCTGGCATTGAAATCACTATGATGCGCTTAAAAGAGATCCAAGGATCTTCTAACAAAGGCAGCTTATCTAAACAGAACAGCACTAGGGCGACCACTAAGGCAGTCATGACATAGGCGATGACAATCCGTGATACAAATACGAATTTCCTCGATTTAATATTGTGCTGGAACACGCTTTGATAGGTAAATAAGCCCAAAAATAGCACTGACAGACTAAACAGCATGAGTAGATTTTGAGTCGGTAAGGTTTCACCTAAGCGCCAGGCTTCTTCCGAAAAAGAAATAGGCACAGCCAAGGCAAATGCTCCCACAAATATTTGACTCGCGTCCTCTACATTAAAACTAAATTTCATCATGTTTCTCTTTCTGTTTAGCGCTCGATACAAGGCTCTAATACTGGCAAGAATTAACAGCCCTAGTTAACTATTGATCGTCTTGCGGGTTCATTAAGCTAGAATAAATTGAGTGATAACAGCTTAGATTTTATTGATAATTTCTCAATAAGTAATCTGATTGCTGTTAACACTCTAGTGCATTAACAATATAACAATGTGTCAGTCAAGCCCTAGCGTTTTTGCTAAGGTGCTAAATTAAAAAAACACTGGGCTCCCCCCCTTGGTGCTGTACTAGGTTTTTGTATTGCCCTCTTTTGTCAGCAATTAATGATGAATTAACCCATGAAGGCCACACGCGCGCAGAATGTGCGCATTCATCAGTTATCAGTTATTAGTTATTAGTTATTAGTTATTGGGTATTGGATATTACTAATGAAACAATGACTATCGAGACTCACCTTAGGATAAGCGAATAATGAACACCCAAGACTTAGCACTTTTTGTGCGCACCGCCGATTGCGGCAGCATTACCGCGGCGGCCCAGGCCCTTGATATGAGCACCGCCGCTGCCAGTGCGGCAGTAAAACGTTTAGAGAAGCAGCTCAACAGTACCTTGTTTATTCGCTCCACTCGGCAATTACGATTAACCACAGAAGGAGAGCACTTTCTGCTTCACTGCCGCAAAGCACTGGACACCTTGGCCGCTGGGCAAGCTTCCATGGAGGCCTTGCAGGGACGTATTGCTGGTGAGGTGCGTATTTCGGCGCCTTCAGATCTTGGCCGTAATCTGTTACTGCCTTGGATAGATGACATCATGGATGAACACCCAGATCTAAGATTGCACTTGATTATTGGTGACTCACTCGCCGACTTTTATCATGACAGAATCGATCTCGCCCTGCGCTATGGTCGGCCTAATGACTCTTCCATGGTGGCTTTTAACATCGCCAACGTGGAGCGGATCATCTGCGCCTCCCCCAGTTACTTAAGCCGCTTTGGCATGCCGTTAACGCCTGCCGATCTTGCCGATCACAATTGCCTCTTGTATCACCTCAATGATAGGCCATTTGATCTCTGGGAGTTTGAAACTAAATCGCCAACTGGGACCACTGGGGAGCGGGAGCCAGAACAGTTTAAAATTCGTGTAAAAAGTAATCGTTGCTGTAATGATGGCGATTTGGTGCACCGCTGGGCCTTGGCAGGCAAAGGGATTGCCAATAAGTCACGTTTGGATGTGAACCATGATTTAGCTGCGGGGCGCTTGGTTAAATTATTGCCTGATTACCATTCCCCTCAGAAAGAACTTAACCTCTTGTGCCCCTCCCGCAGCCAAGTTACCCCTACTGTTTTGCTATTAAGAGACATGCTAAGGGATAAATTTAAGCAAATGCTCGGTTAACCTTTAGCCTATGTATCACGAAGTTCATCTAGCATCTGCAGATAAATGACCCTAAGTTTATTTAAAAGACTGGCTATTTATAACGCTGTGTACTTATCGAAACAGGCCTGAACTGGGTTTTTTATGTAGCATGCTGCTTGCTTAATATGGTGCGGGTATTCATAGTCTTTTCTTTCATATTGGCCAATAAAATCAATAAGCTGCTGAAAGCTCGCCTGAGCTTGTTGCTGATATTGAGCTTGACTTTGCAAATCCTGCCTCAAATGATACAACTTAGCCTTTTCATGGCTGAGTAAGGCAATGCCATAATCAATTTTGGCGAATTGCACTTGTTGATCAACCGCGCCAAAGCGCCACAAATCACTGTGGCTAGTGAGTAAATCGATGGCATTTTGCACTTGCTCTAATTCATTATCCTCTGACAAGTATTGAGAACTTACCCACTGAGCTATGGCCAGATTATAGGCACTGTCAAATAACAAATAAGCACAGCGAACAGCCTTTTCTGTACCGGCAACGTCAGCGATATCACAATGGGATTGCAACTCGGAAAATGTGTTCGGCGAGACATTACGAATAAGAAAACGCTTCGCCTGTGCCGCCAACGCCGTATTGTCACTAAAGGCTAGCTCGGCAATCTTAAGTTGCGCCGCCCCCGTTAAATGCCACTTATCCTTTAAGGCTAAATCTGCCGATGATGCCTTAGCTAGGGCCGTCACCAGTCCGAGCTGACTGCCAAGGCTCGTGTCTTCATCCAGCAAGGTTTTTTCGATAAGCGGGGTTAAACTGACGATATTGTCTACCAAATATTGGCTGGCAAATTGACGAATATAAGAGTCATCGGCCTCCAATGCCTGCATCACCAAAGCTGTGTCCACTTTATCGCCAGCGTGAGCCTGGCTTATCAAACCAAAGGAGGGGTTATTTGACCAAGGAAGCCTGGATGTTACAGGTAATAAGTTACCGATATTTAACTCCCTGGAAGCTGAATTACTCACAATCAACTCTATATTACCTGTGGGTGTTTTTAACCAGAGTTGCTTGCGCTGATATAACAGCTGCACATCCAGTAAATCAATGACTTTATCCAAGGGTAATTGATAATCATGAAAGTTACGGGTGGCGTCATCCTCGATGCGAATGGAAAAATGATTCGGCAACTTATCCCCAGCATAGTGCCAATGGACATTTTTAAGCCATTGGCTAAGCTCGTTTCTGGTATACAGGGTTCTTATGGTGTTGTTCACTTTAAGGTTTGTATTTAAATCTAAAACTATACCTGACATCAGTATATTGGTTTTATTCTGCTCAATCGTCCAATGGTAAGACACCATTAACAGCAAAGACGCGATAAACACCCAGTTGCTTAAATAAAGCCAAGCGCACATACGCCGCTCTTTACCTTTTACGCTGTCCCATCTTGTCCTGAGTTTTCTCTCCACTATCACAATCAACACAGCAACGGCACCAGCTGGGCCCCACTGAAGTAACATTTGTGCAATCTGTTGGATATCCATGTCCTGACCTCACGTCCTAACGCTGCATCACGCTAAAATACATGAATATCATTATAGACCACAGCAGGGTTTCCGCTCCTTATACTCAGGTAAACGGCACAACTTTCAAACAAAGAAAACGGAATACAGAGTCCATTTACCGCCCCAAAAAGCAAATCAAAAAATAGAGTTAAAACTCAAATAAATCACTGAAAATAGAGCGTTTATTCTAAAATTAATTGTAAAAATATTCTCCTATCAAAAAACACCCCTTATGTTTAACTGCAACGCCAACAATCAGTGAAACATTACACTTTAAAACAAGCGGTTGTTTAAAACAAAATCTCGCTGATTTATCGACGTGAATTTAGATTCAAACAAAGATTGCAATTAACAAATATTCAACCTATTTGTAACAAAGGTTGTTTTGTTGCCACTCCGACTTGCCCACCCAAGCCAGCGAACAGAGCAACACAGCTCCATAACACGACTCATAAAAATGCCTATTGAGATAACTCAGTTCGAGGAGAACACAATGAAAAAATGGATTTATGCCTGCGCCATACTGCTCATGAGTGCGACAAGTTTTGTTCATGCCGCCCAAGCCCCCCTGAAATACCCTGTCGTTATGGTTCACGGCATCTTTGGTTTCGATGATGTATGGGGTATCGATTACTTCTACCGCATACCACAAGCCTTGAAAGATGAAGGTGCCAAGGTGTTTGTTGCCTCAGTATCACCGGCGAATTCCACCGAAGTACGCGGCGAACAACTTAGAACGTACATCCAAGCCGTGCTGGCCCAGACAGGCGCGACTAAAGTGAACTTAATTGGCCATAGCCACGGCGGACCGACGGTGAGATATGTTGCCAGTGTCAGCCCTGAAATGGTGGCTTCTGTGACCTCTATCGGTGGCGTGAATTGGGGCAGCCGTTTTGCCGATGTGATGCGCGGCTTAGTGCCAATGGACTCCGCCACTGAATGGTTAGTAAAACAAGGATTAGATACCTTAGGTCGGGTTATTTCTGGGGTTTCTGGCTCGCCACAACGCCCTCAAGACAGCCTTGCCATGACACAGTCGCTGACGACTCAAGGTTCAGTGCTATTTAATAGTCGCTACCCTGAAGGCATGCCGAGCCGATATTGTGGTCAAGGCCAAGCGCTTGCCAGCAACGGGGTGCGTTACTTCTCTTGGTCTGGCGCCTCGGCGTTCACCAACGCCTTAGATCCTATCGATTACGGCCTGGAACTCACCAGCCTAGTGTTTAATGAACCCAATGACGGATTAGTGTCTAGCTGTAGTTCACATTTGGGACAAGTGATCAAAGACAATTACACTATGAATCACTTAGATGAAGTTAATCATACTTTTGGGATCACCAGCTGGTTTGAAACCAATCCCGTGACCTTGTATCGCCAGCACATGACGCGCTTGCGCCAACTGGGGCTGTAACACATGAGACTTAGCCGCTACCGCTTACCTTTGTTTATCATAGCGAGCCTGTTACTGGGCCTGCTTTGGCTAACATTGATCTCCTCCAAGGCGCCATCAAGCCCTGAGCCCCGCTCCCAAGGGCAAGTGTCACTTCAGGGGGAAAATGCACAGATGAGTCAACGCCTACAAGTGCAAGGGCAAGGGCACTTGAAGGCTAACGCCATTGAATTAGCGGCTAAGGCTTTGGAACATGAAGCCAAAAATAATAAGGATCTAAACCTTAATCTCAGCCTTCGCTGGCACTTTGACGATATTATTTTGACCTTACAAAGCCAAGCTTCGGATAAGAACAGTGCCCAAGCATTACTGCAACAGTTAGCCGATAATCTGTCCCTGTCGCCACAGGGACGAGCTCAACTTATGACGCTGTTTGACCGCTATCGCGCTTATGCCATGGCACTGGCAAGGATTAAACCCAGCAATTTAAGCATGGATTATGTCGACATCAATGCCGCAACTGCGCTATTAAGCCAAGCCCATGAATTGCAGTTGCAATACTTCAATGAGGCTGAGATCGCAGCATTTTTTGAACAAGATAACAATTATGATCGCCAAGCCCTAGCGCGGGTCGAAATTCGTCAAGACTCGAGTCTGAGTGATATCCAAAAGCAGCAGCTTTTGGCTCACCATATCAGTCAGCTTCCCCCCCAAGCCTTCGATGCCATTGCCCCAAGTTTAGATGCGGCAGTGATAGCATCCGTGCTAGATAAAGATCCAGAGTCGGCCCCTCAAATAAACGCGGAGCACTCGGCTCAGATGGCGCTCTGGAGTCCTGAGGTTCAGCAAAGGGTGGCATCGAGTCGCGAGCAAAATCAAGCATGGCGCACAAAAGTGGAAGCTTACTCCGCCTTTAGCCGTCAATTATCCGCAGAAAAATATCAGCAAAAGGAATTGCAGCAACTCACTGAAAATTACTTAGCACAACACTTTAGTGCCAATGAAATCAAACGACTGAGGGTGTTTATCGCCCATCCAGAATTGTTAACTCATTAAGCGACTAAATACCGAAATACACAATAAGAAGCGAAGCACTCGCTCATTGTTCACAGCAAAGTCCAACATGACTCAAACTAACCTAAAGGTCACTCATGAAAAAACGACTCATATTAACTCAATACCTCTTGCCCGCACTCATGTGCTCGCTTCTACCAGCCTCTGCCATGGCGGCCACCAAATCGGCTGCCGACACTGCGCAACTATCCGTTTCCAGTGTGCAAGCCCAGCAAACCTATACCTATGTCAGGTGTTGGTTCAGGCCACAATCGAGTCATGACGACCCGTCCACCGATTGGGAATGGGCCCGCAATAGCAATGGCAGTTATTTTAAGTTAACTGGCTATTGGTATAGCGCTGTGTCATTTAAAAATATGTTCTACACCAATGAATCTCAAAACACTATCGCACAGCGCTGTCAGCAGACCTTAGGCGCAAACCACCCACAGGCCGATATCACCTATTTTGCTGCCGATAATCGCTGGTCCTATAACCACAGTATTTGGAGCAACACCAGCAGCGTGACTCCAACTGTGGATAAGATGGTCAGCTTTGGTGACAGTATCTCAGACACAGGTAATATCTATAATGCCAGCCAGTGGCTGTTCCCCAATGATAATGCCTGGTTCTTAGGTCATTTCAGCAACGGCCTAGTATGGACTGAGTATTTAGCCAAACAGCAACAGCTGCCTCTCTATAACTGGGCCATAGGCGGCGCTGCTGGCTCGACTCAATATGTGCTGCTCTCAGGGGTGTTAGATCAGGTTAAGTCCTATATCCAATACATGAATTACGCGAACAATTATGATCCAGCCAAGACCTTGTTTACCTTGGAGTTTGGCTTGAATGATTTCCTTAACTATGGCCGCTCAGCCAGTGCCGTTACGGCAGATTTTAAACAAGCGCTGGAAACCCTGGAAGCCAATGGGGCACAAAACATTTTGGTGTTAAATTTACCGGACGCCACCATAGCGCCGCAGTTTAAGTACAGTGCGCCAGGCGAAGCGGCGATAGTGAAAGCCAAGATAGACACCTTTAACGCCTTCGCCAGCCAACAAGTGGCGACCATGCAGAACCGCGGGATCAATATCCAGTTATTCGATACCGAGACTTTGCTGGCCGATATGGTCTCTAATCCTGCAAGTTTTGGATTACGCAATACCACAGACTCTTGCTTAGACATCAATCGCAGCTCATCCTCTGACTATCTGCACAGCCATTCACTGCGAAACGACTGTGCAACCTATGGCTCTGACACTTATGTGTTTTGGGACGTCACCCACCCGACGACAAAAACCCATAAGGTAATTGCCGATGCGGTGAACGCCAGCCTGATGCAACATTTTAAGTAACTAAAGCTAAAAAAAAGGCCCAAGTTTCTATTAATAAACTTGGGCCTTTTCTTTAATCGATAATGATTAATCACTCATTATTTAACGAAGACGCTGCTGCTTATATTGTTTAGCCGCTGTGGGTATTTGCGTTACCTTGCCAGTTTCAAGCCAATTACGTAAACGATTGGCATCGGCCAGATGGGTAAGCTTACCGAAAGCATCCAGCACCACGAAGGCCACCTGGCGCTTATTCATCTCGGTGCGCATCACAAGACAGCGGCCAGCATCATTGGTAAAACCAGTTTTGGTTAATTGTATGTTCCAATCATTTTTAAACACTAAACGATTGGAATTTCGAAAATCTAACTTGTACCAAGGATTGCTAAAGGTCACCGTTTTCTTATCCGTCGAGCTTAACTCACCCAACAAAGGGTAGCCTTCGCTGGCTTTGAGCAACATAACTAGGTCTCTAGCGCTAGAGACGTTTTTACGAGACAATCCAGTCGGTTCAACGAAACTTGATTTCGTCATCCCTAAGGCTTTGGCTTTGTCATTCATGGCACGAATGAAGGCGGCGTAGCCCCCTGGATAATGATGCGCAAGACTTGCGGCGGCGCGGTTTTCAGAGGACATCAATGCCAGTAATAACATGTCCTTACGAGACAGTTCACTGCCTATACGCACCCTTGAATAGACATTGCGCATCTCTTTGGTTTCATTTATTTTTATGCTTATTTTTTGTTCTAAAGGCAGTTTGGCATCTAAGGTGACCATGGCGGTCATCAACTTAGTGACTGACGCAATCGGCATTACCCTGTCTGGATTGCTGGCATACAGGACTTCATCGGTATTTAAGTCCACCAGCATGCCACTGGTTGAGGCTAATTCTTGTTGAGCTGCATAAATATGGGGGGATAGGCAAAATAATATTGCCCCGAGTACCAGTGGCTTAACTAATACACGGCGTAATGAACTTGATAAAAGACGATTTTTCATTGAAGACTTCACTGAATTGATTGAATAATCATGCACGCCGACATCCGGCAATTTCGAGTATAGTATATTGTTGAAACGCAGGGAATAAGCTGAATGCAGCCCGAGTGAATTATTATGACTTTGATTACTTCAGAGCGTCTTAGCAAAACCTAATACTCATCTTACAAGGGGGTAATTGCAACAAACACTTTTCAGCCTTAAGACGACATTGGTTTTCAATTCTTTTAAATTCAATATGCTATATTGTAGTCAACGCAAACACTGTCTTGATCATATAGAGAAGTGCAATGGACAACCCCTTTACCCTAGTCAGTAAAATTTACCAGGCTATTTTGTGTCGTTGGCACCTTTGGTTTTCCCCCGCCAAAGACGATGATCCTAAGAAAAAGCCTAAGCTTTCAATTAAAGACATAGCCAAACTCACCTGCCCTCCCTATTCACTAATGCAATGCGGCTTAACCCTAGGCTTTCCTTTGGCTGAATTTGAAAAATCTTTTATCGGCCGTGAAGAGCAATTAGAGCAGTTACAACAGAGCCTAGATAACTGGCAAGACGGCCAAGGCGAGCTAACTTGTATCGTGGCGCCTTTTGGCTCTGGCCTTAGCACGTTACTGAGTGTCTTTGTGGCAAGCCAAAAGCCTGGGGTAAGCATAGGGTTTATGAGTTTTTATCAAGCCCCGCTAACGCCTAAGGAAGCCATAGCTCAGCTCTATGCTTGCTTTAACATTAACCAAGCCCCCGACAGCATTACCCAAGCGATTAAGCTTATCAAGCAGCAGCCAGCCCAAGTGATGATCTTAGATAATCTACACAAGCTGATGATACGCCTAATGGGTAATTACCAGGCCCTTGTCACCTTGGCCACCATATTAATGGAGACTCGGACCCAGCATTGCTGGATCTTTGGCTGTGAATCCTTCGCCTGGCAGCGACTCACCTCACAATACCAAATTAACAATTACATAAAATTTGTGATCAAAATCGATTATTTTACCTTGGATGAAACCACAGAGCTTATCCATCAATATTTGAATGAGCTTGAGCTGCTGACCACAGAAGAAGAGGCAGAATTGCGTGAGCAGGCCTGCAAACAGATTTATATGACAAGCTCAGGTCAGCCCAAATTAGCTAAGCTATTATTGTTCGATGCCATTAAATTGGATGACAGTCAGAACATGTATTTTTCTGAAATAAGCGAGCTAGATACTGGCAGTCTTAAGCAATGTAAAGATGAAGATTTATTTTCCTTGGCGGAAGTCTATGTCCACGGCGGCTTAAGTGTCAGACAACATAGTGACATTTTCACCGCTAGCATAGAGCAAAGCAGCCTAAAGCTTGAATACTTAAGTCGCCAAGGCATGTTATTTGCGCAGTATTCACATTATGATTTTGCGGCCCACAAGTATGGGGTCCCCCCTTGCTTGACCAAGATAGTGGCCAGTCATTTAGTCAATAACAATAAACTGTTTAAATAAGGCGCAGCGATGGAAGACTCACGTAAAGCATTACAAGCCATGCTAGAGATTATCTCTTGGGAGAAATTGCTGGCGGTGCTTATCATCTGTGCACTGGCCTGGTTATTTTTAGTCTTAGCCCAATATGCCTTGGTAAAATTAACCCTAAAACTGCCAAAATACCGCTTATTCTTGAGTCGCCTCTACCCCTTTATTCGCTTGTTTGTCTGGGGCGCTGTTATCGCTTACGCCATCATAGGCATACTCGACCCCCATGAAAACTTAGTACTCGCGGTTATTGGCTCAATCAGTATAGTCATAGGTTTAGCCACCCAAGAGCCGGCTAAGAATATGATTGCGGGCTTTATTATTATGCTAAATCCCCCCTATCGCGTCGGTGACATGGTGACACTCTCGGGCCACTATGGTGAAGTGATAAAGCTTGAATGGAGTGTCACTTGGCTTAGGACATTCGATGATAACACTGTTATGGTGCCAAACGCTGAAGCCTTAAAAACTGCGGTTTCAAATTC
This sequence comes from Shewanella denitrificans OS217, assembly GCF_000013765.1. Taxonomy (NCBI): domain Bacteria; kingdom Pseudomonadati; phylum Pseudomonadota; class Gammaproteobacteria; order Alteromonadales; family Shewanellaceae; genus Shewanella; species Shewanella denitrificans. The sequence continues at coordinate 1,253,986 of NC_007954.1, read as the reverse complement.
TAATAGCGGCGCTTTAGATGAGATGGTGGTGATCAATTTTAAGTTGCCAGTGAATGTGGATCATAATCATGCTTGCGCCCTTGCAAGGGAAGCCACCCAGTGCTCGCCTTATACCTTTTTGAACAAACCCATCAGGGTAATACTCGGTACAGATCACAGCTTCGGCCAGCATTTAATCTCGCTGACCATTAAAGCCTATGTGATGGATGTCAGATTAGAGCGAAAATTTGCCAGCGATATTAATAATCGGGTACTGACGGCATTCAAACAGGCGGGCCTGTATGATAATGGGCAAGACTCATCCAAGCAGTGATACCAGCAAACACTGTTTCTTGGATCTTGTTCATATTATTTAGCCGTTGTTTTCATTATAATCACAGCAATTTTTATCACCTTGCCCCGAGGGCAAAGAGGAACTCCCATGACACAAGATGAAATGAAAAAAGCCGCCGGTTGGGCTGCACTTAAATACGTTGAAGTAGACAGCATAGTTGGCGTTGGCACTGGCTCAACGGTTAATCATTTCATCGATGCATTAGCCACAATGAAGCACAATATCAAGGGTGCGGTATCGAGCTCCGTCGCTTCCACTGAGAAAATGAAAGCCTTAGGCATTGATGTGTTTGACTTAAATGAAGTGTCTGAACTATCGATTTATGTGGATGGTGCCGATGAAATCAATGCCCATATGGACATGATCAAAGGCGGCGGCGCAGCCCTTACCCGTGAAAAAATCGTCGCCGCAGTGGCCGATAAATTTATTTGCATCGTGGACAATACCAAGCAAGTCGACGTGTTAGGTCAGTTCCCCTTACCGGTTGAAGTCATTCCTATGGCGCGCTCTTATGTTGCTCGTGAGCTGGTAAAATTGGGCGGCGATCCCGTCTATCGTCAAGGGGTCATCACAGACAATGGCAATGTGATTTTAGACGTATACAACCTTAAAATATTGAACCCTAAGGCGTTAGAAACTCAAATCAATGCCATCGTAGGCGTAGTCACCAATGGTCTGTTCGCCAATCGCGGCGCTGATATACTGTTAATGGGTACCCCTGATGGCGTAAAGACATCAACAAACTAGTACCTTTTAACGGTTAGTGGTTAATTGTTAATTGTTAATTGTTAATTGTTAATTGTTAATTGTTAATTGGGATTGCCATAAAAAATGCCTGCTTATCGCAGGCATTTTTCTAATCTTAATACAGCAATGCCGGATCACACTTTGAACTTGCTCACAGCAGCACTTAGGCTAGCCGCTCTTTGTCTGACATCTTCTGAAGAGGCTGCATTCTTAGCCGCCGTTTGCGAGGAATCATCGGCAATATCCCGAATAACTACCACGTTCTTATTCACTTCGGCTGACACCATGCTTTGCTCCTCAATGGCCGCCGCTATCTGAGTGCTCATGTCCATGATGTTGGTGACATCATCGTTTATCTGCTTTAGTAGACGGCCAGCACCGGCGGCTTGCTCTGCACTGTCACTGCCCTGCTGCTGACTCACTTCCATTAACTGCACAATTGAGCGAGTACGAGTCTGCAAGGTTTGGGTGATGGCGGAAATCTGCGCCGTGGACGATTGAGTGCGCATCGCGAGATTTCTCACCTCGTCGGCGACCACAGCAAACCCGCGGCCTTGCTCGCCTGCCCTTGCCGCTTCAATGGCAGCATTTAAAGCCAGCAAATTGGTCTGTTCGGCGATGCCACGAATAACATCGAGCACACTGCCTATAGTCTTACTGTCTTGCTCGAGTTCCGATACCACTCGAGATGAATCATTAAGCTGTGCCGACAATTGCTGAATTTTACTTATGGTTTGCTCGACGCTCTGCAGGCCACTCTGGGCATTTTCATGAGTTTGACTGGCTTTGGCTGCCGCAAGCTCAGTATTATTGGCAATTTCATCAATGGTGGAGCCCATTTCGGTAATTGCCGTGGCCACCATGTCTGTCTCGTTGAGCTGCTTGGCCATGCCCTTAGACGCGGCTGATGCATTGACAGACAATTCATTACAGGACTGGTTCATGGCTGAGACAGACTCATTAACCTGTTCAATTAATTTCTGAAAACTCTCCACCATATGATTAAAATGCAGTGCAATACGCGCTAATTCATCATCGCTTGAAGCATCACATCTCAGGGTCAAATCTTTAGTTTTTTCTATTTGACTAATAATGTTGGTAATTTTATCAACTGGGTCGATAATGCTGCGGATAATCAAATACGTTGCCACTGACAAGGCCGCTGCAATGAGAATGAAGATAGCAACCCCAAACAGAAATCCCCTTTCTCCAGCATCCTTAATGGCACTTTTTGTCTGGGATTGCAGCGCATCGATATCGGCTTCAGTTTGATGGATAGCATCGCGCAGTACCGCCATCTTGCCATCATTTGGCGTCATACCAAACTGACGCTCTTTTTCCGTAAGGATAATAAAGGCTTGCTGATATTTATCCATCAGACTGGTTAATTGAGCAACACGGCCACTGTCTAAGCTGGATAAAGATGCGGCTGTTTTAAATAGGCTGACGTTAGTGTTGAATTTATCCACATAGCCTAAGTCTCTTCGCAACATAAAGTCTTTTTCATTGCGCCTTAACTGCAACATGATCACAGTTAATCGCTCTTGATCTGCGGTGTCTAAAATTTGCTCTATCTCGTGAACTTTATCCCTTAAGTTACCGTAGAGCCCAGATTTTGGCGTGAGACCAATTTCAGACTGTAAGGCCACGATTTCAGCAAAAATGCTTTGGTAATGACCCACGCTGGTTAATAAGCTGGACAACGCCGTTATTGGGATATCATGAGCGTTCAATGCCTTGGTAATGTCTTGCGCCAATTGCTTAATTTCTAACACATGCTTTTGGTGTTTCTCCACATGAGCCATGTCAAGTCGGGACAGAAAATCTTTCTCTTCTTTACGTAAATTGAGTACTTTAAGATCGATTTCGCTGACATTGAGTTCTGCTGAAGTGAGCTGAGCCTGTTGACTGTTTGAATATTGCTGCAAAGCAAACATGGCAATTAATGCGCCAATTGATACGGCGGCACTGAGCATTAATTTTGAGCGTATTAGCATCAAATATCCTTAATTTTTTTATCTAAGATGGGATAGATTGTAAAGTTGCTTGGGTAAATATAGTTGTCAAACGTAAAAATAGCTCAATCACAAATCAAACGATGGGAAAATAATTCGGTGAAGTTTTTATGACAAGCTGCCTAACTCTGTTTAATAGCGGCAGCAGTACCAATAAATGAAGAGAGGTTTTCAATAAAAATTTTTCCTAATTTAAACAAGTAGCTGTTAATTATGTTCTGCATTAACAGGGCTTTCAACAGAAAATGTAAACTTTCACCTCAAAAAATCAGCAAACGCCTAAACATAAAGATACATTGTTGAATGTTGATGCCAAACAACATCATTAAAATGAGCGCAAGCAAGAAGATTTTGTAAAACATTAGCAATTTTGACCCGGTGATACCTGACTAAAACAACAATATTTGCAGCCTTTGTACACCTGTTTAGCTGTAGCCTATGTCTAATAAAAAAACAGCAATAAATGGATAACCCGTTTGAGAGACTGTGATGACGCCCAAGACTCAAACTTGCAGGTTTTGATGTCGGCGTATTTATTGATATGCGCAGAGGGAGTATCGAGCGATGTCGATGTCAGTCCATTTACTGCTGAGCAAAATTGAATACCATCAGTGGTGAGATAAGCCTCAGAGATTAAACTTGATCCTAGGACTTAGGTTTTAGATTCTAAGTCCTAGGTTCTAGGTTCTAAGGCCGTTAAATCGAATCGATTTCGGCTTGAGTGAGATAACGCCACTCGCCTAAGGCAAGCCCGGGGTCAAGTTCAATGCTACCAACACACTCACGGTGTAAATTAATCACCGCGTTGCCCGTCGCGGCAAACATGCGTTTTACCTGATGGTACTTACCTTCTGTGATTGTGAGTCTGGCATGATGGCTATCGATAATCTCAAGCGTGGCGGGTTTAGTTAAGCCATCTTCGTTTCTCAGGGCTATGCCTTCAGCAAAGGTTTCAATCAAACTCTCATCTAGTGGCTCAGCCACTTCCACTAAATAACGCTTACCACAATCTTTTTTCGGTGATGTGGCTCTGTGAGACCATTGGCCATCGCTAGTGATTAACACTAAGCCCGTAGTGTCCGCATCTAAGCGCCCTGCTATGTGTAAATTGCTTGCCTTCTCAACATCTATCAGACTTAGCACTGAAGGATAAACTTCATCTATGGTTGAACAAATGGTGTCGACTGGCTTATTGAGCATCAGGTAACGCACACCAAATAGGGATAACTCTCGCCCTTCAAGACACACTTTTGTGCCTGGCTCCACTTTAAAACCTGAGTCCTTCACAATCACACCATCGCAGGTCACATCACCGCGATGCAGGGCTTTCTTGGCTAACGAACGACTGAGCTCAGAGGCTTCAGTAATAAACTTATCTAAACGCACTGTAATAATACCTAATTTGTTGCTTATCCCATCCCCGCATAGGCGGGAGCTAATAAGCTGTCATTATGAGGCCCAAGGCGACAAAGACAAAGCCTTGTGTTTGCTTTAAATTTACTCAGGATTGATGATTTACATTTTTGGTTACATAAATTGCCAGTTTAAGGGCTATTTAATCAGTAAATACAGCTCTTGTGCCTTGTTAACATTAGCGCTTTGGCATTAACATAGTGTGCAGAAGAATGCGCGATAAATTGATGTTTTATTGTGTTGCCCATTGTGATGGATAGCACCAATTGCTTTTATCTAAAACTGTATCCAAGCCCCATTGAAGGGCAACATTTAATAATGCCAAGGAAACAAAATGAAAAAATTAGTCATTGGGGGACTTTGTGCCTCGCTTATCGCAGGACTGAGTGCCTGTTCAGATAACAAAACTGATGTTAATGCCGCAACTGATACCGTCAAAACAGCAACCGCTGCTGCCGTAGAAAAAGCACTAACTTCTGGCATCTCATTTGACAACATAGACGAAAGTGTCCGCCCACAAGATGACTTTTACATGTACGTTAACGGCGCTTGGATGAAAACTGCTGAGATCCCAGGGGATCGTACTAACATAGGCGCTTTCTACGACCTACGTGAAAAAGCCCGTGATGATGTTAAAGCCATCATAGAAGAAGTCGCGGCAATGAAAGACTTAGCCGACGGCAGTGACGAGCAGAAAGTGGCCGACCTTTACCGCGCATTCATGGACGTTGAAACCTTAAATAAACTTGGCATCAAGCCTATCCAAGGTGAGCTTGATAAAATCAATGCCATTGCGAACAAGACTGACTTAGTGAAGTACTTTGCCCACAGTCAAATGAAAGGCATGGGCACACCTATGGGCTTTTACATCGATGTCGATGCAAAAAACTCTAGCCGTTATGCCCCCCACATTTGGCAATACGGGTTAAGCCTGCCAGAAAAAGATTTTTACTTTAACGATTCTGAGCGTCATGTTGGCATTCGCGCCGCATACCTTGCTCACATAGAAAAAATGTTCGATTTAGCCGGTTTTAAAGACGGTAAAGCCAGTGCTAACACCATTATGACGTTAGAGACCGCCATTGCTGAACAGCATTGGGACCTGGTTGAAACTCGTGACAGCACTAAGACCTATAACTTATATCAAGTTAAAGACTTAGCAACACTTGCTCCAGATATCGACTGGACGGCTTACCTGACGACCTTAGGTAGTGAAAAGCAAACTGATATCATTATCAACCAGCCAAGCTTCATCCAAGGCATGAATGACATCGTTAAGACCACAGATCTTGCCACATGGAAAGCCTACCTGTCTTGGCAGTTACTGACTCACACAGCCAATAACCTAACTGAAGCATTAGATGCTGAAAATTTTGAGTTTTTCTCGAAAACGTTGAATGGTCAAGCTGAACAAGAGCCACGCTGGAAACGCGGTGTTGCCACAGTAAGCGCCACCTTAGGTGAAGTTGTGGGTAAAGTGTACGTTAAGCGTCATTTCGTCCCTGAAGCGAAAGAGCGCATGAGCGACCTCGTTGAAAACCTACGCGGTGCTTATGGTTCAAGTATAGATTCATTGGATTGGATGAGTGCTGAAACCAAGGTTGCTGCCAAAGACAAGCTGGCTAAATTCAATCCAAAAATTGGTTATCCAAACAAGTGGGCTGATTACAGCAAGTTAACCATCAAGTCTGATGACTTAGTGGGCAATGCCATGCGCGCGGGTGAAGTTGAGCATGCTAAATCACTGGCCAAGTTAGGCACGCCAATCGATAAAGACGAATGGCACATGACCCCACAAACGGTTAACGCTTACTACAACCCTACCATGAATGAAATCGTCTTCCCTGCTGCGATTCTACAGCCGCCCTTCTTCAGCCTAGAAGCCGATGATGCGGTGAACTACGGTGGTATTGGTGCCGTTATCGGCCACGAAATGGGCCATGGTTTTGACGACCAAGGTGCCAAGTTTGATGGCGAAGGCAACATGCGCGACTGGTGGACAGAAAGCGACCTTAAGGCCTTTACCGCTAAAGGTAATGCCTTAATTACCCAATACAGTGGTTATCAAGTGTATGACGACCTAAACGTAAACGGTGAGTTAACGTTAGGCGAGAACATCGGTGATTTGTCTGGCGTAACCATCGCCTACAAGGCCTATAAAATGTCATTAGATGGCAAAGAAGCGCCAGTGATTGACGGTCTAACGGGCGATCAGCGTTTCTTTATGGGCTTCACCCAAATTTGGCGCGTGAAAATGAAAGAAGAAGCCATGCGTAACCGCGTAGCCACTGATCCACATTCACCAGGTCACTTCCGTGCCCTAGGCGCCTTGTCTAACATGCCTGAATTCTATGAAGCCTATGGCCTCAAAGAAGGCGACAAGATGTACCTAGCGCCAGAGAAGCGTGTAAAAATCTGGTAATCTAATCAAGTTATTTGATTGAAACAAAAAGGCCGAGATAGTTATCTCGGCCTTTTTTTATGTCTATGCTTCAGTTATTAACTAACCTGAGATCGGTTTAAGCCATAACAGAAATCGCATTGAAATCGACATCTGTGATATTAAGTTGTGGCTTACTCTCTTTGAGTTGATAGGCAATTAAACCGCCAATCATATTCAGCATAAAACCATGCACACTTCTATGCCTCGAATGCTCGATTTGTGAGATATTCTTAAGCTGATCATTGATCGTTTCTATAATAAATCTTCGTGAAAGCATTGCCCTATCCCACAGTGATAAAACCTTCTTTTTCATGTTCTTGCGAACATTGTTTACTAGTGTTACGCCTTGCTCAAGTAGCTCGCTTGCCAACGCTTTACTGATATAGCCTTTATCCGCATACAGCTTGTCCATAGCATTCACCACCATGCCTGAAACAGGCTTAGTGTCATGGGTATTGGCTGGAGTAATTTTGGCGGCAACAATCCCTCCCTTATGGTTAACGATGAGGTGAAGCTTGAACCCGTAGAACCACCCCATGGTCCCTTTTCCGCGGCGAGCAAGGCCAGATAACGTTTTATGTCGTGGAATTCGCAAATTGTGGCAAACCTTTACACTGGTCGAATCGACGAATTCAATCCCCGTAGGTAGACTTCTGATGCTGGAGAAATAGCTGCATAGTGGCACGACAGCTGTCGGCATAAGCTCAAGAAAACGGGTATAGCTGAGTAAGTGGGGGAAATCAGATTTGAAAAAACGAGCAAGATATCCAGTGTAGTAATTTTTGAAGTCACGATGATGAGATGTATGGAAGAGTATGATAATAGTCATTATTTCGCTCATGCTCATTCTGCTTGAACGTTGGCGCTTACGCGTGCCATCTGTTACGCATTGTTTTTTCCATTGCGGCATAAATACAGCACAAAAATCATCGACATCACAAAATACATCCACTAAATTATCCATAAGCCCTCTGCGTGATTGGTTCCTTCTTGGTCGAAAGATCTGATCACAAAGAGGGCGATTAGTTCAGTTTTTTATCCCGAGTTGAGGTTAACTATTAACCATTAAAAAGCGTATAACAAGGTCATGTTGGTTTCAGTGTCTGTGCTGGTCTTGCTATCTAGGGGGTTACTGTTGTATCTCACTATCACAGCAAACTTCATCGCCAAGGCACCCACAATATTGGCGGTTAACGAGGTTTCTGAACGGGCATCAATCTTCTCACCCATATCCATGACTAACTTCTGGCCAAATTTTGAAGAATCCCCAAGTTTGGTCTCAAAATTGATGACAGCGTGGGCTACCACACTTTTATCCGTGTCATAGCCTTCGATGGCCGCCAGTGTGCTATCTAACTTTTGATAAATAAAACCTGGGCCAATTTCGGCTTTAAGCTTGGTTCTGTCATCATTAATGAATTTATGACCATAACCGCTAGCGGCGGTAAAGCTGTATTCATAGCCAGTAAAAGGGTCGACTTCATAATTCATGTTAGAAAAGATATAGCTGTCGTGATCGATAAGGTAATCACCTTGAGCACCGACTATGTAACGCTTAGCCGTTACGGTTTCTGTGTCTTCCTTATACAAGCCTTCCAGCAAATACTGATTTTCCCAATTACCGAGTTCATGCTTAAGGGCTAAGCGACCTTTAAAAGAAGAGGTATCGGTATTACCTGTGGTTAATGTCGCCCCAAGTTCGACTTCGCCAGCTAAGATATCGTCCCCTTCCACAAAACTGCTGCCTGCATGTGCCATAAAGGGTAAACATAAACTCAATGCTGTGATCACTAACGGGGTTTTCATACTTCTGGCTCTCCTCTGTATAATTTTGCCGACATGCTAACATTTCAAGCTGCGAATGAAAAATCTAAGGCTTTTTGACAGGGATAAAAAAGCCCACTAACGAGTAGCGGGCTTAACATTTAGCTTTCAGGCTTTAGCCATTATCTGTTACATGTTGATTTTAGGATCTAATGCACCTGACTGGTATGACTTATACATGGCTTGCAAAGATAATGGCTTGATTTTAGAGGCCATTCCCGCGCTGCCAAAAGCTTCATAGCGCACAGTACAGATGTCTGCCATGGCTTCCATTGAGGCTTTTAAGAACTTACGTGGATCAAACTCAGCGGGGTTTTCCGCCAAGAACTTACGCACAGCGCCAGTGGAGGCAAGGCGTAAGTCGGTATCGATATTCACTTTACGCACGCCATGCTTGATGCCTTCGACGATTTCTTCTAATGGCACACCGTAAGTCTCAGGGATAGCGCCGCCGTACTGGTTGATTATCTGTAACCACTCTTGGGGCACAGAGGAAGAACCGTGCATCACTAAATGAGTATTAGGAATGCGGGCATGGATTTCCTTGATGCGATCGATACGCAACACATCCCCTGTTGGCTTACGGCTAAACTTGTAAGCCCCGTGACTGGTACCAATAGCAATGGCTAAGGCATCCACATGGGTATCGGCAACGAAACGCGCCGCTTCATCAGGCGTAGTTAGCATTTGATCCATGCTTAAAGTGCCCACAGCGCCTATGCCATCTTCTTCGCCCGCTTGGCCTGTCTCTAAGCTACCAAGACAGCCAATCTCACCTTCTACCGACACGCCACACGCGTGAGCAAAAGCTACAGTTCTGCGGGTCACATCGACGTTATATTCGTAAGATGCAGGGGTTTTACCATCTGCCATTAAGGAGCCGTCCATCATCACTGATGACATGCCCAGCTGAATAGAACGCTGACAGATATCAGGATCGGTACCGTGATCTTGATGAATACACACAGGGATATCAGGATACTGCTCAAGGGCCGCCGCCATTAAGTACTTAAGGAACTGCGGGCGGGCATACTTACGCGCGCCGGCCGAGGCTTGTACTATCACAGGACTGTCCGTAGCTTCTGCGGCCTGCATGATGGCACGCATTTGTTCAAGGTTATTGACGTTAAATGCGGGCACACCATAACCATGCTCTGCAGCATGATCGAGTAATTGACGTAGGGAAATAAGAGCCATTTTTGTTCTCCAATAATAGGGTGAATTAACACCTAGGGCACTATCGTTTGGATGGATTTAATACGCCAAGAAGAAGGTCCATGACAAGTCTTCGAGGCGCGGTTAAGTGTTATCATTTTTTTTGCTATCTGTTGTCGATAGCTTATTTAATTCTTCACTAGTAACGCATTAGCACCGCTTTAACACTGACGCAGTTATAAAAACGGCCCTTGAAACAAGAGCCGTATTATCACATTTATGCGCCGCGCTTCTCAAGCATTGCAACCGCTGGTAACTCTTTTCCTTCTAAAAACTCAAGGAAAGCGCCGCCGCCAGTAGAAATGTAAGACACCTTATCGGCGATATTGTATTTATCTACCGCGGCAAGGGTATCGCCGCCGCCTGCAATAGAAAATGCTTTCGAATCCGCAATAGCGCGCGCAATACGCTCAGTGCCTTTACCGAATTGATCGAACTCGAACACACCCACAGGGCCGTTCCAGACTATGGTACCCGCTGTTTCGATTATTTTCGCTAACGCTTCGGCGCTGTCTGGGCCAATATCAAAAATCATATCGGTATCAGATACCTGGCTCACATCAACAAGTTTTGCAGCGGCCGTTGGGCTAAACTCGCTGGCGACAACAACATCCGTAGGCACTGGAATATCACCGCCGCGGCTACGGGCATTAGCCACTAATCGCTTGGCTTCATCGACTAAATCCGCTTCGTACAAAGATTTACCCACATTAAAGCCAGCTGCTGCAATAAAGGTATTAGCGATACCGCCGCCAACCACTAGCTGATCAACAATGCCAGATAGGCTTTCAAGCACAGTAAGCTTAGTGGAGACTTTAGAGCCGCCAACTATGGCCACCATAGGGCGGGCTGGGTTATCTAAGGCTTTTCCTAAAGCATCAAGCTCTTGGGCAAGAAGCGGGCCTGCGCACGCGATCGGGGCAAACATGCCCACACCGTGAGTTGAGGCTTGAGCGCGGTGCGCCGTACCAAAGGCATCCATCACGTACACATCACAAAGCGCCGCCATCTTCTTAGACAAGGCTTCATCGTTTTTGCCTTCACCCTGGTTAAAGCGCACGTTTTCAAACACCACGACTTCGCCAACGTTCGCTTCAACGCCGTCTAAATAGTCAGTGGCTAAACGCACAGGGGACTTCAAGGCTTTGGCTAAATAATCAACCACGGGCTGCAGTGAGAATTCATTATTGAACTCGCCTTCCGTTGGGCGGCCTAGGTGAGACATCACCATAACGGCAGCGCCCTTGTCTAAGGCCAATTGAATGGTTGGCAGTGATGCACGCAGGCGCGCGTCACTGGTGACCATGCCATCACTGACTGGCACATTGAGATCTTGACGAATAAGCACCCGCTTATTCGTTAAATCGAGATCTGTCATATTGATAATAGCCATAATAGCCTTTCCTCTTAAGTTAAAAACGAAACTGGCTTGCTCAGTGGTCAGTTCACACTGGAGCTTAAATTCTGTATTTTGCGCCTTGTTACTTCGCGATCTTGACGTTTTTAGCTTTTATCATCGCCAGGCTAGTATCAAGCATGCGATTGGCAAAACCCCATTTCCATTAATGATAGCCGCACCACAATTCAGTCACAGAAACTGCACACTCGTTACTTCACACTCTTGGCGCTCTTTGCTCTAATCATCGCCAGGCTAGTGTCGAGCATGCGGTTGGCAAAACCCCATTCGTTATCGCACCACAAGAGTAACTTGACCAAGTGGCCGTCACTGACGCGAGTCTGGGTGGCATCGACTATGCTGGAGCGTGGATCGTGATTAAAATCACAAGACACTAATGGCTCATCAGTATAACCTAAAATCCCATCGAAACGCCCTTTCGCTGCCTGCTGCAAGACGCTGTTTATTATAGAAATGTCGACTCGATCACGTAAAGTTACCGATACATCTATGGCGGTTACATTGATGGTGGGTACCCGCACTGAGATGGCTTCAAACTTGTCTTTCATCTTAGGTAAAATACGCTCGATGCCACGAGCAAGCTTAGTATCCACGGGAATAATTGACTGGCCAGCGGCGCGGGTACGGCGCAAGTCATCATGATAAGCATCGATGACTTGTTGATCGTTCATTGCCGAATGTATGGTGGTGATAGCACCGCTTATTACGCCAAAATGGCTGTCGAGCACATCGATCACTGGCACTATGCAGTTGGTGGTGCAAGAAGCATTAGACACCACGGTATGCTCTGCCGCTAACAGGTGATGATTGACCCCGTAAACGATAGTCGCATCCACATCTTGGGACGAAGGATGGCTGATAAGCACTTGCTTAGCACCTGAAATAATGTGGGCTTCGCAGGCTTCACGTTCAATTAGACTGCCACTGGCCTCGAATACTATGTCGATATCCAGCTCCCCCCAAGGCAGCTTAGTGGCATCACTTTGATGGAATAAGGCGATGGCATCATCACCTATGTGTAACTTCCCTTCTTGCAACTCCACCGTCTGTCCGAAGCGGCCATGGGTAGTATCGTATTGAGTTAAATGACGGATAGCTTCAGGTTTCGCCAATTCATTAATGGCAACGATTTGAATTTGCTGACGTTTTCCCGACTCATACAGGGCACGAAGAATTGAGCGGCCGATACGGCCATAACCATTGATAGCAACGCGGATCATTAAAGGTTCAGCTTCCTCTATCGTCATAAAAAGAGATAAAAAAACGGCCTGTATCAATACAGGCCGTCATTATACAAGTTAACGCTTACAGACTAAACACCTATCAGCTAAGTATCCGCTAAAGGGAGGATTTTAGTCTGTAAAAGGTTTCATTCAAGCACTTATCCCAAGGATTAGCCTAAGCTTTTCACTGTCGCCACTACGTTATCGACGGTGAAACCAAAGTGCTTAAGCAAGTCACCACCTGGGGCTGACTCACCAAAGGTCGTCATACCAACCATAGCGCCGCCAAAGCCCACGTACTTGTGCCAGAAATCCACATGTGCCGCTTCAATGGCTACACGCTTAGTCACAACTTTTGGCAATACAGACTCTTTGTAAGCGATGTCTTGCTTATCAAACTCTGTGGTTGATGGCATAGACACAACACGCACCTTAACGCCTTGCTCGGTTAATGCTGCAGCACTTTCTATTGCAAGCTGCACTTCAGAACCCGTCGCCATTAAGATGACATCGGCTGTGCCAGCGCAATCGAGTAGCACATAAGCGCCTTTGGCAACGTTAGCTAATTGCTCAGGCGTGCGGGCTTGAGCTTTCAGGTTTTGACGGCTGAAAATCAGTGACGTTGGTGCATCACGACGCTCGATAGCCGCTTTCCAAGATACCGCTGTTTCAGCGGCATCACAGGGGCGCCATACTGCCATATTTGGCGTCATGCGTAAGTTAGCTAGCTGCTCAACTGGTTGGTGAGTCGGGCCATCTTCGCCTTGACCGATAGAATCATGGGTATAAACGAAGATGTTCTGAATGCCCATCAGCGCAGACATACGTACCGCATTACGGGCGTATTCCATAAACATCATGAAGGTCGCGCCGTAGTTGATGAAACCGCCGTGCAATGACGCGCCATTCATGATGCCGCTCATGCCAAATTCACGCACACCGTAATAGATGTAGTTACCGGCAGCATCGTCTTGAATGCCTTTAGAACCTGACCATAAGGTTAAGTTAGAACCGGCTAAATCCGCAGAGCCGCCTAACAACTCTGGCAACATAGCACCAAAGAAGCCGATAGCATTTTGCGAGGCTTTACGGCTAGCAATGCCTTCGCCTTTATCTTGACACTCTTGAATGAAGGCTTGAGCCTTGGCTTCAAAATCTGCGGGTAAGTCACCTTTTAACACGCGGCGCTCATACTCAGCAGCCAGTGCTGGGTGAGCCGCTTTATAGGCTTCAAACTTGCTTTCCCAAGCCGCTTCAATCGCTTGGCCTTTTTCTTTGGCATCCCATCCTGCATATACGTCTGTTGGGATTTCGAATGGGGCATGTGGCCAAGCTAGGAATTCACGCGCTGCAGCAATTTCAGCGTCTCCGAGTGGCGCGCCGTGACAGTCATGGCTGCCAGACTTGTTTGGCGAACCAAAACCAATAATGGTTTTGCAGCAAATCATGCTTGGCTTATCGGTGACCGACTTAGCTTCATTGATTGCCGCTTTAATGGCTTCTGGGTCGTGACCATCCACGCCAGCAATCACGTGCCAGCCATAAGCTTCGAAACGCTTAGGGGTATCGTCGGTGAACCAGCCTTCAACATGACCATCGATTGAAATGCCGTTGTCATCCCAAAATGCGATTAACTTGCCTAAGCCTAAGGTGCCCGCTAATGAACAGGCCTCGTGGGAGATGCCTTCCATTAAACAGCCATCACCTAAGAAACAGTAAGTAAAGTGATCGACGATATCATGGCCTTCACGGTTAAACTGCGCCGCTAAGGTTTTTTCAGCAATGGCCATACCGACCGCGTTGCTAATACCTGCGCCTAATGGGCCAGTGGTGGTTTCAACACCTGGGGTGTAACCGTATTCAGGGTGGCCTGGAGTCTTAGAATGTAGCTGACGGAATTGCTTTAGCTCTTCGATTGGCAAAGCATAACCGCTTAGGTGCAGTAAAGAGTAAATCAGCATAGAGCCGTGACCGTTTGATAAAATAAAACGATCGCGATCGACCCACTCAGGGTTCGTCGGGTTGTGCTTAAGGAAATCATTCCAAAGCACTTCGGCGATATCAGCCATACCCATAGGTGCACCAGGGTGACCTGAATTGGCTTTTTGAACTGCATCCATACTTAATGCACGGATAGCGTTAGCGAGTACTTTACGGGAAGACATGCTCTCTCCTGCTTGATTATGATGTTTGCTAGTATTGAGGTGCACTAGCAATTGTGGAGGCACATTTTCCCTTACTCGGCACTGTGACGCAAATTAAAAATTTTTGTGAGATTCATCTAAACGTCAGTTTGAGCCCCAAAAAGCCTTAATCACAGAGCATTTGTTAATAAATATATACCGCTTAAATGGCGTATCTTGCTGACTCTGCTAAATTTACTCAAGTGGTTTTATTCAGTATTAATCAAACTGGCAACACCAAACAAAAACGCATGTTAACCAATATAAATTATTAATCTTTGCGCTGAACAAACACAATTTAAGCGTTGGCAGAAAGTAAAATAATTCAATTGATTTCATAGCATTAATTGATTAGCCTTGAAAACTAACCGATGAAAAGATTGCCATTTTATCCCCCAAATCTTGAATGGGGGGGGTAAATTTTAGTTTAGGGGTGTTATCTGGCAAAAATTTCATTAAAATAGACGTCTAGATGTAGAAGCTTCTACACGTTCAAATTCCCCAAGACGAGATTTACCTATTATGGCAAAGCACTTGTTCACCTCTGAATCCGTTTCAGAAGGTCATCCAGATAAAATCGCCGATCAGATATCTGATGCGGTATTAGACGCAATTCTTGAGCAAGACCCAAAAGCTCGTGTTGCCTGTGAAACCTATGTTAAAACCGGCATGGTATTAGTGGGCGGTGAAGTCACCACCTCTGCCTGGGTTGATATCGAAGAAATTACCCGTAAAACCGTGCGCGAAATTGGCTACACCCATTCAGACATGGGTTTTGATGCAGACTCTTGCGCGGTATTAAACGCCATTGGCAAGCAATCACCAGACATCAACCAAGGTGTGGATCGTGCCGATCCTGCCGAGCAAGGTGCGGGCGATCAAGGATTAATGTTTGGCTATGCCAACAATGAAACTGACGTACTGATGCCAGCCCCTATTACTTATGCTCACGCATTAGTGAAACGTCAGTCCGAAGTACGTAAAGACGGTACCCTACCTTGGCTGCGACCAGACGCAAAAAGCCAGGTCACTTTTGCTTATGAAGACGGTAAAATTGTCGGTATCGACGCTATCGTGTTATCGACCCAGCACAGAGAAGACGTCACTCAAGCGGATTTGATTGAAGGTGTGATGGAAACCATCATCAAGCCAGTATTACCGGCGCAGTGGTTAAATAAAGACACTAAATACTTTATTAACCCAACGGGGCGTTTCGTTATTGGCGGTCCAGTAGGTGATTGTGGCTTAACAGGTCGTAAGATCATCGTTGACACCTACGGCGGCATGGCCCGCCACGGCGGCGGCGCGTTCTCTGGGAAAGATCCATCTAAAGTGGATCGCAGTGCAGCCTATGCTGCCCGATATGTAGCAAAAAACATCGTTGCTGCTGGTCTTGCTGACCGCTGTGAAATCCAAGTGTCTTACGCCATTGGCGTTGCCGAGCCTACCTCAATCAGCATTGAGACTTTCGGCACGGGTAAAGTGTCTGAAGAAGTGCTCATTAAGCTAGTTCGCCAGCACTTTGAGCTACGTCCCTACGGCCTAACGGCCATGCTAGACTTGGCTCGCCCTATCTATCAGCAAACTGCAGCTTACGGACACTTTGGCCGTGAAGGCTTCCCATGGGAAGCGACAGACAAGGCCGAAATGCTGCGCGCCGACGCTGGACTCTGATCGGTTCTAGGTTCTAGGTTCTAGGTTCTAGGTTCTGAAAATTGTCAGCCTAATATGAAAGCCAGTTGCTAACCCAACTGGCTTTTTTGTTGCCCAGTTTTCTTGTGATGCTAAAAACCGCTTGTCTGTGCTCGCTTTACCGTGCCAAGCTGTTTCCTTGCAAAAGATGAACTGAGCACTTAGAACATAAACTAGGGAGATTAAATAACAATGAATAACCGGCTTAAGATTGCCATCTTTGGTGCAGGCTCTACCGGCTGTTATTTGGCTGGCGAACTCGCCCTTGCGGGCCTTGATGTTAGCTTAATCTGCAGACAACGCATTAAAGACGCCATAGTGACCACTGGCGGTATTCATCTCACTGATTATCTCGGATTAGATAAGGTAGTCATGCCAAGGCAATTGCTCACAGAACTCAAAGATGAAACCTTCGATCTTGTGTTTGTCACGGTGAAATGCCATCAACTTGAAGGCGTTGTTGCAAAGCTTTTAGCCATGACTCACTCACAAAGCAGCCTAGTCTTAATGCAAAACGGCCTTGGCAGTCGCGATCTTGTCGCGTCAGCCCTAAAACAGCAACATGGCAGCCGGCAATTACTCCTTG
The DNA here is from genome assembly GCF_000013765.1 of Shewanella denitrificans OS217. NCBI lineage: Bacteria > Pseudomonadati > Pseudomonadota > Gammaproteobacteria > Alteromonadales > Shewanellaceae > Shewanella > Shewanella denitrificans. Next base: position 1,236,894 of record NC_007954.1, on the reverse strand, counting down.
GGATCACCCCCTTTAATGTGCTGCAAAAAGCCAATGCCGTGTTCCATAAAGGCACCGAAGGCGGTTTTGTGTTTCAAGAGCACGATGCACTACAGCCTATTTATCACGCCCTGACAACTCATGGATTTAGCTGCGAGCTCAAAGTCGATTTCGAGTCTGTCATTCATGGGAAATTATTATTAAATCTAAACAATGCCTTAAATGCCATCATGGATTTACCCATAAAACAGCAATTGAGCCAACGCCCGACACGCATTTGGCTGGCTAAGGCCATGAGAGAATGGCTCAGCGTCTGCCGCGCAGCAGGGTTTAGCCTAGGGCAATTCACTAGAGTGAAGCCCCAATATTTGCCGTTTATTTTGTCCCTACCAGATTTTTTATTCTCCCGCCTCGCAAAAGCCATGCTCAGCATAGATGACAAGGCGCGCTCATCCATGTGGGAAGACATTCAAGCTAAGCGAACAACAGAAATTGATTATCTCAACGGCGCAGTCGTGCGTTTAGGGCAAGAGTATGGGGTGAACACCCCAGTCAATGCCGCCATAGTTGAAGCCATCAAGCTGCTTGAACAAGGACATAAGGTTAGTTTGACGCAGCTAATCCAACGAACGAGCAAATAAGCTAAAGAGCATAAACCCAAGAGTAAAAGCCTAGGAGTATATAGAGAGTGCAGATCATTCCCCCCAATGACTTTAAACGTCTGCCTTGGAAGAATGGCAAAGGCGAGACCATAGAACTTGCCATCAATGAGGGCGGTACAATGGCTGACTTTGACTGGCGCATCAGTATGGCAAAGGTCACCGAAGATGGGCCTTTCTCGGACTTTAGTGGTTACCAACGTCAGCTATTGCTGCTTGAAGGTGTGGGGATCACCCTCAAGCACCAAAACCATGATGGTCGGCATCAATACCAGACATTAGCCACGCCGCTGGCCGTCGCCAACTTTGATGGCGGCCTTATGACCTCAGGTGTGTTAATTAATGGCCCTATTAGTGATTTTAACTTGATAGTAAAAGCCGCTAAATATCAGACTGACGTTCACGTATTGCAAGCCAGTACACTTACACTGCCTTTATCTCAGCTGCTATTTGCCTATGCTGTCACCGGCAGTTGTGAAGTGACATTCAGCAATAACACCATAACACTCCCCCAAGGGTATTTAGTCAGGCTTGCAGCCGACGATTTAGCGTCCAGTAGTCCTGTTAATTTCAGCGGTGAACGAGTCATTATTATGAGCCTAGCCTTATTATAAGTTTAGTTTTATTATGAGTTCAGCCTTGTTGTAGCAGAGCAGGATTGGTTAAACATAAAAAAACCACTGCCTTGGCAGTGGTTTTGCTTTTTGTTCAATGACCGACAACTCAATAAGCGATAGCTCAATAAGCTATTCAGTTAATCACAACTTGAAAGATTATTTAACCTTGCGGATAAAAGGCAGCACTAACAGCGCAACACCCACTAACAAGAAAGGCACACTTAGCCATTGGCCGGCACTTAAGACAAAGTCTTCGGCGTAGGCGGCTTGTTTTACCTTAACAAACTCGATGGCAAAACGGGCGCTAAACACGGTGCAAAGGAACACACCGAATAACACCCCGTGCTTCTCTTTAAGCTGAGTAAACTTATACAAGGCATATAAGGTGATAAAAATCGCCAGATAAGCGATAGCCTCATAAAGCTGAGCTGGATGACGCGGCAGAAAATCGATGCGTTCAAACACTATCGCCCAGGGAGCATTGCTCGGTACGCCCAAAATCTCTGAGTTGGCAAAGTTCGCCATGCGCACAAAAAAGCCAAAAATCGCCGTGGCGATAGCCAGTCTGTCCAGCAGGAATAGGAACGGCAGCTTAATCTTTTTGTGGTAATAATACAGCGCAATAATCGCCCCAAGACCGCCACCATGACTGGCAAGGCCGCCTTCCCAAATCGCCAAAATTTTAGCCGGATGAGAGAAATAATAACTGGGATCGTAAAAAATCACATGGGCCAAACGGGCGCCAACAATAATGCCTACGACGCAATAAATCAGGAAGTTATCTAATGACTCAAGATCTAAGCCTTCCTTGACGTACATACGTTTCATGACTTGAAAACCCGCGGCAATCGCGGTTGCAAACAATGCCCCGTACCAATGTATGCTCAGACCTAAAAACGACACCATCACAGGGTCAATATTCCACACAAAATGTTCCAAGCTCACCTTCCCTTTCACGAATAACAATCTCGACCCACACTATTGGGCCACTAAAGCCTGACATGCTACACCTTTTACAACAATTTGGCTCTAGCCGAAATGAGGCAAAATCATTAACTTAAATTCACCCTCAAGCAAGAAAAGTCTGGATCCTAGATCCATCGCCTAAGCCTATATTATTTCCAGTAAGCGTCTTGTGAGCCTTATTTGTGCAATGTTGCCGTCACAACCCCGGCCCCCATTAACATTGAGCCACTGAGTTTATTAAACCCTTGCTGACACTGTGGTGAATTAATTTTACTGCGTAAATAGCCTGAAAATATTGAATAACATGACGCGCTAAACGCTGAGACCATCAAGAAAGACACGGCCATGGTCAGTATTTGTGCTGATACTGGCTGCTGTGTATTGATGAACAAAGGGAAAAAAGCGATAAAGAAAATGATCCCTTTAGGGTTTAAGGCGGTGACTACCAAGGCTTGTTTGAACATTTTCCCCTGCTGTGTCTTATCAGCAAGGCTAGTGTCCACTTTCTGCTTACTGCGCCAAGCCTTCACACCAAGATACATTAAATAGCCAGCGGCGACCCATTTGAAAATATTAAAGAACACCGCAGAGGTTGCCAATAGCGCACCTAGCCCGGCGAAAGATACGCTCATGGCAATCACATCACCACACAGCACTCCAGTGACCAAAGGGATCACCGATGCCTTACCCTGAGTCAATGATTGCCCCATGACCATAAAAACCGTGGGTCCTGGAGAGAAACACAAGATAGTCGATGCTAATACAAATGAAAGCCAAACTTCAATACTCATGCCTTACCTCATCAATGTTAATTTTGTCATTGTGTACTCCCCTGTAATGGTATATCCGCCAGCAGACGTCATTGGCATATCAATACCTATTCTATCCCCTAGCTTATATGAGTCTTCTGCAGGCAAGAAGAGTGAAAGTGATTTTAATCTATTCAACCAAATTTGCAGCTCAACTTGATAATCGCCTGTTTCTTAGGCTAACCGTTAACAATAGTAAGCTGATTGAAATAGCGCCAAAGTAATAGGGAACCCCGGCTTGCCAGCTCGATTGACTATTGACGCCAAAAAAGTCCACATACAGGGCCGTTTGTATCGGTCCAATATACCAAAGCGTTGGGTAGAGCACTTCAAATAGGCGCTTTGTCCCTGATAAGGTGCCACAAAAATAGGCCAAGGCGACAGAAAAAGAGATGGCGACAACCAATTGTACCAGCAGCAACCACTCAGCCATGGACACTAAGCGCAGCATACCGCCACAACTGGCCATAGCCAATAGCAACCAGGCAGCACTGAAGCTTGCCAAGGTTTGAAGGCTTGAAGATTGCCTGCTATAGCTCATCAGTTCCAGAGTATTGGCTTGTTTTTCTTGTTGGCCCAGTTGTGAAATCACCAACACGCACCATAACCAGGAGATAGGCAAAAGTAAGCCCATCAGCATCTGCTGCTCAATAACAAGTTGAATGACATTTAGCACCAGCAAACCCAAAAGCCAATAAATAGAATGGCCTTTGAGCAGTAACTTAAGCTCCAAACGCAACAAACGTGTAAAGGCAAAATGCCGAGTTAATGCTATAAACACAGGATCCAGCGCCCTGCTTACTTTAGTTTGCAATGTCTTCGTCATTGGCGATAACCCCTGATGCTCGGCAGCTAAAGCTTGACTGAAGCGATTAAATAGCCCCCATGCGAGCATAAAACATCCAAAACTTATCACAACCAGCGGCATCCCCCCCCAAAGATGAGATAAGGTGGGCTCCAATCCCTGCCACACAAAGGTGTTAATTTCACGGGTTTCATCACTGATGTTTATGCCTATGTTCGAAACGCCCGCTTGTGCTGGAAAACGCTCGACAACCTCGGCTTCAAGGTGTGCTAATAAAGCCCCCACACCAGAGACGCTTTCAATGGTGTAAGTCACTGAACCTATCCACATAAAGAAATAGATGATGTTACCCAAGCCGCCCTTAAGCCATTTGATTGATTCAAACAGCAGTGCGATAGAGGCAATGGCGAACAGTAGCGGCAACACAAACACTAACTGCGGCCAGGCTAACGCCCACAAATCGATTTGGTAACTCTCACCATAATAGAATTGGATCAAGATGCTGGTTAGCAGCATCACCAGCACAACACAGACTTGGATAAATACATTCACGCTCCATTTAGCGAACAGGTAAGCCTGCTTGCTAATTGGCGTTGAAGCGATAAGTTCAAAGGTGTTTGATTGCCTGTCTACTTCAATTGCATTTTTAACCAAATAGAAGCAGATAATGGGTAAAAACATTACGTTTAGCATTGCCAAGCACACACCTATCCAAGCGCTATTATAAATACCACGGTAACCGTTAAGCACTAAGGTCTGGTAATGAGCATCAGGGGAAGGGAAAAACAATAAGGTTAATACCGACATTGCCAGCAATGAAACCATAAAACTTTGTTGCCGAGTTCGCTGTTTAAGATCGGCGATAATGCTTTGCCAAGTTTGACTCATCAGCTTGCCCTCGCGATGAATGAGCTGGGCTGATGATTGATTGTATAGTAAAGGTAAGCATCCTCAAGGGTTGGCACTCTCAAGGTGGCACTGGCATCAGGGCAATGATTAGCAACAATATTGACCTCAAGCTTATCTGCTTTTCTTACGCTGTGACTCACAATATATTCATGTTGCAGTTGCCTTAAATCCGCTGAGTTAACCGTTAATGTCCAGCATTTATTGGCAACACTTTGTTGCAGTGTGCTTGGCGTCCCAGATTGAATCAACTGACCCGAATGCATGATGGCAATCTTGTCGGCAATCGATTCCACATCGGCGACGATATGGGTGGAGAAAATAATGCAGCGCTCGGTGGCAAGCTCAGTGAGTAACTGACGAAAATTGCTACGCTCCTGCGGATCTAAGCCAACGGTGGGCTCATCGATAATCAGCAGTTTGGGATCATTAAGTAGCGCCTGAGCAATACCAATTCGCTGCTTCATGCCGCCTGAGTAGCCCTTCAATGGCAAATGCGCGGCGTGGGTTAGATTGAGTTTATTCAGTAACTCATCGATAGTGTGATTAGCCTGAGCGGCATCGAGTGCTTTTATGCCTGCAATATAGTGTAAAAACTCAAACCCAGATAACTGTTCATACACCCCAAAATATTGCGGTAAATAACCCAATTCGCGCCTTAAGGTTTGCGGCGACTGCACAATGTCCTTGCCCCGCCACAACACCTTGCCGGAAGTGGGTTTAGCAATGGTTGCCAGAATACGCATCAGGCTAGATTTTCCAGCACCATTAGGACCTAATAGGCCTAATATCCCAGGTTCAATTTGCAGTGACAGAGATTTTATCGCACTATTTACCTGTTTTTGGCTCTTGTATTGATGACTCAAAGATTGAATATCCAGCAGCATAATTTTTATCTTCTTGATTAAGTTGTAAAAAAGTTAGCAAATATCGAGCCAGATAATTTATTCACTAAATTTCAATAACCTACAACCAATGCAAAACTTACATACTGAAACAAATGATGAGTTTCACCAATAATGAGTGAAATGCATAAACTCGAACAGGCGTATTCTCCCTAGAGTTCAACACACTTAATACCTTCCCTTTAACTAGGCTAAAAATCAGCAAAAAAAAAACGGTCAATCAAATTGACCGCTTTGATAACATTGACCTCAAGGCGCACAGCTAGGCTGTGCGCCAAATCTAACAGCTAAGCTAGACAGAGCTTACTTAGCCTGCCAAGCACTGATGTAGTCTTTAAGATCTGTCATTGCGGCAGCGCCAACATAAGACACTGCGGCAAGTTGATCCATGCTTGTGATAGGACGGGCGGCAATAATATTGTTCGCTGCGGTCTTATTCATCGCGGCATCAATATCGAGCTCATTCAAGGTGGCATTATTGACCATGTCCATCACCACACCAACTTGAGATGCCGAGAAGAAAACCCCCTCCCACGTTCCTTCGGTATAGCTAGTCTGGACACAATTACTACCATTACCCGCTAAACAAAATGCATAGCTGAAGTGACCTTCAAATTCGGCGGCAGTTTGTGCATCATGGATAACTACCACGTTTTCATCGTTACCGAAGGCAGCAGCACCACTAATATTGTGCGAGCCCGTTAACACTATGTCATCGATGATGATGTACTTATGGTGCCATTTATCGTTGCCATTTAGCTTGGCGACACGCACATCGGCAGGGTTTTCCCAGATGTTGTTCACAGCGCCTGTGTAGCTGTCGACCTCTATCACACCTGCAGTATTAGGCTCTTCTTTGCCTAACATATCTTGGAACTCAGAATAATAACGGGAAAAGAACGACCTATCACCTAGACCCTGTACTTCCACGCCTGCATCGTGTCTTAGCTCCATTTCATCGGCAACATCTTGAGCGCTAATAACAAACTGTGCTAAATGAATGCGGCGATTAGCATTGCGGATATACTGCTGCATGTTATACAAGCTAGAGCCCTGATATAGCGTCGGAGACTGAGGGGTGAATTGCACGTCGATGCGAATGTTATCGTTATTGGTATACACGGTCTCGAGTTGATGATCAGGCTTGCCTAAACCAAATAGCGAATCCTTAGCACCACCAGGGCCATCGCCCCACATAAGATTAAACTGATGAGTAAATACGTTTGCCATCTGGTTAGAATCTATGATGACGATATGATTATCATTGCCTTCGCTAATCAAATTACCTTGGGCATCTAAATCACCGTGCACGCCAGACTGGCTAAAGTTAGTACTGCCGGATAATACTTTTTTGCCATCAACCACGATAAATTTATTATGTTGGATTTTAGAACCCGCGCTACCATTTTCAGTGTCATCTATCCAAGGCACCCCACCCTGATTTAATATTCCAAGTGCGGTTAAGTTTTCTCCAGCAATATTATCTTCATCGGTAATAAATTTAACATCTACACCTCTTTGTTTTGCCGACACCATGGCATTTGCAATATTAGGCAAATCCAAATCGTAGATAGCCATATACAAAGATGAATTAGCAGAATTAATTAAATCGACAATTTTATGTTCAAGATTGGCTTGTATTGCAGGAGGGTTAACTGTGTGGTTAAAGTAAACTTCGATATCATCGGCATAGCTCAGACTAGACACAAAAGAAAAGCTAGTCGCAAGCGATAATAACAACCCCATATTTAGTTTATTGAATTTCATTTTTGACCCTATTTTTTGTATTTTATAATTATATTCATATCAAAAAATGAGCAATCAGAATCCCAATTTCATTGCAGCTAGGCTACCTTAACCCTCCCTAGTTTATTAACTCGGCTGGGATAGTAGCAAGATAAATGCTGTATTTGTAGTCGAAATGTTAAATTAATTAAATCGGATTTTATCCGTACCACAGCGGCTTTAACCCTGACAAGGTAAACACAAGGAAATGCTGACTCAAAGGCGCGAGAAGGAGTGAAGCTGCCGCCTGTTCGATAGCTTCCCAGCCTTCATGGTACAAACACCTGCGCTAGCAAGTTAATTTTTATCAGCTTATTTGCTCTGGTTACTGGCTAAAAGTCTAAGACTGACTAATCCTTATACAAGATTTAAGCAACCCTAGTTTGCTTTCCACTCAGAATTCGCCACATGCATGAAACCCAAAATAAGGATGATTGACAATGATGATAATGAAACGCCTTGGTATTAGTTGCCTGCTGTGGGCAGGAGTGTTGTTTTCGGTAAATGGTTTCGCCGTTACCCTCAATGTGCTCGAATGGGAAGGCTACATCAGTCCATTTAAAGAAGAGTTCACCACCTATGCTAAATCTAAAGGCATGGATGTGGAGCTCAATATTATCGAGCCTTACATTACCGATCCCGAACTCATTTTTAATAAGATGCGGGTTCAGGCAGCCGATGTGACCACCCCCACCCATAACTATTACAAGATGAATCAAGATAAGTTAATTCAAGTGCTGCAGCCCATAGACTTCAGTAAGTTATCAAATTACAGCAAGGTATTAGCCTCATTACGATCCAGTCAATATGATCAGACCAAAGCGGGTAAATACTCGGTTCCTCTTCTCGGTGGCTCTTATGGTTTAGCCTACAACGCCAGTAAGCGTGCTGAGCCAAAATCATGGGAAGAACTATGGTTACCTGAAAACAAAGGTAAATTTGCCATCACGGGAGATCAATTCGAAGCCAACATTTATACTACAATGTTGGTGCTCGGCTATCCCCCAGAAAGCTTCTACGACATAGACTCGACAAAATTTGATATACCCAAAATCGAAGCTAAATTGAACACGCTCGTGGCTAATGCCGATTCATTTTGGGGCGGCATGGCAGATGTAGAACGCATGAAAGAGCTAGAGCTAGTGACCACTTACTGGTTTGCCGTGGCAGCCGCCAATCAAGGCGGGCAAAATTGGAAATTGGCAGATCCTAAAGAAGGTCAAACCGTTTGGTTAGACACCTTGGCCATAGGCAAGCATTTAAGCGGCGAAAAACTCGATGCTGCGTATTTGTTGATGGATTTTATGATAAGCGAGCCGGTGCAGAAACGCTTACTTGAGATGTACGGCTCTATTATAGTCAATGGTGATACCGTTAAATTACTCGACCCCCAGCTCGCTAAAGATGCCAGAGTCGGTGATGAGTCCTTTTTCTCAGAGCAATACCTTTGGCGTCCACTAAATACGCGAACCCGTAATATTTACAAGCAAATGTGGACCAAGGCTAAGGGGAAATAACAGAGGGCTAAACATGTATCAACACAGTGTCGCTGGGCAAAACTACCGCTTTAATGACTTAACACAGTTATTAGCAAAAGCCAGCCCAGCACGCTCTGGAGACAATTTAGCGGGCATTGCGGCAGCCAGCGAAACCGAGCGTATGGCTGCAAAAATGTGCCTTGCCGAGCAGCCGCTGAAAATTTTTTTACAAGACCTGCTCATCCCCTATGAAGAAGATGAAGTCAGTCGCCTGATAATCGATAACCATCAAATGAGCGCCTTCTTAACCATCAGCCATTTAACTGTGGGAGATTTTAGAAATTGGCTATTGCTGGATAGTACTTGTTCACAAACCTTAAGCGCTGTTTGTGCTGGTATTACCCCGGAAATGGCAGCCGCAGTGTCCAAAATAATGCGCAATCAAGACTTGATTAAGGTGGCGAAGAAGTGCTTCAACCCCACAGCCTTTCGAAATAGCTTAGGCTTAACCCAAGGCCTGTCTTCACGCATACAACCTAATAACCCCACAGATGACCCTCGCGGCATAGCAGCATCTCTACTGGACGGTTTACTTTATGGCTGCGGTGATGCTGTCATCGGCATCAATCCGGCGAGCGATAGCCTGCCCTTGCTAGAGCGCTTGTACTATTTGCTCGATGAAGTGATATCCCATTACCAGATCCCGACCCAATCCTGTATTTTGACCCATGTCAGCAATCAAATCCAATTGATAGAGCAAGGCGCGCCAGTGGATCTGGTGTTTCAATCCATTGCCGGCACCGAAAAAGCTAACGACAGCTTTGGCATTAATTTAGCGCTACTGCAAGAGGCTCAAAGCGCCGCCTTGGCATTGGCCCGCGGCACTGTTGGCAATAATTTAATGTATTTTGAAACAGGCCAAGGCGCCGCCCTGTCTGCCAACAGTCATCATGGCATAGATCAACAAACTTGCGAGGCCAGAGCCTATGGAGTGGCTCGGCATTTCTCACCCCTGTTAGTCAACAGTGTGGTGGGTTTTATTGGCCCAGAATACTTGTATGACTCGAAGCAAATCATCAGGGCGGGACTGGAAGATCACTTTTGTGGCAAATTGCTTGGTCTGCCCATGGGCTGCGATGTCTGCTACACCAATCATGCCCAAGCGGATCAAGATGATATTGATTCCTTGATGATCTTGTTAGCCAATGCCGGCGTCACCTTCTTAATGGGAGTGCCCGGCGGGGATGACATCATGCTCAGCTATCAAAGCACCTCCTACCACGACATCTTGTACTTACGACAAGTGTGCGGTTTATCCGCCGCGCCGGAGTTTGAACTATGGTTACAAAAAATGCAGCTGATGGACCCACAAGGCAAGATGCTAACAGTAACGGCCAAGCATCCCCTGTTCAAGGAGCTGCCACAGCGATTAGCACAAACACGGCCGCTGTAGCCGTTGCGTGTCCCTCAAGCCCAGTGCGTCCCTCAGAATTAGTGCAAGCGGATCCTTGGCCTGAGCTGATGGCCTTTACTCAGGCTAGAATTTCCCTCGGCCGAGTCGGCACAAGCCTACCCACAGCGCAAGTGCAGGCCCTAGCACTTGCCCATGCCATGGCGCGAGATGCGGTGCATTTACCCTTAGATGTGCCCTTATTGGCTCAAGGGCTTAAAGACTTAGGCTTCGATACGCTCACTGTCACCAGCCAGGCTAACAACCGATCCCAATATTTGCTCAGGCCAGATTTGGGCAGGCGTTTACATGAGAGGCATTTTGCTGAACTGGAGCAATACCAGAGGGAAAGACCCAGTTTATTACTTGTGATAGCCGATGGATTATCCTCCCTTGCCGTCGCCCGCCATAGCCTGCCACTGATCAAAGAGATGAGTACGCGGCTGCCAAAAGACTGGACACTGGCACCTGTGGTGATAGCCACACAAGGGCGAGTGGCCCTTGGGGACGAGATTGCACAGCGACTCAATGCCACTATGGTGGCGATACTCATAGGTGAACGGCCGGGACTTACTACCCCAGACAGTTTAGGGGTGTATTTTACGTATGCCCCCAGAGTAGGCTGCAGTGATGCGATGCGAAATTGCATTTCAAATATTCATCCCCAAGGCCTAGATTATGCCAGCGCCGCCACTAAGCTGATATGGCTAGCCAAGGAGGCATTAAAGCGAAGAGTATCCGGTGTGATGTTAAAGGACACGGCACCGGTTAATCACTCATTAACTTAGAAACTAGAAACTAGAAACTAAAAACTGAAACCAAGGCAAAGCCTACAAAAACTAGGCCGCACAACAGATAAGGTGATGTAGCAGTGAGGTGAGCTTATTCGTCTTGGGGGATCTGAGCGTATTCTTCAGACACCTGATAATCATTGAGAATTTTTTGATAAGTCCCATTGGTTTTAATGGTTTTCAGCCCTTTATTAAACACTTGGGTCAAGACTTTAGCGTTAGGATACTTTCTAGAGATCATCAAGTGTAACCCACTTTGACTTTCAGGTTTTTTGGCAACCGCAAAATGGTCTTTCTTATGGGGGAAATTTGTCTTAATAAGATGCCAGCCCACCATTTCATCAATCAAGGTAAAGTCGACTCGCTCCTTGAGCAACATATTCATATTTTGTAAATCTGTGCTGACATAATTGACGTTAAGTCGAAGGGCCTGAAAATCGGCCTCATACCAAAACCCCCTAACCCCGCCCATCTTGTAACCTTGAAAATCCTTTAATTTTTTCCAAGAGAAGCCATTAGGGAAGCGCATTTTGTTGTAAAAAAATTTAGGGAAAAAGGCCAAAAAAGGATCTGAAAAATCAAAAACTTTCGCCCTTTCCCTAGTCATCACATAGGGAAAGGTCGCGAATGCAGCGCCACTTATCACTGATGCCTGACCACGATTCCAAGGCTGGAATACTATGTCAACTTCGATGTCCGAGTCTTTAAAAATAGCCCTGATAATATCAGGCACCATGCCGGTTGCGACCCCATTATTATCAATAACATAGGGAGGATAATCACTGGTAACAAACACTAGAGGTTCTTGGGCTTTTGCCATCGAAAAAAAACTCAGCAAGAGTAACAATGTGAATATCACGGACTTCATGGTTTCCCCTATTTTAAAATTCAAGGCAGTTCCTTTACTTGGTGTCTAATTGTGGTCTACAAAGTGCTGTTTTACATAATGGAAAGCGAAAATTAGATTTACCAAGCCTAAGCCATACCCAGTAACCTCAGCATCATTGCCCCTAAGCGGCAACGCTTTAGCCCCTAAGTCACTTCTCTCAACAGGGCAACAACAAAAAACCTAAGTCACATTGGCTATAGCCATAATGTGTAGATGAGAACTTAGCAAGTTTTCATGATTGATACTATTAGCCAAAACAGCTATATCAAGCTTAATTGCAGTAAGCCACTTCACACTCAATATTGATATTAGCTTAAATCCTTTTGTGAGGTTTTATTTAATACTGCCATTCATACTCATTGATTTATACATATATGCACTTTCGATTCATGAATAATGCTAATTTTAACTCAGCCCCCTTAAGTAAGGACAACTTATAAAGCTGGACTCTGTATTAAATTTATTTCTAGCATTATTTAACAAGGAATGGCAGAGTTAGTTATAAGTGAAGAAAACTGACAATCGCTTCTTCGCTACACTTTCAAACACCAATAGGAAATAAAAATAATATGGAATATCGCTTGCCCTTGGCGCAGATGCAACACAATGTTGCACAGCATCCAGATAAAACTTGGTTGCATCAGCCTGTCAATAGAGTTTGGCACACGTATACTTGGGGCGAAGCCGATGAACAGGCAAGAAAAATGGCCCAAGCCTTACTGTCAAATGGCTTGAGCCGCGGAGATAAAATCGCTGTTATAGGCAAAAACTCTGCCGAATGGTTTATTGCTGATCTCGCCATCATGATGGCAGGATTGATAAGTGTGCCCATCTACCCCACCGCTGGCGCCGATAACATTAAGTACGTGTTGGAGCACAGTGGCGCTAAAGCGGTTTTTATCGGTAAACTGGATAAGACAGACGCCTTAGCTGAGGCATTACCGAGCGATATGCTCAGCATCGCCTTCCCGTATCCCACACTCCCCTGTAAAGCCCAATGGAATGATTGGTTGCAAGAATACCAGCCGCTGCAAACACTTCATCAACCAGAAGCCGATGAGATTTTCTCTCTCATCTACACCTCAGGCAGTACAGGTTTAGCCAAAGGTGTGGTGGTGACACAAAAAAACGTGGCCTCCTCTGCTATGAGCGCCGCCAAACTGCTGGTCTCCAATGACAATAGTCGCCTTATGTCTTACCTGCCATTGGCCCATATCACAGAGCGCTGCGTCGTTGAATTACCCTCAATCTATAGCCCATCGGATATCTTCTTTACTGAGTCCCTTGAGACCTTTATCCATGATGTTCGCCATGCTAAGCCCACAAGTTTTGTGTCTGTACCTAGGCTGTGGACTAAGTTTCAGTCGCAGATTTTGGCCAAGCTGCCCAACAAAAAGTTGCAGTTTTTGCTTAACATTCCCTTTATTGGAAAACTGGTGGCGAAAAAAATCCGCACTCAACTTGGCCTCAGCCAAGCCAGCTTATTTGGCTCAGGCAGTGCGCCTATCTCCCCCGAAGTCTTGCTCTGGTTCCATGGCGTTGGGATAAGCATAGGTGAAGGCTGGGGAATGACAGAAACCTCGGGCCTGTCGTGCTGTAATATTCCGTTCAATTTAAGTCATGTAGGCACCATAGGCACACCTCAGCCTTGCGTAGAGATGAAGCTGTCAGAGGAAGGCGAAGTGCTGATCCGCGGTGATGCCGTATTCTCTGAGTATTACAACAACCCACAAGCCACCCAGGAGGCGTTTGCCGATGGCTGGTTTAAAACTGGTGACAAGGGCAAAATCAATGCCGATGGTGCTTGGTCCATTATTGGTCGAGTAAAGGAGCAATTTAAAACCAGCAAAGGTAAATATGTGGCCCCTGTTCCCATAGAGTCGAGCCTTGGGCGTAATACCGATATCGAACAAGTCTGTGTCATGGGAATTGGCCGTAAACAGCCTATCGCACTGGTGGTTCTCGGTGAAGGTGCAAGCAAGAACCGCGCTGAAGTCACTCAAGAATTGCAAAAAACCTTGGATGCGGTAAACCGTGAACTCGAGTCTCATCAACGGCTTGAACATATCATAGTGGTTAAAGAGCCTTGGGCTATTGAAAACGAACTGCTCACGCCGACGCTCAAACTGAAGCGAGATAAATTGGAGAACCACTACGGCCATTTCCTAACCGCGGCCTTGCAAACTAGCATAGTCTGGGAAGACACGATGTAACTCAAGACTAACTCACACACATCTTGATAACCCACGGTTTTATGTGGGTTATCAAGTTATTTGCCTAGCTGTTACATGTTCCCCTTCATCACATCCCTTGCTTTACTCATTTGCATGACTCATTCCTGTGTTTTCCCAAAGCATACTTTTCCATCAAAGCAGCTCCCAAGACTTAAGCCAACACAGCGAAACGGCCACTTCACCTACAATCACTCATAGAACCCGCCAAGAAATCAAACAATAAAACCTAAATAAAATCAATATAAACAATAACAAGCCGATAAATTTAAACGGGCGTTTAATTTACTAAATAATAAGTTGCAAATATGTTGCTGATACGTTAGCTTTTAGCTAACGGATTGACCACTAAATAATTGACGATAATTAAATAGAAATAAACATTTTATTATGCCGTTTATTTAAGTTTAATTAAGATGTGTAAAAACATGCTACTAAATAAATTCACAATAGGATTAACAAGCATTTAGCTTGCCTTGACCTTATTACTTTAAATAATAATTATTACTTAAATAATAATTATTATTTAAATAATACTGTTATTTTGTACTGTCTATTTGTTTTGGCACTATTTAAAAGCTGCGTATATAAATCTAATTGTATTCCAATCGTGCTATTAAGTTAGTTTCGATTCGACTTATGGATTCGACTTACGTTAGTCAAAAGGATTTGTCATGAATAATTTTTTTACCCGCGTAGATAATCTATCCAGGCTTTCAGTAGAAAAGCACAATGTGGCATTCAGTCTATTCGACTGGCCGGCTCATATCGCTGAAGATACTTGGTGGCAATCCCCCGATGTGCTTTCAATCGCCTTAACAGATCATATTGAGCAGTGGGATGAAGCGCAGCTTATCAAACTCGCCAAGTGGGAATGCATCAATTCATTCAGCCTTAACTATACCGGCGAGCTGGAACTTATCCAGGAAGTCAGCAGAATACTCGACAAAGTCGCCTTAAGTGATGCCAGGGAATACTTGTACCATTTGATCGACGAAGAAAACCAGCACATGTGGTACTTCCAAAAATTTTGCCGAGCCTATGGCGGTAAGGTCTACCCCAACAAAAAGTTCCAAATTGAAAAACAACTCATGTCCCCTGCAAAAGAGCATTTCCTCGTGTTTGCTCGCATCCTTATTTTCGAAGAAATCGGCCATTATTATAATATTCAAAATGCAAGGGACTCGAGAGTGCATCCCTTCGTCAGGGAGATAAACGAAGCCCACTATAAAGATGAGTCTCGTCATATCGCCTACGGCCGCCAAGTATTGGAGCATTTGGCTAAGGATGCGATCACAGATGAAGGCGATGCACTCTGGTTAGGGCAACAGCTGGATAAATCAATCGCCATCAATATTGCAGCCCTTTATAACCCCCAAGCCTATCGAGATGCCGGTATTACCAAGGGCATGGCGCTGCGAGAATCCTTATTGAACCACCCCAATAGAATCGAATTACATGAAACTAAATTACTGGGCTCCTTCAAGCGTCATGCAGAACGTTTAGGAATAACACTGACAGATACAAGGAAGTGAATATGGACACGAGTGTAAACGCATTTGACGAGCTATGTGAATGGTTAAGAGTCAAAGTGAAATGGCCAGAGAAAATCCCTATCGAGTTAAACCTCATCGAACATAAAGTCGTTAATTCACTGATTTTTGTTGAGTTTTTACTAATGTTAGAGGAGGCCATAGGTCAGGAAATTGAAGTCGATGAATCCTTGCAGCTGAAGGTGTCTTCACTGCGCGCGGTTAAAGACAATTTTTTTACCTAACTTCAGTTAATTTCACTCGGTTTCACTCGACTTAATCGGATGAATTCAGATAATCATTTATAGGTGCACGCAATTATGAAAAAGTCATATGGCTCAAACGGTTTATACGATGTTATAAAGCAAGATTTATATACAGACAATGAAGCAATATTGCTAACCGGTTCCACAGGTTTTTTAGGGGGCCACTACCTGTATTGGAAACTCCACACCCCAGGAAAAGTGTTTGTATTAGCCAGGGGGGAAGATGAACAGCAAGCCCACCAGCGAGTGTGCGATAACCTGGCAAAATGTGCCAAGAGTTATAATTTACCGGACATTCCTGCAGACCTATTAGCCGAACGCCTTGTGTGTGTTAAGGGTGACCTTAAAAAACCAGGCCTTGGCCTACAAGCCGAACAAATGGCGCTATTGCAACAAAGCAAGATTGCCGAAGTGTGGCATTTTGCCGCCAGCTTATCTTATCGCTGGGAAGACAAAGACAAGATAGATGCGACCAACATCAGCGGCACAGAACACTTGCTTGAGTTATGCCACGGCTTAGCTGCCGGGCGCTTTATCTATATCTCCACCGCGTATACCTCAGGTAAGCAAAGCGGTGATATTAAAGAAACCTTGCACAGTGACCGCGAAGGCTTCACTAATTATTATGAACAAAGTAAATGGTCAGCTGAAAAGCTTATTCATGAATATACCCAGCAACGCAATATCGCCTGCACCATAGTACGTCCTTCAATCATTCTCGGCCCAGAGCTGACTCAATGCAGCGGCGGCACACGTTTTGGTTTATATGGCCTGTTCCAAGAGATGTATCAGATGCGTGACACCTTGTCACAGGTGAAACGCAATCTTAGATTGGTGGGCAATCCCCAAGCCGTGGGTAACTTCATCCCGGTGGATCAAGTGGTGCTTGATTGCCTCTACTTAAAATCCATCGATTTTGGTGATCAGCTGGTCTATCACTCGGTAAATTCGAGCGATCTCAAAGTCAGCGACGTGATCAAAAAGTGCGAACACTATAACCAACTCGATTGCATTGAAATCGTCCAAGCCCGTGAAGGTAAGGTGTCTTCCTTTGAGTCTTTGTTCGACAGTAAAACTCGCTTTTACGAAGGCTACTACGACACAATGAAGCAATTTAACCGGGTTCTTCCAAAGCATAATCCCATGACGATGGAGAAAATTGAGAATTTTGTGCGTCTGTTTGCCGATGAATTAAAATCTGAGGAACAAGGGCATATTTTCCTTCGCCATCAAGTGAAAAGTTGGGACGCAGAAACCTTAACCGTACATACCTTAGGCAATCCAGATGCCTCTCCCATAGTGATCGCCAATGCCTATGGCATGCCCGTCGATTTTATCGCGCCATTAGCCCGCAGACTGAGTGAGCATTACTTTGTGCTGACTTGGGACACACGTTGGGTCCCCGCAGTCACCCAAACCTTCGAGCTGGAGAAGTGCAACTCATTGACTCAAGCCAAAGATGTGATAGCCATCATGGATCATTTTGAACTGGCAACGGCGGCCGTTGTGGGTTGGAGCAGCGGCGCACAAACTTGCCTAAGAGTGCTCAATGAGTTCCCCGCACGGATAAACGGCGGCGCACTGCTTAATGGCGGCGTGTCCCTAAAACTGCAACCTGCCATTCCTGTGAGTCAATTCGAGGAAAGCTTGAAGTCCTTGTTACCTAAGATCAGTGCCAATCGACGCATGGCCGAGTTTTATTGCCAATTAATTTACGGCAACCTAGAGGCGAAGGCGAGTGATGAGCAGGCCATAGACTCAGTGCTCACCAGCACAGACCCACACCTGTTATACATGACCAGTATGCCCTTTAGAAATGCCGAGTCCTTGTTTCGCTACGCCAACATGATGCATCAGATGTTTAATGAGCAAGATGATGCCTTCACAAGCGGTATTTCGGCGCCAGTACTGGTATTGGGATGCGAGCATGATGAAGTCACCCACCCCAAGCTTGCCCAAGCCTTGGCTGACAACTTGTCCAACAGTGAATTGGTGATGCTAGAAAACGCGGGGCATTTTGCTCAATATTATGATCATCATGTGGCTAATTTAGTTGCCGATTTTGTCAGCCGTATCAAGACTCATAGCAGACAAGCCCTATGCCAGCAATGATCCAGCAATTAAGGGATTGCTCCCTCACCTTTGCCCACAGGCCAGCCCTGTGGGTAGAGGACAGAGAGTACAGCTACCGCGAACTATTTGCGCAAGCGGACCTTATCGCTTGCCAAATACAAAAGTTAACAACCACCGACGCTGTGTTGGTATTGTCGAAGAAATCCTTCAAAGGCTATGCTGGCATTCTCAGCTGTTTCTTGGCTGGGGTGACTTATATCCCACTGAATGACAGCTTCCCAACGGATAAGTTAGTGGACATCATCCAGAGTAGCGGTTGCACAACTTTACTTGCTGATCCTGGCTGTGAAGAGAGTCTACTCAAATTGCTACAACAGTTACCCGACCCCTTAACTGTGCTGGTAAGCGGCAAAACCAGCAATCTCAGCTATGCCCAAGGGGTTCACACTCTGGCTGACAACTTGGATGATAATGAGACTGTGAATGAATATGCGGCTAGCTATGCGAATGGTCATTTGCAAAGCACTGGCAGCACTAAACACTGTGCTAAGGCAGAGCCTGTATCAAACAGTCATTTGGCCTATTTAATGTTTACCTCTGGCAGTACCGGCAAGCCTAAGGGCGTGCCTGTATCGACGCAAAACCTACTGAGCTACCTTGAGCATATTCGTAAGCTTTATGACTTTACGCCCTATGATAGGCACAGCCAATTCTTCGAATTTACCTTCGACTTATCCATGCACGATATCATGGTGTGCTGGACATCGGGTGGCTGTCTGTACGCGGCAGATGGTTTTGCTAAGCTTATGCCCTTGCACTTTGCTAGCAAACACAAATTAACTGTGTGGTTTTCTGTGCCCTCCCAAGTCAGTGCCGCTCAGGCTGTGTTGAAAAATAAATTTTTCAAACAACAACTGCCAAATTTACGCTACAGCCTCTTCTGTGGTGAAGCCCTGCCAGCAAGCCTTACCCGGGATTGGGCCAGTGTCGCCCCCCACTCCAGCATAGATAATCTCTATGGTCCCACCGAAGCCACCATAGCTTATACCTGGTTACGGGTTGACCCTGACAAGCATGGCGAATGCGGCATCATCCCTATAGGTAAGCCTTTTGGTGACAATAAGGTCATGGTGCTCGATGAGCAGCAGCGCTTAGTCGCCAGCGGTGAAATTGGTCAGCTGTATCTGTATGGGCCTCAAGTAGTAGCCGAGTATTGGCAAGATCCTGCGAACACTCAAAAGAGCTTTCTCAATCTAGCCGTGGATAATAACTCTCAGCAAGCACACCTCTATTGTACTGGCGATCTTGTGAGTCAGTCGCCATCGGATGAGCTAGCGTTCCATGGCCGCGCCGACCAGCAAATCAAAATGCGTGGTTACCGGATTGAACTGCAGGAGATAGAAAATAAAATTCGCAGCCTAACCGGCAGTCAGCAGGTGGCGGTATTAGCCCACCCCATTGGCATCAATGGTGAAGTTCTGGGGTTAGCCGCGTTTTACGATGCGCTTGGGTTTAATGAGCATGAAATGATATTACTTTGCCGCAAGGTATTACCGGATTATATGATACCGTCAAGGGGCTATTATTTGGCAAAGTTTCCACACAATGCCAATGGCAAAGTCGATAGGAAAGCACTGCTTACACTGGCGGAATAAGATGAACACGATGAAAGACCAATCACAAATATCACTAAGTAATCAGATTGTTAGAGATGACTCTTGTATCCTGTGTAAAATCAATCAGGACAGCTTGCCACACCTTGAGTTGCTCACATCGGCACATTTTAAGGTCGTGTTAGATAATCGCCCCATCACACGCGGGCACTTATTGGTAATAAGCCGCTCTCATCACACCTATTTAGACAACTTACCCCCCGCAGAGTCCAGTGAACTGCTGCTATTATGTAGCCGACTCACAGGCCTGTTGCGCTATGTCATGCCAGAACACGGCGATTGCAATCTGCTGATTAACAATGGGCCTCAATCGGGCCAACATATTGGCCATGTCCATGTTCACCTTATTCCCAGAAGCAAGGGCGACAGCTTGGCTTTTTATTGGCGCTTATTGAGCCGTTTTATTAATCCATTCAGCCCGATGAATCGTCAGTCTGAATTGCAAAAAATCGCCACCAAATGGCGCAGAGAACTGGCAAAGATAGAAAGCCCATTGGCATAATTCAGTCATGATATAACATCCTCGGGGTAAGTCCTCAGCCAATACTGGCTGCAGCTACCGAGCCCTTTAATTTTCATAGGCAATAAAGAAGGTTCCTTTAGCTAAAATGCCTTGGCGACACTCGAACCTATGGGGTATGGAGGCATTGAATTTTATCGCCTGGCCTGCTTTCACAGAAACCTGTTTTGAAGATAAGTACAGGCTCAGCTCCCCCTGTTCGACCCAGACATATTTAACCGCTGTGGATTTAGGGTTGGCTGAAAATTGAGTTTTACCCGCCTTGATAAAATAGAACTGATAGAGATCCGCCGGGGATGAACTCGATCTAGCCGCCAATTGATGACAAACAAAGGCACTAGCGCTTTTACTGACAATATTACTTTCCGATGGCGTCAGCACTTCCAAAGTATTTAACCCTTTTGGCACCTTAATAAAATCCTCAAGGCTTATACTCATCGCATCAGCTAATTTAGCCAATATCATGATAGTTGGGCTTTTTTGACCACTTTCTATCTGGGATATCATTGAGCGGCTCACCCCAGATCTATCAGCAAGTGATTGCAAGCTTTCATGGTTTGCCTGCCTGAAACTTCGGATGAACAAGCCAATATAATCAAAATTCATAAGGTGTCTACTATAGTGGATTTTACACACTATAGACTTCTTTTCGATAGCGTTAAAGTTTACAGTAATTGCTCTGTTAATCTGCAGTTGAATAGGGAAATACCATGAAAAATAAAGTCGTTGCGATTACCGGCGGTAACTCAGGGATAGGCTTAGCCATGTCGACACTCTTTTTAGAAAACGGCTATAAGGTTGCCATTTTTGCCCGCGATAGGGATAGCATGAAGCATTTTCAAGAGAAATCACCTAATGATGTATTGGTGTTCAAAGGTGATGTCAGTGTGAATAAAGACTTAGAAGATTTTTTCAACACCTGTTATGAATTGTGGGGCGGCATTGATACCTTGATAGCCAATGCAGGAATTGCCCAACCAGAAAACATTGCCGATGTCACAGAAGCAAGTTTCGATAAATGCATGAATATCAATGTTAAAGGGGTATTTTTTACCGTGCAAAAATCCTTAGGCTACTTAAATAAAGCCGCCTCAATTATCATACTCTCCTCTATTCAAGCACAGCGTGGTGCAGGTATTTGGTCAGTATATGGGGCAACCAAGGCCGCGGTGCGCTCCTTGACCCGCTCATTTGCCCAAGCTCTTGGCCCAGAAGGCATTAGAGTCAACACCTTATCTCCAGGAGTCACAGACACGCCGATATTAACAAAGTTTGGTTTTGCTGAAGATCAATTAGCAGACATCTTAGCCCAAGTGTCGGCGAACACTCCACTGGGTCGTATTGCAAGCCCTGCAGAAATCGCTAAATCGGCCTTGTTTTTAGCCTCTGATAACGCCTCATTTATCACAGGTGCTGATTTACAAGTAGATGGCGGTTTAGCGCAAATCTAACCACCATAGGCAGCCTAAGCATGATTCGAGCCTTATTTGGCGGAACGTTAAATTATAAAGTGGAAAACGCGTAAAACCCTGAATTAAGGTGCTTTACGGCCAAGCCCTCAAGTTCATGTATAGGAACTTGAGGGCTTTATCTTCAACAGATCAGGAATCTTCAAAGGCTAAATCAGTAGTAAAGACTAAGTTATCAGCCTAGCCCAGATTATTTTTTAGCATCAATAAAGGGCAGTGTGCCTGTGGGCAGCATAGTGGTGGGCAGTTTACCGTCCCAACGTTCGGCTTTGGTGAGCTCCACAAGATTTTGGTTTTGGGCCAGGGCTTCGGCGCGGCTTTTAATGGCGGTGGCTTCTGCAATACCCTTGATGCGAATACTCTCGGCTTCGGCTTTAGCACGGGCTAATTGTGAGTCGGCCTCAGCTTGAGCTTGAGTCACGGCAATTTGCGCACTCACCCGCTCTTTTTCTAAGTTTTGCAGCTGAGTCTGCACTTCCACTTCGGCGCGCATCCTGTCTTCCACTGATTTCTCGTAAGCGTTAGAAAAATCGATATTCTCAATCTGCACTGAGGTGATATCTACCGGCCCCTTGATTGACTTTTTAATGGCTTCGGTGACATCGATACCAAACTTGATGCGCTCTTGCACCACTGAAATAGCCGTGTATTTACCGAAGATATTCTCAACTTGGGTCGGCACTTGGCGGTCCAGTAAACGCGCTATCATCGAATCTATGCTTTTGAAGTTAGCATACACTTCCTCGACTTTATCAGGGGGAATGCTAAAAGTGACAGAGGCGCGCAGCGTGGCTGGCTGCTGATCGCGGCTGTAGGCCTGCAGCGCTTGGTAGCTCGTGGTGTGAGTCTGAGTGGATATGCGCACTACGGAATCAAACATGGGCAGTTTGAAACCAAGCCCTGGCTCTGCGGTGCCGATAATCTTACCATTTCTTAAGATAACGCCGCGCTCACCTTGGTCAACCGTATACCAGCTGCCAAATAGGGATATGAGTGCCAAGATAACAACCATGACGAGAATAATAGTGGTGAGGCTCAAACTATTTGAGAGCTTAGCGCTCAAATCAACATTGGGGGTACTTTTTAACATATTGCATCCTTTCTATCGTCATAATAGAGCCACAGTAAATGACATGAGGCACTGATACAAGGAGAATACCTTTTCAATCCATTTGAACCATTTAGCTTCTCCCCAATCACCCGCATCAATATATCCATGAGTTTCCTATGGGCTCGCGTGCAGCTAAAGTCGGCCAAACTTCATTTGGATCAAAGTCGCAGGGTATTGGGTGTAACTTGTGATTGCTATGTCAATTGAGTGCTCTATGTCTTAGCTATTAACAGATTAAAAACAACAAGGACGATAAAAAGTATGCCATCACCAAGTCGAGCTTAAAAGGTGCAATGAGAACAATCGATTAGCCGATTTCTTTTGCAACAAATCACTACCCTAATAAGGCAAAATCCTATAGCATGTTGCGTTAAAAAAGTGCGAGTAATTAAACTTTGGCTGGCATCATCCAAGTCCAATAAACAATTACAGCCTCGAAAATAGCACAACAGATAAATACCCCTAGCTTCTGGGTAATAAAAAGCTGTCATAACAAGATTGTAATAAGGAGATGTTTTGAAGAAATACATGGTTATTGAGAATTTCAAACCCGGTTTGATGGAAGAGAATTATAAAGTGTATAACGCCAAGGGACGTCAATTCCCAGAGGGGCTGCACTATTTAAATTCATGGGCAAACACAGAAAAAAACATTTGCTTTCAGCTGATGGAATCCAATGATGAAGCCCTGTTTTATGAGTGGTTTAAAAAGTGGGATAAGTTTGTTGATTTTGAACTATTCCCGCTGGATTAACATATAAAAATAAGCGAATTAACGAGACTCGCACGCGAACCCTTGTTCATTAACGGGTGTTTTTAATTAAAAATAGGTCTGATGGCTTAGCTCAGGCCTATCCTTTCGGCTAAACCAATCTCAAGCCCTAGCAGTCAAGGATAACGACTCGTGAATGCTAACAGTACGTGATTTTAACTATGCTGTTACAGCACTAATTTACTGACATTGGTTTTCGGCTCTGGTTTCTGTACATTAGGTTTGCGACACGGAACTGTCATCTCATTCGTTCATGCATATACTGGACGTTAAGCATCTAATCAAACACCGGAGTGATAAATTGCTAAATCTTAACGTGTTAATCCTTATGTTAAGTCTCATCGCCTATATTCCAACCTCATTTGCGAGTGCTATAACCGCAGAGGAGCAAGTGTTAAAGGTGGTCGATGAGATGAACTCCGCGTGGCTTGAGCAAGATCTCTCTCGGTGTATTTCATATTTCACCCTAGATACACATTTTGAGAACTCCTATGGCTGGTCTATTGCCAACCGTGAATCCCTTAAACACTTCCTTCAGGGCTTCCTGTTTGCAAAGTATCCTAAAATTGAGCAAAAATATGTCCACACTGGATCTACAGTTGAATTTTTAACCGCCGACATTGCCTTAGTTGAAGAAGCTAAGAGAATCGATTCACAAGACAGTCAATCCCCCCCAAGATGGGTAAGAACTAACTTCCTACTGAAGCAGATAGACGGTCAATGGTTAATTTGGAAGACACACAGCTGGACACCAAAATCCCATGACGTTCCACCTACAGACTTCGTTGTACCTAACAAATATCCACAGATTTTTAATTAACAGTCAGTAGATAAATGATGCATCCCAGTAAAATTGTCCGTGAAAAAATGTGCAAGCTTACCGACCTTCCCAATATCGCTAAGGCAGGCGCCGCTGACCTTGTTTTGCTTGGTATAAAACATGAAACAGAATTAGCATTATTAACCCTACCTGCCACATATATGTAGGGGCAAACACACTTAGGAGTATGTCGTAATGGATATGAATACATTAATCTTGTTTGTCATTGCAGCTTTATCTATAAACTTGATCCCAGGCCCCGACGTTATCTACATAGTAACCAATACAATGAAAGGGAAAATGAAATCAGGAATTAAGGCATCCTTAGGTTTGGGCGTGGGGTATTTGATTCATACTTTAGCAGCAGCGCTAGGTCTTTCTGCATTAATTTTGAGCTCTGCATTTTTGTTTACCCTGATTAAATATTTAGGTGCTATGTATCTCCTCTATTTAGGTTTAACGTCACTGTTAAATTGTTACAGAAAAAAATCTAAAATTTTGCTTGAAGACACTAACAAAAAAGATACTGGAGTGTTTAAACAGGGAGTCATTATTAGTGTGTTAAATCCTAAAGTAGCGATGTTCTTTCTGGCTTTCCTGCCTCAATTCATCGATCCTTTAGCAATTAATGCGACACAAAACTTATTAACTTTAGGCTTATTATTTAGTGTGTTAGCGACATCATGCAACTTATTATACGCAAGTCTAGGTAATGTTTTATTTAGTAGCCCTAAAGCGCAGAAATACTCAAGAGTACTTGAAGGTGTATCGGGAACTATTTTGGTTGGTTTAAGTGCAAAAATTGCATTAAGCAGTGATGAGTATTAACAATAATTAGCGGTGCCTGCCATAGTTAAATTCTCCATGATAACCAGATTAATTATTAAGAAATTGTCATTAAGCACAAAACAACATCCAATGCGAACCTTGTTGGGCGAAGCCCAGTGAGTATTTGTCCCAGCCGTGTTGTTTGCGGCGATTTTGGGCAACCATTTCTGCATCGTTATTGTTCTTTGTTTTTTGAATTGAACGATGAACCAATTGCTATACCGATGCCACTACCAAGTGCTATTCCGATGGATAGGCTGAACGGCAATATATCAAAAACAACACCACTTATAGCGCCGAGTGCAGAACCTATACCAGCACCTACAGCTATATAAACGCCCATTTTATGTTGCGGGAGATCTTCTTTATCTTGATTCGACATTTCAACGTTCCTTATTTATGAGCTATATCTGGTTGCCTAGCCTTTGTATTGTACGCAAGGAAAGTGGAAAAAGTGGCTGCATCTTTAGATTTAAGGCTTTAAGCCGTCAATTTACGCTAATGCTAACATGGTGAGCCATGGCGTTTCACCACGAGAAGGCGAGACGACCGTCCATCCCATGTCCGCTTTATGGCATCTGACCCACATGGAAGTGGGAAATGTCATTATGATGTCTGGAACATCATTGACCATGCCATCACGGCATGTGTGAGCCCTTTCACATCGACGGGATGTTCGAGCCCTCATGGATGACGCTTCACCTCACAACAGGCTGACTTGCGCACTAAAAGATAGCCAAATAAAAACAACAAACCTGTCACTAACCAAATCATACCGGTATAAAAAACAACTGAATTAACCATATCAGGATGACGGATCCACAGCTGCAATGGCAATACGCCACGAATAATACAAAGTGCTGCGATCGTGTATATGCCAAGCCTTAATAAAGGTAACTTTCTAATCATACCTGCACCAGATAGCGCATATAGTCCAACGACTGAGAAAATAACCGACACAAATATCGTTCCAATTGGCGCTAACCAAGTTCCATTTCTAGCTGATTCAATAATTTGAACTGGCGCCATTTGAGCTGAAAAACATTCAGGGCCAAAAAATAGACAAGACATATGCGCAATAGCAGTACCCACCGAAATTAAGGCAGCAAGAACTAAAAATGTAACTCCGTATTTTGATTTCACACGACACTCCATTTAAGCGCACAAGCTTTGTATTATGCGCATTTTGCTAAGGGTATTTACCTAGGCTATTTACTTATGAAGACGGGTCCAACTTTCTCGACAACACCTCAGACAATACCTCAGCCAACACACTGATACTACTCGTGAAAAAAACTTACATCAAGGTTAAGTACGCAAGGAATGTTGAAAAATAGATTTATAAGTCGATACTTAGATCCCTCTTAACACTGTGCTCACAGATGGCACCTATTCCCCTCGAAGTTGCCGACATATTCGCTTAAAAATACCGTGCAACCATCAGGGACGATGGTTAAGGCTCGTAGGGCACACGGATGTGCTGTCGAGCCGTTAGGTATTTTTACGTGAATATGAGGAGCAACAACTTCGCGGGCGGCGCGGAGGGAGATCCAAGGGGGAGGGATTGCTGTTGATCTTTCCCCCTTGGCCGAGTGTGAGCTGGAAGCTCACGACTTTGATCCAAGCTAAGCTTGGACATAGATGAGTCATCATGTTTAGCTCACTGCTAAACATAAAACGCTAGCCAATAAAAAACCCGCTTGCGCGGGTTTTAAGCTCAAACATTGGCGATGATAGTCAGCAATTAACGGGCGTTAGTGCTTTCGAAAATCTTGTCGGCAGAGGCGGCCACAAAACCTGGGTACAGCGTGCCATCGGCCATTGGGAAACGGCGAGCAAATTCATAGAAACAGCTTGGGACCATCTTGCTGCCATCGGTGAATTCGACCAAGGCTTCATCGGCTAAGGTTGATGATTGCTTCAGCATCACTTCCTGGCTGCCTTTGATTTCACCGCCTGAGGTGTTTAATGCAAAACCTGCCGCTTTCAAGGTATCGTTCACTGAGACTAAGGTCTCAAAGTTTTTCAGTGCATTCACTGACACGGTAAAGTGGTTGGCACGAAAGCCCCACACAGAAACCCATGCGGCGTATTCACTTTCTTTCACTAAGGTGTTGTAAGTCGCTTGATCGATTGACCAGTGACGCCCAGAGTAAAGGAAATTGTCAGCAGTCACGGCGGCAACATCGATTTGATCCACCAACTTGTGCACTATGGCTTGTAATTCAGGCGAGCATTTTTCCAATAACAACTCAGAAATAAACACCTTAGGCTGAGTTGGATCTGGATGCTCATAATGCTTGGCATAGAGTTTCTTAGCTTCGAAATGGTATTCACCATTTTCTTTGTAACCCAGCGCCAAGAAGTGGGCGGCGAGCTTGTCTAAGTTAATTTTCTCAATGTTGAAGGTGCGCAGGGCAATATGATCGTTTTGCACATCATCTTGCTGAGACGAGCCTAGCAAGGCATGAATTTTGGCTGCCGATGGGGTAACCGACACATAGTTTTGCCACAACTCAGAGAACAACTCATTAACTTGGGTATGCATACTACAAATTCCTAATAACTGTGGTGACGAATTTAATGATGACTATTTTGGGTGTTACACTCGCCTTAACCCCTATTTTGACATGCTATCAAACGGGGTTAAAGCGAGCTTTCTTTATTCTATAACAAGCCCTGGGCTTAAACTGGCTGGCAAGCTTACCGCCTGCGCTTCTACCGATGACACTGGGTAGGCACAATAGTCAGCGGCATAATAGGCGCTAGCTCTGTGGTTACCACTGGCACCAATACCGCCAAATGGCGCGGCGCTTGATGCGCCAGTAATCGGCTTGTTCCAATTGACTATGCCAGCACGAATGCGGCGATAGAAATGTTGGTAGTCTGTTTCGCTGTCGGCCAATAATCCTGCCGATAAGCCAAAGGAGGTGTTATTGGCTTCATCGATGGCGGCATCAAAATCTGTGTAACGGTAGACTTTTAATAACGGCCCAAAATGCTCTTCATCCGCAAGCGGGCTTGCATCTGTCACATCGATAATACCTGGGGTCACAAAGCCAAGGCCTGGCGTCACTTGAGTCAGCTCAATCAGAGACACGCCACCAGCGGCTTGGATATCGGCCTGAGCCTTCACCATACCGGCAGCGGCTTTGTCGCTTATCATGGCGCCAAAGAAAGGCTGGGTCTCAGCAAACGGGTCGCCTAGGGCAATTTTAGCCGTCGAGGTTAACAATTTAGCCAAGATGGCATCGCCATTAGCGGTTTTGGGAATAAATAATCGTCTGGCGCAGGTGCATCGCTGGCCGCTACTGATGAACGCCGACTGAATAATATCGTGCACTGCGGCATCGACATTGGCCACTTCGGTGATGATAAGCGGGTTATTACCGCCCATCTCCAAGGCCAAAATTTTACCTGGTTGTCCTGCATATTGCTGATGCAGCAGGTGACCGGTATTGGAGCTACCAGTAAAGAACAAACCATCGATGCCCTTGTGGCTAGCTAATGCCTTACCTGTCGCTATCTCGCCCTGTAACAAATTCAGTACGCCATTAGGAAGCCCAGCTTGCTGCCATAACTGCATAGTAAGCTCAGCCACTTTGGGTGTTAACTCTGATGGCTTAAACAGCACAGTATTACCGGCGATAAGCGCAGGCACTATATGACCATTGGGTAAGTGGCCTGGGAAGTTATAAGGGCCAAATACCGCCACCACACCGTGAGGCTTATGACGAATAAAGGCTTTGGCGCCTGGCATAGGGTTTTCAACCGTGCCGGTACGCTCTGCATTTGCCTTAATAGAAATGGCGATTTTACCTGTCATGGCGCCCACTTCGGTGCGGCTTTCCCACAGGGCTTTACCTGTCTCTAACGCGATAGTGCGCGCAAATAGCTCGGCGTGCTCTTTAAGCTGCTCGGCAAAAGCTTCAACTATGACCAAACGCTCAGTCAAGCTCATGGCTGACCAAGTATAAAAAGCCGCTCTTGCGCTAGTAATAGCCGCATCCACTTGGCCCGCATCAGCGCCTAAGCCTTGCCAGATCACTTCGCCATTGGCAGGATTCACTGAACTGAATGATGGCCCTTTACCTGCAAGCCATTGGCCGGCAATAAACTGGGTTTGCGTAAGTGGGGTTAACTGTTCAAGTTGATTCATTTGGCACCTTTATCAAGATTTAGGTAGCGTACGTTGTCGCCATTTTGCACATTTAGCGCATCTGCAATCGCACTGGTGACAACCAGAGTATGGGAGGCTTTATCTAAGTAACAGTTATCACTGAAGGTGGCTCTAAATTGCTCGGTCTCACAGTTGCATATGCCTAACTGGCTCGGCCCTGTTAACTGTTCATCAGTGGATATTTGCACTTTAATTTTATGGCTTAGACGCACAGATTTTATCTGCTTAAGCTGGGCTTCGACGGTCGGGCCTGCATCGAATAAATCCACATAGCCTCTGTGAGTAAAGCCTTCTTTTTCAAGCAGTTTAAGCGCAGGCATAGTGTTATGGTGCACTTTACCTATCACTTGCTGCGCTTCAACCGGCAATAATCCCACATAAATGGGGTAGCGCGGCATTAAATCGGCAATAAAGCCTTTTTTACCCACACCAATCAAATAATCGGCCTTAGAAAACTCCATATTAAAGAAGTTGTTCTGCAACCAGTGCCAAAAAGGCGGGATGCCATTTTCATCGGCTTCGCCGCGCATCTCGGCAATCACAAGCTTTGCAAAGCGCTGTGGCTGCTCGGCCATAAACATAAAGCGCACTTTGGATAAGAAACGGCCATTTAAGCCAACCCGAAAGGGTTCCCGTAAAAACAGACTGCACACTTCCGTGCTGCCAGTGTAATCATTGCATAGGGTCAAGACTTCAACCGGGTTGACGGCCTTAAGCTCTGCGCTATGATGCACCACTGTACTTTTGTGAAAATGATAGAAAGGGTTATTGAGTCCCACTGCGGCTTCTATGCCTGTGGTGCCCAAAATCTCACCGGTTTGGGTGTCTTCCATTACAAACAAGTAGCCTTGCTCACCCGGAGACTTTATATCGGCAGCAAAGCTTTGCTCGGAATGGGCAATCTTATGGCTAAGCTTTTGCTCATCCATAGGCAGCGAGGTAAAACCTGCACCAGATTCAGTGGCAATTTGTAATAGCGCCGAATAGTCGGCGGCCTTAATTGGGCGAATAAGTAACATAAGCGGTTTCCATGATAAAACATTCTTGGCAAGCAGAGCTGATGAGTGAACTCTGATGTTCTGTTTACCAAGGAGACGAGATAAATTCGGGCATTAGCCTGAAGCTAGCGCCCGAATTTACCTGACGATTAAAAGCTTAATCGCGTCTCGTTAAACTGCTTTAGCCGCTGCAACGACTTTAGCCACAGCGCGCTCAAAACGGGCAAGACCTTGTGACACATCTTCTTTGGGGATCACAAGTGATGGCGCCATGCGCACAACGTTTGCCCCAGCCATCAATACCAACAAGCCTTCATCGGCGGCGGCGAGCATAAACTCACGGGCCTTACCGGCGTAATCGGCATTAAGCACAGCGCCGAGTAACAAGCCTTTACCGCGCACTTCGCTAAATACTTTATATTTATCGTTAATGGCGTTGATACCTTCACGGAACCACTGCTCACGCTCTTTTACGCCATCGAGCACTGCGCTAGTGTTCACCGTATTGAATGCCGCAAGGCCTACTGCACAAGCCAATGGGTTACCGCCATAGGTGCTGCCGTGAGTGCCGACAACAAGATGCTTAGCAATCTCAGTGGTAGTTAACATGGCGCCAATAGGGAAGCCGCCACCTAAGGCTTTAGCCGTAGTTAATACGTCAGGCACTACGCCTAAGCCCATGTAGGCATAAAGCTCGCCCGTACGGCCAACACCGGTTTGTACTTCGTCAAACACTAATAAGGCATTGTGCTTGTCACATAATTCACGCACACCTTGAATGAATTCTGGGGTTGGCGAAATAATGCCGCCCTCGCCTTGTAATGGCTCAAGTACCACGGCGCAGGTGTTGTCAGAAATCAGCGCTTTAACACTGTCTAAATTGTTGTATTCAGCGTGGTCAATATCACCAGGCTTAGGACCAAAGCCGTCAGAATAAGCCGCTTGACCGCCCACTGATACGGTAAATAAGGTGCGGCCATGGAAAGCTTGCTTAAAGGCGATGATTTGCGATTTATGCGGGCCATAGTTGTTCAGTGCCACGCGGCGAACCAATTTAAGTGCCGCTTCGTTTGATTCAGCACCTGAGTTGGCAAAATACACTTTCTCGGCGAACGTGTTATCCACCAGCGCTTTAGCTAGCATCAATGCAGGCTCATTGGTCATGGTGTTGG
The DNA here is from genome assembly GCF_000013765.1 of Shewanella denitrificans OS217. Classification (NCBI taxonomy): domain Bacteria; kingdom Pseudomonadati; phylum Pseudomonadota; class Gammaproteobacteria; order Alteromonadales; family Shewanellaceae; genus Shewanella; species Shewanella denitrificans. Next base: position 1,205,211 of record NC_007954.1, on the reverse strand, counting down.
ATAAATGCCATAACTTGTTGGCTTGCTCGGTTAAGGCATTAACCAATACAGGGTGACAGTGGCCTAGGCAGTTAACCGCAATACCACCAGCGAAATCGACAAATTCACGTCCTTGCTGATCCCAGATACGTGAGCCTTCGCCTTTAACGGGAATGATCGCCGATGGCGCATAGTTAGGAACCATCACTTCATCGAATAAACTTCTGCTGATTTGCATACTGACCTCTGATTGTAATTATGAACTTGCTGCAACCCAGTGTGCGGCGAGTAATTTAGTTATTCCTTTATTATATTGAGCACAAATAGCGAAATGCAGCTGCAGATTTAACAAAATTACGCTAAAATCTACCAATTTAACCAACCAACTGGTCATTGTGAGCAATATGATAAACAAAGAAGATGAACGACTACTGTCGCTATTAAGAAACAATGCCAGAATGAGCATCTCAGACCTAGCCCGCAGCCTAGACTTATCCCGCTCAACCGTACAGGCTCGCATCGCTAAGCTTGAGCAAAATGGCATCATTAAAGGCTATGTGGTGGAGTACGGCGAAGCCTATATCAGTAACTTAGTCTCGGCTCATGTGTCCATTAAGGTGAAGCAAAAGTTCACCACTAAAACCAATGTGGAACTCAGAAAGATGCACAAGATTTCGGCCCTGTATGCCATATCCGGTGAATATGACTTGATTGCGGTGGTGCAAGCCCAGACCACTGAAGAACTCAGCCACTTGCTTGATGATATTGGCAACTTAGATGGGGTTGAGCGCACCAACTCTGCGGTGATCTTAGAAACTAAATTTACCCGCTAAATCATAGCGGCTTATATTCAGTGTCACTCTCTATTTATAGGGTAACGATTATTCCGAATCACTCTATTTAAGCTCACCGTTAGTAACAAATCATTATGGAACCTATAATAACTGATGCTACTCTAGCCGAAGGTTAATATAAGCCGAGTTTAATTAATTTAAGCGATAAAAAGGATTTTATGATGTTCAGCGCATCGATACACGGCAATTTGCTCAGGGTATTATCTCAAGCCTTAGCCATAACGGGCTTATTTATGGGTCAAGGTGCCCTATCTGCTCGACCTTTATTCGCGGTTCTTGCTTGTTTAAGTTTGATCACCTTTAGTGGCACTAGCCTTGCTGAGCATGCCAAGTTAATTGATGTTGAAGTGTTAACCCAGCAATTATCCCATGAGCACGGCACCCAATCACAAGTGAACAGCATCATCTTAGCCGCAGAAGACAGCTGGCCCCCTTTTGCCGATCAGTTTGGCAAGGGTATTTCTCATCAACTGGTCAAGTCTGCCTTTGCTGAAGTGGGCATCCGCGTGGAAACCTTAGTTGTGCCTTACTCTCGTGGCCTTCGAATGGCTGAACGCGGCAATGTGGACGGTGTCTTTAATGTCACCAGAGAAGTTAGCACTCAAGATAAATTCATCTTCGGTCAGCAACCATTGTTTCAGGCCTCCGCCTCTTTCTATCAGCATAAATCGCACCCCATCAGCGCCAAAAGTAAATATGACTTAGCCCCGAAGGCTGTGATTGGCGTCATCAAAGGCTACGAATACGGCGATGAATTTCCCCAATTGGTGAAGCAAAAAGACTGGGTACTATTTATTGCCAATAACCAGATGCAATTGATCAACATGTTGTTAGTCAACCGAATTGATTTAGCCGTGATGTTTGATGCCGTGGCCAAGGAGCAGCTCACTCAGATGGGCGTTAATGAAGAAATCCAGCCGATATTTAACAATCACCAGAGTGACATTTTTGTCGCGTTTTCCAAGCAACAACCAAATTCATCACTGTTAGCAAAAAAACTCGATGAAGGCTTAATCAAGCTGAAAAGTCAGGGACAATACGCTAAACTCCTGCTTCCTTTGAAAAATTGAGTCATCTACGCCATGTCCAGCCCAGCTGCAATCAGTCCAATTTACCACTTTCCAGTGCAAATTTATTACGAAGATACTGATTTTTCAGGGGTTGTATATCATCCTAATTTTCTTAAATATTTCGAACGTGCCCGTGAACATGTGATTGGCGCTGAGCGCTTAAACCAACTGTGGCAGCAACTTGGGCTAGGTTTTGCTGTCTATCGCAGCGATATGTTGTGTCATGATGGGGTGGAATTTGCGGAAATCGTCGATGTGCAGACACAATTTTACTTCGAAAGTAAGTATCGCACTGTGTGGCAGCAATCCATTTGGCGCCCTAATAGTCAAAAAGCCGCGGTCACGGCCACCATTGAAATGGTGTGCATGAATAAGGCGCGTCAGTTAGTACCCATGCCTATGGCGCTGATGGCCCAGCTACAGCATAACTTTACCTCGGCATAGCTAAATATTAGCTAAGCATTAGCGTAACCTGAAGACTCAAAAGACTACTGTCAAAGTTTAACCATGGGTGAAAGAGTTGAACTGTCTTCGACTTTCCCGAGTTTAATCGAAGGAGCTAAATTAACCGATTAGTGTTGGGTGTCCATATTTATTCAAGGCGTTGCGTCCTTGGTTGAAGCGCTTGTTATAAGCAATCTAATGATTATTCACATTAAAATTAAAAATTTTATTAATGAGGTAGAAAATAAAACCATAGCTTAAAAAAGCCAAAACTCCGATGCTAATCAAAAATAAAATTACATTAAAATAACCTATTTTCTCAATAGATACATTTTCATCTCGCTGAAAACCAAACCATAAACCAACTATATTAATCAATAAAACAAGTGTGAAACTCGCAGTTCCAGTTCCAAGGGTATAGATACACAGCTTAACAAGCAGGTGTTCTGGTCTAATTCCATCGGACACTTAATTTTGAGACAGTATGGTCAATAAATTAAGAGGTCTATATGAGTCTAAAAAAATCACATAAGAGTTATCCTCAAGCATATAAAGATGAAGCCGTCTTGATGGTGCTAGAGCAAGGTTATAGCGTTGCTGATGCAGCAAAGTCTCTTGGGGTTAGCACTAGTCTGCTTTACAACTGGAAGGAAAAACACCAAGCCCTACAACAAGGTATCGCCTTAGAAGAATCGGAACGTGATGAGTTAAAAAGATTGCGTAGAGAAAACAAAGAATTACGCATGGAGAAAGAAATTCTAAAAAAGGCAAGTGCCTTCTTTGCGAGAGAAATGAAGTAAAATTTCGCTTCATCAAACAGCAATCAAACCTGTTCCCTATAGCACTGTTATGTCGAGTAATGAGTGTCAGTAAGTCAGGCTATTACGATTGGCATAAACGCCCTACAAATGTGATAAGCCTTGAAACATTGAAGCTTTATCGCCTTGTTCGACAGCTATTTAAGCAAAGTCGAGGCAGCTTAGGGAATCGTGAAATGGTGAAGAAATTGCGCAAGGAAGGCTACCAGGTTGGTCGCTATCTCGTTCGTAAAATTATGCACCGCCTTCGACTCAAAGCTACCCAGCGACGAGCTTACAAGGTGACGACACAGCGAAAACACTCTGATGCAGTGGCTGATAATCTGTTAAACATGAACTTTAACCCAGTATCCGCAAATCAGGTTTGGGCAGGTGACGTGACCTATTTAAAGACAGGTGAAGGCTGGATGTACTTGGCAGTGGTAATGGATTTATATTCACGCCGGATTGTTGGATGGCACATAGACAAGCGTATGACCACGGATTTGATATCTAAGGCATTAATGAAAGCCTACAACCTGCGTCAACCGGCCAGAGGGCTGGTATTTCACAGTGACCGAGGCTCACAGTATACCAGCAAGCAATTCGGTAAGCTGCTATCGAGCTATGGTATCCGAGCCAGTATGGGGGATGTGGGTGCGTGTTGGGATAATGCCGTCGTTGAACGTTTCTTTGGTAGTTTGAAACACGATTGGATTTTTAAAGTTGCTCAACCAACAAGGGAGTTTATGAAGCAAGATGTGACTGCTTACATGAAATATTACAACTTGGAGCGACTTCATTCTGCTAATGGTGATCTGTCACCTGTAGAATTTGAAAATTCTCAACTAAAAGTGTCCAATTTGGGTTGACCAGTACAATGCGCTTAGAAAGTGAGTTTAAGTCTTGATATATATCGTCTTCATTTATATCTAACTTATACAATGTTTTACGTATTGCCATAGCCGCTTCTTCATCGAAGACAAATTTTATCAACTCTGATCCAAGTCCATTCTCTTCCATGATTTCTTCGATTCCTTTAGGGTTGCTTCCATGAATGGTAAAGCATCCTTTTTGCGCACTTACTCGCTTGTTAGTGAAAGGCATTTTTACAGCAAGAGGGTTTTTTTCAAACTCAAAATCATCACCCTCTTTTTTACGTAGAGGGCTTGGCAAATATTTCTCTCCAGTTGTGGCCTTTCCTATTGCTGTAGGTATCACACGTCGATTTAGAAAATTAAGGTTATTTAGCATCCCGGTAGTCATCCCCCAAACAACACGATCAATAGCACTTCCGGCATCATCCACATCTGCATCACCGTCTAGTGCAAAATACAAGGCCACTATTACAGATGTTGACCAATCGAGTAATCGTGTCGGGAAACCATAATGTTGCATCAAACTATACAACTCCCAGTTACTTTCAATATAGTCATGATGATTTTGATAGGATGCCATAAAATCTAAAACGGCACTTACCTCTTTCCAACCATTCAAATCAAAACGAACTGAACCAGGAATCAAAGAGTAATTTTTATTTGTTACACCTCTGAACCATAGTTCCTTACCAAGACTTTCCATTTCAGAGATTAAACCTTCAAAAGAAGTAATCCTTATTTCCCTAATCATATAAATTCATAACCCTAGTAAAATTTAACGCCCTGTTCTAGGGAATCCCCTGATAATTGCTTTTATTTTCAATTTAGTAGACACGCATGGTGCTATCTGTTCTAATCAATTTCGCCACTCTTACTCAAGATGGCTACTAAAACTAACACCATATGTGTTGCTGGCAAACTTAAGCATATATTACACGATTTACTCAAAAAACAATGCCCTCATTCTTATAATATAAGCATCAAACATCGCGCGGTAATATCAGTTGTCTGACTAGAAAAAAGTACGACGAAGGCAAGAATTAACACCCAATTCCGTTAAAAAAGTTGTCGATAATATACTGGGTATTAAACGAATATATCTAACTGGTTCATACCGCTGGCAGACCGAAATTATGAGGGGATCCGCCAGCGCCGTAATAAAAGGCACAAAATAGCAGACTAATCTTGGCGAAGAAGGAGCACAAAACTGCTGTTTTGTGTTCTTTGTTTAATTACTTTTTTAGGTTTACTTTTGCAACGAATACTTACCCCAAATAAATACCCTTTCGAAAAAGTAGCCACATAATGAACTCGGCAAAATAACTAGTAAACCGTATATAATTACTAACCAAAATCCTTGTAGGTGGTCTAGATGTTTCACAACTAAAGCCAACGAAAAGTAATTACAAACACCACACAGTATCCCTACAATAGATACAAGCCATTTTCGCCCATTAGTGGTTACTTTCCAGCTTGAAAGACTTATTCCCTTCAAATCATTGAAAAAAGACTTTGTAGTCAAAGCCGACGAAAAAAAACCAAATAAAATGAAAATCACTAATTCCGTGCCTTTTAGCTCAACCAAAGGTATTGAAGCTAAAGTGAATGAAATCAGAGTTATCCATGCTAGAAAAATGCGCATTTCTGAGTAAACCTAACAGCGTATTAACGCAAATTTCGGGAAAGCATCCTAAAACAATCTCTCAATCTTCGACTTATTTACGCTAAAATTATTATTTATTTTAACAACTTACCAGTTAATAAGTTGCTTATCAATCACTTTAAGGCTAAGCACTCTTTATTGGAAGGAAGTAATAATTTAGATATTCAAGAATAGCCCTGCTTTAACCATGGCTGACTCTGCAATCAAGGTAACCCTCACAACTTAGACTAATACTTAAATTAATAACAAAACAAGCTGGGGTTTTTAATGGCTTAATTGCTGATTCAAGGTAATGAATTGGGTTTGAAACGCCTCGGGCTCAAGGGGCTTAGCGTAATAATCACCTTGAATGGTATCGACGCCAAAACTTTTAAGCTGCTCAAGTACTGTTTTAGACTCGACCCCTTCGACCGTGACTTCAAAGCCTAAATTTTTTGCCAATTCTATACTACTCTTAATCAATTGTTTACTTCTATTATCCGAGTCAAAATCCTCCAAAAAAGCCTTATCGATTTTAACTTCATCCACAGGTAAGAATCTCAGATACGCTAGCGATGAGTGACCTGTACCGAAGTCATCGATGGCGAGTTTCACGCCTATCTTTCTAAGGGCTTCTAAGCAGCTAATGGTGCGTTCGAGATCGGCCATTAATACGCTTTCAGTCATCTCTATCATTAAGTTCGCTGCAGGCACTTGATAATGCTTAAGTTTGGCGCTGATTTCCTCAGCCAATTGGGGGTTATCTATGTCCGTGGTGGAGAGATTGACCGCCACCTTGACCTGCATTCCTTGGGCTTGCCAAGCGGCTTGTTGGGCTAATACTTTATCTAACACCCAAAAGCTGATGAGCTCTATCATGCCAGCATATTCCACTAAGGGGATAAATTCAGCAGGAGACAGCTTGCCAAGGCTTGGGTGTTGCCAACGAATAAGCGCTTCCACTTGTTGACAGTTACCAGTATGTAAATCGAGTTTGGCTTGATATACCAAGTGCAACTGGCCTTCTAATAAGGCTTTGGGCAATGAGTTGATGATGAGCAGCTCTCGATACTGCACCTTATCGTCATCTTGTTGGTAATAAGCCATGGCATTCTTACTCTGCTTGGCTTTTTTCAACGCCAGATCTAAACGCCTCAACATTAGGCTCATGTCGGCATTATGATGGCTGAGTTCTAACACACCCAGTTGCATTTTCACGCTAATGGGCGTTTTCTCTATGACAAACGCCCTTTGTAAGTTTTGCTTTATGATGAGCAAACTCTCAGGGCTGAGCTCATTTTTATAAAATAGCAAGAACTCATCGCCGTTCATGCGCGATACAAAATCAGGACTGGGGTTAAGAGATGTGACTCTTTTGGCGAAGTCTTGCAGCAGCAAATCACCAAAGGCGAAGCCAAACAAGTTATTTACAAAGCGAAATCGTTGAATATCAACTAAGACTAGCATGCCAGTTTTAACAGGAAGTTGCTGTTTTAGGTAGCGTTTAAAGCCGACTCGATTGGCAAGCCCAGTCAGCTTGTCATGTTCGATGGAAAAAGGAGAGAGCTGTAAGAGTTGTTGCAATGCCCGCACTAGTGGATGAAACAAGACAGGCACAGTGTCAAATTTAAGCAGTTTATCCTCAGTTTTTAATGACTCGATGACTTGGGTCAAGCTGGATAAAAAAACCATCTGGCGGCGTAAAAATAATAAGCAAACACAAGCGGCAATCATAAATACAGCGGTTAACCCTGTTATGACTAACAAAAGCAGATTAATGACCGACACTATGAGTTAACTCCTTGTAATTAAAAACTGCCCCTCTATTGGAATGAAAAACTAGTCTAGTGGTAACTTTGTTTGATGGAGTGAAAGGTATCTATAAATTCATCGCTGGCTAAATCTTCAGGGGTCACAGGTAAGCCTCGCTCGGCAAACACCCCTAGACGCTGCTGTAATTCATCTCCCGCACGAAGCTCGCCAGTATAAAACGCGGCGGCGCGGATAAAATCGACGTAGTTTACTGTTTCGGGTAAATAACTTAAATCACTCCAACGCTCGACCACTTCCATCACTTCTGGAGCGAAGTCCCAACTTTTCAACACGGCGCGGCCGATTGGCCCTTGCATCTTTCTCACCAATAAACGCAATTGATCTATGCTGGTAAACAGCTCGGGCTGAGATTCAGCTTCAGTGAGTACAGGTAAAGCCCCAATATTGTGGACTAGGCCTGCAAGTGTCAGGGTTTCCCTGTCTAACGCTTTCGATGGGTTGCGTCTGTTGTACATCAACAGTATTGAGCCTGCTGCCGCGGTCACCTCAATGGAGGTGTGCCACACCTCATCCATGACTTCCCAAACCATCTCATTACTTGAAATAAACAACTGCTCCATGGCAACCGAAGTGGCGATGGTTTTAATTTTAACCAGACCGATGCGATTCACCGCTGCGCGAATATTTTCGGCTTTAGGACCACGGCAATACATCACACTGTTGGCCACTTTGACAATACGGGCTGAAATGGCCGCATCTTGACCTATGATATCACCCACCTGTTTGAGGCTAGTCTCAGGACGAGCGACCACTTCTTGTACTCGCATTGCCACTTCAGGCAAGGTCGGAAGCACCAAGGCATCTTCTTTGAGTTTTTTGAGTAATCCAACTAGGACCTGATGTTCTGCTGTCATAGGGTTAGCATCCAATAGCGCTATTTGTTTTTCTTAATTGAAGATTATACCAGCTGAGACAAAATGTGGACGGGCAAAATGGAAGAAAAATGCAAGTTTTTTAAAATCTTGAGCGAATTATACTGGTTTACCACATACAAGCCCCGCGCCCCATAAGGTCCATGACCGCAAGTCGATCTAGCGCACACTTTGACAGCCAAAATTTGCGACTCATATAAGCTGGTTCTAGAATGCAGCCCCACGCATTTTGCGTCACCACTTTTTATGACATTTGAGATCAAGCATGTTTAAACCTGAGTTATTATCCCCCGCTGGCACCCTGAAGAACATGCGCTATGCCTTCGCCTATGGCGCAGATGCAGTTTACGCAGGCCAGCCCAGGTACAGCCTTAGGGTACGTAATAATGAATTTAACATGGAAAACTTGGCCTCAGGCATTCAAGAAGCGCACGCCTTAGGTAAAAAGCTCTATGTGGTGAGTAATATTGCGCCCCACAATGCCAAATTAAAAACCTATATCAAAGATATGCAACCTGTAGTGGCCATGCAGCCAGATGCGTTGATCATGTCTGACCCTGGACTCATTATGATGGTGCGCGAAGCCTTTCCTCGGCAAGTGGTGCATTTATCGGTGCAAGCAAACGCCATTAACTGGGCCTCGGTAAAGTTTTGGCAACAGCAAGGCATTAAGCGGGTGATTTTATCCCGAGAGTTGTCTTTAGATGAAATTGAAGAAATTCGTCAGCGCTGCCCAGATATCGAGCTTGAAGTATTCGTTCATGGCGCCCTGTGCATGGCCTACTCTGGCCGCTGCCTGTTATCTGGCTACATTAATAAACGTGACCCAAACCAAGGCACTTGCACTAATAGTTGTCGCTGGAAATACGATGCCCATGAAGCCAAGCAAGATGACAATGGTGACATCATAGCGCTGCAGCCAAGCCCTTCTATTTACACGCCAAGGGATGCACAGATTGGCGCCGTACAAATGCAAATGCCCACCTTAGGTGCAGGCGCCCCAACAGATAAGATGTTTTTACTGGAGGAGCCAGGCCGCCCCGGTGAACTCATGCCAGCTTTTGAGGATGAGCATGGCACTTATATCATGAACTCTAAAGACTTACGGGCCATTCAGCATGTTGAGCGCCTAGCGAAAATGGGCATAGATTCATTAAAAATTGAAGGCCGCACTAAATCTTTCTATTACGTTGCCCGCACCGCGCAGTTATACCGTCAAGCCATAGAAGATGCCGCCAGTGGTAAAGATTTTGACCGCACCTTAATGCACAACCTTGAGGGGCTCGCTCATCGCGGCTACACCGAAGGCTTCTTACGCCGCCATGTGCATGATGAATACCAAAACTATGATCACGGTTATTCCATCAGTGACACCCAGCAATTTGTCGGTGAGTTTACGGCTAAGCGTAACGATGCCGGCATGGCCGAGATTGATGTGAAAAATAAGTTTTCCGTGGGCGATAGTGTTGAAGTGATGACGCCCCAAGGCAACTTCACCTTGACCATAGATGCGCTACTTAACCGTAAAGGTGAGAATGTCGAAGCGGGTCTGGGGTCTGGACATTTTGTGTTCATGACCATAGCCCCAGAGGTGGATTTAACCAAGGCGATATTGATGCGCAACTTGCCGCAAGGCATGGACAGCCGTAATCCGCACTCATCAGGCTGTGCTTAATGGCACTCTTGATCGATGACAGCTGCATAAATTGCGACATGTGCGAGCCTGAATGTCCAAATCAGGCCATCGCCCTTGGGGAAGAAATCTATGAAATCGACCCCAAGCTATGCACTGAATGCGTGGGGCACTACGACAAACCCACTTGTATTTCGGTGTGCCCTATCGATTGCATCGCCATTGACCCTGAGCATAAAGAATCCCAAGACGCGCTATTGATTAAATACGCCACTCTCACAGGCAAGCTTTCGGGTTAGTTGTTCTTTAACTCAATCGAGTGAGCAACTTAGATTATCTGGAGTTTGTGCTATGTCTTTTTGAGTGCTTAGCAGGTTGCTATCTTTGGGTTCTAGACTCAGCGCTTTTTCGATGGTTTCCATTGCCTGTTGCTTGCAACCAAACAAAGACAAACTATAGGCGTAATTATTCAAATAAGCTGCCTGTTGTCCTGCATAAACTAATCCCTGTTGATACCAAAATATGGCCTTGGCATTATCATTAGCCAAATAATAATTTCCGAGTAAAAAGTAATTTAACCAATAGTCAGGCCATTGTTTAGTCGCTTTTTCAAGCGCATTAACTCCGAAAGTAGGTTGCCCACTGCTGAGCAGATCTTGGGCTGCGCTGGCATAAATAAAAGGGTCAAAATGTTTACTGCTAATATCGGTTGGCACTATGGCCAACAACCAATACTCACCCCGCTGCCAGGTTCTTTCAAATACCTCAAGTTCGGCAATACGATGTTTATCAACCCCCGAATGCATTACAAGATACTGATTATTAAGATCATAACCTGTCACTACCGCGTAATGCCACATGGGGAACCAAGAGGTCGATACATTTTGTAAAACAATAACGGGAATATCTTCACTCACCAAAGAAAGTAGCTGCGCCAGATTGCCTGGACTTGCATAGGCAAGTAATTCCTGTTGGCGGGCAGCCGCCACCATTTCAATTTGCAAACTGCCTTGCAAATCGGGAATAAAAAGCGCCGGAGCGATTTGCTGAGGCGTTTTGCTTATGCCATAAAAATTAAAGACTTCTGAAAGCGTAGTGGGGCCGCAGAAATAATCCTCTTGAGGATAAAAAGGCACTCCTGTAATTTGATGTTTAAGCGGGATATCCGGTGGATTAGCCAACAATATGCTTGTTTGGGGAGGTACGGATAGGCAACCGCTAAGAAATAAACAAAAGCCAATAATAACAATGGCTTTTGTTAGCATGCTACTTCTACTCATAGTATAAAATACAATTTAGTTTATTGGCCGAATAAAGGAAAACACATCGGTAACACCCACCAAGTCGAGTACCACTAACACCACTAATACAGTAACAACAACCCCAACTATGCCACCAGCGGCTGTAGGCATATCATTTATCTGGCTGTTTAATTTCATTAACTCTTGATCTGTCATACTGGCGATACGCATTTCCGCATCCTCGATGCTAACCCCAAGAGTCACCAGTTTATCTTGCACCTCAGCACTATTAAGCATCTCTAAAACCTGCTGTTTAGTGTACATACTTTGCTGTTGAGCAATAACTTGCTCCGAGGAGATTAAGCCAGCATTGACGGTCGAAATACACGTCAAGCAAGTTAGCATTGTTACGGCTACCGCAAGCACTTTCTTCATTGGATGTCCTTTAATTTTGCGAAGGTAAATTTCTCATCAAGAGTAGGGTTAATACTGAGTAATAACAAGGTATATAGCCATTAAGCTGAAATGAGTAAAGATTGATTAATTCTACTTAGCTTCCCCCTCTTTAGTGGCTGCAAATAAATGACTATGGACCTAAATCCAAACTGAGACGTTTTCGACTAAAAAATGTGTGTTATGTTTATGTTTTATAATAGATTAGCCTGACTTATAATCAGCGTTATGCAGGTAAAGCCAATAATTAAAGTAGAATCGCAGATGAAAACCCCAATCTCAAATGAGACTCAGCAAGACGCCCTAGCCGCGGCCAAGGCCATTCAGAAGCCTGGGCAAACTAAAGAGCAAACCCGGCTCATCGCCCAAGGGATTGAAAAAGGCATTACCGAGTATAAAAAGCAGCAAAAAGCCAAATCACGGGAACGGGATAAAGCCCGTAAACTGCAATTAAAAGCGAAATCTCGCCCAGCAAAGGATCAAAGCGATGATCTCGATAACAATGAAACCTCTGGCACTCAAACTCAATTCACCACAGCGACTTGGATAGTCATCACCTTATTACTCTTAAGTTGGGCCTGTTTTGGCGTTTATCTGGCCAAGGTTTAAAATATTATTCCTCTTTACGGCTTCATATCATATTCTAAGCTGAGAGCTCACCTTGGGATCATGTCACCCCAAGCTTGGAACTGAAATCATCAGCTAACACACCTTGGCTTTGCTGCATGCGCCCAAGACTTGCCAATCATGACGCGGCCACTTGGCTGTGTGATTGCAGCATTTCAAGCCCTTGAGAGCACTTTTCAATACTGACACGGATAACCTTTGGCAATGCATCAAGCTCTATGGCAAGCAGTAAGTTTTTTACCTCAAGCCCAAGCTCGGTATCCCCTTCTATCAAGAGTTTTCGCTGGAAAAACAAGCTGTCCGGGTCTTCCTTGCCCGAAGCAATTAAGAGTAATTCAGGCACATTGGCACTAAAGCTCACATCCGCTTGCCTAGGTGATCGCAGTTGTAAGACTCTAGTGTCAACATCTTGCCCAGGGATTAACTCAAGCTTGATGCTTAACTCAAAACTGAGCCCAATATCCAGCACCTCAATGTTGACCCATTTATCAGTCAAAAAATCCAACTCACCTTGCTGTAGCGAATGCTTTAGCCCTAACTCGAGCACTTTTCTTATGGCCTCATGTTTATATTTCTGCGGCACGAGTGCCAGGGAATGACGGCTAAGTTTTGGGGCTTGGTTTAAGATGGTTTGAGCCAATTGATGCTTCACAGCACTAAGCATGGGGATCTCCTACAGTAAGTAATCACAATTTCAAACCAGTTTACTCAGTATTTGTTTCTCAAAACCTGTTTCAAATCAAACCTTGTTCACTCAATCACTTTTACACTGCCCGCTCACCCAGTTGATAATAAAATTGCGAGATACATCATGGAACTCCTCTGCCCGGCCGGTAACCTTGCCGCCCTAAAAGCCGCCTTCAATGCTGGCGCCGATGCCGTCTACCTAGGCCTTAAAGATGATACGAATGCCCGCTCCTTCGCTGGACTTAACTTCACCCCAGAACAAATTAAGCACGCCACGCAGCTTGCTCATCGACAAGGCCGTCACGTGTTCTTAACCATCAATACCTTCCCCAAACCCGGTGAAGAGTGGCGCTGGTATGACGCCATCGACTTAGCCGCCAGGCTTGAGATGGACGCGCTAATTGTCGCAGACCTCTCTCTACTCAGTTATGCCCATGAGCACTACCCTCAATTAGCCCTTCATTTATCAGTACAAGCAAGTGCCACCAACTTAGGTGCGCTGTCATTCTATAAAAACGCTTTTAATATCCAGCGCGCCGTGCTGCCAAGGGTATTGTCCATGAAGCAAGTGCGTGATTTATCCAAAGTCAGCCCGGTAGATTTAGAAGTATTTGCCTTTGGCAGTTTATGCATCATGGCCGAAGGGCGCTGTCACTTATCCTCTTATGTGACCGGTCAGTCCCCCAATACCGGCGGCTCTTGCTCACCCGCTAAGCATGTGCGCTGGCAAGATGAAGGTAAGCACAGGATGACTCGCCTCAATGAAGTCTTGATAGACAAGGCCGATGAAACCGAGCAACTGGGCTACCCTGTGGTCTGCAAGGGCCGCTATGTGGCAGAAGAAGAGTCTGAGGCAAAATACTTACTGGAATCCCCCACCAGCTTAAACACGTTAAGCCTATTGCCAGAACTTGCTGCAAGTGGCATTAAGTCACTCAAAATTGAAGGCCGTCAGCGCAGCCCAGCCTATGTGGAACAAGTCACCCGGGTTTGGCGCAGCGCCATCGACACTTACTTTGCCAACCCAAGCGCCTACCATGAAACCCAAGAGTGGCAGCGAGTGCTTGGCAAAGTATCCGAAGGGCAAACCACCACCTTGGGCGCTTATGAACGTCAATGGCAATAAGCCCATGAATCAATAAACAATCAAGATAAATACAGTCATTTACTAGGTATTCGAGATGAAAATAGCATTAGGTCCTATCAGCTACTGCTGGGAAAAAGACAAGGTTTACACTTTTTATGAGAAGGCGGCTCAAAGCCAAGTGCACAGCGTGTATTTAGGCGAAACTGTCTGCAGTAGGCGCCGTGAAGTAAAACTCGCAGACTATCTCGCTATAGCTCGGCAATTAAACGCAGCCGGTAAAGAGGTTATCCTATCCACCATGGCCTTGATTGAAGCCCAATCCGAAATTGGCGAGCTTAAGCGTTGCGTGGATAATGGCGAGTTTATTATCGAAGCCAACGACATGGCCGCGGTGCATTACGCCAGTGAGGCCAAATTGCCATTTATTTGTGGCCCGAGCATCAATAATTACAATCGTGCCAGCCTAGATATCTTGCACAAGCTGGGCATGGTGCGTTTTGTGATGCCCTATGAGCTTTCAAGAGACTGGCTCACAAAAGTGATAGAAACTCAGCCTGAGTTTGATATCGAAGTCATGGGCCATGGCTATATGCCGCTAGCTCATTCGGCACGCTGTTTTACCGCGAAGCACTTTGGCCTGAGGAAGGATAATTGCGACACCCTATGTAAGACTCACCCTAAAGGCATGTTAGCCCAAACCCAAGAAAACCAACCTCTGTTAAGGCTCAATGGCATACAGACTCAATCGGCCGCCTATGTAGATCTCATCAGTGAAATTCCTAACATGAAGGCCTTAGGCGTAAGCTACTTTAGGGTATCCCCCACGGCCCTTTCCAGCATAGAGCTTGCCGATGAGCTGTGCATTACATTAACCCAGCAACAAGTGCCCCAAAGCAAGCACAGCAGCGAAAGCTGTAACGGTTACTGGTTTGGTGAAGCAGGATTTAATCAGGTCTCACCTTAAGCACCATTAACAGCGCCACTCACAGCTTCATTTAGTCACTTCAGTTATTTTTAGCAACACACGGCCTCAGCCATTCCTTGCTGAGGCGATTTCACTTTCTTTATCTTATTTATGGCCGACTTTCGCATCTATCCCTTCAAATCATCATGTTATTAAATCACTAATACTGCATAGCTAAACAAAGGAGCAAACAGGCTGACAAGGCTTGATAGTGTTGGCTTTCCACTTCATTAGCGGGTAATCTTGCACTCTATTTTTATGCAGCCCTCATTTTGAGGCGAGTAAAATGCTAGGGTTAACAACCCCAACCTTGCATTTTTACAGTAGCCATATAGGTAACACGCCGTGGAAGTCCCAAAAAAACAACATACCCTAAAAACCATTATCAGCTTTATTTTGCCTTCGCTTATCGGCTTGCTGCTGTTTATGCTGCCCGTCAGTTATGATGATGCCATCACCATTCCTATTGCGGTATTAGCTAAATCATTGCAGGCCCTTTTAGCAGGCAAGCTCACCTTGATAGTGTCCTGCATCATAGTGTTTATGGCCTTAGCCACTGTGCTTGCCAAACTCATCAAACCCAAATTTATCAGCCAGAGTCCCTTTCTCACGACCTTATTGCTCATTCCAACACTTTGGGTCTTGATGCGCATTCTTGGTGCAGTTTTTGTCGTGATGACTTACCTGCAACTGGGCCCTGAGTTGATACATTCCTCCGCCACCGGCGCCTTGGTGTTAAACGATTTATTACCTGTGTTGTTTTCGGTATTTTTACTAGCTGGCATGTTATTGCCCCTGCTGGTGAACTTCGGTTTGCTGGAGTTTTTTGGCACCATGATGACTAAGATCATGCGCCCTGTGTTTAACCTTCCTGGACGCAGCGCCATAGATTGTATGGCGTCTTGGTTAGGCGATGGCAGCGTGGGCATTCTCATGACCAACAAACAGTATGAAACCCGTTTTTATACTCAGCGTGAAGCCGCTGTGATAGGTACCACCTTTTCGGCAGTGTCTATTACCTTCAGCCTAGTCGTCATCTCCCAAGTTAAGCTTGAGTACCTGTTTATTCCTTTTTACTTAACTGTTTGCTTAGCCGGTGTTGTGGCTGCCATTGTGGTGCCTAAACTGCCACCATTATCATGGAAAAAAGACCAATATATCGATGACACCCCGCGCCATGCCGATGATGAAATGATCCCAACTAACTACAATGTGGTTTCTTGGGGTTATGAGCAAGCATTAGCAAAGGCTCATAAGTCTGGTGGGATTAAACACTTTTTCGAAGAAGGTGTTAAAAATGCCATCGACATGATTTTTGGTATTATTCCGGCCGTAATGGCCATAGGCACCATAGCGCTAATATTGGCCGAGCATACTCCGCTGTTTAATTATTTAGGCATGCCGTTTGTACCTTTATTAGAGCTATTGCAAATTCCTGAAGCAGTGGAAGCATCAAAAACCATAGTGGTGGGCTTTGCCGATATGTTTCTGCCGTCAATTCTGGCAAGCTCAATCGAGTCCGATCTGACTCGCTTTGTGATTGCTGCGCTTTCAGTGACACAGCTTATTTATATGAGCGAAGTGGGCGCCTTACTGCTTGGCAGTAAAATCCCGGTAAATTTCTTCGATTTATTTGTGGTATTTATTTTACGTACCTTAGTCACCTTGCCTGTGATTGCTGGTGCCGCGCATCTGTTGCTCTAATCTCACTAAGTGACAAATAAAAGAGACCTTAGGGTCTCTTTTTTATATAAATATGTGCAAAAACAAAAATATAAACTAACCTCAAAGTAATCGTTTAATCGATATAACTGCTGGGCTTATAGTTGTGAAGTAAAATTGCAGCTTTCGCTCAAGGAGCCCCCCTTTACTAGCAAGGCTTAATGTTAAATATACCCAGTCGAGTAGATAACAAAAGAGCCTAGTTTAGGTTCGATAACAACAACCATTTATGCTTAATACTTGTGCAGCTAAACATAAATACCTTATGCTTAGTTAAATAGTGACCGCTTCGATAAAGGATCTGTTATGGATGAAAAACGACGCTTTTCCCGCTTCCTCTTTGCAACCAGTGCCCGCTTGTATCAAGGGGACAGTGTGTGGGAAACCAAGATCCTAGATCTGTGCCTAAATGGCGCATTAGTGGAAACCCCAACAGGCTTTCACCCAGACCAAGGCCCATTATCCTTGGTATTTTGTTTGCCCGACTCAGATATAGAGATCACCATGGAAGTGGGCATCATCTTAAAAGGCGCTGTTAAGCTCAGATTTGAATGCTTACACATAGACCTTGATAGCATCAGCCACCTCAAACGCATGGTGGAGTTGAACTTAGGCGATACTGAATTGCTACACAGGGAATTGGCGCTGTTTATCGATGAACATGAGCAGGCTCATGGCGTTTAGCTGTTCTAATACTATGCATTAATCCTGAATTGATACATGAAAAAAGGATCCGATTTAGGATCCTTTTTGTCATCAGCGCTTTTATCTCTGTTCCTTTACAACATGCTTTAAAGCACTTCTAAGGCTTGGGATAATTTACTCACTCCAATGACCTGCATGCCAGGCGGTGACTTCTTAGGGACATTGGCTTTAGGGACTATGGCGCGGGTAAACCCGTGTTTAGCCGCTTCAATGAGTCTTTCTTGTCCATTAGGCACTGGCCGTATTTCGCCAGATAAGCCCACCTCACCAAACACCACTAAATCACGGGGTAAAATCTCACCACGAAAACTTGATACCATGGCCAGCAATAAGGTTAAGTCGGCGCTCGTCTCAGAGACCTTAACCCCGCCGACCACGTTAACGAACACATCTTGATCGGACATCTGTAGCCCGCCGTGTCTGTGCATCACAGCCAGTAACATGGCGAGGCGATTAGCATCCATACCCACAGCCACTCGCCTTGGGTTCGCCATGGCCGAGCTGTCTACTAAAACCTGTAATTCCACCAGCAAGGGCCGGGTGCCTTCCCATACCACCATGACTAAAGAACCCGAGGCCGCCTCTTCGCCGCGAGACAGAAAAATCGCCGATGGATTGGCCACTTCTTTAAGGCCTCGCTCCGTCATGGCAAACACCCCAAGCTCATTGATGGCGCCAAAACGGTTTTTATGGGAGCGCAACGTGCGATAACGGCTATCACTATCCCCTTCAAACATCACAGAGCAGTCTATGCAGTGTTCCAACACTTTAGGGCCAGCTAGGCTACCGTCTTTGGTCACATGGCCCACCATGATGATGGCTATGCCTTGCTGTTTCGCAAAACGGGTTAAATAAGAAGCCGACTCACGCACCTGAGACACACTGCCAGGGGAAGATTGCACATCGCTCATGTGCATCACTTGAATGGAGTCTATCACTATAACTTTGGGCTTTTCTTGCAGGGCGATATCGCAAATAGCCTCAACACTGGTCTCAGATAGCATGTTCAAATTTGCCGTAGGCAATCCTAACCTGTGAGCCCGCATTGCGACTTGTTGCAACGACTCTTCTCCAGTGACATAAAGCGCAGGCATCACTTGAGCCAGTTGACACAAGGTTTGCAGCAATAAGGTACTTTTACCCGCCCCAGGATGGCCGCCAATCAAAATGGCGCTGCCAGGCACTATCCCGCCGCCTAGCACTCTATCCAGTTCGGCAAAGGAGCTGGCTATTCGTGGTTGTGCATTTAAATCAATTTTATCTAGGGTCTGCACTTTGGCAGTCCCACTCCCCGCCGCACCTGCGTAACCGGCAAACTGATGGGTACGGGTTGCACTTGTGCCTGTGCCTAAACGCACTTCGGTAATACAGTTCCAAGCTTGGCAAGTGTTGCACTGCCCTTGCCAGCGAGGGAAATCTTGGCCACATTCATTACACACATAGGCCGTCTTATTTTTAGCCATAATCTTTAACCAAATGAAAAACGAAAGACAGAAACACACTGCGGCTTGAGAAGAAAACCAGTATAATCAATACGCTTAATTTATACTTTAGGTATAAAATCAATAAAGCCCAGCAGTTTTTTGCCGATAAGATTAACAGCCAGACTCACAAGAAGCATTAAAAACGATAACATAATGAGTTTAGACAACCACAATGCTCTAATTGAGCAACTCAAGCCGCTGTTAATGGAACCTGATTTCCAGGAGATTTTTACCCAATTAACCGCCGATGAGTCCAATTCCACCCGCTTTCTGATTAAGATGGAGCTCAATCGGCTGGCAGGAATTTGCACGCGAATCATCGACATGCGTGGTAAGTCAGAACTCGAATGCCAAGAAATCTCCCTTGGTGGCGTGACTCACTTTCTCGATGAACCCGCTCAAAATGCTCTACTGCAAGCTTTGCCACTGTACCGCAACAAGTACACCTTAGGTGTGTATGAACATGTCATAAAAGCCCACAAAAAGTATTTGTATAAGCAGCAATTTTTGCAGTCAAAGGCACAGTCAGGCACGCAGGATGTGAATGAGTTTGTGGTACCCGCTGTGGTGCTTGGCAATTATTTCAGCCGCACCGAAGAGCGAATGAATTACAGCATCAAGGTGAGAATGCTGCAACAGGGGATCAGTGAATTTAGTGGTACCACCTTAGACCTGTCCGTCAGCGGCGCTCGTATTAAACTCGATGTCAACCAAGTCATTGACACTGACAGACCATTAATCGTTAAACTCAGCGCGCTGAATGAAGATGAGTACTTTGAAGAATTACAACTTGGTGTCGAATATAAAGTTGTAGATTTACAACACAATAGTAAAGACACCATCATCAGGCTCAAGCGACTAGGCAATGCTGAATCATTGGACAAACTCATCCATGAGCTTATTGACAGTTATAAATATCGCTACAAGTTAGATGTCAACGATGTGTTTGTTACAGCCACAGGCCTTGGATTTGAGCGTCATTATTTACCTTTATTTAAGCATTTGCCTCTGTATTTGACCTTAGAGCAACAGCAGTATCAAATCAGTCATGAGCTACTCAATGTGGGCAACGCTGAGATCCAAAGCTTCTTTAAGGATGAACACGCAAATTGCCAATTATCCGCCATGCTCACAGAGGTGCGACTCAGTAAAATAGTCAATCAAGCAGAAGATCCTAATCACAGATTATTCTTTTGTTTTACCCACAACGCAAATGGGCGAGTTCATTTCTATTCAGCCAGCCTTGCCGAGCTTATCCAAACCCAAACTCAAGCCTTGTTCTTTGGATTTGGAGCCAAAAAAGACAGCTGGCGAGTGTTTAAATTAAACCTGCATCAAATCGATCATCAGCAGCATTATAAAAGTTCAACCTTACAAGGTGATGACCCGCTTTACTCTGCCGATACCGAGCAAGAACTTAAGCAGATGACCCATGTACTGCAATTACAGGATGTCACTAATCCCAGTATTAAAGAGCATTATCAGGCTTGGGTTTATTACAATGATGTCAACGATCTCAAAGCCTTTGCCCAAGCTAAAGTAAAGAATAACAGTGTTAAACGCTTGTCTATGCCTTTTAGCGAACGTCGTCATGAAGCCAGGTACAGCTTTAAATCCAGCGTAGATATCAGCCAAGGGGATAAAAAAGCCAGCGGCATAAGTTGTGATATATCAAGCCGTGGTTTGCAAATCAAACTCGATGACAAAATTGACTTCACATGCCCTGCTGCTGTGCAGCTTAGTTTCCCTAAGTTACAAACCATTGCAGGCAATGTGCAGTTAGATCAGCTTAATTATCAGCTGGTTCAGACACGCTACCAAGGTACACATTTGCATTTAAGCGCCATACTCGGCCACACCCCCCATGTGGGTGTTGAGTTTATGAATAAGCTTATTGCCCAAAATAAGGGCAAGCTGACTCAATTATCAGAACCTAATGGGGCCCTTAAAGAGCTTTCGGATGGGATGAAAAATCTGTTAACTCGCCAATTTGCGGGCGTGCCTTTCTTTATTGAAAAAACCAGCAAATCGGCAAAAATAGCTTGCCTAGGCATAGGCACTAAAGTCGATGACATCAGTCACTTGTTTGCCGCTGGAACAGAGAATACCTTGCAGTATAACTTAGGTCCGTTGCTGGAAAACGGTCAATTTAAGCAACATTACCTTGAACCCTGCAAGAAAATGAAGCATCAACACAGATTGAATTTCTTCGAAGTCTTCATACAAGTGAAGCATCATGCCAGGGGCTCAATTAGCCTCACCACACGTCACCTCGACGAGTTAATCAGCAAGGAAGCCCAGCTGCAATTTATTCGTGGCGGGCAAAAAGCAGGAAAATTTACCGCCCTACGTATCTACATAGGTGCAGCAGAGAAAAGTGATTTATCTTATATACGCCGCGAGCTTGAATATATTACCTCTCAGGCTAAGCATAAAGCTCATCAGCTTGAGGAAAGACTTAATAGCATCATAGGGGTCGGTGAGCTACTGGATGTCACTCAAGAAGTCTTGTGTCGTTATCCTGAATTAACTATAGAACAGTAATTGCACCTCTTGAATAACTCCAAGAGGTGTTGTGACATTCTCCCCTGAACTCGGCTTAACTGAACTCAGCGTCTAAACCTAAGCCTCTTGATACCAGTGAGCAATTTGCGGGAAATGATCGTCCACCGCCTGCCCGTGAGTCAACATGTCCGCATGGCCATAATCGTATAAATAGCCGCTTTCCTTGGCAAGTAGAGTGTATTTAGGGGAATTCATGCCGCATTCGACCAACATGTCTTTCACATCACTGGGATTGCCAAGCACTTTATCCTTATGACCTGCAATAAACCAGGTCTTAGGCCACAGGGTTTTATTGGCGGCTTTAGCATAATCAAAACCGTCATCATGATCGACCCAATCTCCCCTCACCCAGTCGATGCTTTGCAATAACGAGGCGCGGCTTTCGTTATCCATCCCAAGCCCCAGTTTATCGGCGGCAAGATAGCCCTGAAAAAAACTCAGCGCGGGGGCGACACGATTCCAGAAGAGATCCACCATTAGCCACTTGCGAACCGAGCGAATTTTAATGGTGCGTTTAGTCCCAAAGGTCAGCAGGGAGGCCACACTTTGTTGTAAATCCCGATGGCGTACTAAGGCGCTGGCCATTAAGACCCCGCCCCAAGAGTGACCACACCAATGCACTTTATCCACTAAGGGGTGGCGAGAGAGAATATAATCATGGACTAAAGGCAATTGCTCACGAATAACCTCGCCTTGACCCAATTCAAAGCCTCTAGAAACTCTAGGTCCACTCAGGCCACGTCCGGCGGTATCCAGCACATACACATCAAAACCTGCCGCCGCCATAAAGCAACCTAGGCCTCGACCCGAGTCACTGTAAAACACCCGCCCATTGGACATGGCGCCATGGAGCATCAGAATAGGCGTATTATTAGTGTGCTGAGCTTTGGGGGCGATATGACGTAAATGCAGCTGCCCTCCTCGATAAGGAATAAACAGAGATTGCTGAGATATGGCTTTCGGGTTCACATTTGAGCTAGTCAAGATCGTCGCGTCATCTAAATAAACATAAGGCTAAACTAATCTCGGCGAAGGATAAACACAAGCATTTAGAGTAAAAAACCTAAGCAAACGTTTAACTTAACCTAAATGCGGTTTTAATCCATTTAAAAAATAGCGTTTGAAATAACAAGGTTTGAATCACTCAAGCTGTAATGGCTCAAGCTGTAATAACTAGGCTTGTAACAGCTAAGCTTGTAACAATTATGCTTGCAACAAAAAGACCAGCGCCCTCAAGTCTAATTGGCTCACCGCCGCATCAGCAGCGTTAATCAATTTTTCCTTGCCGTGAAAGGCAATGCCAAAGTCAGCCGCTTGTATCATGGGAATATCGTTGGCACCGTCACCAATGGCCAAGTTTTGACCCGCTGGAATATGCCACTTGTGGGCGCATTCACTCAATACCTTAGCCTTAAATTCAGCATCAACCACAGTACCTATAACCTCCCCTTGCAGCACGCCGTTTACTATCACCAATTGATTAGCGTAAGCGGCGTCAAGCGCCAGCTTATCTTTGAGATATTCAACAAAATGGCTAAAGCCTCCTGAGGCCAGCACTAAGTGCCAGCCATGAGACTTAAGCTCGGCTATCATGACCTCAAGACCTGGCATTAGCGGCAAGTTAATGCACAAATCGTCTATGATGCTCGCTGGTGCCCCCTTAAGTTTAGCCACCCGCTGGCGTAAACTTTGTTCAAAATCCAGCTCACCTTGCATGGCAAGTTCGGTGACCGCAGCCACCTCTTCACCCACCCCTGCCAATGCCGCAAGTTCATCGATACATTCTATTTCAATGGCCGTTGAGTCCATGTCCATCACCAATAACCCTGGGGTGGTTAAACGCGGTAACGGCTGCTGTATTTCTATCAGCTCGCCCCCCCTCAGCGATGGAAATTGCCTAATTTCAGCGCCTAGGCTATGCTTGGCCGCTATTTCAAGGCCAACTAGGCTGTTTTCACGAGACAATATGCAGATAGCAAAGGGAGCGGACAGCTTACTAAGCCAGTGTTTAATCTGAGTTTGAACCTCTCGCTCAAAAAGAACTCGAATACGTATTGGGAAGGCCGCGGCGATTTCAGTTAGGTAGGCGCTCTCTTGATATTGGTACACCTTGGCCCCATCATTGAGATGAGTTTCGCTGGATTTATCGTCAGGGTTACTATAGGTATCCGCCGCTGCGCTATCCAGCATAACGACAGAGACATCATCTCCTAGAAACCAAGTTAAAGGCTGAACGACTGCGGTTTCCATGGATTATATTTCCCGTATTGATGCTACAAATGTGATGAATTAAAATGACTAAAGCGCTATAGCTGCTTGATAGTTAAATAAAACAACTATCAGTCTTTTTCAATTCGATTAGTATGAATTAAACAGAAAAATGAGAAAACATTAAAGTGATTTTTGCTAAAGGCCTTAAAAAAAGGCACAAGATGACCAGACTCATTCAAGTATGCGTTGCCGTCGGACTGATTTTCGGCCTAGTGCACCTGTGGCAATCTAGCCTAATCAATGGCAACCAATTGCTAAACTCGCAAACTAAAGTCATGGCAAGACTACTGGCCCAACAAGCCGCCAATGGTGCGGCGCCGGCCATGTATCTGAAAAATACTCAGCAGATTGAGTGGCTCGCCAATACCTTAGTGACAGATCCTAAGATAATGTCAGTCAATATCTATGACTCTAGCGGTAACCGCCTTGCCTTCGCCCAGAGCGTCAGCAGCGAAAAGCTAGATCCTGACTCAAAAGAGCTTGAGGAATTGCTCAAGCCTTATGCCCCTCTCATAGAAAACGTCACCCAAGGGGACAATAATCTTGGTTATGTGGAGGTCAGATTAAATCCTAACATTTTCTTCGACGAGATAAAGATACTTCATGAAGAAAATATGCAATTACAACAGATTATGTTAATTGTCGCAGGGATCATCGGCCTGCTGCTGTCAAAGTCCATGTCATTTAAACGCGCCGAATTCGACCGCCTCAATGCCATCAAGCCCAGAGTGAAGAAACCCAGGAAAAGCTTGAAATAACGGGGATAAAGTGATGCTTAGCATTCATTAACCTAAAAATCATGTCTGCCGAGTACAACTCGTCTCTACGGCCCATACATGCTTGCCATGGAATATAAGCTCGTTTCAAAGCGAGCCTATTTTATCTTTACGCTAATACCAATGGTATTATTTAGCGATGCATTTTTGCCTCCTACTCTCAGCTTTTCCCCCTAAAAACTCAATGAACACAAATAGCTGAATTTTATTGGCTTTACAATTTTGACAGCGCTGTCTTTCACTGCTAGTTTTATTAAACTGCCTGCCAATGTCACATACCTGTAACATTGAAGGCCAAAGACAAGCTTAATCCAGTTTAGCAAACTCATTGACAAATCAGGCTGTGTCTTTCCCATGTTAATCAATGGATTTTTGAAGTTAGATAACCAAAGGAGTGTATTAAAGTGGCAAATTCTACCGTTTCCCCCCATGTGTCTAAATTGAACATTGTGGTTGCATCCCTGCTCGCGGGGCATGCTTTTGTGAGTACTTCGGTTGAGGCACATGGTTATGTGCTGTCGCCAGAATCACGCTCATACGCTTGTAAAACGGGCAGCAATACTAACTGTGGTGCGGTTCAATGGGAGCCACAAAGCGTTGAAGGACCTTCAGGCTTCCCTGAATATGGCCCTGCCGATGGTCAGTTAGCGAGCGCAGCTAATGGGGCGTTTTCCCCTCTAGATATTCAGAGTCCCAGCCGTTGGTCAAAGACAGATATGACAGCAGGGTGGAATAAATTGACTTGGCAGTTTACCGCGAACCATGTCACCCGCAACTGGCGTTATTATTTAACCCGCCAAGACTGGGATCAACACCAAGCTTTGAGCCGCGCAAGTTTCGACTTAGCCCCTTTTTGTGTGGTCGACGGTGGTATGGTGCAACCCGCTAAATTAGTGACCCATGACTGTTATGTCCCTGAAGGTCGCGGTGGTTACCATGTCATTCTAGCCCTGTGGGAAGTAGGCGATACCAGCAATAGTTTCTACAATGCTATCGACGTTAACTTAGGCTCCGATCCCGCGGAGCCCCAAGAATGGCGAGATGTTGGCGATATTAATCCATCGCTGGATCTTAAGCCTGGTGACAAGGTCATGACCCGGGTGTTTGATGCTCATGGTGAGCAAACGGCTAAACAAACCTTAATCACCATTAGTGACGCGACTCAAGGCAATAAACAAAATTGGCCCTTCCTGCTCGCTAGCGCCATTAATTCTCAGCAAGTACAGCTTAGCGCCGGACAAAAAAATACCGCTGGCGACATAGTGCCTGTTTACGGCAAAAATGATATTTTTACCTTGATAGACTCAGACATAGAAACCGTTGAAATAGGCTTTCAACTGGCCCCTGCACCGGATAATCAACTAGAAGTAAGCTCCCTTACCCAAGATGTTCAAATTATCGATGCTAAGGCTCAAGTCCGTTTCGATGTGACCACCAATACAGAGATGCAAGTGTCTGGTTATTTATTCAGCCATGATGGCACCGCTGCGGGCTTTGTTGAACAGGCGGTGAATAATACTAGTGCAAGTTTCCTACTGGATGTCATTAATCCCAAGGTTGGCCATTATCATTTACAGGTGAAAGGTGAGCCTCGACAAGGGGATATTATTCAGCAAAATTTCGATGTATTCCTAAAGGATAAACAACCAGAACCCGAGGCTGACTTTGTGTTTCCGCAAGGATTACAAGACTATGTGGCTGGTACCACAGTATTGCAACCCAAGACGGGGAAAATCTATCAATGCAAACCTTTCCCCTACAGCGGCTATTGCAGGCAATGGACAACCGCGGCAACAGCATTTGAGCCAGGGGTCGGCACCTCTTGGACAATGGCCTGGACTGAGTTGTAATAAAGGCTGCCTATGCCCCACGGTTGCACCGAAACCTAAGTGGCTCTCGGTGCAACTAGCATTAAATACCTTGTAATACCAATCGTATTAATTATCTGGTCATTCAGCGGGAATTCAAAGGGGATTAATCAAGGCACAGGCTTGAAGGCATAGTGGTGCTATGTCAAAAGTCTTCAACGCAGAGAAATCCCCTTTGAAACCCGCCCCTTGGGAGCGTCTCAAGCGTTCCTCTTCATCGTTGCATTAATTTGAAAGGGTATAACCCTTACTGCATTAATGCGCCTTGAATTGAAAAGCTTGAGGCGCTCTGATAGATCACATAATTAATGTGATTGGTATAACAACTTTACTCTAATGATTTAACCATCTTAGGCTAGGATACCCCCTGTGTCAGGATAGCTGGCAGCCCCTCAATGTGTCACTGAAACTCCTGTATACAGGTTTACCATGATCATTATTTAGATGTTCTGTTTCACAAAGTTAAGAATATCATTATGAATTTTCAAGTTGGTTTCATGTCCAATACTTTTATATGTATGAAAAACGACATTCACATTACTTTTTATATAGATGTCCTGGCATTTAATCCAACGTTCAGGCTGCATTTGATGACCTAACACCGAATGAATCGTTTTCCTCTCGCTATCTGAATACGCATCATCATATTCAACGGCATCATTAGTGTCATTCTTACCCATAAATAAAAATTGAGGCAAAGATACCCACGCTGATTTATCAAAGGGCTTACCGACAATTTGTTTGAAATCATTAATGCCAATTGGATAATCTAATTTTTCTTCGTCAATCTTCTCTAATGGCAACATTAATATTCCATTTACCCCCCCCGCAACAACTAACTGGAGACTAGAGGGATGCAACATTGAAAACCGGTTAGCTAAACTTCCTGAGGCAGAAAAACCCGTCAAAATCACTTTAGACTCAATATTTACAGCGTGTTTATTAAGTTCTATTTTTGCTTGTTCGATCATTGCGAGTAATTGAAGATCAAGTCTTTTTAGATTACCCGACCCAATTAATAAAGTGTCGCGGTCTAATGCATGCGTATAGGTTTCCCAGATAGTTTCAGGGCGTGGGAATATTGGAATTAGAATTGGGAATTGTAGTTTTTCTGCAATCCACGGTCCTATAGCATTCCCGATAATTGCATTTTTAGCTTTTTGATAATGGACCTCGAAATCATCAGAAGCCATACCAGAATTGTTCGTTTCGACCACTAAATACTTAACGCTTTGATTGACGCTATCGTCTGGTATTTTTAACAGGAATGGAAACTCAAATCCCTGACTAGGTTGAGCTTTAATTTCAATCACAGTCCCTGCAAAGCAAAAATCGATCATCAGTATAGAAAGTGAAATCACAACTACCTTTATTGTATTTATGAGTAACAAAATGAATCCTCCTTGAGTACATCTAACACTTTAGTATTTCTTCGCGGCGCAGTTTGTGAGGTATTAATAAACTTCAACTAATCTACTCTTTAATTCAACACCACTACCGTTCTAATTTTAGAATTAACGCCCCATCCATATTATCACAGCCAATAAAAAACGGACTCCATTGAGTCCGTTTTAATGCGCTGTCTATGCTGTGAGTTATAAGGTTACGGCATAAACTGACGACAGCTAATTACAGCGTGATAGCCGCATCCAATGTCATGATGATCATGTCATTAAATGTGGTTTGACGCTCATCTGAAGTGGTTTTTTCGCCAGTACGTATGTGATCAGAGACTGTCACAACACATAGGGCTTTAGCACCGAGTTCATGAGCTACGCCATAAAGACCAGCGGCTTCCATCTCGACGCCTAACACACCCATTTTTTCCATTACATCAAACATCTGTGGATCTGGCGTGTAAAAAAGATCTGCAGAGAAGACGTTACCCACACGGATTTGTGTGCCGTGCTCTTTGGCGGAATCTACCACAGCGCTTAATAGGCTGTAATCTGCAATGGCAGCAAAATCATGATCTTTGAAACGTAAACGGTTCACTTTAGAGTCAGTACAAGCCCCCATGGCGATGATCACGTCACGGACTTTAACGTCAGTGCTGATAGCGCCACAAGTACCCACACGAATAAGGTTTTTAACGCCATATTCTTTAATCAATTCATAAGCATAGATAGAGGCTGAAGGGATACCCATGCCGCTACCCATAACCGAAATGCGCTTACCTTTATAGGTACCAGTGAAACCTAACATGTTACGTACGTCAGTCACTTGCTCTACGTTTTCTAAGAACGTCTCAGCAATGTATTTTGCGCGTAATGGATCGCCAGGAAACAACATTGTTTCTGCAAAAGCGCCTGGTACTGCGTTAATGTGTGGTGTAGCCATGAGAAAAACCCCTTTTTCTATTTATTTTATGCTCATCAATAGATTACATGAGCACTGTATCAATATATTGGTATCGAATTTAACATTACTGAATAAATGATTCGCCGTATTCCATCGGTTCCAGCTCAAAATAGCTGGCGATAGACTGCCCCATATCGGCAAAGCTGTTACGCAGCCCCAGTGAGCCTGCCGCAAGGCCTGCGCCTAATGCTAAGACCGGCACTCGCTCGCGGGTGTGGTCACTACCAGGCCAAGTGGGATCGCAGCCGTGATCGGCAGTCAGTAGCAATAAATCATCTTGCTCCAACAAGGCCAACAGCTCAGGCAAGCGTTCATCAAAATACTCCAATGCTTTAGCATAGCCTGCCACATCGCGGCGATGGCCATAATGTGAATCAAAATCAACGAAATTAGTAAATACTATGGTTCTGTCACCGGCTTGCTTGATTTGCTCAAGCGTGGCATCAAATAATGCCTCTAAGCCACTGGCTTTGACTTTTTTGGTGATACCGCAGTGAGCATAGATGTCGGCAATCTTGCCGACGCTGACCACTTCACCGCCAGCGTCCTTAAGCTTATCCAGCACTGTCTTCGAAGGTGGCTCGACGGCGTAATCACGACGATTTCCTGTACGAGAAAAATCACTTGGGCCTGTGCCAATAAATGGACGGGCGATAACCCGACCTATGTTGTAAGGGCCTAGCTCTTCACGGGCAATTTCACACAGGCGTAATAGGTTATCTAAACCAAAGCTTTCTTCGTGGCAGGCGACCTGAAACACAGAATCTGCCGAGGTATAGAATATCGGCATGCCAGAACGCATGTGCTCTTCACCTAACTGCTCAAGAATTGTAGTGCCTGAAGCATGACAATTGCCTAAGAAACCGCTAAGGCCTGCGCGAGCTAAAATTTTATCGGTCAATTCTTTTGGGAAGGAGTCTTGCAAATCATTGAAATAACCCCAGTCATAGAGCACGGGAACACCGGCCATTTCCCAGTGACCGCTTGGGGTATCTTTACCTGTGCTCAACTCATCGGCGTAACCATAAGCGCCAACCACTTCAACATCTTGGCTAAAACCAGGAGCAAACTGCCCTGTGCTCTCAAAACCCGCATGGCCTAAGCCAAGTTTGGCTAAGTTAGGCAATTTTAGGCTACCATCACGGCCAATATTAGCCTTGCCTTCGGCGCAGGCCTTGGCAATGTTGCCAAAGGTGTCAGCGCCGATATCGCCGAACTTGTCGGCATCGCTGGCGGCACCTATGCCAAAAGAATCCAGCATTAAAATAAATGTACGTTTCATGTCTTGCTCCGTTATAAGTCTGCTGCACGGATGTAGCGATAAATCTCTGGCATTTTTTCAGGCATAGAAGATTGAATTTTTATCGCATTTTTAACTGCTAGTTCCGCTTCGAGGAAATCATCTTCCGTCTGTGCATGGATCATGGCAATCGGCTTATCCGTAGAAATTTGCTCTCCAAGGGCGCACACTTGGGTCAAACCTACGCTGTAATCTAATTTGTCGCCTGGCTTACGACGCCCGCCCCCTAAGGTCACAACCGCTAATCCAAGCTCGCGGGTATCCATGCTGTGGGCATAGCCTTGTGCATCGCTGAACACAGGGCGAATGATCTTAGCTTGAGGCAAATACTTATCATAGGCCTCAATAAAGTCAGTCGGTCCGCCAAGGCCTGCAATCATTTTCCCAAAGACTTCGGCCGCTTTGCCATTATCGAGTACTGTATTAAGTTTAGTACGGGCCTCAATCTCATTTTGCGCGATACCCCCCAAAACTAGCATTTCAGCACATAAGCCCATGGTGACTTCATAGAGTCTGGGATTGCGATACTCGCCGGTTAAGAAGTTAATCGCTTCGACGACTTCAACGGCATTACCCGCGCAAGATGCAAGCACCTGGTTCATGTCTGTTAGCAAAGCTGTAGTCTTAGTACCCGCACCATTAGCCACTGCCGCAATACTGCGAGCTAGCTCTTCCGATGCGGCGTAGCTTGGCATAAAAGCGCCGCTACCCACTTTGACATCCATTACCAGCGCATCTAAACCCGCCGCTAATTTCTTCGACAAAATAGAGGCGGTGATCAATGAGATTGACTCAACCGTCGCGGTATTATCTCGAATCGAATAAAAGCGCTTATCCGCTGGAACTAAGTCTCCAGTTTGACCAATAATGGCGACGCCTGCTTCTTTAACCACTTTTCTAAACAGTTCGCTCGATGGCTCAGTTTGATAACCAAGAATGGCATCAAATTTATCTAAGGTGCCCCCTGTGTGACCTAAGCCGCGCCCCGAAATCATAGGAACGTACCCGCCACATGCCGCCGCCATAGGGCCAAGCATTAGGCTGATGACATCACCGACCCCGCCAGTACTGTGTTTATCGATAACAGGGCCATTAAGGCCTAAGCTGTCCCAGTTAAGTACTGTGCCTGAGTCTCGCATGCCTATGGTTAACGCGATGCGCTCGTCCATATTCATGTCATTAAAGTAAACCGCCATTCCAAAAGCGGCGATTTGCCCTTCTGAAACTGAATTTGTAGTAATGCCATTCACGAAGAACTGAATTTCTGCAGCCGTTAACGCTTGGCCATTACGTTTTTTACGAATTATCTCTTGAGCTAAAAACATACTTCCGCCCCTTGGATGACAATTCGGGCATACAGAATTGCCAACATGACTGTGGCGCACCCATGACCTTTGGGTCATAGGCACTGTAAAAAGTAGGATCTATTCAAACTAATCGAAATTAAATTAGTAACCTTGGTTTGGTTTGGCAGCTTCTGCTAATTCTAAGGTATGCAATAGGCTGTTAAGTAAGCTCGAAGCGCCAAAACGGAAGGTGCTTGGTGTCGCCCAATCGGCGCCTAAAATACGTTCGGCAAGGGCTAAGAACTCAGCCGTTTGCGCCGCATCACGTACGCCGCCAGCAGGCTTAAAACCAACCTTAGTGTTTTTCTCTTTGATGACAGTCAGCATGATTTCAGCGGCTTCTAAGGTCGCGTTTACTGGCACTTTACCGGTAGAAGTCTTGATAAAATCGGCGCCAGCATCGATGGCAAGTTCAGAAGCCTTGCGAATAAGCGCAGGATTTTTAAGCTCGCCAGATTCGATAATCACTTTTAATATGGCTTCATCGCCACAGGCTTCTTTACAAGCTTTGACTAGCTCAAAACCTGTGGTTTCATCACCATCCATCAAGGCGCGATAAGGAAACACCACATCAACTTCATCGGCGCCATAGGCAACGGCAGCACGAGTCTCTAACACGGCAATAGCAATATCGTCATTGCCATGAGGGAAGTTAGTCACAGTCGCAATCTTGATGTCTTCGGCGTCAAGCTCGTTTAGGGTCTTGCGCGCAATAGGGATAAAACGAGGGTAGATACAAATAGCGGCAGTGTGTCCCGCAGCGGTGACGGCCTTGTGGCATAAATCGATGACCTTTTGATCTGTGTCATCATCATTTAACGTCGTTAAGTCCATTAACTGAATGCCAAGTTGGGCTGCTTTTTTTAAATCACTCATCATTGCTCTCCAAAACGAAAATATAAGAAATAAAAAATTAACTGTAGGCAAAGGCAATGAACAGTCTTACTGTGATTATTGTTTGGCCGGGCCTTCAGCATTGTCAGCCATACCCATTCAGGTACCACTAACGTAAGTATTCAACCTTGATAACGAGTACCACGACGTGAATCCTTGAAGACCGGAAGAAGATTGGCAAAGCGTGTTGGCAACCTTTTCCGCGAAAATTCCTTTTTAGCGCGCAAAAATTTAATAACTAACCAAGTATCTCTTGGTTTTAACTCTTAATTAAATTGTCTTAATGAATTTGAAACCATTTAATTAAGGGTTAAACAGGTAAAATTTGGAGCCGCCGCGAGGGCGGCTCCAACTACTATTAGAACTTGTAAGTTGCTGTTAAGTAGTGACCCCAACCGGTGGTGTTTAAACCAGTCCAATCTGGCTCAGCCCAAGGTGCACCAGCAAACGCACGGTCATTTAGACCATAAACATTGTTGTAGTACTTAGCACCATAACCTAGCGCGAAACGATCTGAGTGCCAGTATAGGCCTAAGAAAAATGCGCCACCGTTATCAGTAAGGTTATACTTACCATCGATGTTGGTGCCTGAAGCTTTCTCATCCATAGCGAACTGCCAATCGATATAACCTTGGAACGATAAGAAGCTACCGTTGTCGAAGAATTTGAAAGGCTTGAACCAGTTAGCAGAGAACTGGTAACCGTTCCACTCTTTAGTATTGATGTCGTAAGTACCGTATAAGTTCATACCAGTCTTACCTAACCAAGGCACTTCAACGTCAGCACCCACACCCCAAAATGACATATTTACGTCACCTGAACCGTCTTTGTTTGCTGCACCGCCGCCCCAGTTGTATAGCGTAGAGAAGTAAACTTCTTTAACAGGGCCGAAAGACAAATCTTTACCTGTGATAGCATCGATAGAGAAACGTGGTGCAAACTTCATGAACATCTTGCTTGCGTTACCAGTTTTATCACCAGAATCAGCTTTAGCTAAGTTGAACACATCAACATAACCGTATAAGTCAACAACACCTGAACGGCCGCCAAATTCCATTTCTAGGTAGTCGTGCTTTGCATCTACGCCATCAGCAATTGGATGCTCATCAACTGAATACATAGCATTGAACTGCATCCACTTGTAATCGCCAGCGTGGATATCAGTACCACGGTCAGCAGCAAAAGCAGTGCCAGACATTGCAGCTACCGTTGTAGTAGCTAGCGCTAACATTTTAACATTTTTCATCATCAACCCCATCTTTAGGCTTTACTGTCATCGAGGACAGCGTTTTTATTGTGCGTTGGTATTTTAGCGCGATTTTAATAAAGTTCAATCTCGAATCGGATAAAATACAAACACAAAGTTCTAATATGTGAACAATATCGTGACTTTTCTCGCTACGCCTTGCTCAAATTTTAATATTGCCTCCCAAAACTGGCCATTTAACACATGGTCTCTGTGCGTTTATGGAGACAAATAAATCACTTTGTAATCGGAAAATGGTGGATTAACACTGTCTCTATCACAGCTTACATCAAAATAATTGGGCCCAATTAAGGGCCCAATGACACTTAGATGGCTAAGAATAAACCAGCAAGTGTTGCGCTCATTAAGTTAGCTAAAGAACCAGCGATAACCGCACGGATACCTAAGTTAGCTAAATCATGGCGACGGTTTGGCGCCATAGCACCTAAACCACCAAGTAGAATCGCAATAGAAGAAAGGTTAGCGAATCCACACAGTGCAAACGAAATGATAGCTTTAGTTCTATCAGTCATCATGACACCTGTCTCAGCAACTACTTTGAAACCTTCTGCAGACGCATCAAGTAAGTAAGGAGCAAAGTTAAGGTAGGCTACGAATTCGTTTACTACGATCTTTTGACCAATGAAAGAACCAGCGACTAAGGCTTCGCTCCAAGGCACACCGATTAGGAATGCTAAAGGCATGAAGATGTAACCTAGGATAAGCTCTAGGGTGATACCTTCTAGACCGAACCAACCAGTAACACCACCTATGATGCCGTTGATCATAGCGATTAAGCCTACGAATGCGATTAGCATAGCGCCAACGTTAAGCGCTAGGTTCATACCTGAAGAAGCACCAGCAGCAGCTGCGTCTAATACGTTAGCTGGCTTGTCTGGATCTTCTGGTAATTCATCCATATCGTTCTTAGCAGTTTCAGTTTCAGGGTGCATCAGTTTAGCCATTAATAGACCACCTGGTGCTGCCATGAATGATGCGGCAACTAAGTATTCGATAGGTACACCCATCTGCGCGTAACCTGCAAGAACAGAACCTGCAATAGACGCTAAACCACCCACCATGATGGCGAATAATTCAGATTGAGTCATAGTTGGGATAAACGGACGCACAACTAATGGCGCTTCAGTTTGACCAACGAAGATGTTAGCAGTTGCTGACATTGACTCAGTACGGCTTGTACCTAGTGCTTTTTGCAG
The DNA here is from genome assembly GCF_000013765.1 of Shewanella denitrificans OS217. Taxonomy (NCBI): domain Bacteria; kingdom Pseudomonadati; phylum Pseudomonadota; class Gammaproteobacteria; order Alteromonadales; family Shewanellaceae; genus Shewanella; species Shewanella denitrificans. Next base: position 1,170,395 of record NC_007954.1, on the reverse strand, counting down.
GCCACCACCGATAATACGGATGATCCACTGCATGATGCCTAGGTAGTAAAGCACGGCAATTAAAGAAGAGAAGAAAATGATAATTGGCAATACGTTAATTGCGAAGATGAAACCAACTTTAAAGTTAGCTAAATCGCCGAATAAGAAACTAATACCATTCTGTGCATAACCAATAACGCTAGATACAGCATCTGAAGCACCCTTCAGAATATCTTTGCCCACTGGCACGTATAAAACAAAACCACCGAATGCCGCTTGAATAGCTAATGCGCCACCCACAGTGCGAACATTGATCGCTTTTTTGTTAGTTGATAGGAGGAAACCTATCGCAAGCAGGGTTACCACCCCTACTAAACTCATTACTATTTCCATAAATCATCACCCTTTTTGTTAACATTTTTATTAAATGTTGTTAACTCACCTTTTCCGCCGATGATTATAACTGAGCATGAAATGAAAATCGTTGTTTAGATCAAATTTTTAAAGCTAAATTTCAACCCCTTATGAAAAATAATTGCAAAAACACCAGTTAGTTCCAACAAAAACAACTAAAGCTCAAATAGTTGCGCCACATTTTCATCAAGCTGTTCTAATATAGAGACAGTTGATTTATTCTGTAAAAACGCGATTTCGGCCACAAAACTGGGGATATTTAAGGGAGAATTTCGCGAATTCACTGCATTGATGGGGGTCATATTCGGTGAATCTGTCTCTATGAGGAAAGAATCAGGCGCTAATTGAGCGACTGTTTCTCGTAATTTCTTCGCCTTGGGGTCCATGATGAGCCCGCCTACACCTAATTTATAACCTAGGGCGATATAAGCCTTAGCCAACTCAGGGCCGCCATAGAAACCATGAATAACCCCGCCCTTAGGATTGGGATAGCACTTAAGTAAGCCCAGTAACTCATTATGAGCCCGAACCGAATGCAAAATAACCGGTAATTGATGGCTTATCGCCAGCTGTAACTGCCGCTCAAGTAAGGCGACTTGAGTAGAGAAAGCCCTTTGCTTATGGCGTTTGTCTAAACCACACTCCCCTACAGCCACTAATTTATTGTCTTTACGATTAAGCTCGATTAATTGAGCCAACGCCGCAACTTCGGTTTCGATATTATCAGGACAAAACCAGGGATGGATCCCAAGGGCATAATAACAGTCATATTGCGCCGCGATTGTTAACTGTTTAGACCAATGACGGGATGAGACCCCAGGTAAAATGGCCGAGCTGATGCCTTGTCGCTTCATATCGGCAAACAACTGCGTTCTGTCGTGGTCAAAATCATCAAAATCAAGATGAGCATGGGAGTCAATCATTGGTTACTTTCTCCGCATAATAAATCTAGAGATATAAAAAAAGACGGCTAACCGTCTTTTTGTAGAGAAAAGGGACAAAACTAGAATATCTGGTTAGTTTTCCCGAGTCTTTGCAAACGCAACATCAGGGTACCTCTCCATAGATAAGTTTAAATTCACCATAGTCGGCGCGATATAGGTCAGGTTATTACCGCCGTCTAGGGCTAAGTTCACACTGCATTTACGGCGAAACTCTTCGAGTTTACGCTCATCCTTACAGTAAACCCAGCGCGCCGTGGACACGTTAATAGCTTCATAAATAGCTTCAACGTTGTATTCGCTTTTAAGGCGACCCACAACTACTTCAAACTGCAGCACACCGACGGCGCCGACGATCAAATCGTTATTGTCCAGCGGCCTAAACACCTGAACGGCTCCTTCTTCGGCTAATTGCACTAGACCTTTTAACAACTGCTTTTGCTTTAATGGATCTTTTAAGCGAATGCGGCGGAACATTTCAGGAGCGAAGTTAGGAATACCAGTGAACTTAAGTTTTTCACCTTGAGTAAAGGTATCACCAATCTGTATGGTGCCATGGTTATGCAGGCCTATGATGTCACCTGGGTAGGCTTCTTCAACTTGCTCTCGGTCTCCGGCGACAAAGGTTAATGCATCTGAAATACGCACATCTTTGCCGACACGAACATGGTGCATTTTCATGCCCTTTTCATATTTACCTGAAACCACGCGCATAAAGGCCACCCGGTCCCTGTGTTTAGGGTCCATATTCGCTTGGATTTTAAAGATAAATCCTGAAAAATCACTATCGAGGGAGGTCACTTCACGCACTTCAGTTTGACGAGGCTGAGGCTTAGGTGCCCACTGAGTCAAGCCATCGAGCATATGATCAACACCAAAGTTACCTAATGCCGTACCAAAATACACAGGTGTCAGCTCACCTTTTAAGAAGGCCGCTAGCTCAAACTCATGGGAGGCACCTATTACCAACTCAAGCTCTTCGCGCAGTTGCTCGGCTAACTCGCTACCAATAGCCTTATCTAGCTCAGGGTTGTCTAAGCCTTTGACTATGCGTACTTCTTGCATCATGTGCCCAAGACCTGACTGATACAAAATCGTTTCATCGCGATGAAGGTGATAAACCCCTTTAAAGGATTTACCACAGCCTATTGGCCAAGTAATTGGCGCACAGGCAATTTTAAGTTCATTTTCAACTTCATCCATGACTTCCATGGGATCGCGAATATCACGATCGCACTTGTTCATGAAGGTAATAATAGGCGTATCCCTAAGGCGGGTCACTTCCATCAGCTTACGGGTGCGATCTTCTACACCTTTTGCAGCATCAATCACCATCAAACAAGAGTCAACCGCAGTCAAGGTGCGATAAGTATCTTCGGAGAAGTCTTCGTGACCCGGAGTATCAAGTAAGTTGACTAGGCAATCTTTATAGGGGAATTGCATCACAGATGTGGTAATAGAAATACCACGATCTTTCTCCATTTCCATCCAATCTGATTTAGCGTGCTGCTTAGAGCCACGGCCTTTTACTGTTCCCGCAACTTGAATAGCTTGACCGAATAACAATACTTTTTCTGTAATTGTTGTCTTACCCGCATCGGGGTGCGAAATGATGGCGAAGGTACGACGTATATCTACCTCAGCGTGATTACCTAACATGATGACCTTGCACTTTTGCCGCTAAAAATGGCGCAAATTATAGCGTCATTAGCCATGATTAGCTAGATAACCTCAACCATAGAGCGTGAACCATTATTAAACAGCGGTTGATACTGGCAAGGAATTAACGTCAACTCCTGTTTAAAAGAGGATTTTTCAATAGCTAAAACAAAAAATGCATCTATATTAGATGCATTTTTGGGTTACAACTTATTAAGGTTACTCGCCTAAATGTTGCCTCATTTTAGCCAGCTCGATGCGCGCATATCTGTGTTCAACAAAATCATAGATATTGGTCGCTAAGGTCAAGCGGTAATAATTAGCCGCCTGTTGATACTCTTGATTCATCGCGGCGCGTTTTGCCAGATAGAAATAAGCTTCACAGAGACGTTCAGCGTATTCTCTGGGTTTAGTTAAGTCGACCTTAGCAGCTTGAAATACCTGCTCCTTGGTGAGCTTACCTAAATAATAATCCACCAATACGCTAGACCAGGCCGAATCATTGAGTTGCTGTCTGTTACCTTGCAACTGAACAGCAGCTTGCTCTTTCTCTACCGATTCTGCGATTAAATAGAGCCATAACGCGCGGTAACCGTCGCTGGGGTCTCTGTCATAAAATGCCTGCATGTCTTCGACTGCCAGCTGATTACGCTCGCCATAATACAAGGCGATACCCCGGTTTAAAAAAGCATAATCATAATCTGGCGCTAACTCTAATACTCCATCGAACGCCTCATAAGCACTCTCAAACTCGCCTTCTTGAGTGTAATAAATTCCTATAAAATTATACGCATCCGCTAAATCTGGTTGTAATTTTAATGCTTGATGAAAATCGATTCGACCGAGTAACCTCAAACCAACACTGTCGTAAATTACGCCGCGATCATAATGAAAGCGCGCTCTTTGCTCTCGAGTGAGTTCCATGGTACCAAGAATTTCATTGAGCTTAGCCAAGGTCACTTCGAGTTTATAATCTGGCACTAATGGCGCGACCATGACTTTGCCGTCAACGGCATCATCGATTGAGTTTGAGGGTGTTGTGGATACGCAAGCTGACAAGAACACTGACGTCACGATGAAAAGTGCACTTAATTTGACACGAAAAAAAGCTTCCATCAGCCCTACCTTATGAGGATTTATTAATATTCAATATCATAGCAATCTAAGCAAATAAGAACCATGGCATAAGCGATTATATTTTCATTCTTTTAGGCATAAAAAAAGGAGATCAAATGATCTCCTTTTTAAGCAAGTCAGCAGGCTTATTCAGCAGCCACTTTCTCTTGTGCTTCTTTGATAGACAATCTTACGCGGCCTTGACGATCCACTTCCATGACCTTAACTTTAACGTCTTGGTTCATTTCAAGATGATCTGACACGTTAGCAACGCGCTCATCACTGATCTGTGAAATGTGAACTAAACCATCTTTACCAGGAAGAATGTTAATGAAGGCACCGAAATCTACGATACGGATAACTTTACCGTTGTAGACACGACCCACTTCAACTTCAGCGGTAATTTCTTCGATACGGCGGATAGCTTCTTTAGTCGCTTCACCGTTTGAAGAGGCAATCTTCACAGTACCGTCATCATCAAGCTCGATAGTCGTGCCAGTTTCTTCGGTAAGTGCACGAATTACCGCGCCGCCTTTACCAATAACATCACGGATTTTCTCTGGGTTGATCTTGATTGTGGTGATGCGTGGAGCATGTGCAGAGATATCGCCACGATGCGTGCCAATCGCTTGGTCCATCACGTTTAGGATATGAACACGTGCGCCATAAGCTTGTTGCAGTGCGATATCCATGATTTCTTTAGTGATGCCTTCGATTTTGATATCCATCTGCAGAGCAGTAATACCATCACGAGTACCAGCAACTTTAAAGTCCATGTCACCTAAATGATCTTCGTCGCCTAGAATGTCAGAAAGTACAACGAAATCGTCGCCTTCTTTAACTAGACCCATTGCAATACCAGCAACAGAAGTCTTGATTGGTACGCCGGCATCCATCAATGCTAATGAAGTACCACAAACAGAAGCCATAGAGCTTGAACCATTTGATTCAGTAATCTCTGATACTACGCGGATGCTGTATGGGAATTCTTCAGCTGTAGGCATAACGGCATTCATACCGCGCCACGCTAACTTACCATGACCGATTTCGCGGCGCTTAGGTGAACCTACCATGCCTGTTTCACCAACAGAGTATGGAGGGAAGTTATAGTGAAGCATGAAGCGGTTAGTACGCTCACCCATGATGCTGTCAATCTTCTGTGCATCACGCTCAGTACCTAACGTACAAGTCACTAATGCCTGAGTTTCACCACGGGTAAACAATGAACTACCGTGAGTACGTGGCAGTACGCCTGCTAATACGTTCAACGCACGGATCATGTCTGGTTCGCGGCCGTCGATACGTGGCTTACCCGCGATGATGCGGCTACGTACTACGTTTTTCTCTAGACTACCCAATAAGTTATCTACTTCACGAGTATCAACATCTGGATTTTCAGCAACTAATGCCGCTTTTGCAGCAGCTTTAACAACACCGACTTGAACATATCTGTCTTGCTTAACTTCAATTTGGTACGCATCTGTCATGCCAGCTTCTGCAAGCTCTTTGATTTTTGCGACTAACGCTTGATCTTGAACTGGTGCAGTCCAATCCCACGTTGGCTTGCCAGCTTCTGCTTTAAATTCAGCAATCGCATCGACAACCACTTGTTGTTGATCGTGACCGTAAGTTACCGCGCCTAGCATGATTTCTTCTGCAAGGGCTTTGGCTTCAGATTCAACCATAAGAACCGCAGCTTTAGTACCTGCTACCACTAAGTTAAGTGAGCTTGTTGCAAGCTGGTCAACTGTTGGGTTAAGTAGGTATTCGCCATTGATATAACCCACACGCGCCGCACCTAGTGGGCCGCTGAATGGAATACCAGAAATAGCTAAGGCCGCAGAAGTACCTATCATCGAAATAATATCTGGCTCGATTTGTGGGTCAACAGAAACCACAGTGATGATAACTTGAACTTCGTTTTTAAAACCGTTAGGGAATAAAGGACGAATAGGACGGTCAATAAGACGTGCAATCAGAGTTTCATCTTCTGATGGACGACCTTCACGTTTGAAGAAACCGCCAGGAATTTTACCCGCAGCGTAGGTTTTTTCTTGATAGTTAACAGTTAGCGGGAAGAAGTCACGGCTTAAATCCGCTACTTTTTTACCAACAACAGTAACTAGTACTGTGGTATCGCCCATGCTTGCTAAAACTGCAGCATCTGCTTGACGTGCAATAACACCTGTTTCTAAGGTGACTGTATGTTGACCATACTCAAAACTCTTTACAATTGGATTCACGTGACCCATTCCTTAATTTAATGACCTTTAATTACGCGCACAAGTATACTGCAATTAACCTACAGAGTTAAATAGCGCCGCGAGCTATGTGTGAAAAATATCTTAAAATCGCAATTATTAGTAATTTATTGCGAAAAATCCATATAAAAAACAACTGTTTTAGCGAAAGCACAGACGAAAAAGCTCAACTTCACCCGCAACCAGGTGCTATAAGCCTATAAACGTACACAAAGTTGCACCTGCCACAAGCAGTCTTGTGGTTACACTTATAAAAAATTAACAACAAGAGGCTGAGGCTAATGAAGCCAATTCACCCAAAGGCACATATAAAAAACCGCTAAACACTTAATAGTAGATGACAAACTTGCCCGAGTTCACTAAAGTAATTCTTAGTCAGCTTAATCGATAACTCACAGTTAACTCACGCTAGTGTAGCAATACATTTTGCCTTGAGTATCAATGTTATTCTTATGTAGAGCTGCAAATGTTTGAGTAGTAAAGGCATAAGATGTTATAAACTTGTTTAATTTGTATTTTGCCGCATTGTATAGATGGAATTGACCAGATGACAGCACGCTTTAAATCGCTAACGTGGAAACAGACTAATCTCGTTGTGTTCACTGCGCTGTTTTTCGCCATCGCCATCTTCTTTGTTGAAGTCGCGTTGGTAGGCATAGACACAAAGCATCAATTAGAGAAAGAGCAGACTGAGCTGCTAGATTCTGTGGAGCAGACTGCAGCAAACTCAGTGTGGGCACTGGATGATAAGCTTGCAGAGCAGACCTTAAAAGGGATCATGAAAGTCGACAATATCAGCTCGGCGAGCATCACTCTCGATGACAATTCACTGTTTGTCACCGTCGCCAACAACCAAGAATCAGTTCAAGATTACCATGTCGCATTAAGTGAATTTCTGTTTGGACACTTGGAACAAGCGTCGCGCCCCTTGTATCGTCCCTTTTATTTTGAAGCCAATAAAGAGCTGCAACTCATTGGCACGTTAACCATTATTTATGATACCCATTCTTTAACCAATAATCTTTTTGGTCAGCTTAAATTTAGCTTTATCGCCACCTTAGCTCGAGCTCTTTTACTCACCTTAGTGCTTTCCTTGGTTTTCCATCGATTTCTGACCCAGCCTATCGCTAAAATTAGCGAGGCCATAGATAAGATTGACCCAGATAATCCCGATGAAAACTTATTGCCAGCATCTATTGCCCATAAAGACGATGAACTGGGACTGGTTACCAGTAAATTTAATCAAATTTTACTGCAATTTAGCCAAGCTCAGAACAAACTTAGAAAAATGGCCACCAGAGATCCCCTAACCGGTTTGCCCAATCGCGCCCTTTTGCTAGAAACGCTCAGCGTCACCATACAAAGATCGCGAGTGCACAAGCGCAGTTTTGCTATTTTCTTCATCGATTTAGACAGGTTCAAAAACGTCAATGACTCCTTAGGCCATACCATAGGCGATCAATTCCTTGCACGTATCGCGCGTATTTTGGAGCGGGGCATAGGCGACAAAGGCAGCGTGGCACGTTTGGGTGGCGATGAGTTTGTGATCTTGGCCGATGAAATCCAGACTCCATCACAGGCCGCTGATTTCGTAGGTAAATTATTATCACAACTCAATACGCCTATCCAACTTAATGAGCATTCTATTCACCCTGCCGCCTCTATCGGTATCTCCATTTACCCCGATGATTGTGCCAGTGCAGAAGATCTTATTCGCCATGCCGATATTGCCATGTACAGCGCCAAAGCGGCGGGTTCCAATCAATGGGCCTTCTTTAAACAGCAGATGACAGAAAGAGCGGCAGTGCGTTTGCGAACTGAAGCTTCGTTACATGACGCCCTTAAAAATAATGAATTTGTACTGTATTTTCAGCCTAAGTTTGATTTGAAAACCAATAAGGTTGTCAGCTGTGAAGCCTTGATCCGTTGGCAACAGGATGGCCGTTTAATCAGCCCTATGTCATTTATTCCGGTGGCCGAAGAAACGGGGATCATAGTGCCCATCGGGCGCTGGGTTATAGAGCAGAGCTGTAAAGTATTGCGAGATTGGCAACGAAAATATAACTATGTCATCCCCATTGCGGTCAATGTGGCATCACAGCAATTTGCCGATGCGAGCCTAGTACCTGATATTAAGCAATTAGCACTCAGGTATCAGATCCGCCCAGAACAACTAGAAATAGAGATTACCGAAACGTCATTGATGAACGACATTGAGCAGGCCATCGCAAAACTGGAGCAACTCAAATCAGCGGGTTTTAGAATTGCCGTGGATGATTTTGGTACAGGCTACTCATCCTTATCTTATTTACGACACTTGCCTATCACAACCATGAAGATTGACCGTTGCTTCGTCACAGACCTGCCTCATGACAGTGCTATTGCCTCAACTATCTTGATGCTAGGCCAGCAGCTCAATCTGGAAATCGTTGCCGAAGGCATAGAAAATGAAGAGCAGCTCAGTTGGCTTAACGATCATAATTGCCCAATAGGGCAAGGATTTTTCTTTAGCCAGCCGCTGCCATTAGATGAATTTGAAACTAAGTATCTGGCGGGGCAAACCGCTGAAATCGTTACGCTTTAAAGCTAGACTTTCGGTTCATCTTTAAGCACATCGTGATTATTCGATGCCATATACTGCTCTAAATGTCCTTGAGCGGCAGTAATGGCCACCACGGCCTTAGATTTAAATTCACGATGATACAAGGTATAAACCACGAATAAACTGGCGGCTATGAGCAACCAAGAGTGGAAAAACCAACACAGTGCCGCAATGGAAAAATAGTAAGATCTCAAGCCATAATTGTAGGAGTGTGCCGCCTGATCTTGCACTGTGGCCATCTGCTTGGCATAAGCTTTTAACGACTCATTCTTGCCATCTTTATCTACCGGTGCTGCGCCTATCATCACATTCAAAAAGCCATACTGCCGCATAGACCAAGTAAACTGAAAAAATGCCATCACAAATATTCCTGCTAATAAGGCAAGCTTTGCTTGCATGAGTGCATGATCGGCTTTAGCCGAGTAAGGAATAGAGCCTATCACCTCCTCTACTTGGTCGACTTGAGCAAATAACGTCAATACGCCAGCGAGCACCAGCAAGGTGGTTGAGGCAAAAAACGCAATATTGCGCTCCAAATTTGCCAATAATGCCACTTCACTGACTCTGATGTCCTTCGTCATCAGCATCCTCATCCAATGGATCCTATGCTGGTGCAGACAGCGTGCAATACAGTTAGTGTTCTTTGCTTTCTTTCTGGCAAAAAACGTATAGCCCAACCAAGAGCCTATAAAGCAAAATAACGCCAAACCATCGAGAAATGTAATTGTCATTGCAAGCCTGCTCAATCAACAAAAAAATGATTATGCCTAAGTCTTTGTTGGATTTATATCCTTGTTTGGGGGATTTTAATACTTTAAGCCGACATATACTGCTACTGGGTCCAAGTCAGCATTGGATCATGGCTTGTGTAACAGCAGACTTTAGTGTTTAAGATAATTGATAAATAGTAAATTAACACGCCCCAATTAAATTTACATTAAATTAACAAACCCCCTCTTTTGTACTAATCCTTATTAATACCCCTAAAGGGAGGACTTTCTAAAAAACCCCGCCAATTGTAAATTTATTGTTACACAAATGTAGCCGCGGTGTTCTAACAATAAGGCGAGATTCTTTAAAATGTCATTTTATCTCCTACTTTTAATGGGTCTCGTAGTCAATGGAGGCTTAACCAAAATGGAGATTAACATGCAAAACAAACACAAAATCGCTTTAGCCGTACTCGCCAGTTTAAGCACTATGTCATTGCAAACCCAAGCAGCAGAGCTGCTCAGTATTGATAGTGCAAATGCTATCAAGGACACCTATATCGTGGTGTTTGACACGCCCAGTGTGTTGAATACACAAGATGCATCAGCCATGGCAGACTTTGCGACCCAGCAAGGTAACAGCCTAGCTAACGAATACAATATCAGTGTGATTAATAATTTTGGCAGTGCGCTAAACGGCGTGTTAATCAAAGCCAATGCAAAGCAAGTCAATGAATTACTCAATGACCCAAAAATTAAGTACATAGAACAAGATCAAATGATGTCTATTACGCCACAAGTATCCATTGCAGGCGATCAGGCGAGCCCAACTTGGGGTATAGACAGGATCGATCAGCGCGATTTGCCACTGAGCAATAGCTACCATTATGATTACGATGGCACAGGTGTCACAGCCTATGTGGTTGATACCGGCGTGCTCAATGGTCATAACGAGTTTGGTGGCAGAGCCAGCAGTGGTTATGACTTTATCGATAACGATAGCGATACTACGGATTGTAACGGTCACGGTACTCATGTCGCTGGCACCATCGGCGGCTCTACCTACGGTGTGGCAAAGAATGTCAATATCGTCGGTGTGAGAGTATTAAATTGTAGTGGTTCAGGTAGTAATTCCGGGGTAATTGCCGGCATTAACTGGGTGAAAAACAACGCCTCAGGCCCTTCAGTTGCCAACATGAGTTTAGGTGGCGGTGCATCCCAAGCCACTGATGATGCGGTTAACGCTGCTGTCGCTGCGGGAATAAGCTTTGTGGTAGCAGCCGGTAACGATAACAGCAATGCTTGTAACTATTCACCCGCACGCGCCGCTGATGCTGTCACCGTTGGTTCAACCACCAGCACAGATGCACGTTCAAGCTTCTCAAACTACGGTACCTGTCTTGATATTTATGCGCCAGGCTCTAGCATTAAATCAGCTTGGTACACCTCAAATAGCGCCACCAATACCATTAGCGGCACGTCTATGGCTGCGCCTCATGTGGCCGGTGTTGCCGCCCTTTACCTCAACGAAACCCCAAGCATGACACCAACTCAAGTCACAGGCATGCTATCAAGCCGCGCCAGCAGTGGTAAGGTTAGTGATGCTAAGACTGGCTCACCTAATGCGCTACTCTATTCGTTGGCTGGAGGCTGTGGCTCAGACTGCCCACCACCGCCAGGAGATACGGAATTATTCGATGAGCAAGCCGTTAGCACATCCGGCGCTCAAGGCTCTGAAACCCATTACTTTATTGAAGTTCCTGCCAATGCAACCAGCCTAGCGGTCAATTTAGCAGGTGGTAGCGGCGATGCGGATATTTATGTCAGTCAAGGCACTAAGCCAACACTCACAAGTTACCAGTGTCGTCCGTTCAAGAACGGCAACAATGAAAGCTGTAATTTCACTAACCCGGCAGCAGGAAAATGGTATGTCATGGTGCAAGGTTACTCAGCTTACGCCAATGCTAACCTCACCGCGGACTACACAGTTGGCGGAGGTTCAACCTGTAACACCAGCGATTGCCTAGTCAATGGTGTTCCAAGAACAGGATTAGCAGGTGCTTCTGGATCACAGACTTTCTATAAGGTGATAGTGCCTGCTAACCGGACATTAACGGTTGCCATGAGCGGTGGCTCTGGCGATGCAGATCTGTATGTTAAAGCAGGAACTCAGCCAACAACAGGCAGCTTTGATTGCCGCCCTTACTTAAACGGTAACAATGAGACTTGCTCATTCACGCCAACCGTTGAGACCACTTACCATGTGATGCTAAGGGGCTATAGCGCCTATTCTGGTACCAGTTTAGTGGCTAATTACTAACGCCTCGAATGAGTGTGTTTGTGTGTAAAAACACTAGCGCAGGTTAATTTTTAATAAATATTAGCCATAAAAAACGCCGCATATTGCGGCGTTTTATTTTTACTTTTACTGTTTAAATTTACTAGGTAAAAAGCTCAAAGCAGTTTGATGATTTGAGTTAATTCAGCAAAGAGCTTTGGTTCAGTGAGTGCTTGTTCTTTAGTATCGAATACAGCAGAGAAGCTCGGCACACTGAGACTGCCTTTAAGCTCGGCGCCAAAATAAGGGGCGGAATTGACCGCTTGAGCGAGAACACTGGCACCGCCACGGGCACCCGGTGATGTGGACAGAAACACACAAGGCTTATTCTGGAACACTTTGCCGTCTATGCGCGAACACCAATCGAACAGATTTTTATAGGCCGCGCTATAGCTACCATTGTGCTCGGCAAACGACACTAGAATGGCATCGGCGCTGGCTAATTTTTGCAAGAAATCTTTGGCCAATTGCGGCTGCCCAAGCAGTTGTTCTTTGTCTTGACTAAAAAGCGGCAGCTCAAAATCATTCAGATCCAATAACTCAACCTCGGCATCTAAGACTAAGCTTGCAGCAAAGCCGACCAGCTGTTTATTGATGGATTGACTGCTGCTACTGGCGGCAAATGCGACGATTTTCATTGATAAACTCCATTTTTCATTTTTTACAATAGTATTTGGATTAGCATGTTAAATAGTATTTGAACTTTTACTTAAATCGGTATTTAAATCATTAACTTGGCTAAGATAACATTTAAAATGGACAAGGGCAGTTAATTTGCATGTCCCCCCCCGTTAACGGGTGAGTGAACGCCAGTGATTGCGCATGGAGCATCATCCTAGAAACCGGCTCTCTTCCATCAACTATGCCGCCATAGAGATCGCAGCCCAAAATAGGATGACCTAGGTGCTGACTGTGCAGCCTAAGCTGATGCGTACGTCCAGTTATCGGCGTAAATTGCACTCGGCTTAGGTCAGTCTGCTCACAATAACTTAGCACTTTGTACTCAGTCATCGCACTTTTACCCTCAAGTTCACATATTTTAAGCCGTGGAAACAGCGCTGCATCTTTAGCAATGGGGGCATCGATCACCCCGCTGTCGGTGCTGAGCTTGCCCATTAATAGCGCTTGATAAGTTTTAGTCACGCTTCTATTTTGAAATTGCTGGGTCAATAAGCCATTAATGTGTTTATTCCGCGCCACCAAAATGATCCCAGAGGTACCAAAATCGAGGCGATGCAATAAACGTGCATCGGCAAAATCTTGCACTAACCGATAATGCACCGAATCTAAATTCAGTGGATTTTTACCCGACAAACTTAATAAGCCGCTAGGTTTATCGATGGCTAATATCGCCTCATCTTCATATAGAATTTGAATCTGTGCTAAACAGGGCGGCGCGATAAAAGTATCAATTGCTGTGGATGTCATTGTCGGTGTCATTATTATATTAAATACGGTGTATTAGATGCTGTGTAAGATGCAGCTGCCATAAAATACAGCGCTAAAAAGGTTTTCGCCAGTTTACCTTGTATCCCGTATCAAGCAAGTAAACCTCAACAAGGGGCTGTAGAGATTGTCACTAGTGTCTAAGATTACTCGCTGCAGAGTGAGGAAATGCGTTAGATAATGGGTGCTAAACGGCTAAGCCCAACGCATTCATCAATGAAAGCATGAGCTATCGTAGCTATCAATTCGCTTCGAAGGCCATTTGGACGAATATATTGTTCTGTGACATTAACCTGACACAGAATAATGCCCTCCTCATTTACAGGCTTGCCAAGGCCCATTAAATTGCCTTCATGTTGTTAGACTGTTGATGAATATATTTGGCGAACTTCAATGACCCACTGAGAGCAAGCAAAACGATAGCAAGGAAATAGATACTTTCGTACTCAGCAGAGCTGTAGTAGTTAAGCCAAAAACGATAAAAGATATAGAAACTTCCTGATACATGCACCGCCTTCCATAAGACAGGCCTTACTCTACCCATCACATAATCAGATGACGTTATGGTAAGTAGCAGCACCGTTGCTAACAGGTTTCCACCGCTCAAAACGCTGTTGAAATCGAATGCTCCTTCCAATGCTTTAGGGTATAGCCCTACTTTAAGAGCTATGGCCAAAAAATGCATACCCCATACCAGACCAAAAGTAATGCCTATGTACCTGCGGTTTTGAATTAACCACTTACAAGCATCTGATTTGTAGAAGTAATAAATAGAGGAAGCTGAGAACGCGGTAACAAATAAAACAAATGCTGCCCGGGCCGTGAATATCAGCACTAAATTTACAGATTGCTCACTAAACCCATCAATTAAAAGAATAGCTAAGCAAATCAGCGTTACAAGCGTAACGAGAAACACACTGGTTTTTGGACCTTGGATCTTGGTAATCATAATCACTTCTTATAAATACTTGTTTTAACTAGCACAGAGCCTCCAGTGGAAACTCTGTTCACAGATTACACCAGTGACCAACCAGGTTGTTCCAACATAAAATCATTACCCACCTGTACAGGCATGCCTTGGTCTATTTGTTTCACAAGTAGTCATAGACATGTACTCGTCATATAAAACCAACAATTCGGGAAGAGCATCCCTGCTGCCTAACTTAATAGATCAGCTCGAGCCCTTCAGCCTCCCATTAACATAGGTGTCGCCATTTAGATCTACAATGAGCATATTTTGGTATATGCATCTTGATTAAGTTCTGACACATTTTTGCCAAAAGTTAGATAATGAATGTTCAAACAATAACATCCATATTAAAAAGCCAGTTCGGCATCCGTGCCTCTCGCTCATAAGCGCAATCACCGAAGGTGATTATTCACCGTTTGGATCAAAGTCGCAGGGTTCCACTCTGCACTGGCCAAGAGGGAAGATTCAACAGCAAATCCTCCCTCTTGGATCTCCCTCCGTGCCGCCCGCGAAGTTGTTATTCCTCATATGACGAAGAAAATACCTAACGGCTCGACAGCACATCCATGTGCCCAACGAGCCTTAACCATCATCCCTGATGGTTGCACGGTATTTTAATCGTCCTATTTCGGCAACTTCGAGGGTATTGGTGCAGACTTTGAGTTCACAATTTGTGACTTTCATTAAGTGTGGTTTTCGATTTTGAGATCTAACAGGTTGAATCATGGTGATTTACAAGACGACCGTCCATCCCATGGATGGGATGTTCGACCTTTAGTTTAAATCAAGAGCCAAGGACGGACTTGCAGCGTGTTGTAAAGCAGATACCACTATGTGCCTGTACGACTGAGTTTCAGTCATAAAGATGAAGTATTCGAATTAAACATTCACTGCAATGTAGCTCATCGGCGAGTTTAACAACCAGCGCTAAAACTCGTTAGCGCTGGTAAGGCTGCAGGAATATCAATCAAGCGAGCTCTATTGGCCAAACTGATTTAATCACTGAAATTTAGCCATAAATAAACTTGGCCACGAACAAGGCGGCGACGAATAAAATCCCCCAATTAAGGTCACTGAATTTCCCAGTCATGGATTTAATCGCAACATAAGAGATAAAACCAAACCCTATGGCGTTAGCGATTGAGAATGTCAGTGGCATTAATAAACACACCACCACCACAGGGGCCGCTTCGGTTAAATCATCCCAATCAACATGCACAAGCCCTGACATCATCAAAATGGCCACGTAAAACAACACCCCAGCAGTGGCGTAAACGGGCACCATACCGGCTAATGGTGAAATAAATAAAGCCGCTAAGAATAACAGACCCACTACCACGGCGGTTAATCCAGTACGGCCACCGGCGCTAACGCCAGCGGTGCTTTCGATATAACTTGTGGTGGTTGAGGTGCCTAATGCCGCCCCCGCTATGGTGGCTAAACTGTCGGCGGTTAAGGCGCGCTTGACCCGAGGCAGGCGCCCTTTTTCATCGAGCAGTCCCCCGCGCTGAGCGACCGCCACTAAGGTCCCTGAAGTATCGAATAAATCCACAAATAAGAAAGCAAAAATAACTGATAACATGCTCAGTTCAAGCACGCTGGATAAGTCCATTTTCATCAGGGTTGGCATGATTGAAGGCGGCATAGCCACAAGCCCTTGATAGCTCACATCACCAAAGAGTAACCCAAAGATGGTAATTGCCATCACGCTGAAAATCACTGCAGCCTTAAGGCCGCGATGCACCATGGCAATGATCAAGAAAAAGCCTAAGCAAGACATTAATGCCGGAAACGAAGTGATGTCTCCCATGGTCACTAAGGTCGCAGGGCTTGCAACAACGATGCCGGCGCTTTTAAGGCCAATTAATGCGAGGAAAAGTCCGATCCCCGCCGCGATGCCAAAGCGCAGCGACATAGGAATGCTGTTCACTATCCACTCACGAATTTTGGCTAAGGATAACACCAAGAAACACACCCCAGACATGAACACAGCGCCTAACGCTGTCTCCCAGCTGTAGCCCATCTCCCCAACTACGGTATAAGTGAAGAAAGCGTTGAGGCCCATGCCTGGCGCAAGCGCTATGGGGTAATTAGCCAGAAAACCCATCACAAAGCAGCCGATGGCGGCGGCTAAACAGGTCGCGACGAAAACTGCACCATGATCCATGCCGGCATCGGCCAGCATCATGGGGTTCACAAAAATAATATAAGCCATGGTTAGAAATGTGGTTAAACCGGCTATGGCTTCTTGTTTCAGGCTAGTCTGATGTTGTTTGAGTTTAAATAGTTTTTCAAGCATGAAACCCGTTTCCTTAAGGCAAGATGAAGATCATAGCCACGAGATAAGTCTCAGGTTATTGGCTGATCAATGTTTTTAACAGCTGGGATTATAAAGATTTATCGTTGTGATGTACGAAAGGGGGACCTGTGAGAGGCCGAAATCAGTATTCATGAAAAAAAACAAAAAAAAGCCCGCTCATAAGAGCGGGCGAGACAGATCATTTAGCATTCCCAATATGGGGAAGAGAACACTATTACTACCAAGGTAGCTGTATTAAAACAGAATCCTGTATTAATACATTTTGTCTAAAACACACCTTGAAACAAGGTGATAGAAAAGGTTGATGGATGTAAATCTAATTTAAGGGGGGTTAGACCTTAAATTTCATGGCGAATAAACCGCCACGCAAAGCATCAGTATTTAACCAGCTGCTCTTCAAATAAATATTGGTGTTACCTGTGTACATAGTTAAATCTCCAAATTAAAAGTTGTGTAAACCTAGTCAAAGCTTGGCTCAGTTCCGTGGAACGTACTTTTCTCAAATCCATTGAGACAACTTGTCACTCGATTCCTTGGAGGCTATATCCATCCTGGATAAACTAGTGTTGAAAGGCCGGTTGCCTGCCAACGAAATGAATTATACAAAACCGTAAGTTTATTACAACCATTTTTTTGATCTTTCTCAAAATAACCCTAAATATCGTTATTAACTTACGAGTAAAAACTCTAATTATTACGCCAAACCCTGAATCATCAAGGGTAACAATTACAACAAAAATACAACATCACGTTCCTGCTTTAGCAATTAATCGCAGGATCTCAGCGCCAATTCATGAGCAATAAACAACAAGAATATGATAAACTGCGGCCAAATTTTCCCCATACAATAAGGGAGTAACATGAGCGAATTAACCCAACTTTTCCCCCAGCCATTATGGCAATGGTTTGCCCAGATCTGCGCGATTCCTCACCCATCCAAGCATGAACAAGCATTGAGTCTCCATATTCAGCAATGGGCCAAAGACAAAGGCTTGAGTGTTATAGAAGATAAAGTCGGCAATCTCATCATTAAAAAGCCCGCTTTTGCCGGAATGGAAGACAGAAAAAAGGTCGTACTGCAGGCCCATTTAGACATGGTGCCGCAAAAGAATGCCGATAAAGTACATAATTTTGAAACAGATCCTATCGAGGCTTATATCGATGGTGATTGGGTCAAAGCCAAAGGCACCACCTTAGGCTCAGACAATGGCATCGGCATGGCATCTGCCTTAGCCATTCTAGGTTCAGACAGCATCAAACATGGTCCGCTTGAAGTGCTACTGACCATAGATGAAGAAGCGGGCATGACAGGCGCTTTTGGTTTAGAAGCTGGCATGCTCGAAGCTGAGATTTTAATTAATACCGACTCAGAACAAGAAGGCGAGATTTACATGGGCTGCGCCGGTGGTGTGGACGGTCAAATAAGTCTGCCCATGTCTTGGCAGTCTCCTGAGCAAAGCAATTCAAGCTTCAACTTGACTCTATCCGGCCTTAAAGGTGGCCATTCTGGGGTCAACATACATTTAGGTCGCGGCAATGCCAATAAACTACTGGCACGTTTCCTGTTTGATTATGCCGATGACTTAGCCTTAGAGCTAGTCAGCTTTAGCGGTGGTTCACTGCGTAATGCGATTCCGCGGGAAGCCAGCATCAGCTTTATGCTTCCCCCTGAAAACTTGACCGCGTTAAATCAAGCAATTGCAGACTTCCAAGCGCTAGTACGTGAAGAGCTAGCCATTGCCGATCCAGGCATGCTACTGACCCTAGTTGAAGTTCCAGCACACACTAAAGTCATGGGCGAAGACTCACAAAACACCTTGATCGATTTGCTTCATGTCTGCCCTAATGGGGTGATTCGCATGAGTGATGAAGTTGAAGGGGTTACTGAAACCTCCTTGAACGTGGGCGTTATCAGTACCCATGATGACAGCGTAGAAATACTGTGTCTAATACGCTCACTCATAGACTCGGGTCGCAGCGAAGTGACCGGCATGATAACGGCCCTGACTCACCTTGCTGGTGCCGATGTTGAGTTTAGCGGCGCTTACCCAGGGTGGAAGCCAGACACTAGTTCACCCGTGATGGCCATAGTGCGTGAAACCTACAATGATATTTACCACAAAGACCCGACCGTTATGGTTATCCATGCTGGCCTTGAGTGTGGTCTCTTTAAAGAGCCCTATCCAGCTATGGACATGGTGTCCATAGGACCTACCATACGCTACCCTCACAGCCCAGATGAAATGGTGAATATCACCACTGTAGGCCAATATTGGCAGCTGCTGTTAGCCGTACTTGAGCGTATCCCAGTACGGGGTTAGTCTTGCCTGCTAGTTTTACGAACTAGTTGAAAATGCTGCCTTATGGCAGCATTTTTATTGGAAATAATGATAACTAACCAAAATGATTTATTAAAAATTTGCCAATAAAAAAGGAGGCCTAAGCCTCCTCTTTTACGGTTTAGCACGGGACGTTACCGCCCCATGACAAACATCGAATTAACGACGTAAACCTAACTTCTGGATCAACGCAGTGTAACGTGCATTGTCAGTACGCTTAAGGTAAGCAGTAAGCTTACGACGCGCACTAACCATACGTAACAAACCACGACGTGAGTGGTGATCGTGGATGTGCGTTTTGAAGTGACCTTGAAGGTGGTTGATCTGAGCTGTTAACAAAGCTACCTGAACTTCAGTTGAACCTGAATCGTTTTCACAACGGCCGAAATCAGCTAGGATTTTTGCTTTTGCTTCAGTACTTAGTGACATGTGTATCTCCAAAATATATAGAATGTATCTCCAGCCGATCACTAACTCAGCCAGAGGGCGCGTTATTCTACCCAGAAAGTGACTCAGGTGCAATTAAAAAAGCCCACATAATGTGGGCTTAATAGAAGCAACTAGCTAGTGTTTTCAGACTCGCTTAGATCTTACTCTGGTGATTCTTCCGCTGGAATAACAATCAAGCGCTTAGGCGCAAGCAAACCATCGTCATTCATTATCCCAATGCCCACAAACTTACGCTGTTCACCAATAGTGATACGCACTAATACGTCAATTTTAAGGCCAGACGCCTGCACAGCTTGACCTTGCATCACGTAATAAAGCATGGATTCTGGCAGGTTAATCTCAGGGAAATTAGCCACCGCGGTATCCATAGGCAATAGCAAGGGGTCGAGTAACTCGCCTACGGCCAATTCCTGCTGCTGCGCTTGAGTTACCAAGGCTTCAAGATCTGCAAGGCTCACCATTTTATCATAAGGATAGTCAGCCACTTGGGTGCGACGCAGCATGATAACGTGAGCACCACAACCTAGCATCTCACCTAAATCATCGGTGATGGTGCGAATATAAGTGCCCTTAGAGCAATGAATATCTAAGGTTAACTCATCCCCTTCAAGCTTAATAAAATTAAGCTCAAATACAGTAATGGGACGCGCTTCCCTTGGGACTTCTATGCCTTCACGGGCATACTTGTACAAAGGCTGACCCTGATGTTTAAGGGCTGAGAACATCGAAGGCACTTGCATGGTATCACCACGGAAATGCTCAAGCGCCGTTTCAAGCTGTGCCTGAGTAAAATTAATGTCCCGGGTTTGCACCACTTCACCGTCGGAATCGCTGGTGTCAGTACGCACCCCAAGTTTCGCCGTCACTAGGTAACGCTTGTCGGCATCTAAAAGATGCTGAGAGAACTTGGTGGCTTCGCCTAAACAGATAGGCAGCATACCTGTCGCTAATGGATCGAGCGCCCCTGTATGGCCGGCTTTATTGGCGTTAAAAAAACGTTTTACTCGTTGCAGTGCATAGTTTGAACTCATGCCCGTGTCTTTATCGAGTAAGACTATACCGTCGATTTGGCGACCTTTGGAGCGACGTGCCATTAATCTGTATCCTTCTCTTGCTCATCAACGCTTGGAGTGTCGTCTTCGCGGCCTGCTTGCTTTTGCTTAGCTTTGTCATTGGTAATAACCTGACTCACTAAGTTAGACATGCGCATACCTTCGACTAACGAACTGTCATAGATAAAACGCAGCTCAGGCATAACGCGCAGTTTCATGCGGCCAGCAACCAAGGTACGCACATAAGGCGCGGCTGCGGTCAAGGCGGCAATCTTCTGCTCAACCAAGGTTAAGTCTTCTTCGTAGAAGGTTACAAAGACTTTGGCATAGCTGAGATCACGGGAAACATCGACATCATTGACTGTGACAAATCCAATACGAGGATCTTTCATATCACGTTGTAAAATAACCGCTAACTCCTGCTGGAGTTGCTGGGCTATGCGTCTAGTACGACTAAATTCTTTTGCCATAATATTGTGCCATATTGTTTAATCAACAAGGGCGGCTAATGCCGCCCTTAGGATGTTACAAGTACCTAGAATTATAAGGTGCGTGCGACTTCAATGGTTTCGAAGACTTCAATCTGGTCGCCTACGCGAACGTCATTGTAGTTCTTCACACCGATACCACATTCCATGCCGTTACGGACTTCAGTAGCATCATCTTTGAAGCGGCGTAATGACTCAAGCTCACCTTCATAGATAACCACGTTGTCACGTAGAACACGGATTGGCGCGCTGCGCTTAACGATACCTTCAGTCACCATACAACCCGCGATTGCGCCGATCTTAGGAGACTTAAACACGTCACGAACTTCAGCCAGACCGATAATCTGTTGCTTAAATTCAGGAGCTAACATGCCCGTCATTGCAGCACGAACTTCATCAATTAGATTATAGATGATGCTGTAGTAACGTAGATCAACACTTTCAGCTTCGATAGTCTTACGCGCTTGTGCATCGGCACGAACATTAAAGCCAACCATGATAGCGTTAGAGGCTGCTGCCAATGTTGCATCAGTTTCAGTCAATGCACCTACACCGCGCGCTATGATGTTCACTTTCACTTCAGCAGTAGATAGACCCGTTAACGAATCACAAATTGCTTCCAATGAACCTTGAACGTCTGCTTTAAGCACGATATTAAGTTCTTGAACTTCACCTTCTTCCATGTTGGCAAACATGTTTTCAAGCTTAGACTTCTGCTGACGAGCAAGTTTAACATCACGGAACTTGCCTTGACGATAAAGTGCAACTTCACGCGCTTTACGCTCATCACGTACTACAGTCGCTTCATCACCTGCCGATGGCACGCCAGAAAGACCTAAGATCTCAACAGGGATAGAAGGACCCGCTTCTGTGATTGCATTACCGTTTTCGTCTTTCATTGCACGGATTTTACCGTACATTAAGCCACAAAGAACGATATCACCTTGACGCAAGGTACCAGACTGAACCAATACAGTTGCGACTGGACCACGGCCTTTATCAAGTTGTGATTCAATAACCACACCTGCTGCCATGCCTTCACGAACCGCTTTAAGTTCAAGAACTTCAGACTGCAATAAAATGCCTTCTAATAGTTCATCTACGCCTTCACCCGTCTTAGCTGATAGGTGAACGAACATGTTGTCGCCGCCCCAATCATCTGACATTACGCCATGCTGAGACAATTCGCTCTTAACACGCTCTGGATCAGCATCAGGCTTATCCATTTTGTTAACCGCGACGATTAACGGCACATTACCGGCTTTAGCGTGTTGGATTGCTTCGATAGTCTGTGGCATTACGCCATCATCTGCAGCAACAACCAAAATAACAATATCGGTCGCCTTAGCACCACGAGCACGCATAGAAGTAAACGCGGCGTGACCCGGTGTATCTAAGAAGGTGATCATGCCATTGTCTGTTTCAACATGGTATGCACCGATATGCTGAGTAATACCACCGGCTTCACCAGCAGCAACTTTTGCACGACGGATATAATCAAGTAATGATGTTTTACCGTGGTCGACGTGACCCATGATAGTCACAACTGGCGCACGTGTTTCTAACTTAACGTTGTCATCACGATCGCCAAGCACTTGCTCTTCTAGTTCGTTTTCACGAAGTAAAACAACCTTGTGACCCATCTCTTCTGCAACCATTTGCGCAGTTTCTTGATCAAGAATTTGGTTAATGGTCACCATTGAACCCATCTTCATCATCTGCTTGATGATTTCAGTGGCTTTAACGGCCATTAAATGAGCCAATTCAGCTACAGAAACGGTTTCACCGATGCGAACATCACGGCTTACGGCTGCCACTGGCTTGTTAAAGCCGTGCGCCATAGACTGAGGTGCAGTGCTGCGGTTACGCATGTGCTTTTCACGACCGTCACGGGCATCTTTACCGCCACGCTTCTTGTTGGTCGGCTTGTTACGGGCACGACGTCCACGCTTTTCATCATCCATATCTGAACTGTCTTCAGCGGCGCGAGCCACTTTAGAGGTAGTGACATGGTGATCGCCATTCTTTTCAGCTTCAAGGCGTAAACGCTCTTCTTCTGCCCAGCGCTTAGAGTTGACTTCAGCTAATTTCTTAGCTTCTTCAGCAGCTTGTGCCGCTTCCTCTTTTTGCTTTTTAGTTAGCACAGCTTCTTGAGTCGCTTTGATGCGCTCCGCTTCAGCGCGCGCTGCAGCAGCTTCTGGCGTTTCAGCTTTCAGTTCAGCTTTTGGCTTAGGTGCTGGCGCCTGTGGCGCTTTTTCCTTGGCTTTGTTAGCTTCAGCTTTTGCTTTGGCTTCTGCCGCCGCTTTAGCTTGTGCTTCGGCGTCAGCTTTTTGCTTAGCTTCTGCAGCCGCTTTTGCGTCTGCTTCGGCTTTAGCCTTAGCTTCAAGTTCCGCTTGGTCGACTAACTCGCTGTCATCGCGCTTAACGAAGGTACGCTTTTTACGCACTTCAACTTTAACGTCTTTTGACTGACCACCACCGGCGGGCACGCTTAAGGTCGACACTGTTTTACGTTGTAATGTCATTTTTGTTGGCGCTTTATCAGCACCGTGCTGCTTCTTTAGGTAATCGAGTAACTGTTGTTTCTCAGTTTCTGATACTGTATCAGCTTGACCTTTTTTAAGGCCTGCTTCAGAAAACTGCTCAATCAGTCGCTCAACACTTTTACCCACTTCCGCGGCTAATTTTTGTACGCTTGTATCTGCCATCAATTAAATCCCCCTGTTGATCGACTTATGCTTCTTCGCCAAACCAACAGATATTGCGGGCCGCCATGATGAGCTCACCTGCTTTTGCTTCTGTTAATTCTTCAATTTCGATCAAATCGTCTATGCCTTGTTCGGCTAGGTCTTCTAAAGTCACAACGCCTTTGCTCGCTAGAACATAAGCTAAATGCCTTTCCAACCCTTCCAATGCTAATAAATCTTCACTTGGCTCAGCGCCATCTAATGCTTCTTCCGTGGCTAATGCACGGGTAGAAATAGCCGCTTTTGCACGTTCACGTAATGTTTCTACTATGTCACTATCAAAACCATCGATAGCTAGTAATTCCGCTTCTGGTACGTAAGCGATTTCTTCTAATGAAGTGAAGCCTTCTTCTGCAAGCACAGTTGCAAAGTCAGTATCCACTTCCAGGGCGCTCACGAATAAGTCGATCACCTTGGCACTTTCTGCCTGGTGCTTCTTATTCATGTCTTCCACTGTCATTACGTTCAGTTCCCAGCCGGTAAGCTGAGTCGCTAAACGTACGTTTTGTCCATTTCGACCAATGGCTTGTGCCAAACTATCGGCTTCAA
Source organism: Shewanella denitrificans OS217 (assembly GCF_000013765.1). NCBI lineage: Bacteria > Pseudomonadati > Pseudomonadota > Gammaproteobacteria > Alteromonadales > Shewanellaceae > Shewanella > Shewanella denitrificans. Next base: position 1,146,014 of record NC_007954.1, on the reverse strand, counting down.
CGGCGATATCCATAGAATGGTTATCTTCGTCGACTATGATAGAAGCCACATCGGCTGGTGCCATGGCATTGATCACATATTGCGCTGGATTCTCATCCCACAACACGATATCAACACGCTCACCGCCAAGCTCGTTAGAAACGGCTTGAACACGTGCGCCGCGCATGCCCACACAAGCACCGATAGGGTCGATACGTCTATCGTTAGACTTAACGGCTATCTTAGCGCGAGCACCAGGATCACGAGCTGCGCCCATGATTTCGATCATCTCGTCGTATATTTCAGGCACTTCAACACGGAACAGTTCGATCAGCATTTCAGGCTTAGAGCGAGTTAAAAATAACTGCGCGCCGCGTGCTTCAGGACGGACTGAGTAAAGTAATGCGCGAACGCGGTCACCTGGACGGAAAGACTCACGGCTGATCAAATCTTCTTTGAACAGCACGCCGTCAGCATTGTTACCTAAGTCGACAACCACGTTTTCACGGCTGCTTTTCTTAACAATACCAGTAACAATCTCACCTTCTTTTTCGATGAACTGTTCTACAACTTGGGCGCGCTCTGCTTCACGTACTTTTTGTACTATGACTTGCTTCGCGGTTTGGGTCGTAATACGGTCAAAAACCACAGAATCAATTTGGTCTTCTATGTATTGACCAGGCTCTATGCCTGGCTCTTCGTAACGGGCCGCTTCTAAGGTGATTTCACTGTACGGATTTTCTAATGCTTCACCTTGATCGTCAACCACCATCCAACGACGGAAAGTGTCGTAGTGACCCGTTTTACGATCGATAGCAACACGAACCTCGATGTCACCTTCGTACTTTTTCTTGGTTGCTGTAGCTAGTGCAATTTCTAGCGCTTCAAATATTTTTTCGCGGGGTACGGCTTTTTCATTAGAAACTGCCTCTGCGACTAGCAGGATTTCTTTATTCATATCGTCTTGCCTCGTTCACCTTGAAACCATCAAAACTTAGCGATAATGTTGCCTTTACGGATATTATCCAAGGCAATAATCAAGTCTTTACCATCAACGTTAAGTGTCAAGATCTGACCTTCAACTTTACTGATGACGCCTTTTAAATTACGACTACCCGCAACAGGCATAGTCAATTGAACTTTCGCATCCTCACCGATATAAGCCTGATACTGCGCGGCAGTAAATAAAGGCCTATCAACACCAGGTGAAGAAACTTCTAATGTGTATTCGGTCGTAATGGGGTCTTCAACATCCAGTACCGCACTGACTTGACGACTGGTTTCGGCACAGTCTTCAATAAATATGCCTTTTTCACTGTCGATAAAAACACGCACTATCGAGTGACGACCAGCATGAACGAACTCTATGCCCCAAAGCTCGAAACCCAAGGCTTCAACTGGCACAGTGAGCATTTCGACCAGTCTAGATTCTATTGTTGCCAAAAATGACCCCCAGAAAAACGAAAAAAGGGCTAATAGCCCCCGAACTTACCGCAAAAAACACGGTTTTTAAAAGTCCATATAACAAAAAACCCCGTAATCACGAGGTCTTCTTATTATAGAACCTGTAAATTGTAATATGCATTCGTTCGATGAATTTCATATTACAAAAGCTGGTTGCGGGGGCCGGATTTGAACCGACGACCTTCGGGTTATGAGCCCGACGAGCTACCAAACTGCTCCACCCCGCGTCAACTGGCTGCAAGTATATTGATTTCTCACTATGCTTGCAATCACTAATCATGTAACGCCTTACTTGATTAGTGTTTAAATGGTGCCGAGAGCGGGACTTGAACCCGCACGTCCGTTAGGACACAGCCACCTCAAGGCTGCGCGTATACCAATTTCACCACCTCGGCTAATCTTGCTTAATCAGGAATATTAGTTCCTGTTTCTTCTGTCACTGGCGCTTGTTCAACAACTTGCTCAGCAGCAGAATTAATTTCGTTCCAAGCATCGCCTTGCTTAACATGGTTAGCACTTAAGTTACCGATAATCAGGCTTAAGGCGAAAAAACCAATTGCTAGCACAGCCGTGCTGCGTGTCAGGAAGTTACCTGAACCGCTTGAACCGAACAAAGTGCCTGAAGCACCTGCTCCAAAAGATGCACCCATATCGGCACCTTTCCCCTGCTGGATTAAGATAAGGCCCACTAGACCTATCGACACCATCAGATATACAACCATTAATACTTCATACATAATCTAGGCACTCATCGCTATGGTACATAAGCTCAAAAACTCGCTCGAGTTTAAACTAGCACCGCCTATCAGTCCACCATCAACATCGGGCTGGGCAAACAAGTCTGCCGCATTGCTAGGGGTAACGCTACCACCGTATAAAATTCTGACATTCTCTCCAATAAAGGGAGACACTTCAGAGAGACGTTTGCGAATAAACGCATGTACTTCTTGCGCCTGCTCTGGTGTAGCGCTTTTACCTGTCCCTACGGCCCATAAAGGTTCGTAAGCGATAATGGCGTTATCAAAAGCCATGGTACCGTTTTTTTCTATGACTATATCCAACTCTTCGGCAATCACCTCAAAGGTGCGTCTTGCTTCTCGTGCTGGACCTGACTCACCGACACAAAGGATCGGGGTCAAACCATGTTTTTGTGCGGCAGCGAATTTCTCTGCCACTATGTTACTCGTCTCACCGTACATACGGCGGCGCTCGGAGTGTCCGATAATTACATATCGACATCCTGAATCTTTTAGCATCTGCCCGGATATCTCACCGGTATAAGCCCCAAAGTCATGTTGACTGACATTTTGAGCGCCCATTCTAACTAACGCACCATCTAAGGCTTGTTTATTATCTTCAAGCAGTTGCCTAACACTTTCTAGGTATATTGAAGGCGGGCATAGCACCACCTCAGCAGAATCATTTTGGAGCTTAGAAGCAAATTTCTTGAATAGCTCTTGGGCCAGTGCCGCATTGCCATTCATTTTCCAATTGCCCGCCACCATAGGACGCCTGAGTGCCATAACTGTCTCCTCCTGAAAGCGGCGTGAATAATAGCGAACCGCTTATCAAGTTACAATAGCTAACATGGGATTATTTGAAATATCGCGTCGATATGGATGTTTTTTATACTTCAACGTGATTTATCAATGAATTAGCCAAGGGAATCTGGCCCCTTGGCACTCGATTAACAATTAACAGCCTAATTTTACCGCAGCGGCGATCCGATTGGCATGGGCCAAGACTAAGTCATGGTCATCCCCTTCGACCATGACGCGGATCAAAGGCTCAGTGCCTGACTTACGTAATAACACACGACCACGAGCCCCTAACGACTGCTCAACTTCCCGTTGTGCACTCTTTACTAAGTCTGAATCCAGTGGGTTGTTACTGCCTTCAAAACGCACATTAATGAGCACTTGTGGCAACATTTTCATTGGTTCAACCAACTGCTCCAATGTGGCATTTTGACGACGCATTGCGGCTAAGACTAATATACCAGCCACTATGCCATCACCTGTCGTGCCATGATCTAGGTCTAATATGTGGCCAGAATTTTCGCCACCGATACGCCAATCATTTTTCTTAAGCATTTCCATCACGTATCTATCGCCAACATTGGAGCGAAGAAAAGGAATATCTAATGCTTGTAAGGCAAGATCTAAGCCTAAATTGGACATTAAGGTACCGACAACGCCGCCCTTAAGCTGGCCACGTTTTTGTGCGTCAGCAGCAAGGATATACAGAATTTGATCGCCATCTATGACTTCACCCTTGCGATTAACCATCATGATGCGATCACCATCACCATCCAGCGCTATGCCTAAATCGGCTCCTTCGGCCAATACAGTTTCACAAATTTTACCCATGGAAGTGGCGCCCACTTCATGGTTAATATTAGTGCCGTTTGGCTTGTCACCTATGGCAATCACCTCGGCACCCAGTTCACTGAAAACGCTAGGCGCTATATGGTAGGTCGCACCGTGAGCACAATCGACCACAATTTTAAGCCCTTCTAGGGTCTGATCCGCAGGAAAATTGCCTTTGCAATACTCAATATAGCGCCCGGCAGCATCATCGATGCGCTTCGCCTTACCTAGTAAGTGGGACTCTACACAGGTAAGGGGTTTTTCAAGTTCGGCTTCAATTTCAAGTTCGATAGCATCATCAAGCTTACTGCCATCGGTTGAGAAAAACTTGATGCCATTATCATAATAGGGGTTATGAGAGGCGCTTATCACTATGCCAGCTTCCGCCCTAAAGGTGCGGGTTAGGTAAGCCACGGCGGGCGTTGGCATCGGACCTACGAGCAAGACATTAAGACCCGCTGCCGACAATCCAGCCTCAAGGGCTGATTCAAATAGATAACCTGAAATACGGGTGTCTTTACCTATAATGACTTTCTTAGTGCCAGTTCGAGATAAAACTCGCCCCGCAGCCCAACCGAGTTTAAGCGCTAATTCTGGGGTCATTTTACCCGCGCCGACTTTTCCACGAATGCCATCGGTGCCAAAAAACTGTCTTTGTTTCACGTTTTCCTCGCTTAAGTGTTGCCACTTAGTGAAATAACTACTTCAAAATATCAAGATCTACTGTTGCTTTTAGTTCAAGCTAATAGACCTGCTTAATGACTGGCCATGGTCGCTGACATCACGCTTAGTACATCATGGGTCTCGGCCACATCATGAACACGCAAAATTCGTGCCCCTTGTTGCGCCGCAATTAATGCCCCCGCTAAGCTGCCTGCAAGGCGTTCATTAACCTCTCTTTGTAAAAGCTCGCCAATCATGCGCTTTCTTGATAAACCAATCAAGATTGGTAGATGAAAAGCATGCAATGCCGGCAATTGTGCTAACAGCTGATAGTTGTGCTCAAGGGTTTTGCCAAAGCCAAAACCTGGGTCGAGTAGGATGTGCTCCCTTTCAATCCCAGCGTCAAGGCAGGCATGGACTCTAGCATCAAAAAAATCACTGACTTCTAGAATGATATCTTGATACTCAGGTGAATCCTGCATGTCTTTAGGCTCACCTTTCATGTGCATTAAGCATACTGGGACTTGAAGAGTTGCCGCCATAGCTAAGGCGCCTTCGAGTTGCAATGCTCTGATATCATTGATCATATTGGCACCAGCATTGACTGCCGCCTGCATAACCTCAGGTTTACTGGTATCTATGGATATCCAGATTTTGTCTGCTGCACTGGCGTATTTTTTAGCGGCATATTCAATGACGGGAATAACCCGAGTAAGCTCCTGCTCAAGGGTGACTTCAGTCGCGCCAGGGCGGGTCGACTCACCGCCAATGTCTAAAATCATCGCGCCCTCTGCAACTAGTTTGTCCACCTGAGCACAAGCTGCATCGAAATTGTCGAATTGCCCACCATCGGAAAATGAATCTGGGGTGACATTCACTATGCCCATGACAACAGGCATACTTAAATCTAAAATTTTAGTTTTGCTCTTTATTTCAAACATCTTTTATCCATTGCGGCATTTTAAAGCCCATTAACCGGAAACTTTGATCTTTTAAAAACAAGAAAACCCCTAAACGGGGTTTTCTTTATTTATGCTACGCCCTACTTAGCAGGCGTACCATCGGCATCATCGACTTTTGGCTCAATTTCCGTATCTGAGTCAGATTTTTCTGGGCTAACGTCAGCTTTCTCGTCAGCACCAGCTTTTGGCGTATTGCCATCATCATCTGAGGTCTCATCTTTTTGCCATTCGGCAGGAAGACGAACTTCACGGCGATTCATTAAATCATCGATCTGCAATGAATCTATCGTCTCATACTTCATTAACGCATCTTTCATCGAGTGTAAGATATCCATGTTATCGTTGAGCAAACTTTGTGCTCTAGCATAATTCTTATCGATAAAGGCTTTGATTTCAGCATCTATGATCCTAGCAGTGTCATCAGACATAGCTTTAGATTTACCCATGCTACGACCTAAGAAAACTTCATTATCTTCTTCAGCATAAAGCAGTGGACCTAACTTGTCCGAGAAGCCCCACTGAGTCACCATGTTGCGCGCAATAGACGTCGCGTATTTGATGTCTTGTGATGCACCGGTCGACACTTTATCACTGCCGTAAATTAACTCTTCAGCAAGACGGCCACCATAGGCTACCGAAATTTGCGACTCAAGCTTTAGGCGGCTCTGACTAATGGCATCAGCCACAGGTAAGAAGAAAGTCACACCTAAGGCGCGGCCACGAGGAATGATAGTGACCTTGTGCACAGGGTCGTGCTCGGGGACTAGACAACCTACAATGGCATGACCGGCTTCATGATAAGCGGTCATTTCTTTTTCCGCTTCCGACATCACCATAGAACGGCGCTCTGCGCCCATCATGATTTTATCTTTAGCACGCTCAAACTCTTCCATGCTGACGACACGGCGATTACCACGGGCAGCAAACAAGGCAGCTTCGTTCACTAGGTTAGCAAGGTCTGCACCAGAGAATCCGGGTGTGCCACGAGCAATAACGCTGGCTTTAACATCATCAGACAAAGGCACTTTACGCATATGCACTTTCAAAATCTGCTCACGACCGCGTACATCCGGTAAGCCAACCACGACTTGACGGTCGAAACGGCCTGGACGCAATAACGCCGAGTCTAATACGTCTGGGCGGTTAGTTGCCGCGATGACGATAACGCCTTCGTTGCCTTCAAAACCATCCATCTCGACCAGCATTTGGTTAAGAGTTTGTTCCCTTTCATCATGACCACCACCGACACCTGCACCACGCTGACGACCTACGGCATCGATTTCATCGATAAAGATGATACAAGGCGCTGATTTTTTCGCTTGCTCGAACATGTCACGCACACGAGATGCACCGACACCGACAAACATTTCCACGAAGTCAGAACCTGAAATAGTAAAGAATGGTACCTTAGATTCACCGGCAATGGCTTTGGCCAGTAAGGTTTTACCTGTACCGGGTTGCCCTACCATCAAGACGCCTGTGGGTATGCGGCCGCCCAGTTTCTGGAATTTAGTGGGGTCACGCAGGTAATCCACTAATTCTTTAACTTCTTCTTTGGCTTCATCACAACCTGCCACATCGGCAAAGGTGGTTTTGATTTGATCTTCACTCATCAATTTGGCTTTACTCTTGCCAAATGACATTGCGCCCTTACCGCCACCACCTTGCATCTGGCGCATGAAGAATATCCACACCCCGATAAGCAGTAACATAGGGAACCAAGAAATAAAGATTTGAGTCAAGAAGCTTGATTCTTCCGCTTCTTGGCCTTTCATTGTAATGCCTTTACGGTCAAGGTCGTTGATCAAGTCTTGGTCATACATAGGCATGATGGTGACGAATTTCTCACCGGTACGCTTAGTGCCTTCGATAGTTCGCTGATCGCTTTTGATTTCAACCGTGTTAATTTGGCCACCACGAACACTGTCCAAAAAGGTGGAATAATCCATCTTCTGCGAATTCGAAGAAGAGGGGGAATAACCCTGAAATACCGACATCAACACTACGGCGATGACGACCCAGAGAATTAAATTTTTTGCCATGTCACTCAAATTACTAGACCTCGTTCAAGTCTTGCGATGATTAAGATTAGACTACTACAACTTGTATCCAGTCGCTACTAGATAGACTTCCCGAGAACGGGCGCGAGAGGAGTCTGGTTTGCGTGTTTTTACGGTTTTAAATGCTTGTTTGACTGATTTTATGTACTCATCAAAGCCTTCCCCCTGAAAGACCTTAACTGCAAAACAGCCATTAGGCGCCAATACTTGATGACACATTTCTAATGCTAATTCAACCAAGTACATAGCTCTAGGTTGATCGACGCCATCTGAACCGCTCATATTCGGAGCCATGTCAGATAGTACCACATCAACCTTGTCCTCACCTACCCTGTCAAGCAGCGCATTGAGGACATTTTCTTCGCGAAAGTCGCCTTGCAAGAAGTCGACGCCCACGATGGGATCCATAGGCAAAATGTCACAGGCAATGACCTTACCGTTGTCGCCGGCTAACTTAACCGCCACCTGAGACCAACCGCCAGGCGCGGCACCTAAGTCCACCACTGTCATGCCTTGGCGGATAAGATGATCTTTTTGCTGAATTTCTTCTAACTTAAATGCAGCACGTGACCTTAGCCCCCTTTTTTGTGCGAGTTTGACATAGTGATCATCAAAATGTTCTTGCATCCAGCGGGCTGAGCTGGCCGTTCGTTTTTTAGCTGACATTCAAATTCCATAACAATTGAGAGTTACACAGAGCTTATATAAGGGTAGAATAGCGGCTTTTCAATAGTAACTCAGCAAAAGTTGGTAGAAATGAACTTAACAACCAAACAAAAACAGCATTTAAAAGGCCTGGCGCATAATCTTAAGCCTGTGGTCATGCTGGGTGCCAATGGTTTGACTGAAGGTGTTCTAGCTGAAATTGACAGCGCATTAACACACCATGAACTTATCAAAGTTAAAGTAGCTGGCGCCGACAGAGAACTTAAAAATGCCATAGTCGATGCTATCGTGCGTGAAACTCAGTCAGCTAAAGTACAAGTTATTGGTCACGTGTTGGTGCTTTTCCGTCATTCTGCAGAAATGAAAATCGCCTTACCAAAAACCAAATAATCTTCGTGAGCTCAGGTTTAAGTTAAGTCACGACTTTACAACCTGAGGTATCAACAAGAAATAAGGCCACTGAATTCAGTGGCCTTATTGTTATCTTCCTCGGCAGAAAAGCCAAGTATTTATGAGCTAAACAGCCCCATAAAAGTGCAACTAAATGTACTCAACCGCAATAATTTCGTAATCCGTTAAACCACCAGGCGTAGTAATTGATACTTCATCGCCTTCATTTTTGCCAATAAGACCACGGGCAATAGGCGAGTTCACTGAGATCAAGTTCTGCTTAATATCAGCTTCATCATCACCCACGATGCGATACTTCACTTCTGCATCGGTTTCGACATTCAAAATTGTCACCGTGGTGCCAAAGATCACCCGCCCAGTGTTTTCTATTTTGGTGACATCAATGATCTGCGCGTTAGATAGCTTGCCTTCAATATCACGAATACGGGCTTCACAAATACCTTGATCTTCACGGGCCGCATGGTACTCGGCATTTTCTTTTAAATCACCGAGTTCTCGGGCCGATGCAATGGCTTCGGTGATCTTAGGACGACGATCAAATTTCAATAATTCTAATTCTTTACGTAGTTGCTCTGCGCCCACTACTGTCATAGGAACTTTACTCATAATTGCCTTAAGTCTCCTTGAGAAACAAAAACAGACTCTGTCGCTCTAATGAGCAACACAGTTTAGTCGTTCGGAATAACGCCGCCATGGCTTAGCTTAGATACACATTTTTATGGGAAATGATATTAGCGCTGGCAATGCCTTAATTTATACGATTGGTATAATTGCCGATAGCTTACCTAAGCTTTAGCAGACTTGCTAGTCATAGGGAATAAAAAAGGCCGCCCAGAGGCGGCCTTAATAATTAACCTCAGTGAAAGGTTAAGCTTTATTCAACACCCTTTGATGAAGCTCTTGCAAAGACGTCACATTGCTTCTGTCATCGGCTGAGTGCGCCATGCAAGTTGCAAATGCCGCATTCAGTGTGGTGGTGTAATTCACCTTGTAACGCAGTGCGCCGCGGCGAATTTGGCGTGAATCCTCAATGGCTTGACGCCCTTCGGTGGTGTTCACTATGTAGGTATATTCGCCATTTTTGATCCTATCAAGAATGTGCGGACGACCTTCATGGACCTTATTCACTAAGCGTGGGTTAATTCCTGCTTCACCAAGCACAATCGCAGTGCCGTGGGTTGCATCGATTTGATAACCAAGTTCAATTAACTTAGCCGCTAAATCTGCAACCCGTTTCTTATCGCTGTTACGCACAGAAAGTAAGGCGCGTCCAGATTTTGGCACTTCAGACGTCGCCCCAAGCTGCGCCTTGGCATAAGCTTCAGCAAAGGTATCACCCACGCCCATGACTTCACCCGTTGAGCGCATTTCTGGCCCTAACAGTGGATCGACACCAGGGAACTTGTTAAACGGCAATACCACTTCTTTAACTGAGTAAAACGGTGGGATGACTTCTGCGGTAAATCCTTGCTGCTTAAGACTTTGTCCCGCCATGACTCGCGCGGCAATCTTAGCTAATGGCACGCCAGTCGCTTTTGAAACGAAAGGCACAGTACGGGCAGCGCGGGGATTAACTTCAATCATGTAGATTTCGTTATCTTTCACCGCAAATTGCACGTTCATTAAGCCCACGACACCAAGCTCAAACGCCAATTTAGAGACTTGTACTCGCATCTCATCTTGGATAGCTTGGCTCAAAGTATAAGGTGGCAGTGAACAACCTGAATCCCCCGAGTGAACGCCCGCTTGCTCGATATGCTCCATAATGGCGCCAACTACTACGGTTTCTCCATCACAAATGGCGTCGATATCCACTTCGATGGCATCGTCTAAGAAGTGATCCAATAACACAGGTGACGCGTTAGACACGCTCACAGCCTCGTTGAAATAGCGCAATAAATCTTGTTTATCGTAGACGATTTCCATGGCACGGCCGCCAAGTACGTATGATGGGCGTACCACTAACGGGTAACCAATTTTTTCGCCTTCAATTACCGCACTTTCAACCGTAGTCACGGTCGCATTTTCTGGCTGCTTCATGTTAAGACGTTGAATGGCTTGCTGGAAACGCTCTCTGTCTTCGGCCCTATCAATAGCATCTGGGCTAGTGCCAATAATCGGCACACCTGCAGCTTCTAACTCGCGAGCTAATTTAAGTGGCGTTTGACCACCGTACTGCACGATAACGCCTTTTGGCTTCTCGATGCGGACGATTTCAAGCACATCTTCTAATGTCACAGGTTCAAAATAGAGTCTGTCCGAAGTGTCATAATCCGTAGATACGGTTTCAGGGTTACAGTTAACCATAATGGTTTCATAACCGTCTTCACGCAGGGCAAGCGCCGCGTGCACACAGCAATAATCGAATTCGATACCCTGGCCAATACGGTTTGGACCGCCACCTAAAATCATGATTTTGTCACGATTTGAAGGCAGTGCCTCACACTCATCTTCATAGGTCGAGTACATGTAGGCGGTATCTGTTGCAAATTCAGCAGCACAAGTATCGACGCGCTTGTACACAGGGTGAAGCTTGAACTTATGGCGCTGTTTACGCACTTCAGATTCACTCACGCCTAGTACATCGGCAAGACGCGAGTCAGCAAAACCTTTACGCTTCAATTTACGCAGAAAATCCGCATTTAAACCTGACATACCAGCATCTGCGACTTCTGACTCAAGTTTAATCAGCTCTTCAATTTGCACTAGAAACCAAGGGTCGATATTGGTCAGAGTAAAGACTTCATCGCTGGATAATCCGGCTCTGAACGCATCGGCTATATACCAAATACGATCGGCGCCTGGCTCTTTTAGCTCATGGCGAATACGTGTCATGGCATCCGTTGAAGCCAAGTCCACGATAGGATCGAAGCCATTACGAGACACTTCAAGGCCACGAAGGGCTTTTTGCAATGACTCTTGGAAAGTACGGCCAATGGCCATCACTTCACCCACAGATTTCATCTGAGTAGTTAATCTGTCGTTAGCACCGGCAAATTTTTCAAAGTTAAAGCGAGGAATTTTAGTGACCACATAATCGATGGCAGGCTCAAATGACGCTGGAGTACGACCACCTGTGATGTCATTCATCAATTCATCTAAGGTAAAGCCCACTGCCAATTTGGCGGCCACTTTGGCGATAGGGAAACCCGTGGCTTTTGACGCTAGCGCTGATGAGCGCGACACCCTAGGGTTCATCTCGATGATGACCATGCGGCCAGTTTCAGGGCAAATACCGAACTGCACGTTAGAACCGCCAGTTTCCACACCGATTTCACGCAATACCGCAAGTGAGGCATTACGCATCAGCTGGTATTCTTTGTCGGTTAAGGTTTGCGCTGGTGCCACTGTGATTGAATCACCTGTGTGCACGCCCATAGGGTCGAAGTTTTCAATGGCGCAGACTATGATGCAGTTATCATTTTTGTCGCGCACCACTTCCATTTCATATTCTTTCCAACCTATGAGTGACTCATCGATAAGCAGTTCATTGGTCGGTGACAAGTCTAAGCCTTGAGAACAAATCTCTTCGAACTCTTCCTTGTTATAGGCGATACCGCCGCCACTGCCGCCCATGGTAAATGAAGGGCGGATAATACAAGGGAAGCCCACCATGTCCAATACGCCATAAGCTTCATCCATATTATGGGCGATACCTGCGCGAGGACAATCAAGGCCGATGGCCTTCATGGCTTTGTCGAAGCGGCTTCTATCTTCAGCCTTGTCGATAGCATCGGCGGTAGCGCCAATCATTTCGACGTTAAACTCTTTTAACACCCCTTTGGCTTCAAGCTGCAAGGCGCAGTTAAGTGCGGTTTGGCCGCCCATGGTGGGTAATATCGCATCGGGACGTTCTTTGGCGATAATGTTACGCACTACTTCCCAGTGAATGGGCTCGATGTAGGTTGCATCGGCCATTTCTGGATCTGTCATTATGGTGGCTGGATTTGAATTCACCAGAATGACGCGATAGCCTTCTTCACGCAGCGCTTTACAGGCTTGAGCACCTGAATAATCAAACTCACATGCTTGTCCAATCACGATTGGACCAGCCCCTAGGATAAGAATACTTTTTATATCGGTACGTTTTGGCATTGCTTTTCTCTTCTCCCAGATAACGGATTACTTAACGTTGTGACGGTATTGTTCAATAAGCTCGATAAAGTGATCGAACAGTGGCGCGGCATCATTTGGGCCAGGGCTGGCTTCAGGGTGTCCCTGGAAGCTAAACGCCGGCTTGTCCGTTAAGTGAATACCTTGGAGTGAACCATCAAACAGTGACTTATGTGTGACTTTAATATTGGCAGGCAAAGTGGCTTCATCGGCAGCAAAACCATGGTTTTGACTGGTGATCATCACAGTGCCTTTTTCCACATTGCTTACCGGATGGTTAGCACCATGGTGACCGAATTTCATTTTTAAGGTTTTAGCGCCAGAAGCTAATGCAAGCAACTGATGACCAAGACAAATACCAAAAATTGGCACTTCAGTTTTTAGCAGAGCCTGAATGGCTTCAATGGCATAAGTACAAGGTGCTGGATCACCAGGTCCATTGGATAAAAATACCCCATCTGGATTCATCGCCAGTACTTCGCTTGCAGGTGTTTGTGCTGGAACCACAGTCACATCACAACCTCTGTCCACCAACATGCGTAAAATATTGTGTTTTACGCCATAGTCATAAGCAACGACCTTATATTTAAGCTCATCGCTTGGGGTATCATGAGGTAAACCGCCCACTAAACGCCAACTGCCATTGCGCCAGTTATAGGCTTTATCTGTAGTCACTTCTTTAGCGAGATCCATGCCCTTAAGACCTGGGAAGGCTTTAGCTTCAGCTAAGGCTTTGGCTTCATCAATATCGCCCACCATGATGCAACCGGCTAAGGCACCTTTTTCACGCAAAATACGGGTCAGCTTACGGGTATCTATATCGGCGATACCGACGACATTATTAGCAACCAGATAATCACTCAAAGACTGCTGATTACGAAAATTACTTGCCAGTAGCGGTAAGTCACGAATAATCAGACCACAGGCGTGAACCCCTGTGGATTCTGTGTCTTCATCATTGGTACCTGTATTACCTATGTGAGGGTAAGTTAAGGTAACGATTTGTCGAGAATAGGAAGGATCCGTTAAGATTTCTTGGTAACCTGTCATCGAAGTATTAAATACCACTTCACCAACAGACATTCCTTTAGCACCAATTGCTGTGCCAGAAAAAACGCTTCCATCTTCGAGTACGAGTAAGGCAGACTGTGTCAACGCGACCTCCAAAGAGCCAAAACATTAAAAGTAAATGATGTATTTTGTTACTAATTTACAACTTATGTCTAAGGATAAAAATTACACACATTTTATCGAGTCTACATAAGTTAGCACGTCTATTCCTTTAGCGTGTTTTCGTTTAAAAAAAAACCACCAATAGGTGGTTTTCAAAATGATCAACTAAGCCCTAAGACCTGCTGCATATCATAGAGACCCGCATTTTGATCGTAAAGCCAAAATGCTGCCCTCATCGCCCCATTAGCATAGGTCATACGACTCGATGCCTTATGGGTAATTTCAATTCTTTCGCCGATATCGGCAAACATTGCGGTATGTTCGCCAACAATATCACCGGCTCTGATCGTAGAAAAACCTATGGTATTTCTGTCACGAGCACCTGTGATACCTTCGCGGCCATAGACGGCGCATTCTTCTAAATCACGGCCTAAAGTGTTGGCGATGATTTCCCCCATTTTCAATGCTGTGCCAGAAGGCGCATCTTTCTTGTGTCTATGGTGGGCTTCAATGATTTCAATATCTGTGTCTTGACCCATGACGGCGGTGGCCACTTCCAGCAGTTTCCACATCAAGTTCACACCTACAGACATGTTAGGTGAAAATACCACAGGGATCTGCTCGGCGCAGGCACTGATCTGCTCTTTTTGCGCATGGTTAAAACCTGTGGTGCCGATTACCATAGGTTTTTTATGGCGCAGACACCATTCCAAATGCAGCATAGAGGCATCTGGCGAGGTAAAATCAATCAAGACATCGAAGTCGTCTTTGACATTATCAAGGGAATCACAAATGGCAACATTCACACACCCCACACCAGCAAGCTCGCCCGCATCGGCGCCAATCAAGGTTGAACCTTGACGCTCAATAGCGGCACCTAAGGTGATCACGTCCTGATGCTTGGCGGCTTCGATTAGTACTCGGCCCATACGGCCACTGGCACCAACGACTGCAACTCTTACTTTAGTTGTCATAAACGCTCCAGAGCTATGCTTACTAACACTTGAAAATTTAACCCTTGATACAAAAACGCCTAAGTAAACTTAGGCGTTTTGATGAACTTAGATAATATCTAATAACTCGACTTCAAATACTAATGTCGAGAATGGCGGAATGGAAGCACCCGCGCCACGCTCGCCGTACGCCAAGTGGTGAGGCACGAATAATTTAAGCTTAGTGCCAACAGGCATTAACTGAAGTGCTTCAGTCCAACCCGCGATGACACCAGAAACTGGGAACTCGGCAGGCTGACCACGTGTAACAGATGAATCGAACACATCACCGTTAATGAATGTACCGTGGTAATGAGTGCGTACAGTAGACTCGTGTGTTGGCTTCTCGCCTTCACCTTGTACTAATACTTCATATTGAAGACCTGAATCCGTCACTACTACGCCATCACGCTTAGCATTTTCAGCAAGGAAGCTTTCGCCTTCTGCGCTAGCGGCATCAGCGGCAGCTTCTTGAGCTTCTTGTAAACGACGGCTGATTTCAGTGAAGGCAACTTGAAGGTCTTCCATAGACACAGCACTTTCTTTACCTTCGAATGCATCGGCTAGGCCTGCTTGTACAGCAGAAATATCAATACCTTCAAATGGATTGGCGGCTAATTGCTCACCCATTTGACGACCTACACCGTAACTGGCTTGCTGCTCTAAAGTGCTGAATACATCAGACATAAATAGTTTACTCTCAATTCACGTTAAAAATTTCACGGGAGTTTATCACAGATTAATCACCAATGTTGGCAAAAAAAAAGCAATTTTTGCTATTTAGCTATTTTTTACCAGGCTGAATGCATTTGGCCAATTGGGTTTCACGGGCTGCGAGATACAGCGGCGCCACACGCCCTTGTAATCCTTGCAAGTCTTGAATACGGCGCTCATTGGACGGATGAGTCGAAAGCAATTCAGGCCCCTGAGCCCCACCGGCTTTAGCCATGTTCTGCCAAAGCGTGATGCTCTGGCTAGGATCAAATCCAGCCTTGGCCATCAACTCAAGCCCCATGACATCCGCTTCACTTTCTTGGGTTCGACCAAAGGGCAAGATGTAACCTACCTTGGCCCCTAATCCTAGGGCTTGCATATATAAGTCTTTATTAGATACGCCGCCAGCGCCAAGGGCAACATCCGCAAGCTGTATGCCTAACCCCGTCATCTGTGCACGGGACACTTGTTCATTACCATGATGAGCTAACACGTGGGCGACTTCATGGCCTAAGACTGTGGCTAATTGATCTTGAGTGTTAGCTACATTCAATAAACCCGTGTAAACCCCGATAAAACCACCAGGGACCGCGAAGGCATTCACTTGATCAGATTCAAACAAGACTAGCTCCCAAGGTTTAGCCTCGCCCGGCAACACATCCGTTATCCGCTTAGCGACACAATTAACATAAGTGGTTAAGGCTTTATCTTTACTGACTTTCTGCTCTTGCTTCATAGAGGCAAAAGATTCGGCGCCCATTTTTTGCATTTGAGCTTCAGAAAACAACAGGGTCTGACTGCGACCTGTGGGTGATTGAGTACTCACACAGGCACTGAGAACAGTTGCAGCGAATAGACTTAATAGGGAATTGGCGATAATGGGTTTCATGGTTCACCTTAAAGAGAGACGGCGGGAGAATTATTTGATTCTACACAAGCTAAGGCTTTGTAGAAAGTGTGTAGAGTTTACTGCTCAGCTAATAATTCTTCATACAACAGTCACAAAAAAGCCCAAGCGTAACTTGGGCTTTTAGATAAGACTAGCTGTAATAGCTCAAACTTACATCTTGGTCTGCAGGTAATTCTGAATACCGATACGTTCGATTAGGCCTAATTGCTTTTCTAACCAATACATGTGATCAGATTCAGTGTCATCTAACAAGACTTCAAGAATTTCACGAGTCTGGTAATCGCCTTTCTGTTCGCAAAGCGCGATGACTTCACGCAGATGATTGGCAACCTTGTATTCATAATCCAGGTCATTCTGCATCATCTCTTTGACGTCTTTACCTATGTTTAGCGCTTCACGGCTAGCCACATCCGGCGTGCCTTCCAAAAATAGAATACGCTGAACCAATTTAGCTGCATGAACTTTTTCATCATCCGACTCATGGGCAATACGCTCATAGAGGGAATCGAGCCCCCAATCTTCATACATGTGAGCGTGAACAAAATACTGATCCATCGCCGATAATTCGCCGGTTAACAGACTATTTAAGGCTGCAATAACTTCTGGGTTGCCTTTCATGGCTGACTCCTTATTGAGTATTCAAGAGTTTAGTCAAGAATGTAGTCGAGTTTTAGTCGTTAACTTAATCGTTTATCTGCGACTGTAGATAATTCTGAATTCCGGTTTGCTTAATCAATTCGTGTTGCGACTCTATCCAATCTAAGTGCTCTTCTTCATCTTCTAGCAAGTCTTCGAGCAAATCGCGGCTAACATAATCACGTTCGGCTTCACATAGTTTGATCGCATCTCTCAGTGCCACAAGCTGCTCAGTCACCATGGCTAGATCGCAATCGAGCATCTCTTGGCTATGCTCGCCTATTCTTAACTTGTCCAGCTGCTGAAGATTGGGCAGCCCTTCAAGAAACAACACACGCTCAATCAATTTATCGGCGTGCTTCATGTCTTGGATGGATTTTTTGTATTCTTTCTCATTAAGCTTTTCAAGCCCCCAATGTTTAAACATACGGGCGTGAAGAAAATACTGGTTAATCGCGGTTAATTCACAGGTAAGTATGCGGTTTAACTGACTAATAACTTTAGGATGGCCTTTCATTTGCTGTCCTTAGGAGGGAATTGTGATCCAAATCAATATCGAACAGCATAATACATGCGAGACAATTAATCAAATATCGTTTATTTTCATCAACTTAAATAGTGATAACCATTATCATTAACACTCAGCTTTTTAGATGGTTCTTATTCGCTACATATAAAAAAAGCCTGCAAGCAGGCTTTTTATTGACTAGAAATGGTTAAGTCGTTAAATAGTTAAATAATGCGATTCTTGGCGAGCTTTTCGTTGCGCTCTTCTTCCTTGGCCATACGGCGCTTACGCTTATCACAGGGATCGTCGCAATCGCAGGCCTTCTCTATGCCTAAGACGCCCAAGCCACCACAGCTTCCTTCAACCGCTTTCTTCTTAACGAGATAGCCTACCGACATTAATAGAAAAAACACCATCAATACTACAAATGTCGCGATAAATGTGCTCATTGCTCTGCTCCAGCTAGTTTACATACGCTTTAAAGGCTTCACTGTAGAAGACCTGAAAACCTTGTTGCTGCTTCTCAATCAGCATTATTGCTAAATTTTGCTCTTTGGCAAGCGCCAATGATGCTTGTGTCCCTAATACCATCATAGCAGTGGCTAGGCCATCGGCGGTCATGCATTCGGGATGTAACACAGTGACAGAGGCTAATGTGTGCTTAATCGGCATACCCGTACGAGGGTCGATAAGATGAGAGAAGCGCTGGCCTTCATCTTCAAAGTAATTGCGATAATCACCAGAGGTTGCCAGTCCCATGGTACCTGGAGCTATCACTTGCTGGATCTCTCGGCCATCCGTTGTTGGCTGCTCTATGGCAATCCGCCATGGGCTGCTATCGTTTTTGCTGCCCTTAACTCTAAGTTCGCCGCCTATCTCCACCAGATAACCACTGACCTGATGTTGATCTAATAAGCTGGCAATCTTATCGACTCCAAAGCCTTTAGCTATCGCCGATAAATCGACATATATGCCGTCTTTTTGCTTGAGCAGCGCACCTTGACTCTCGGTCGCTTGAATTGCAAAGCCATCCATACCCGTTTTAGCTTTTGCCGCGGCAATCTCTTCAACCGTAGGTACGGTCAGAGGTTTCTTATCTGGGCCAAAGCCCCACAAATTGACCAAAGGCCCTAAAGTGATATCCAGCGCGCCAGAGGTCAGTTCATGCAAACGCTTGCCCTCTGCAATCACCTTTATGGTGTCACTTGATACTTGCACAGTTTCACCAACAGATAATTGGTTGAACTGTGATAACTCAGACGTCTTTCTATAGGTGGACATCTGATCGTTAACTTGCTCCAACGCCAAATCAATTTCAGCTTGCAAGGCCTTAGCCTCCAGCAAGCCTTCATGAGCATTGAGTTTAATGTTGTATGTGGTTCCCATAGTATTGCCAGATAAGGCAATCACTTCATTGGGCTGGCTACAAGCGCTGAGCAGCCAAATAAGGGCTAATAAACTAAGATTTTTTAGAGAGGGAGTCATCATAATAAGGATCGTCTCTTTAATAAAAAAATTGCAGCTTGTGAATACTCTGTCACCAGAACATCCGCAAGACTGCAATTTTGTTTTCATGAATAACTGAATTGAGGCTAAGAATTAACCGCCAAAGTCATCCAATAAGATGTTTTCATCTTCAACACCCAGATCTTTAAGCATGCTGATCACAGCCGCATTCATCATAGGTGGACCACACATGTAGAATTCACAATCTTCTGGTGCATCGTGGTCACGTAAGTAGTTTTCATACAATACGTTATGAATGAAACCTGTGTAACCAGTCCATTCATCTTCGGCTTGTGGATCTGACAGAGCAACGTGCCACTGGAAGTTTTCGTTCTCAGCCGCTAGGCCGTCAAAATCTTCCACATAGAACATCTCACGCTTAGAGCGCGCGCCGTACCAGAAACTCATCTTACGCTTAGACTTAAGACGCTTGAGCTGATCGAAAAGGTGTGAACGCATTGGTGCCATACCCGCACCACCACCGATAAATACCATTTCTGCGTCAGTATCTTTGGCAAAAAACTCACCAAATGGACCAGAAATTGTCACTTTATCACCCGCTTTTAAGCTCCAGATGTACGAAGACATCTTGCCACAAGGCAGGCTTAAGTTACGTGGTGGCGGCGTAGCAATACGCACGTTTAGCATTATGATGCCAAACTCTTCTGGGTAGTTAGCCATAGAGTATGCACGAATGGTTTCTTCATCAACTTTTGACTCAAGTTTAAAGAAACCAAAATGTTCCCAATCGCCACGGTATTTTGCTGGTACGTCGAAATCAGCATATTTCACATGGTGAGCAGGGGCTTCAATCTGAATATAACCACCGGCGCGGAACGGCACAGATTCACCATCTGGGATCTGTAGCTTAAGTTCTTTAATGAAGGTGGCTTTGTTATCGTTAGAAATAACGTCACATTCCCACTTCTTGATGCCGAAAATCTCTTCATCAAGTTCAATTTCCATATCAGATTTAACGTTAACCTGACATGAAAGACGACAACCGCCGCGGGCTTCACCCTTGCTGATGTGATCAAGTTCGGTTGGCAGAATATCACCACCACCAGACTTAATATTCACGCGACACTGACCACAAGAGCCACCGCCACCACAGGCACTTGACACGAAAATACCGTTGTCAGCTAACACACTAAGTAGCTTGCCACCCGCGCCTGTTGTAATCGCTTTATCTGCATCACCATTGATGCCAATGATGATATCACCACTTGCCACTAGCTTAGATTTAGCGAATAGAATCACTAAGACTAAGACTAAGACAATGGCGGTGAACATACCAACACCTAGATAGACTTCTAACATTAACTTATCCTTAAAGGTTCAGTTTAATCTGTCGTAGATGGGTCCCTTAAAGAGACACACCTGAGAACGACATGAAACCTAATGCCATTAGGCCTGCAGAGATAAAGGTAATACCTAAACCACGTAGCCCATTTGGCACATCAGAATACTTCATCTTTTCGCGAACAGCGGCCAGTAGAACTATGGCCAGTGCCCAACCGATACCAGAACCTACACCAAACACTAAACTTTCTGTTAGGTTGTAATCACGCTCAACCATGAAAGCAACCGCACCGAAGATGGCACAGTTCACTGTGATAAGTGGTAAGAAGATACCTAAGGCGTTGTACAAAGGCGGGAAATACTTATCTAAGGTCATTTCCAGAATTTGCACCAAAGCCGCGATAACACCGATGAAGGTAATGAACTTCAAGAAGCTCAAATCTGCATCAGGAACACCAGCCCAAGCTAATGCGCCCGGCGCTAAAATACCTTGGTAGATGATTTGGTTAGCAGGTACAGAAATCGCAAGTACCACGATAACCGCCACACCTAATCCCATCGCAGTGGTGACTTTCTTAGACACAGCTAAGAAAGTACACATACCTAAGAAGAAGGATAACGCCATGTTTTCAATGAAGACAGAGCGAATTAATAAACTAATATAATGTTCCATTTCGCTTATCCTTTTGCTTCTACTTGCTCTGGCTTATAGGTACGGATCACCCAGATCAAACCACCGATCAAGAAGAACGCGCTTGGAGGAAGTAGTAACAGACCATTGGGCTGGTACCAACCACCGTCAGAAATTTTGCTGAGGATTTCGATACCGAATAATGAACCGTTACCGAATAGTTCACGGAAGAAGCCAACGCCTAACAAAATAGCGCCATAGCCTAAACCATTACCTATACCATCCATAAAGCTCATCATAGGCGGTGTTTTCATCGCATACGCTTCAGCACGACCCATTACGATACAGTTAGTGATGATAAGGCCAACGAATACCGATAATTGCTTAGCAATTTCATAGGCATACGCTTGAAGGACTTGATCAACAACAATAACCAAAGACGCAATGATCGTCATCTGCACGATAATACGCACACTGCTTGGAATGTGATTGCGAATAAGTGAGATAAACAGGTTAGAAAACGCCGTTACCACAGTTAATGCCAATGACATTACCAAGGCTGTTTCCATTTTACTGGTTACAGCAAGCGCACTACACACACCCAAAATTTGCAATGCAATTGGGTTGTTATTGATGATAGGTCCTGTTAGAACCTGTTTCAGTTCTTTAACATCGGCCATTAGCTTAGCCCTCCGTTACGTGCCTTCTCAATAAAGCGGGCGAAACCTTCTTCGCCTAACCAGAATGTCAGCGAATGCTGCACACCGTTACTGGTTAATGTCGCACCTGATAGCGCATCTACACCGTGTACAGAATTAGCAATAGCGGGATTCTTAGTCACCTTAATGGCCAAGTTGCCTTGCTCATCATAGAGTTTCTTGTCAGTCCACTTAGCAATCCATTTTGGATTTTGGACTTCTCCGCCAAGACCCGGTGTTTCACCAGAACCAGTAAAGTCATAGTAAACTAAGCTTTGCACTGTGTTCATGTCAGGTGCTACGGCCAAGAAAGCAAACATGGTTGACCAAAGACCATAACCTTTAACAGGCATGATCACAGTCTGCAGGCTACCCGCTTCATCATTAACTAAGTAGATAACCGCACGGTTAGCAACACGCTTAACCGAGGCGATGTCGTTCTCAGGTTTGAATGAACGGCTTGGGTCACGAGCGGCTTTCTCCATATCGAAGGTATTACCATCGATACCTTCCACATAATCACCACTGGCAAGGTCAACCACTTTAGCAGTCACTAGACGCGCATAAGTCTCTTGAATTTGAGCCTTAGACACTTCCTCTTGCTTAGTGTTGATTAAACCCGCTGCTTCAAGAATGTATTTTTGCTTATCAAGCAATTTATTTTCTTGTTGGGTTGGCTTTAGCACTACCGCTGCTGTCGATACAAAAATAGAGCAGATTAAGCACAAGCCAACAACGATAAATAGCGTTCTTCCGAACGAATCTTTATTACTAGCCACGAGCGATCCTCCGCTTGATATTTGCCTGGACCACAAAATGGTCGAACAGTGGCGCAAATAAGTTAGCAAACAAAATTGCCAGCATCATGCCTTCAGGGAATGCAGGGTTAACCACACGGATAAACACCGCCATAGCGCCGATTAAGAAACCGTAGCCCCATTTTGCTTTGTTGGTAAATGAGGCAGACACAGGATCTGTCGCCATAAACATCATACCAAAAGCAAAACCACCTAAGACAAAGTGCCAGTACCAGGGCATGGCAAACATAGGGTTAGTGTCGCTACCGATAGCATTTAATAGGAAAGCAACCGCCATCATACCTAGCAATACCCCACCCACGATGCGCCACGAGGCGATACGCGTGTAGATAATCACTAAACCACCGAGCAAAATTGCTAAGGTCGATACTTCACCCACAGAACCAGGAATGAAACCTAGGAAAGCATTCCACCAGTCTTGATTAAGCGAATAATCTAACGTGCCTTGGGCAGCTTGGCTTAAGTGCGTCGCGCCGGAGAAACCGTCTGCAACCACCCAAGAGGTGTCGCCAGACATGTTTAGCGGGTAAGCGAAGAACAAGAAAGCACGGCCTGCTAATGCTGGGTTTAAGAAGTTACGACCCGTGCCACCGAAGACTTCCTTGGCGATAACCACACCGAAGGTAATACCTAAAGCCACCATCCATAACGGAATCGTTGCAGGTAAAGTCAAAGCGAACAGGATAGAGGTCACGAAGAAACCTTCGTTAACTTCATGACCACGAACGGCCGCAAATAGCACTTCCCAAATACCACCGACAACAAATGTCACTGCATAAATAGGTAGGAAGAAACACATGCCATACCAAAGTAAGGCTGGGATGCCAGAGCTTGCTGTCAGCTGCGTACCAAATAGGCCAAATAGGCTGGTTTGCCACACATCAGGAACCGCAAAGCCAGCGGCTAATGCTTCTTGCGCTTGGAAACCTACGTTATACATACCAAAAAACATGGCAGGTAAGGCGCAAGCCCAAACGGTAATCATCATACGCTTCAAGTCTAAATTATCGCGTACATGGGTTGTGCCTTTGTTCACTTTACCCGGCGTATAAAAACCCGTGTAAACCGCTTCAAAAAGCGCATACCACTTCTCGTATTTACCACCCTTTTCAAACTGGGGTTCAATACGTTTGAAAAAATCTTTCAAGCCCATTAGCCTTCCCTCTCGATCGTATCTAAACAGTCGCGTAAATATGAACCATAGTCATACTTACCAGGACACACGAAAGTACATAATGCCAAATCTTCTTCGTCGAGTTCTAATGCGCCAAGGGTCACTGCGCTGTCAAAATCACCAGAAAGCAGATCTCTTAGTAACAATGTCGGTAACACATCCAGTGGCACAACACGTTCATAGTTACCAATGGGTACCATGGCGCGCTCTGAACCACCCGTGCTTGTCGTCATATTGAATAAACGAGAAGGACTTAAATGGCTTAGGAATGAACGAGTAATAGAGAACTTATCTCCACCAGGCATAGCCCAGCCGAAAAACTCTTGCTCACGACCTTCTTCTAGCACAGTGATCTGCTGGTGATAACGTCCTGCATAAGCGTGAACGCCTGCTGCAGTACGACCATTGAGCACAGAACCTGAAATCACACGCACGTCACCGGCTTGAGTCTCATCAGCCATAAGCTCAACCAAGCTTGCACCTAAACGGCTGCGCACTAGACGAGGCTTTTTAGCTTTAGGGCCACCAATAGCAAATACACGCTCAGTGTTTAACACACCTTGAGTGAATAACTGGCCAATGGCGATCACGTCTTGATAACCTATGTGCCACACACTGCGCTTGGCAGAGGCGGGTAAAAGATTATGGATGTGCGTTCCCACTAAACCTGCTGGATGAATGCCGGCAAACTCTTCAACTTGAGCATTGGCTGCTGGAATATCCGCACCCGGTGCTTTACAGAGGAAAACTTTACCTTCTGTTAGTTTGGCGAGTAAGGTTAAGCCATTGGCAAAGTCGTCTTTATGCTCGGCGATAACCACAGCAGGATCTGCCGCTAACGGTTGAGTATCGATGGCAGTAACGAAAATACCGGCAGCTGTCGCATCGACGGCTGGGACTTTACTGAATGGGCGGGTACGCAAAGCGGTCCATAAACCTGAATCAATCAGATTAGTACGAACTAGCTGAGCATCTAACGTCGCCAACGAGCCAGCATCATGCTTTGAGAACGCGACACTATCGTCACCCTCAACGGCAATCACCACTGACTGAAGTACGCGTTTTGCGCCTCGATTAATTTCTAATATAGTACCACTGGCTAAAGCCGTATATTTAACGCCTAAATTCTTCTTATCTTCAAAAAGAACCTGACCTTTTTGTACTTTGTCGCCCACTTTGATTTTCATCGTTGGACGTAAGCCAATATACTCTTCACCCAAAGTAGCTACATGGTTAATGGCTGGGCCATTATGGATAACTTGCTCTGGTCCGCCTGTTATAGGCAGTTCCAATCCTTTCTTAATTGTAATCATATCCACAAGCACTACGTTTGAAGGAAAGACAATGCGCCGCGTTCCTGCCCAAAAAACAAAATGTTTACAAACACTTCGGCATTGAGCTAGCGCAGATTTGTTTACTTAATGCGATCGCAATCACGCTGGTCGCGCGCATTTTACCCCAATTGCCTTACTATCGCCACGAAAATTATAGGTGTTTAAATCACTAAGGTAATTGTTTTATAACAATGAAGTTCGGCTTATCCTTTGGATAATAATGATTCATCTAAGGTTAACTCGGCGTTCTGATTCACCCCAATTCCCGCTGAAATGATGTCTTGAGCTATGGCTTTCGCTTGAGGTAAAGAATGCATTTCAAAGGTGCCACATTGAAACTCATTAAGTTCTGGAATATCTTCCTGTTTAGTGACTTGCAACACATCTTCCATGGCATGCAACCAAGCATTGGCCACCTCTTGCTCTTTGGGCGTGCCGATAAGACTCATGTAAAAACCCGTGCGACATCCCATAGGTGAGATATCTATGACTTCAACTGACTCACTATTGAGGTGATTTCGCATAAAGCCGGCAAATAAATGCTCTAAGGTATGTATGCCCCGCTCCGACAGTATGGCTTTATTAGGCACACAAAAACGTAAATCAAACACGGTAATCGCATCACCCTTAGGGGTGTTCATCTGTTTGGCAACACGCACGGCTGGCGCCTGCATACGGGTATGATCTACGGTAAAACTGTCCAATAATGGCATCATGCACTCCAGGAAATATTTAAGAAATAAGGTTTAAACAATAGATTAACCATCAAATAGGCATAAAACACCATAAAGCTTAGTAGATGAATAGATTTCAACAAGGTATTGAAAATAAAACTTATAGACAAAAAAGCCCACGTTAATGTGGGCTTTATCTCAACAGGGCTAACAGGGTTAGCCTTTGCAATTTGGGGTGCGCGGCACGGCATCGAGTGCTTGCCATTCCGCTTGGGTATAAGTATTAATCGACAAGGCATGCACACCATTTTCAAGTTCGAATGCCAATGCTTGATTCACTTCTCTATGGCGAGCCAATGGGCGTTTATCAGCAAAGCTGTCACTGACAATGACCACCTTAAAATGGGTTTCTGAGTTAGGCGGCACATGGTGACGATGGCTTTCATTGAGCACTTCTAAGTGCTCTGGATTAAACAACTGGCTCAGCTTTTCAGTTATAACGTGTTCAGTGCTCATGGCAAACTCAATTAAACGGCCTCTAATCCACGAAGAGTACTTATTCGGGGCTCAAAAATCAAACCTTGTGCCTTTGAATGCGAACTCACCGGCAAATCATTTAGGGCCAGGCCCAACTCAGGGCTGATGAAGCCGCTATATAAGATGATTATCCCTTTGGGGCACAAGCTCCCTAAACGTGAGGTTTATTCTCGGCGCTTTGACCTTAGCTCGCCTAGGCACGGCATGCTGCCAAGTTTGTTGCATGCCAGGCTGCATGATAAGCAAATCCCCCGAGACTAAAGGTAAGGTAAAGGTCTCTTGGCTGCGCTTGTGGCGAATTTGAAAGTCTCGCGTCGCACCGATACTGATAGACGCTATGCTGGAAGGTTTGCGAATTTCAGCTTCATCATCGCTGTGCCAGCCCACAGTATCTTGGCCATCAGCATAAAAATTCACTAACACGCCATTGAACACTAAGCCCAATTCGGCTTGCAATCTTTGCCTCAGCTGCATGAGCAATGCAGGCCAAGGTGTAGGGCTAATAAAGAGTGATGCATAGCGATAGCCACAGTCTTCATCGGCAAACCAAACTTGTTGACGAGGGATAGGATGAAGTTTGCCATAAACCTCAATCTGAGGGCGCTCAAAAGGATAGCTTTTAGCATCATCCAATAAAGCCTGCTGCTCTTGAACGCTCAAAAATCCCGTTAACCAAGTCACAGGCGGGGATTTCCTTACCTTGTGTTCACAACGTTCGCCTAAATCAGCTCCCTTAGCGCCACTGCCATGAGCATTGTTATGGCGCTCAATAAAGTCAAAGCTTACTTGCTGCAATGACCCATCTTGCCTCAAACTCGCAGGATTTGCGCCTGCAGAATTAGCATCAGCAGTTTGTGATTCTTTAGCGTGAATGGAAGACATTGTTTCAGCCATTGGCTGCTGGCGCATCTAAGGCTAACGCCGCTTGGATAACATCAAGGTGGGCGCTCACCCAAGCACTGCTGATAGGTCCCCAACTACAGATTTGATAATACCCTGCATTATGACGTTCTTTGGTCTGCACAAATTCAAACTCGATACCTATGTCACCAAAGGCTGCGATAGTGTCTTGCAGGGTGCGCCTTGGCATTTGAGTGAGTGCCTGCAAACTCGGCAGATTATGCCTGTCCTCAGTCATTAAATGAGCCAAATACAATTTGCGGTAAAATGCTTTCTGGGATTTAGTGGTCACTTAATCCATCCTATATCGAGGAAACTGAGTTAATGTTAAGTTTAATTCCCTCTAATCTATATCAATCCAGAAGAATAATGAAACCTCTTCTGCAGTGGAGATAAGCATGACGAACTTAACCACCCAAGGCCGGCAAGCCACAAGCCCTGAGGCAATACTGCAGTTTTGGTTTGAAGACATAAGCCCCAAGCAATGGTGGGTAAAAGATCTGCAGTTTGATGCCCTACTGCGCCAAGATTACCAAGGGTTATTGCAGCAAGCTATGGCGGGAGAATTGTGGCAATGGCGCACTAGCGATGGGGGGCGTTTAGCGGAAATTATTGTATTAGATCAATTCTCCCGTAATATTTATCGCAATACCCCACAAGCGTTTGCCGCCGATGCTCAAGCGTTAACCTTGGCACAAGAAGCCGTCACCGCAGGCTGCTTGACCCGTTTATCCCCGTTGCAAGCCCCTTTTATGCTAATGCCCTACATGCACAGTGAGTCAGTGCTTATCCACCAGCAAGCTGTGCCCTTGTTTGAGCGATATGCCCAAAACAACCTCGACTTTGAGCTAAAGCATCAAGCCATTATTCATCAGTTTGGTCGCTATCCCCACAGGAACGCTATCCTCAATCGAAGTTCAAGCGCCGAAGAAACTGAATTTTTACAACAACCGGGTTCAAGTTTTTAAGCGAGTGAGCAGGCGCTCACTCTGGCACAAAGCCTCATTAAATCTGTACTAAAACAGTAGTAAAACAGTATTAAAGCTGCGAGGCTTAAGCACTGCACGACTTGACCCCTGCCTTATTTGACCACCAACACTATTTGACCACCAGCACTGGGCACTTAGCCAAATTCGCCACAGCTTCGGCGACATTCTCATGGAGAAAGTGGCTAAAACCGGTTCGACCGTGGCTCGCCAGCACCACCATGCCAACGTCGCCCGCATTGGCTTCGGCGATGATTTCGGTGGCCGCATCACCGCGGCGAATTTGAGTTTCAACGCTTAAGTTAGTGTCTAATTCAGAGAGTAATTGCTGCATGCGATTAGCGGCAGCAAGTTCCATGTTTTGGGCCAACTCTTCTGGACTAATGGATAAAATCATGTAGTTCTCGTCCCCAACGGGCTGAGGCACCACATGTAAAATTTTGATCCCAACTTGATATAAGTTGGCCATTTCGATGGCATAACTGAGTGCATGGGACGCCGTATCAGAAAAATCCGTTGGCCATAAAATCGTACCTTTACGCATATTCACCTCCAATTATTGCAAATCCGGCATCTCGCCCACTTAAAACCCATTCATTGATAGTAATCCGTTTACCCCAGCTTGCGTAGCTTTGCTCAAATTATACCTAGAGTGTATAAGTCATCGACGAGGTAAAATGTGACCAATAACGGTATTTACCTTGCTACTACGGCCATTTTGTACAAAAATACCCCAAACCCGACTGATTAGTCGGTTTGCCATTAATCAAAAGGAATCGCAAATGAATTTGGCCATAGACTCAGCAGCGGCGAGCATTAACGCAATGCAAGTCACCTTTAACGAGCAGCGCAAGCATTTCAATGCCTCCTTAGCCCCCAGCTATGAATTAAGGGTGGTGAAGCTCACTCAGCTTAAACAACAGATCATCAAGTACCAGACTCAGTTAATCACAGCGCTGAGTCATGATTACGGCCACAGATCTCACCATGACAGCCTAATCGCAGACATCTTGCCTTGCATTAATCACATTAATTACAGCCTCAAGCAGCTTAAATCTTGGATGCGTCCCAGCCGGCGACACGCGGGATTGTTACTGTCTCCCGCCAAAGTCACAGTGCAATATCAACCTCTTGGCGTCATTGGCATCATAGTGCCATGGAATTTCCCTGTGATGTTGTCCATGGGGCCATTAGTCACAGCCCTAGCGGCAGGCAATAATGCCATGTTGAAAATGTCTGAGTTCACCCCTGAGACTAACAAGGTCATTCATCAATTATTGGCTGATATTTTCGCCCCTACAGAGGTCGCCATAGTAGAAGGCGAAGCCGAGGTTGCAGCGGCATTTTCATCCTTGCCGTTTAATCATTTGCTCTTTACCGGCTCCACTCAGGTGGGCCGTCATGTAATGTGCGCCGCCGCCGAAAACTTAACCCCTGTAACCTTAGAACTTGGCGGTAAATCGCCGACTATTATTGCCGATGACATGCCCATCGAACTTGCGGTAGAGCGGATGATTTACGGAAAATGCCTTAATGCTGGGCAAATTTGTATCGCGCCGGATTATGTCCTCTGTCCAAGAGACAAGCTCGAGTCCTTCATTCAGGCCTATTGCAAGCACTTCCAAAAAATGTACCCGGATTTTGAGCATAATCAGGACTATGGCAATATCATCAACGCCAGACAATTGCAGCGCTTACAAGAAACCCTTGCTGATGCCAAGGCCAAAGGCGCCACCATAATCCCAGCGGCGCCATCTGGCTCAGGCAGTAAATTAGCCACTCAATTGATCACTGACGTTACCCCAGAGATGACTGTGATGCAGGCAGAAATCTTCGGCCCATTATTGCCAATTATTCCTTATGATGATCTCGATGACGCCATCCATTATATAAACGCCCACGACAGGCCGCTGGCGCTATACATCATGAGTTTAAGCAAACAAGTGCAGCAAGCTATTTTGACTAAGACTCATTCTGGCGGCGTATCCATCAATGAAACCTTGCTTCACGTCGCCGCCGATGATGCGCCTTTTGGTGGTATCGGGCCTTCTGGCATGGGGCATTATCATGGCAAAGAAGGTTTCTTAACCTTCAGCCATGCTAAAACTGTGCTTAATAGTGGCCGCTTTAGCACAAGTAAATTTGTCCACCCACCCTATGGCAACAAACTGCAAGCCTTACTGTTGAAATTTTTCCTTCGATAAGGATTTCGCCCCTAGAGATGAGCCTTGTGGCTCATCCTTAATACCTGTCTCTCGATACAAAAAGGACCATTCCTTGACCAGTCGCGCCCTTGAAAATAAACCCGCCACCAATAAGCGCCAAGCCATTTTAGATACCGCCTTGAATTTGTTTGTCACTCAGGGTTTTCATGGCAGCTCGACCGCGCAAATAGCCCGTCAGGCTGGGGTTGCCACAGGGACCTTATTTCATCACTTTTCATCGAAGGAAATGTTATTAAACGAACTCTTTCTATCGATTAAACAAGAGTTTGCCGAAGACATCTTGCAGGTGTTTCAAGGATTGGATTTAGATACTCATCCGCAACGAAGCCTTAAAGCTTCTGCTCAAAAATTGTGGAACAGGGCCATAGACTGGGCCATAGCCAATCCCATCAAACAGCGATTTTTCTTACTTTATGCCTTATCCCCTGAACTTGCCGTTGATGTACGTGAGCAAGCCATGAACTCTATATTGGGCTTTATTTCGAAGCTGTTGACCCAAGGGCAAGCCATGGGAGAAATTGTCACTTTCCCCCTAGGGCTGATGCTAGACAATTGCCATGGCCAATACTTGGCCAGCATTCGTTTTTTTACCGACTATCCCGCACTTGGCCAAGACCCACTGCACAGAGAAGCAAGCTTCGAACTGTTTTGGCGCTCCATTAAAGCCTAAGCTCGCCCATGAACCCTCAAGTTAGTTAGTTAGTTAGTTAGTTAGTTAGTTAGTTAGTTAAGATTTCCCTGCAAGCAATTCCCCTTGGGTGGGCATTTGCCTAATATCCACTGCAGTCCATGGATGGCCGTAGTAGGAAACGCCGTTTGATGATCCGCCTCGGGGATAATCAATAGCTTAGTCTGCGGCCTTGAGGACCATTGTTGCATCAAGTCATAAAAGGCTTGAGCCTCCTTGACCATGTCTTCCCCTACCCCGTTAACTTTCTTTTCTAACTCGCCAATGCCGATAAATACCTTGGCTGAGACAGGTTTAGCGCTTTTCCTGAACTGCTTTTCTAATTCAAAAATGTAGCCTTTATCCCACCAGTAAGACGGGCTGCCGAGAATATAGCTGTCAAACATCTCAGGTTTGCTCATCAAGACATAGGTGCCAAAAAGGCCGCCAAAAGAATTGCCGACAAAAATCCTGCTGCCAGCTTCGGCTCGATAATGACGTTCGACATAATCAAACACCGTCGTTTCGATAAAGTCCCTGTGGGCTGCTGCCCCGCCGGTAATGTCTTTCCATGCTGGATTGACACTTGGGGTGTAATCACGATTACGGCTCGAGCTGCCCCGACTTCCTTCGGAATAGGAGATAGCAACAATAATGGCTTCATCCATTTTATTAAAATTCATCGGAAAGCGGGTCGCCCCAGAGACAATTTGAAAGCTGTACCAAGAGTCAGTTAAATAAATGACGGGATAGCGTTTATTTGGCTGACTGCGATAAGACTTAGGTAACTTGATAAATAGCGGGTAGGTTCTGCCGCTAATTGAGTCTTTAATATCAATCACTGCGCTTCGTGGGATCTCAAAGGCGGCAGGATGATCTAAGGCATTGGCTTGTTGCGCCTCTTCCACTATCCCTTGAGCGCTTTGATTGGCTGAGAAAACATCCATTGATATAGCAAGAGAGAATGTGGTGAGCAAGAAGAGAAAACAGTTTTTATACTTCAAAATCAATGCCTTTATAAAAATAGGCTAGCTTAGCAAACGGGTAACTGATTTGTAAACAGACTTAAGCTGCACAACTTGTAAATATGACCCCAAACTTAACCGCTGGCTTTTGTCGCTCCCTTGCTAGGTCTTTAGTCGTCACCTATAGTTTAAAAAAAACTCGCTGGAATAACATGACAAGTCTAGCTCAAGCCCTTATTGCTATAGGCCTTGTACTCTTACTGTTATCACTTAAACCTACATTTGCCATTAGCCAGCTGCCCACAGAGCAACAAAAAGGCTGGCGAATACTGTTTATGCTTATTTGCTGCTTTGTTTTGGGTTATTTAAGCTTTCTTTTTATGCTGATGAATCAAGCGATCACCCCACTAGAGATGGTGGTCGCTTGGGTTTTTTGTGGCGGCGGCGCCTTCGTTTATCTCATCACCAGAATGAGTCAAAAAACCATTCACCTGCTCATCATTAACGCCAACACTAACCTTCATAGGGCTCATCATGATGAACTCACCCTGTTGCCCAAACGGCAACTCTTATATCAGGCAATGGATCAGCATATACAAGCAAACAAGCCGTTTTGCTGCATGATGCTGGATTTAAATGATTTTAAGCAAATTAACGACCGCTTGGGTCATGATTGTGGCGATTGGGTTCTGATCTCAGTGGCCAAGCGTATTCAAAGCATCATGCCCAAGGATGCCATGGTGTCAAGGCTTGGTGGTGATGAACTGGCGGTGATTATTAACGGCCGCTATAGCGAATGTGGCGAGGATATGGCCAAAGACATCCAATTAAGCGTTAGCCAAGCGATTTCCTATAACGAAGAATCGCTAACCATAGGTGTCAGTATTGGCATCGCCGAATTCCCCCTCCAAGGGCAAACTCGTGAACAATTGCTCAAGCAAGCCGACATCGCCATGTACCATGCTAAGCGCAACAAAAAAGCTTATGCCTTGTATCAGCAAACATTTGAAGTAGAACTTGAAAAAAACGACGCCTAAACTGAGTTAGGCGTCGTTTGTTTGGGGGATTTATACGATTACTAGTTAAGGCCTAAGAGGCATCCAAGAGCGCACCTTGACCGTTATTGGTACCATTAATCGGCTTCCAAAAACCTTGGCTAATGCCCTTGTCTATCATTTCAGACACTGCTAGCTCGATGGCTTGTAGCACACAAAATTGCACAGGCTCATTGGTGGTGAAGCCAAATTCCGCTTCAGCGAGGCGATTAAGGCTAGTGTACCTGAATAATCCAGCACGCATTTCTTGAGACAAGACACGCTTAGTGGTAGACACTGACATCATCACTTTACCCGTATGAACATCCACAGCGCGCAGATAAATCGTCACTTGGTCTTCACGGTACATTTCAGAGGCGCCAATGCCATAATACTCAACGCCAGCGCCGCCCGTGCTGGTATTAGTCTCATAACTGATGATGCCGCCTTCCAGTAGCAATCTCGCATCCGAAAGCCCTGGCATATCTTCTTTGCTGCCTTGTTTAGCGCTTATTTTTCTTTCTGTAAGCAGGTTCTGCAAGCCCTCACGTTCAACCGGAGTAAACCATTTAGAGTCCAGTAGCGTCTGCACTAACATGGATGTTGCGCCTTGGGTCACTGCAGTAGAGAAAGAGCTGACATTGGCCTGGGGCTTATATTGCCCGGTCTGATCGCGAAACGAATACACAGCCACAGGAATGGCATACTTGGGACCAGGTTTTGCTTGCAATGAGCGCATGGTTTCGCTCATAGGGTTGACTTCGGCTTCGCTTAGATTCAAATCAGGCTTTGGGATTAGACTGCAGGCAGATAAACCCAAGCTCAGGGCGAGTATTGTGATGAATGACTTCATTAATTAGCCCCCGTAGTTGGGGCCGTAGGAAAAGTCGGCATTTCGATGACAGTCACATCACCGGTTTCTAAGTTAGTGATGGTCAGCATTACCCCATTAGCCGTCGGTGACACTTCAACCCTAAAGTCACCGGTATCGTAAACGCCATCGGTAATTTCGCCATTGGCAACTCCGCGAGTAATGGAATTGATGATATTACGCTCTAAGGACTCCTGAAAACGAGTGACAAAATCTTTGTCATTGGTTCTGGCATTGTCGTTTTGCGCTTGGGCTTTATTAAGTAAAAATGAGCCATTTAATGCTGAACCGCCAAAACTTGGATTAACTGGGGTATAGACTAACTCAGTAGCCTGAGTCAAAGCGGCAAAGCTAATTAAGCCGCCCGCTAATAACATCCTGTTTTTCATTATTATTATCCTAAAATCCGTCGTAGTTACTCGATAATTCACCGGTTAATGCTTGAGCCTTCACTTGCGCTATGTAATCAATACTGATCAATACCGCCTGCTCGGCTTTTTCTTTTACGGGTGAAGCTCGCCTGCCAAAGTGGGTAGAATAAATTTTTGTGCCGTTAATTTCCAAGGTCAATAGAGTGCCTGCCTGAGGAAAAACAGTTTCATTTAGGGTGACGTTAAAACCTTGAGTGAAAGATAAATCACGCCAATAGCTTGAATAATAAAAACTGAAATCCTTGCCGAAGCGAGTCAAGGTTCTATCAATCACTAAACCACTGATCTCGATTTCATCTTCCGCCATCTGCCCAGCCAAGGTACTAGGCGCACAGCACAGAATTGTGAGGAACAAACTTATTATCGCCAGTGCTTTCATTGGGCCAGTACTTTCATGGGGTTAGTCCGTCTACTCATTAAACTTGCTAATTTAGTGCAAACCTTAACTTAGTTGTTAAAAAAACTTAGTTGTTAAAAATTCGCGACACCAGAGTAACAGCATCCCCCTGATATCGTCACTGAAGAAAGCCATTTGCAGGCAAAATTAGCCCCTTTGGCTAATGCGAAAGTCGCAGGACTAATCCTTTTGTCTAATAAACGTGAACGTTCAAAATTGAAATAAAAACGTTATTTCTTAATAGCCGACTAGGCTTAACCCAGTTGTACTCTCATTAACACTAAGGAAAGTTCTCATGAATAAGAATGCACAAAGTACCCTCACAGGCGCGGCATTAGCCATGGCTATGGCCAGTATGTCTGGTTACGCCACTGCAGGTGAAACAGCCACCGCACCCGCGGCTGGCAGCGCAGATTTGGTCCATTGCTATGGCGTTAACGCCTGTAAAGGCCACAACGATTGTAAAACCGCAGACAATGCCTGTGGTGGCCAAGCAAGTTGTAAAGGTAAAGGCTTTGTTAGCCTTCCTTCAAAAAGCTGCGGCGATGTCGGTGGTGATGTCAGAGATGCTTGGGTCGGCAGTATAGTTCAAGCCGATCTTGTCCACTGCTATGGTGTTAACGTCTGTAAAGGCCATAACGACTGTAAAGGCGCCGATAACGCCTGTGCTGGACAAGCAAGCTGTAAAGGCAGCGGTTTTGTTGCCGCGTCGGCAAAAGCCTGTGGTGACATTGGCGGTAAAACTGGCTCTTAAGTCAAAAATGCTTGTCTGCGCTAAGTGGCAATGATTAGCCTTGTTGTTGCGCAGACAAGGTCATTTAGCTCACGCTTTTTCAAGCCATGGCTATCCACATTGTCATTAGCCATGTCACTAACATTAGTAAGGAGTTTTCATGGATGATGCTGTCATTACTCAGCCTTTCTTAGGATTCGGCTTGGGTCTAAGGACCGATCATTTTGAACATATTTTGCAGCACCAGCCCGATATCGATTGGTTTGAGGTGCTCAGTGAAAACTACTTAGTCGCTGGGGGCAAACCTAGGTACTATCTTGAGGCCATCGCCGAGCAATATCCCGTCGTCATGCATGGCGTGTCCATGTCCATTGGCAGTAGCGATCCCTTAGATATGACGTATTTAACAGCCCTTAAAAAGCTCAGCAATGACATTAAGCCCAAATGGATCTCAGATCATATCTGCTGGACCTCCATTCACGGCATTAATAGTCATGATTTACTGCCACTGCCCTACACAGACGAAACCGTGACTCATGTGGCCGAGCGTGTCGCCCAAGTGCAAGACTTTTTAGGGGAGCGCATTCTGCTTGAAAATGTCTCCAGTTATTTATCTTACAAGGACTCCACTATGGATGAGTGGCAGTTTTTAAGCCGAGTCGCCGAGGAAGCAGACAGCTTAATATTGTTAGATATCAATAACATTTATGTTAGCGCTCGCAATCATCACTTCGACCCCATGACCTATCTTGAGCGCATTGATGCTCGTCGAGTCCAGCAATTTCATTTAGCCGGCCACAGCGATTACGGTGATTATGTCATCGACACTCACGACCACGATATTCCCACCAGCGTGTGGGACTTATATCAAGCAGCCTTGAAACGTTTTGGCCCTGTCAGCACCATGATAGAAAGGGATGCCAACATCCCAGCCTTTCCCGCGCTTTATCAAGAGCTGCGCCACGCACAAGCCTTAGCGAACCAGACCTTGCCAGGCAACCCTGAATTACAGCGTTCACGCTTAGGCAGCCAGCGATGCAGTAGTACTGAAAACACCAACACCAACACTCATATAAAGCCATTAGCGTATCGAAAGCCATTAGCGGGTGAGATGTCATGAGTGAACTTGCCAAACTTCAAAGCCAATTTATGGACTACCTGTTAACGGAGAGCCTTGATGGCCAAACGCCCCTAAGCCAAGGGGCTGCAGAATTTCAGGCTAGAATAGCCGACCAACAGGGGATCGGCGCCGACGTGCGCTTGCAAATTTACGCTAATGCTTATCGCATTCGCCTAAAAGAGACCATGGAAACCGATCATGAAATGCTCGGGCTATATCTCGGGGATGAGCTCTTCGACAAACTCGCCGCGCAATACACTCAAGCTAATCCATCTAGATTTCGCTCCCTGCGGGAATTTTGCGATGCCTTGCCTGATTTTTTACAGCAAGACAGTTTTTTCAGCCAATATCCCATATTGGCAGACATCGCCCGTTTCGAGCGCCGCTTGCTCAGTGCCTTCGCTGCCGCCGATACTAGCAGGGCAAGCTTCAGTGAACTGCAAGCCCTAGCGCCAGAATACTGGCCAAATTGCCGCCTGCGCTTTCACCCCAGTGTGCAAATTTTTATCTGCCACAGTAATGCGGTTGAATCTTGGCAGGCTTTAAAACAAGCCAAGGCGCCAGCCGCTGCTGAATATCAATCCAGACGAGCGTGGCTGCTATGGCGTGGAACGAGCCGTTTAACAGAATTTATTTCCTTAACCGAGGAGCAATTACTGCTACTCCAAGGCTTTATTCGAGGGGAAAACTTTGCCAGCCAATGCGAACTCATGCTCGAATTTCACGATGAACAGCTCGCACCCTTGAAGGTATTACAAGCCCTGCAAGCCTGGTTCACCATGGGGATCATTCGCAGTGTGGAAGTAAGTTAGAGATGCTAGCTTTTATTTTTCTAGGTAAAAGCAAACTTAGAGATGTTGAGATAAAAGGTGAGGTAACTCTGTTGTTAAAACAGCTTTAAAAACCACGTCAAGACACTGATTTATATTAAAAACACATCCACATCAAAGTTCGGTCAATGTAACTCTAGCATACAGGCTTACCATGGCATTCGTTCTACGACACGCAGCAAGTCCGTCCTTGGATGCTCGAACATCCCGTCCATGGGATGGACGGTCGTCTCGCAAACACTCATGGTTCACCTTCTTAGCATTTGTGTTTCTGTTAGCCTTAAAATCTAGACCCAGACTTATGTAAACCCTAACCGTACATTCACAGGGTACATCAACTCCCCTCGAAGTTGCCGATTTATTCACCTAAAAATACCGTACAACCATCAGGGATGATGGTTAAGGCTCGTTGGGCACATGGATGTGCTGTCGAGCCGTTAGGTATTTTTAGGTGAATATGAGGATCAACAACTTCGCGGGCGGCACAGGGGTGTTCCAAGAGGGGAGAATGCTGTTGTTTTCCCCTCTTGGCCAGTGCAGAGTGGAACCCTGCGACTTTGATCCAAACGAAGTTTGGACATAAACGCGTCAGAATTTAATCATGAAGCACAAACAGAAACATGCTGGATCTTTATCTAAATGGTAGCTCTGATGCCAATAAGAGGGTGTTGGGCTAAATGGCTCGAGTGCGTGAGCAGCAGGGATGCTGCGCCCGAGCCCATAGGGATATGTTCACGGCGTCACTCGGGACGTTAGTGCAATGGCCGAAGTCGCCAATTGAGCTTATCAAAACACTCTTTGGGGCATAAATCAGCTGGGTTGAAACTCAGCCTTACAGGCTTGCCATGGCCCATTTTTGTCATAAAAAGTCTCGAAGACACGCAGCCCTTTTGATTTAAACCAGAGTCGTCCATGAGGGCTCGAACATCCCGTCCATGGGATGGACGGTCGTCTCGCAAATCGCCATGGCTCACCTTTTCAGTTTTTGTGTGCCCATTAGCCTTAAAAGATAACAGCCTATCTTTAGTAATCGGGTAGCCGGTAATCCACCTAGTCATCAACCCCAACTCATTTTGGGATAGAAGTTTCTAAGATTTTTAGCACTAATTCGTGAATTGGGGATTAGCATTGAAAACTAACGCTTAACATATGGGGTAATTACTTGCTGGCTATACTGCGTGAAGCGCCAGCCAGTGAGTAATTGTCCCAGCGAACTTGTGAGTGAAATAATGTTTTTGTTAGGCATCATCGAGCGCCCCTCTCTCTAAGTAGCGTATGAATCTCATTAAGTGTGGCGATTTGCCTATGCTCAAATGGTGTTTGTTTATCTGCTTGTTGTAATGTAGCCATTCCAGTCATTACGCCAGCTGCGCCTATAAGAAAAGTTACAGCATTCATTGTCCCTTGGATGTAGAACCAGCCTGCGGCTATAAGCAATAATAATGCTGAGAAAGCAAGAAACTTCCACGTAACCCCATTTTTCCTAGAGCACTCATTCCTTAACAGTTCCTTTCTGTGTGTTTCCTCATGAAAAAGCTCTTCATTGTTGCAATGGATCAGCAACTTATATTCATTATTTTCAGAATTATCATTGATAGTGACATCTCCATGGATATCACCAGAATTGAAGTCTCTCAATATTACTTCCTCTGTAAAGATGCCTAACGCCTAAATCTAGGGAATCCCAGATAATCCCTATAAATATCAAAATAGTAGACACGCATGGTGCTATCTGAACTAATCAATTTCGCCACTCTTACTCATGATGGCTACTAAAACTAACACCATGTGTACTGTTTCTCAACTGGAGCATATCTTACTCGACTTAATCAAAAAACAATGCCCTTATTCTTATAATATAAGCATCAAAAACGCCTTAGTTCTCTGATGGTTGCCACTGATTCCTTGCTCGGTGGTGAACGTTTTATGCCAGCGTAGAGTACAAAACGAGCACCGGAACGAAGGTCCAATCCGCGAAGCGGCTTAACCTGATGCACCTTTTATGTGTTTTCAAGTTTACGCCACACTGATTGTGGTACCGCCGAGTAACTGCCATTAAAAAAGCGATACTTTTCATAAACTCCAAAATTTTTAAGATACTTTAAAGCCTCTATAAATTCTGGTTGATCAATTAGATTGTTGTTGTAAGAAGATCGTTTGCCATCTTTTTCATATGCAAAGAAACTGACTTCTTTAGGTGTATCAGAGTAAGACCTTGCATGAAGCTTAATACTACCGAACGAAAACTCGTACAAGTCATATTCGTAGTACCATTCATAGTAACCATTCTCGTCTTGCTCGCTACAATCTATTTCGTAAACTTTAGATACTTCCATACTAGTCTTAAACATAACGTCTTAGTATTTATGCCTTGTGCTGTTTGCAAGGCATAAATTCCGTGTTGACTCATTCCCAAATATGGCCAATGCCACATCCATGTTATTTGGCTTTTATGCTATAGGAATTTGCTTTTGCGGGGTAGTTGTTTTTTACAGCGCACTTCGGCTAATCGGTTGTTATAGATAGATCTTTTAAGATCTAAATGGTAACTCTGATGCTAATGAGAGGGTGTTGGACTAAATGGCTCGAGTCTATCTCTTGAATGAGGTTGCAGGGATGCTGCGCCCGAGCCCATTGGGACCTTTTTACCGGTAAGAATACGGCGTCACTCGGGACGTTAGTCCAATGGCCGAGATCACCTTGAAGCTAATTCCAGTACATCAAACAAGCTTTGGGGCATAAATCAGCTGGGTTGAAACTCTGCCATAGAGGCTTACCGTGGCATTCGCTCTACGACACGCAGCAAGTACGGTCCCTGTATGCTCGACTGCCCCGTCCATGGGGCAGACGGTCGTCTCGCAAACACTCATGGTTCACCTTTTTAGCATTGGTGCAATCTGTTAGCTCTTAAAATCTAGTCCCATGCCTATGTTAACCCTAACAGTACACTCCCAGTGTTGCACTAATTACCCTCGAAGTTGCCGAAATACGACGATTAAAATACCGTGCAACCATCAGGGATGATGGATAAGGCTCGTTGGGCACAGGGATGTGCCGTCGAGCCGTTAGGTATTTTCTTCGTCGGATGAGGAACAACAACTTCGCGGGCGGCACAGGGGAGTTCCAAGAGGGGAGAATGCTGTTGTTTTCCCCTCTTGGCCAGTGCAGAGTGGAACCCTGCGACTTTGATCCAAACGAAGTTTGGACATTCATTGTCTAACTTTAGAGTAAAATGTGTCAGCACTTAATCATGATGCATATACACAAACATGCTGATTTTTTTATCTAAATGGCAACTCCGATACTGATGGGAGGGTGTTGGACTAAATAGCTCGAGTCTATGACCCCATAGGGACCTTTTTATTCGTATGAATACGGCCTCATTCCGGAGTGAACCCAATGGCCGAGGTCACCACCAATCGAGCTTATTCAAAACACTCTTTGGGCCAAAACAAGTTAATTGAAACTCTGTCATGCAGGCTTACCAATTGTATGCCAGTGCTATTGCTAGGCTTTTACTCAGGGTTGGCTTTCCGCTGCTAGGTTTACCAAAAACGGTGATTTTCTTTATACACGCTCCATTCATTAAGGTAATTCCCATGAAGCCATAACAGAAAACCCGCCTCTTAGGCGGGTTAGACAAATTTAAAATGGATCAATAATCCCAGTATTTTTTGCAGTGATGCTAGATGCGATCCCTAGGGACCTTATTATAGATAAGAAGATTGAATAACTTGAAATCTTAGCTCAACCACTCGATCTTCAATATCCACTAATTTTCTACATCATTTTCCTAAAGCTTGCATTAGGTGCTAGGTACATAAGCGCTGTCACTAGCTTGTCCCCATCGGAATCATTGAGGTCATAATACAAAAATATCTTATCATTGTGTTCAGCAATATAGTTTGTAACTATTTTAAAGGTATTGCTTTCATTTGTGTGCTTACATTCTTTTAATGCATCTACTCCGAGTTTGTCGACAAATTTGATATCTTTATAATAGATTTTTATCTCATCTGAATAGTAAGACTCGCAGTTATGTTTCTCTTCCATTGCACTGCCAGTCCAACTTGTTTTGGTTGTATCAACAAGCGAGCAATTTCTTTGAGAAACAACATAAATTTCGAAAAAATCCTCATGGACCGATTTTATTTCTGCTGTAGGTGTATTATATAAAGCATCACCGCTACTAGAGGTGACTTTATTCAACGTCGCGCCAGGGTAACTGCAAATACCATGACCGTTTTCATTGAGTTTTGAGACTTCAAGCAAACTCTCACGTGCTTGCTCGAAACTCATCTTACTTAAGCTTATCTGGCTTTCAGAGCTTAAGTTATAACTAATGCAACCCGTTAAAAAAAGCATGGCACTTAAGATTAACACTCTCAATAGGAACTCCTTGTATTAAGTTAACAAACTGAAACAGTTACATTTATACACAAACTTCATCTAGACGTATAATTATTTTTAAATAATACGTTAGAAAATTTTACTATTTTAGTAGTGAAATGGACGTTCCCTAATATGGCGTTAATACGGGGCAGCACGGTTAATTCTTATTCCGAGCGGGTCTCGTACTAGAGGCTAATGACCTTTGGCTGCCCTAGTCGCTTGTTATTGACAATCTTTTCGCCAGTTTATCTTTCCATTCTGGAGCAAGCGTTTCTAAGTCTAAAGCTTTGGAAAACACCCTCTCTAAACCCACATAATTTCTATCAAAATATGCCTGAAAAAGTTTTTTAATGCTGATATCGTGGGTAGCATGTTTCTCAATTGATACAGTATCCCCAGTTTGGGCGACCCCAGGCTCTAGCACCCTAAAATACACGCCGGTACAATAATTTTTTGTAAAAAGCTTAACGGCATTAGCATTATTAAGCGCTATCCCAAGTTTGAAACAAGGCACCCTTGGCTGACTCACTTCAAGTAGCGTTGAACCGAAGCGAAACTGATCGCCAATTTTCACATCTTCTTCAGATAAGTTTGATACGCTAAAGTTTTCACCGAACGCCCCATATGAAAGATTTTTATTAGCTAAAATCCCCTTCCAGTAGTCATAATGATTAGATGAAAAAGCGTAAACGGCTTTATGCTCACCACCGTGATGAATAAGATCTGCTTGCTCGTCGCCAACAATGTTGAACGTATCAATAGTCACTTCATCGCAAGTCGGTACTTTAAATATCCCAGTTTTGACGTCTTTTCCGTTATACGAAATGGTTTTTGATTTGGAAATGTTTGTTGATATTATTTTCACACTAAAATCCATATATGAAGAAAAGCTAACGTCTTACTACACTGAGTGGCTGATAACACCCTAGGTGTAAGTAATTGATTAACTTAATCCTACATTTCCTGAGCGCTTGAAGTAAAGCGCTTAATTCACGCTCGTTTAGCTATAGAACCGAATCAGAGTCTAGTGGCATAGCCCATTTTGGACAAAATTTTGTCTGCAAAAGGAAAATGTCCAAACAATAACATCCATATTAAAAAGCCAGCTCGGCATCCTTGCCTCTCGCTCATAAGCGCAATCACCTAAGTGCCATGGGGCGCTTTTACGCCAGCCTCCAATTACCCTGCTGTTAATCTCTAATCATTCAGTGAAGATGTAATGATTAACCTAGGCTACTGATATGAAATCTAGCCATAAAAAAACGAGACTCGCGTCTCGTGTTTATGGCCTGCTTTTAAGCGACTAAGAATAGTCGCCTATGCCCTAGTGACTTGCACCAAGCACTGGCTTATATCAACTCTGATTTATGCAAACCAAGCTTATGCCAATGCGCTGAGCTTATTGGCATCGATGACTTCAATGGCAGTTAAGTAGGCTAGCATGGCTTGTACCTGAGTGGCTAAGTCGCCTCGGCTGGTGTCTATGGTGAGTTCTGCTGCCGTTGGCGCTTCATAGGGTGATGATATGCCAGTGAATTCTTTAATCTCGCCGCTGCGGGCTTTGACATATAAGCCTTTAGGATCACGGGCTTCACACACGCTAAGGGGCGTCGATACGTGCACTTCGATAAAGCGCCCTTCGGGGAACAAGGCCCGCACCCGATCGCGCTCGGCGCGGGTTGGCGAGATAAAGGCAGATAACACCACAAGGCCGGCATCCACCATCAATTTAGCCACTTCACCCACGCGGCGTAGGTTTTCGTCTCTGTCAGAGAGGCTAAAGCCTAAGTCTTTGCATAAACCGTGGCGCACATTGTCGCCATCGAGCAAATAGGTATGAAAGCCTGCATCAAATAAGGCGCGTTCTAATGCCCCAGCAAGGGTCGACTTACCCGCGCCAGAAAGCCCAGTAAACCAAAGTAGCACAGGATTTTGACTCTTCTGCGCCCCGCGGGCCGCCTGATCAATGCTATGTTGATGCCACACTATATCTGTCATAAAAACTCCAACGCTCATCAAAATGAGTCTGTGCCATAGGGCCTAAAACGGGAAAAAGTAAGGCACGGCAATAATTACCGCTGCCGAGTACACTAAGGACAAAGGCAAGCCTAAGCGTACAAAATCACTAAACTGGTAATTACCGGCATTAAACACCATTAAGTTGGTCTGATAACCATAGGGTGAAATAAAGCTGGCACTGGCACCAAACACCACGGCCATAATAAAAGGCCTAGGGTCGACGCCGTAACTCATGGCTAAGGCATAGGCGACGGGGAACGACAAGGCCGCGGCGGCATTATTGGTAATGATTTCAGTGACGATAACTGTCATCAAGTACACACCCACAAAGGCGGCAAACACCCCGTAACCGTCAAATACTTCCAGCAAACCTTGAGCCATCACATCCGCAAGCCCTGTGCTTATCATCAAGTTGGCAAGCCCCAAGGCACTGCCAACAATCACCACTAATTCTAGTGGGAAGCGGCGTTTAAGCTCGCTGACAGTCACTGCGCCTATGGCCAGAAAACTCAGCAGCAACACCACTAAGCCTTTGGCTAAAGGGATGATCCCAGCAATACTTGCGATAATGGTTAGCGCAAAGCCAAATAATACCCAATGACCGCGCTTGTTATCTAAACGCACGCTTAAATCTAGCCCGCTTATGGCGGCAAAATCATCGGCGAGGCGTGGCTTCTTGGTAAAACTGTCCCCAGGGGTTAGCAATAACACGTCACCGGGTTGCAGTTCGATATCCCCAAGGCCGCCCTTTAATGGCTGATGACCACGGCGAATGGCCATCACGGCGGCATCGAATTCTTCACGAAAACGCGAGTCTTTAAGGCTAGTGCCCACCAAGGAGGAGGATGGCGCTAACACGGCTTCAATCAAATTCTGCCCTTTGGCTTGCTGCTTGCCAAACCAATTGAGGCCATCGAACTGATGCAATAACTCCACCGACTCCACAGCGCCACTAAAGCGCAATACATCATCGGCTTGCAAGACTAATTGCGGCGGTACAGGGCAAATTCGAATGCCGCTACGCTC
This sequence comes from Shewanella denitrificans OS217, assembly GCF_000013765.1. NCBI lineage: Bacteria > Pseudomonadati > Pseudomonadota > Gammaproteobacteria > Alteromonadales > Shewanellaceae > Shewanella > Shewanella denitrificans. The sequence goes on along the minus strand of NC_007954.1, from coordinate 1,101,124 downwards.
AAGTTCGACTAAATACAATTTTTTTAAGGCGCGCAAGCGGTTGTCTTGCACGCTTTTGCCCACTAACTTTGAATTTTTAGCAATGTGAGCCTCAAGCAAATAAGGCAAGGCTTCATCATCTGTCTCATCGCGCCTATCAGGCAATAGATGGGCCAGCGGAATAAGTAGCAGCAAACCCGATATCACGACTATGATGCCAACCGAAGTGAACTCGAAAAAGCCTAATGGCTTAAGGCCAGCGTTTTCGACGAAGGAGTTAACGATTAAGTTTGTCGAGGTGCCAATTAGGGTTAAGGTGCCGCCTAAAATGGCAGCATAATTTAATGGCAATAATAACTTAGTGGGCGCATGCGCCTGATTGCGCCGTACCACACCAATTAACGAGGCCACCACAGCAGTATTGTTAGTAAAAGACGACAACACAGCGGTAGAAACCCCAAGTTTAGCCAAGGTCAAGGTTAGCGACCCCTTACTAATGGCTTGGCTGAGTTTACCCAGCAATGAGGTTTTCTCAAGGGCTGTGGCGGCGAGCACCAATAACACCAGCGTGATCAAACCATTATTAGTAAAGCCTGCTAGGGCAGTATCTAAACTCACTAAACCTAATAAATAGCTTGCCAGCCCCGCGAAAAAAAACAAACTCGCGGGATTGGCGCGGCCGCTAACAAGCCCAGCCACCAAGGCAACTAAAATTGCTGTTAACAGCCAAAGTTCGCTCATAGGCTAGTTACCTAACACACTAATATCGCGGGCATTCCAGTGAGGAAAATGCTTACGTACTAAGGCATTAAACTCAAGTTCAAAGGCGCTGTATTCACCCGTAGCTTTTGCTTCACCTAAGTGACCACTGACGACCATCACAGCGGCAACTGTGGCATTACTTAAGCGGTCGATTAAGATCATCCCGCCAGTATCACGCACTAAGCTGTAGGCATCGACCACAATCGCTTCTGTCAGCTCAAGTTTGACTCTGGCAATGGTATTTAAACTTAAGCTAGTGGCGCCGCTGCGGGCCATAGTATTCACGTCAGTAACATATTCAATCTCACTCACCTTGGCCTGAGTTTTCTTACCGGCCACTTTTAAATCGTATAGTTGACCCAGTTGTAATGGTTTCTCATCCATCCATACCAAATCGGCGGTGATATGATCCCCAAGGGCTGGCGCCGTCTCAGGTTGGGCCAATAAATCGCCCCTTGAGATATCGATTTCATCTTCTAAGGTGATGGTCACGGCTTGGCCGGCAACCGCTTGAGCTAAATCACCATCGAAAGTGACGATGCGCTCAACCTTGCTGCGCTTGCCCGACGGCAAGGCCACCAGCTCGTCACCCACTTTAATCACCCCAGATGCCAAAGTACCGGCAAAACCGCGGAAATCAAGGTTTGGCCTTTGCACATATTGCACAGGGAAGCGCACAGGAAGCTGAGTCAACTCACGCTGAGTGTCTATGGTTTCAAGCAGTTGCAACAAGGTGCCGCCTTGATACCAATCACAGCGCTCACTGGGGTTAACCACGTTGTCGCCATTTAAGGCAGAAAGCGGCACATAGTGAATATCTAAGTCGCCAAAGTCTTTCACAAAGTCGGTAAAGTCGGCTTGGATTTTATTGAATACTTCTTGGTTAAAATCCAATAAATCCATCTTGTTTACCGCCACAACAAAGTGGCGAATACCCAATAAAGAGGCAATAAAGGCATGGCGCTTAGTTTGAGTCTGTACCCCATAACGGGCATCCACTAAAATCACCGCTAAATCACAGGTCGAGGCACCAGTAGCCATATTGCGGGTATACTGCTCATGGCCTGGGGTATCGGAAATAATAAATTTACGCTTATCACTGGAGAAATAACGATAAGCCACATCGATGGTAATGCCCTGCTCACGCTCGGCTTGCAGACCATCCACCAGCAGGGCTAAATCTATGGCTTCCCCTGTGGTGCCCATTTTAGTGCTGTCGTTTTTAAGGGTGGCCAGCTGATCTTCATAAATTTGCGCACTGTCATGGAGCAAACGTCCAATTAAGGTGCTCTTACCGTCATCGACACTGCCACAGGTTAAAAAGCGCAATAGGCCTTTTTTCTGTTGTAAGGCTAAATATTCTTTTACGCCATGCTGCTCAATTTCTGCCGCCATGCGGCTAGTGTTACTCGCTGCTTTGTCCATCTTAATTCTCACTCTCTATGCTGCTTGCTCGAAGACTTCTGTAAAGGGTTTTCCTTGGCAAGCCTTAGAAGTAACCTTGACGTTTCTTATGCTCCATGGAGGCACTCTGATCTGAATCTATCAGTCGCCCCTGACGCTCACTGGAACGTGTTAGCAGCATTTCTTCGATAATCTTTTCTAAGGTGTCGGCCTCTGAATGCATAGCCGCAGTTAATGGGTAACAACCTAAGGTTCTAAAGCGCACTTTCTCGGTTTTCACCGCTTCGCCCGCCTCAAGTGGCATGCGGTCATCATCCTTAAGGATAAGTTGACCGCCCTTTTCCACCACCTGACGGTCGGCAGCAAAATACAGTGGCACTATTTCGATATTCTCTTGATAGATGTATTGCCAAATATCAAGTTCAGTCCAGTTAGATAGCGGAAACACACGAATGCTCTCGCCCTTGTTGACTGCGCCGTTATAGGTGCGCCACAGTTCTGGACGTTGATTCTTTGGATCCCATCTGTGGTGACGATCACGAAACGAATATACACGCTCTTTGGCGCGGGATTTTTCTTCATCACGGCGAGCACCACCAAAGGCGGCATCGAAACCATGTTGATTTAGAGCCTGCTTTAATGCTTGGGTTTTCATGATGTCAGTGTGCTTCGCACTGCCATGGGTGAAAGGGCCAACGCCTTGCTCTACCCCTTCTTGATTGGTGTGAGTTAACAACTCAAAACCAAACTTTTTCGCCTGTGCATCACGAAAAGCAATCATCTCTTTAAACTTCCAACCTGTATCCACATGCAGTAAAGGGAATGGGATTTTGCCAGGATAAAAAGCTTTGCGGGCCAGATGCAACATCACAGAGGAATCTTTACCTATGGAATACATCATCACAGGATTATCAAATTCGGCGGCAACTTCACGGATGATTTGAATACTTTCCGCTTCTAACTGTTGTAAATGGCTTAATACCTGCACGGCCATGATGCTTCTCCACTTAACATGCTGTTTCCAGCATAAATATTGACTGAAAACGAGGTTTAATTACTGCTCGTTTTTACATTTGTGTGTGTTTGTTGCTGACTTAATGCCGCAGGTTCAAACCAATTGAGCGTATCGGCAAGTTGCACCACTTCGCCTATGATCATCAAGGCTGGCATCTCTAAGGCAGGATCTGCCGCCAATTGGGCTAAGTCGTTTAAGTTACCGATAAATCGCTGCTGGGATGCAGTGGTGGCTTTTGACACTATCGCTACCGGTGTGTCTGGGCTGCGGCCTGCGTTAATTAAGCCATCGCGAATAATATTGGCGTTCAAAATCCCCATATACACCACTAAGGTGTTATTGGGATTGGCGTAGCCTTGCCAGTCCATAGGGCGGCTGGCTAACTGACAATGGCCAGTAATAAAGCTCACCCCTTGGGCATAATCTCTGTGAGTGAGTGGAATGCCAGCATAGGCTGAGGTGCCACTTGCCGCTGTAATGCCAGGCACCACTTCAAAGGCGATGCCACTGGCCACTAAGGTTTGCAATTCTTCACCGCCACGACCAAATATAAAGGGGTCGCCGCCTTTTAGACGCACCACGTTTTTACGGGTATATGCCTTAGTCACCAATAACTGATTAATATCATCTTGGGGCGCACTGTGCTTACCCGCACGCTTACCTACGGCAATTTTTTCGGCACTTGAGGGGATTAAATCTAAGATATCTTGGCTTACTAGGGCATCATAAAGCACAGCATCGGCACTTTTTAGCACCCGATACGCCTTCATGGTCAGCAATTCAACATCGCCTGGGCCTGCGCCCACTAACCAGACTTTACCTTTAGCCACTTGACCTGGCAGTGAAACAACTTCCATGACTAACCCCCACAATATTGACTATGACTCAATATAGCGGTTTCCATATGCCTTATATAATAGATAATAGTTAGTTTTTATACCTTAAAGTTATAAGTAGGATTGTATTTTTGTTGCTTCTATAAACCTTGGTTTAATTACTGCGGTTTACGTCTAGACGTGAAAAAAGCTAAATGTTAATGTAGTCAGCTTGTTACAGCAGAGTTATTCAGGCCTGCACTAATTATAAACCTGTTATGCCTGAAAATAGCGTTAGGAACACGCCTTACCAATTCTGCTATTTCATTTATTAAGGACGAATGGAATGAAAAAAAATCCCTTTCTTGGGTTAAACCTAATATTTATCATTTTCAGCTGTTATCTCACGCCCGCTGATGCTCGCTATGACAATGCCGAAGAAGATGAACTTGCACTTATGCAAGCTCAACTTAACTCAGAGGTCATGTCACAACCTTTTTTGGCTGAAAAACCAGAGGAGGTCGATGCATATATAAAAAGCATGCTAGATAAAAATGTCACTCCTCCTGAATATTCGGGCTCTCACTGGCGGCCTGGCTATACCTGTAGAGATTTACTCCGATATGATTGGAGCGAATATCGCAACTGTCGTTATTATCACCGTTATCACGGCAGATATTATTACTAATAACTCAACTATTTATTTTTTATAAGGAAATTATCTATGACAATCAGGACTTCAACGATTACCGGCGTGTTTGCTGCAGCTGCCCTATTAGCACTTTCAGGATGTGCCGCAATTCACACCTCAATAGCAAAAAAAGATCTAGATGTTCAGACCAAACTAAGTACCGCTATTTTTGTTGATCCCGTTGCACCAGAAAAACGCAAATTATACTTAGAGATGCGCTCTGCTGTCATGGAGTTTGATCGCAATGCATTCCGTTCATCACTAATATCGCAAATTCAAAACAGTGGTAACTCTTATGTATTGGTCGATGACCCTGACGAAGCTCAATATACTATGAGTGTATTTGTGAGAAATCTAGAAAAAGCGTCTCCTACAGCCGCAGACAACTACCTAAGAACTGGCTTTGAAGGTGTTGCAGCAGGATCTGCGATAGGGTATGCCGTTGGTAGCGATTTTGGTGATGTGGCTTTAGGCGGAGTAGTCGGTGGTTTAGCTGCGACGGCAGCAAACGCTTTTGTTAAGGACGTCACTTATTTGCTCGTAGCTGATATACAAATTAAAGAACGTGCTAACAAAGGGGTTATGGTTCGCAAAGACTCTAAAGTTAACACCAAAATCTCCGATGATGGTGCATCAACTCAAACTTACTCTGAAGTCAGTAACAAAAAAGAATACCGCACTCGGGTGGTTACTACAGCCAACCAAGTTAACTTGGAACTCGCAGATGCTCAACCATTAATGTTTGAAAAAACCGCTTATGCAATGGCGTCGTTTTTCTAACTGACTTTAAGTTGAGTTAAGTGGCTAACGAACTAGGTTGTAATCGTTAGCGCTTGACGCTGACAAGCTATCTAAAAACCGTTGAACGTTAAGTTGTACGTTCAGCGGTTTTTTCTATTTATCGTTCACAACTAAATCCCTTTTATCTTTAAAATTATGCTCTAATATCCTCATATAAATCATCCATCTTTCTCAGTAACTAGCAAGATAGAAGATGCTGTTAATAACACCTACAGGGTATGAGCGAACCATGAAAAAGAGACTACTATTTATCACACTTTTCTATTCATCATTTATGCCACAATCACTTGCACAAGACCTTGTCATTAGCGAGCAAGCAGAACCTGAAACCTCCCTCGTTGAAGAGCGAGTAAAAGATGAGTTGGCCACCTCTGAAAGCCCCTTTGTACTGACTCCTCATAGGGTCAATTATTTCTTACCTGTGACCTATAACACTAACCCCAACAACACGCCCTTCGTGGATCAGCTAGGCCAAGCTGACGAAGAGCTTGATAACTTGGAGGCTAAGTTTCAAATTAGTTTTAAATTTCCTTTAGGTTACAACTTGTTTGGCAACAATGGTCACCTATTCTTGGCCTACACCAACCAATCTTACTGGCAGGTCTATAACCAAGAGATTTCCTCACCGTTCCGTGAAACCAATCACGAGCCAGAAATATTCATGCTATTCAATAATGATTGGCAGATTGCAGGGTTTACTAACTCCTTTATTGGCGTTGGCGCCGCCCATCAGTCGAACGGCAAGACTCCCGGATTATCGAGAAGTTGGAATCGCCTTTATGGCACGCTGATTTTTGATAAGGGCCCCTATGCCCTGGCTGTGAAAGCGTGGTGGCGTATCCCAGAAGATGAAAAAGAAACCCCTACTTCATCTAAGGGCGATGATAATCCAGATCTCACCGATTACTTAGGTCACATGGAACTCACAGGCGTTTATGGCTTAGATAAACACAGATTCAGCCTGTTACTGAGAAACAACTTTAAAAACCCTAACCGCGGGGCCATTGAGTTTACCTGGAGCTACCCCATCATGGGGAATTTGCGCTTTTATACTCAGTATTTTAATGGCTATGGCGAAAGCTTAATTGACTACAATCACCATAACCAGCGCATAGGCATCGGCTTCTCAATTAACGATATTCTCTAGCAAGGTCTGAGAAGCACAGAAGATGCCAATCTATTTATACGAGTAGATTGGCATCAACAACTCATATCGCAATATTCACTCAAGTTGCTATGCCCTAGATTCAAAAGACTGTCACGCACCAAGAGTCTCTCAAGGACTCATTTAAGCCTATTGATGGCTTCCTCAAGCATAAAGTCTTGCTCGGCAATTAAGCGCTCAGCAGTGATTGTCATTAACACGTCAGGAGTGATGCCATAGCCCACAAACTCACGGCCATCGGGATAAGTATCTCGTTTAGTGCATATTCTAAATGATCCTCCACCGGGCAAATCGAAGAAGATGGGCTGACCTGTGCTGCCATAGGTTTTTTCCCCAAGCACAGTGAAATGGGCTAAAGGATCGGCATAGATAAGGAAGTCTTCAGCCGCTGACGCCGTGTCCCTGCTGGTGAGCACATAAGTGGGCACTATAATGGGGTTTTCTTTAGAAGGGAAGATTTCCATCTCGCCACTTTCCCAAGCATTATCATCAGCATAGACTTTATAGTTAGCATCATATTTCCCCCAAGCCTTGAAAGCTGCAATGTGCTTGCGAGTCTTCCAAATCGCACCTTTCAATTCAGTTTCGCTAAAATGAGATAATATTTCTGCGGCAATGAGCGAGTCTCCCCCGCCATTGAAACGCAAATCGATAATTAAGCGTTTAGCTTTGCGAATATCGTCTAAGGCGGCGTAGAAATCCGTTAAAATTTGCTTGTCATGAAATCCATTTAAGGCTAAATAGCCCATGCCAGGCTCTAGCCATTTAAACTCGAATAATTCGCCATTAGACTGAGCACGCTTAAGGGAAATTCGCTCACTCTCCTCAGGATTAGCGCGCTTTCTCAAATTATTATCTCGTGTTAGCGTCAGCTGCTTTATTTCACCTTGTGGTGTTTTAAGGGTGAGTTTAACGTGAGAGCCAGGTTTGCCATCGAGTGCATCCCGCACGGCGCTGTGCCACAGTATGTGCTCGGTTGAGCTGGCAATATAGGGCATGACGGACGCTTCAAGATAAGTGGCGAGCTCGACATCATCCAGTTTCACTAAGGTCGAACCTAAGGGAATACTGTGCTGCAACGCTAAGCTAGTAGAGATAACAACCGCTTCTTTATTCGCTTCATAAAGCCCAATGCTCGGCCAGTCAATGTGTCCTTGCTCCAAGCCTTGCGGTAAATAAACATTGGTATGGCCATCTTTGAGTAAGGCATTAAAGCGCATTAATTCTCGATAATACTCATAGTCTGATTGTGTCGCCAATACTCGAGGGATAAAGCCTTGATAAGCAGCGTCAAAGTCCAATTCGGGGACTTGATCAAAATAGGCGAAGTTATCACTGGCTTCTTTCCAAAAAAGTGATAATCCGTAGATTTTATCTTCATGGGTCAGCTTGTTATCTTCCCCCGCCAACACACTTGTGCTCATCACAATAACGAGTGCTGTAGACAGCACTTGTGATAGGTATCTTCGAGACATTAAACATCCTTATTGATAGGTTAATCAACACAAAAAACACAGTAGCTAAAGCGAATGAGAAGATATCATTTAAGCTATGAATGGCAAATTATTTCAATAGGTAACTGGGGTGAAGTCATTTTGGCGGGTTTTGAACTGCGCATGGTTAAGACTTAGGGAGGTTACATAAAAAAGGTCAGCAAACCTTGGCATTATGCCTTGGCTTGCTAACCTAATGTACAGAGCGAGTATGATGTTCTGAGCTTATGCGCCCAGACTTTTGTAAACCTAGGCCTTAATAAACATAGACTTTGATAAACCTAGCCCTTGTTCATCCTTGATTCCTCATCCGTGTTGCTCTTGCAAAACCTATCTTGGGTTGATCAGCAGCGGGGCAAAACTTGTGGTGGCATTGCCACTGGCGCCTCTATGGTTGTGATAATACTGACCTTCTTGCAAGGTGTAATACACGTCGACAAAGTCATCATCATTGGTGAACCAGGCATCGGGCATTACGGCTAAAATACCATTGGTTATCTGGGCTATCACAGCCAAACCTTGCACTTCAGGATCTGGGATCATCCGCAATATTTGCTCCGCAGCTTCCAGTAACTTAGTCGCTAATGCCTTGTAGTTAGTGCCATCATCATGCTCCATCAGCACCATATCTGCCGCCGCCCAGCGATAGCGCTGCCAGTGGATCACTATCTGATTTGGGTAATATTGAGTATCGGCATAATCCAAATAGGGCATTTCAACGATATCTAGCACTGGAGTATCGCGGCTCGGTGATACTCCGGTCACTATGCCATACACTTCGGCTTTACCCGAGATCCACGGCTCCATATCATCATTAAGAGAAATTTGCTTAATCACAGTGGTGGAAAGCGCTGCATCGGCGCTGGTAACGGCCTCCTTCTCAACAGGATCAAGCCCTTTAATGGATTTATTAAGCAAGTTACCTTTTCTAGCTGCGGTTGCAAACTCGGCCTTCATCTGCGCTATACCAGCCATCATGGCTTTCTTGCTGTCTAAGCCAACCACAAATACGGGTTGTTGTGGCAGAGTATAGACATCCAATAAATGAACATTACCTTGAGTATCAAAGGCTTCAACATAAGCCCATTGACTATCATCGCCATCGGGTTCGAAGGCAAATAAGGGCAACTCCCCCTGCTGCCAAGATGCCAACATACTGGTATCTGCTAAGCGTAACTGCACTAGCTCAGTACGAGCTGGTAAGCCTTTTTGTTGGCTAATGGCTGCATCAGTTTGCCTTAGTACCTTGGCATCAAACTCAGCTTGCTGCACCATTTCACGGGTATTCACTGCCAGTTGATATTGGTTAATATTCTGCTGTAGCAAAGGTTTAAGCTGCTGATATTGACGACTTAAATCCAAGGCAATCTGCCGTTTAGATTGAGCCAAAGGCACCAACAAACCGCTATCGCTTACAGAGGCAGCACTCAGGCCTTGTGTATCCAAGGTATGAGCCTTAGCTTGTGCAGTACCACTTGCCGTGGCAGTTAACATCATCATTGTCGCAGTGATTATCTGAGTTGTAGCTTTCATAGGCATCCCCTTTCCATAGGTTATTAATTCAAACGCTCGCTTGAATTAACCTAATAACACCACAGCCCAAAGGGAATGTAAATAAAAATGTAAACAGAATGTTAATCACATTTTCAGTAATACGACGAATGTCTGATAGGACGACGTTAGATCCTATGCAAAAGTCTGGTTTAACCATTCATAACAGCTTGAAGAGACTTACGAATATCCGTGAGAAGACTTGGGAGGAGCGTGAGTCTGAGACAATTGCGCCAAGGTTAACCCTAAGCGCTCAAGGCCGGCATTAAGCGCTCGGAAAGTGTGGCATGTAATCTCTGAGGCATTGTTTCTCACCCACAGGGTGGAATCTGAGCATCATCAAGGTATTCATCAAGTGTAAATAATCTTCATCCATCACTAAGGCATAGGCGCTCATATGTTTATAAATTAAGCTCACCAACTCGCTTAAATCACGCTCCAAGCTGTAACGGCATGTCTGCACAAAGGCGAGTGCTCCTGCATCTGTGTCAGCCTTAAAGCCTTGCTCATAAAGTACCGGCAGTACAGTTTCATTGAACATATTAATCCGCGCCATGCTCGCTCTTAGCTCATAATAGGGCTTAAATTGGCTGCTAATTTTTGCTATCAAACATTGTGCTATGCCCAAATAGCAGGCCATGGTCATCACTTGAAATGTGCCCAAGGCAAGGGAGGTGAAAGGGGTTATTTTTTTAACATCCAATGCAATCTCATCTGAGCTTATGATCACTTCATTAAAACTCACACTGTGACTATCCGCGGCATTGAAAGGAATAATTTTCCACAGGGTTTGATTAACTGTGACGGCGTGACTTCGCGGGATCAATACTATGGCTGGCGCAGAAGAGTCTGGAGTTAACTGCTTGCCCTCAGTTACCTTCCCTGCCCGTGAAACGCAAATGAAAAAATCGGCCATATGGCTCAGTGATGCGGGTTTTTTAACGCCGTTAATCAAGTAGCTATCTTCACTGACTTTATGGTGCAACAAGGGCGCATGATTAGCATCCACAGAGCCTTCCGCTGACAATGATGCCAACAAGGCTTGCTTGGTTTCCACTTGTGCCAATACCTGTTTAGCCGAAGGTATCATGGTTGAATAACGGCTCAGCGCCAGCAGCACATGCATGTGCATCACAGCCACGAGACCTGCCGACGGCCAAGCCTTAGCGATATCAACAATGGCCTGACATTGTTGTTTAAACCCAGCCTCACTGTTGGCGGAATTTAATTTAAGCCCTAAGGCGGGTATGCCTAAACGCTGCAACTCAGTCTTTACAATATCGGCGGGCAATTGATCCAGTTGACTTAAGGTTTCAATCCCTAATTCTGCTTTTAATCCCTTAAACATTCACTGTTTTTCCTGTTGTCGCATCTGTGGCTTCACCGATTTTAACAGATGTTGTGCCATCGGTTGTTGCATCCGATACGCCTTCCCTTACCTCATCTCTCGCTGCATCGGTTGCAACATCACTTTCATTAGTAATGGGATGTGCTTCAAATTTCACCACACAATTTCGTTGACTGTCTTTGGCTTGATAGAGGGCTTGATCGGCATCAGAAAGTAAGCCTTCTAAATCATAGCCTGATAAGCCTGTTTCTGTGACACCAAAACTTGCGGTGAGACTCAAGGCCCCTGGAAATAAACTGTCAGACACATCTATGGTGGCAATTTCATTTCGGCATAATTCTGCAAAATCTAAGGCTTGTTCTAGAGCACAATCACTTAACACAAAGGCAAATTCCTCCCCGCCTAAACGGCCAAAGACGTCGCTCTTGCGGCCCAAAGCGTTCAAGGTCTCTGCCACCCGCCTCAAGGCCCAATCACCCACATTGTGACCAAATCTATCATTGATGGATTTAAAAAAATCTAAGTCCACCATGATAACGCTAACCTTGGTTTTATTACGCTCAGCCAATGCCAACACTTGTCCGCCAAGCAGCACCAATTGACGGCGATTAAAGACTTGAGTGAGTTCATCCACCTGTGCTAGACGGGCTAGTTCGCTTTGTATGCGTTTGGAACGATAAGCCCAAATACAGACTGACAGCAAACACAGCAGCAACACGACAATCAGTAACTGCACATTGACATTCTCTTTGCGCTCAAGCGCTTGCGCCAAGGTCAGCAATTGATTTTCTCGTTTGAGTATTTCAATGCGCTGTTGTTGTTCTAGCATCTCGGCCTTATTCATTTCTAGGGCCATCGCCTTGACACGCAATTGATTTAAATAACCTTTATCCGCTTGGGCATATTGCTCTGCATACTGGAGTGCCAGTTCGAAGTCACCCCGCTGCTTGGCCATCTGATAGCTAAGCTCCAGGCTCAAAGTCAGTGGTAAGGAATACTGTTCGCTGACGCTAGTCTCAAGGGCACGCTCTGCAAATAGCGTCGCCTCAGCTTCATTGCCTAACAACCAATAGGTCTTGGCCATCAGATAATAATATTCTTGAATAATGAGCTTATATTGGGTCGACAGACTGGTGGCAAGATGGGCTTCAAGCTCAGTTTTGGCCTCCATGTATTGACTGTTAGCCAATAAGAAACGCACATAATACAGCCTAATAAAAGATTCATATAAAGGTTGCCCTGCTGAGCGGCAAAGAGCTAAACCTTGCTCAAATGGCAATACCTTATCTGAGGGGCCAAGATTAGATTCGGCTCTTATAAGGAACGCATCCGCCTTACAGCGCAGGCCCTCTGAGAGGGTTGCCAAATCTGAGTGCTGCCTTATTGAAATGACTCTTTCATAGTCGCCTAATTCATTAAACAACATCATGCCAGCAAACAATGATGTCGCTCTCAAGCCGCCATCGCTAACTTGTGAATATAAGGCCATGGTCTGATTATAGTAAGACAGCGCTTCGACAAAGCGCCTAGATATGGCCAGCACATTGAAAATGGTGTGCCCAGACTGAAACTTAAGCTCTGTACTTTGAGTGTTATTAAACACATTCAGCAGTGTATTTAGAGCTATGTCATGCTTTCCCAAAATACCTTGCTGATAGGCCTGCAGATAATCTAAATAGTAGGCCTGCTCTTGACTGAGATTGTGTCTTAGCTTCTCCAATCGCTGAAGAATGGCGCTAGATTTGGCACCGTCTGTGCCACGGTAACGCTGCGCCTCATCAAATAACAAAGCAATCTCAGCTGCAGCTGTTTCTTGGCTTGTTTCTTCGATAATTTCTTCAATAGTTGCTTGATTTGCTTCGAGGATGCTGATGCTGGGCGCATCCTGGGTTAATTCTGTATGAATTAACTGAGCTGGAGTTTGAGTAGCGGGTAAAACGTTAGCAATAGCCTGATTTGCAAGTAACAAACAGCAGCCCAATCCAAGAATAAGGCTGCAACATAACCAACTAAAGATGTTAACCGGCCATTTGTGTAAGCTGGGCATCGTCTTCATCTTCATTGTCCGGCGTTTCATCCTGAGGGATAGCTATTGCGCAAACAATTTTATTGCGAACCTGCATAAGGGCATTTAATGCCTCATTGTCTTTATTCAACAAGGCTTGCTTCACCGCCTCATCTAAGCCCACGGTATCATTCACAAGCTTTCGCTGTTGCACGGCATGTTCGCCAAAAGTTGCGCTGGCCCCTAAACGTTCAATGACATCAATAATATTACTCATAGCTTCCTTTTCTCATTTTAGTTTTAGTTTTAGTTTTAGTTTTAGTTTTAGTTTTAGTTTTAGTTTTATAAAGTTAATCACTTAACAAGATGCCTGCCGAGCTTGGATGATAAACGCTTCGTCCTGCTCCTCGGCTTCAAAGCCGCCATCATCCTGAGGAATAGCAACAGCGCAAACAATTTTATTGCGAACCTGCATAAGGGCATTTAATGCCTCATTGTCTTTATTCAACAAGGCTTGCTTCACCGCCTCATCTAAGCCCACGGTATCATTCACCAACTGGCGCTGCTGAATCGTTTGTTCGCCAAAAGTTGCGCTGGCCCCTAAACGTTCGATTAAACTGATTATTTCTGACATCCTTTTCTCCCTGAGTGACTCAATTGACATTAATATGACTTATTTGGTTTATGTGACTTATGAGAACAAAAGTGCTAATAAAAACAGCACAACTCAATCACATTGAAGTAACATGATAGCCTATTGTGCTAATGTTTCCAACGCGTTTAATTTTGCCAAAAGTGTTTCATTTTTAACTAATTGAGTCGAAGGTGGAATGACTAAAGTGGTGTGTAAATGAATAGTCGCCTTGGCGAGTTCGCCCAAGGGCAAGGTGTCTATCCTCGGGTTATTAAAGGCTAAGGTCTTGGCCTCATATAATATGACTTGATGATCTTTTGCATAATACTCGCATAATAGTTCCACTAACACGGCCCTAAAGCTCTCGGCGGTAGCAAAGCGGGCTAAGCTTTGATCCCCGGCTATGCCTGGTTGCCACAAAATTAAATAGGCGGCGGTATCTATAGTGCGGCGATAAAACATAAATTGGCTGGCTTCATACTGCTGGCAGCCCAAACGGCCGGGATCTATCCCAAGATCTGCAATCAAGCAATCTTCTGCTGAAATTCCCGCTTCCATATGGCAATAAAAGCCTTCTTTTTTGCTTTGGGCGATAAGCTTATGTGTCACCATGGCAAACACCCCGGGGTGACCATAAAATGCCCCCACCACGTTCTTGCCTTGCCTAACTTCATCAAGCACGGCATTTATCATGTTTTGATATGAAATCAGCCTTGAGGTGCCTTCTTGATAGAAGGGCTGCAGACTGCGCACATCAGGGTTCATGGTCTCGACCCATTGCTCGACTATGCCATCGGACATTAACGAGAACACCACATCGGCGGTCTCTATATAGTTTCTGCTAAGGGGCGTTAAATGCGATCCCATAGTCATGCCGACCCCAACACAGACTAAGCTTCCTTTTTTATTCGTTGACACCATAACGCGGCGACTCCCTGAGTTGTTAAGCAATATCATTGCTTTTTTATTGTTATTTGAACTTAGCTTACCACTGTTTGCCGATATTTTTGTTGCTAAAATCAGTCACTCACATACTCTATAACCATCTCAGATTAAGGATGCGATAGGGATAGACTATGACAATGACAATGACAATGACCAACACAGCCTCGCGCTCACTAGGGCAAAAATACCGCCGCAGTTTGCTAAAGCCATTCGTTAGCCTAGTCGTTGGCGCAGCGGCGCCTCTCGCGTTATTACTCAGCCCAGCCCTGATGGCGCACACTTCCCTAGTGAGTAATATCCAAGGTTACAGCATGGCGGCTGGCAAATTGAGTCGCTTTAACGCCATCTTGTTCACCGATGATAAAATTGATGCCCTTTACGGCCATGACTTCCCTGCGGCGCCTGAGTCTTTCGAGCACTTATTAAATGAGAAACACCATGTCGATGACCTAAGCCATAGCAGCCGCATCGATAACAATAAAGTTAACCATATCGACGGCCAAGGCCTGACCTTATTGCCCGGGCTTATCGATGCCCACGGCCACGTATTGGGTTATGGCTTAAGCTTGTTGCAAGCCCAGCTCAGAGACAGCCAAAGCGAGCAAGATGCGGTCGCTAAAGTACAAACCTTCAGAAAAGCCCACCCGCAATTGACTTGGGTTCAAGGCCGAGGCTGGAACCAAGTGCTGTGGCCGAGTAAAGCCTTCCCTAGCAAAGATTTGTTAGACAAGGCTTTTCCCGACACCCCTGTGTGGCTAATACGCATCGACGGCCATGCTGGCTGGGCCAATAGCGCCGCCATGAAACTGGCTAACATCAGCGTAGACACCCAAGCACCAGAAGGCGGCGAAATCATTCGCGACAGTCAAGGCCAAGCCACTGGGGTATTTATCGACAATGCCATGGGACTCATAGCAGCTAACATTCCCCCACTCACCTTGGATGAGCAAAAAGCCGTGTTACTGAGTTCCTTACAACAACTGGCAACACTTGGTCTCACCAGTGTGCATGACGCTGGCATTGGCAGCACCACAATCAAAGCCTATAAAGAGTTAGATCAAGCGAAGCACTTGCCTATTCGTGTCTATGCCATGATAGATGCCACCGATGAGCACTTCAGCGACCTCATTAAAGCGGGGCCCACCCTGAGCGACTTAGGCCACAGCGATATGCTAGCCATCAACAGCGTTAAAATCTCCGCCGATGGTGCCCTAGGCAGCAGAGGCGCGGCGCTCATCAGCGACTACAGTGACAAAGCAGGCCATAAAGGCTTGTTGTTGTATCCTGAAGCCAAACTCACTCAGACCATGGAAGCCGCCATGGCGGCAGGATTTCAAGTCAATACCCATGCCATTGGTGATGAGGCCAATAAACAGGTCTTGGATAACTATCAAGCCTTGATCGCCAAAACCAAGACTAAAGCCTTAAGGCACAGAGTTGAACATGCTCAAGTGCTGCAACTGGCCGACATTCCTCGCTTTTCAGCCCTTGGGGTTATTGCCTCCATGCAGGCAACCCATGCCACCAGCGATAAAAACATGGCAGAAGACAGATTAGGGCCTGATAGAATCAAGGGTGCCTATGCTTGGCAGAAACTGATTAAAAGCGGCGCAATAATCGCAGCAGGATCAGATTTCCCCATAGAATCCCCCAACCCTTTCTTTGGCCTGCATGCATCGGTAACACGTCAAGATCAACAAAATCAGCCTCTTGGTGGCTGGCACAGCATTGAGCGCATGAGCCTTGCTCAGGCCTTTGAAACCTTCAGCTATAATGCCGCCTTTGCCGCCCATCAAGAACAGATCATCGGCTCATTAGCCCCGGGGATGAAAGCCGATTTTATTTTAATCGATAAAAACATCTTTACCTTAGCCCCAGAACTTATCTGGCAAACCCAAGTCCAACAGACGTGGGTCAATGGCAGGCGCCTATATCAGACCCACGCAGACCTAAAAATGTCAGAGACTCAACACACTCATCCAGCCAATTAACCCAGTAATAAAAAATAAGCGAGAATTCATTATGTCCATCCGCATCCCAGCTTCGAAAGCTCTCTTAGCAGCCTTCTCTTTCAGTGCTTGTTTACTTGCCATGACGCCCGCCGTGGCCGATAACCTCAACTTTGCCCATATCCAAACCATAGGCGTCAGCGAACTCACCATGGCACCTGACATGGCAGAAATTCAAGTGGAAGTCAGCCTCACGAAAGACAGCGCCAAAGCCGCTAAAGATGCCTCAGATAAGGCCATCAGCGAATTTATAGGCCGATTGCTAGAAGCTGGCATAGACAAAAAACACATCGCCAGCGCCAACCTTCACTTGCAACCAGAATACCTCTACGAGCAAAACAAGGCCCCTAAACTCATTGGCTATCAGGCCAGCAGGCAAGTCACAGTCACCTTAGTGCAACTGTCACGGCTTAACGACATCTTAGACACCGCCCTCGCCGAGGGACTCAACCGAGTGAATAATATTGTCCTTAAATCCAGCAAGGAAGATGAATACGTGCTCAAGGCCCGCCAAGCGGCAATCAAAGATGCTCAAGCTAAAGCGCGCTCCTTAGCCGAAGGATTCAATCAATCCTTAGGTGACTTGTGGCAAGTGCGTTATTTAGACAGACGTTCAGTGCAGCCCATCATGTTACAGCGCAGCGAAAAAATGGCCTTCGATGGCGGCCAAGCAGGCTATGAATTTGGTGAAGTGACAGTTAGCGACAGCGTCGAAGTCATTTACAAACTGAAAAACTAACCTAAGCCAATGCGATTAACAATTCAAAGGCTGCAAGCCCTGCTATTTGCGGGGCCATGTTTCGGGCTATGTGTCGGGCTATGTACAGGGCTATTGACAAGTTCAAGCCAGGCAAGCCCTTGGCTTGAAGCTGACTTCATTCAGCAGGCCTTTATGGAAGTCGCCCTCAAAAGTGAATACCAGCAAGGGGATAAAACCCTCAGAAAATGGTTAACACCGATAAAGGTGGGGCTCGAGCACCATGTGGGCAACGAAGCACTGCACACTAGACTGGTGCAATTGCATTTAGCCCACCTTAAGCAACTGAGCGGTCACGATATAAGCCTTGCCACTAACCAACAAGAGGCGAATGTCAGGCTACTCTTTACCCGGCAAAATCTGTGGCAGCAACAAGCCCAGCAGCTGATGGGTAAGGCCAGTGCGGCTCACCTTCATGGGGCGGTCTGCATCGCCCATATGGAAACAACCCGAGATGAAATTACCCGCGCCTACATCATCATTCCTGTAGACCAAGCACAGATGCACGGTAAATTGGTCGCCTGTATTGTGGAGGAGCTGACCCAAATTTTAGGTCTGCCTAATGACTCTGAAAAAGTCTTCCCGTCGATTTTTAATGACAGAACCCCACAAACCTTACTGAGTGGCTTAGATGCCATATTAATCAAAGCCTTGTATTCGCCCTCGCTCAAGGTGGGCATGAACGCCGCTGAGGTCAAAGCCCCACTGCAGGCGCTACTTCGCGCTTGGCAAGCCGATGGCAGCCTAGCCAATGCCGATGCTTGGGTGCGTCAAGGCAAGCTTTATCCATTACTGGGGTTTTAGTAACTAACCAAAAACCTAGCCAATTTGATCTCTGGCTTGTTGATTAAGCAGTTGATATTCTTGAGCCACTCATACAGTTAAGGACGCTCGAATGCCCACCACACTATCAGATGCTGAACGCCACGCCAACATGCAGCAGGACACCTTTTTAGGCCACCCCAAGGGGCTGTTCGTGTGTTTTTTCACCGAGATGTGGGAGCGTTTTTCCTTCTACGGCATGAAAGCCCTGCTGTTTTTATACCTGATCAAATACCACCTGTTTACCGATGAACAAGGCTACAACCTTATCGGGGCTTATGGTGCCCTCGTCTATGCCGTGCCTGTGGTGGGTGGTTTATTAGCCGACCGCTATTTAGGCATGCGCAAGGCGGTCATATTCGGCGCCTGTTTGCTGGTGCTCGGCCACCTAGGCATGGCATTTGAAGGCCACCAAGCGGCCCGAGTCGCTGGGGAAGTGGTGCGTGATGAAGGTGCCTTGCAAGTATTTTACTTCTCTTTGGCGTTAATTATCATGGGGGTGGGCTTCTTAAAACCCAATATATCCACCATAGTCGGTCAACTCTACCCGCCGCAGGATCCCAAACGTGACTCGGGCTTTACCCTCTTCTATGCTGGAATAAACTTAGGGGCCACCCTAGCGCCGCTTCTCTGTGCTTACCTTGGTGAAACCTACGGCTGGAAATATGGCTTTGGTCTAGCAGGCATAGGCATGCTGGCAGGGCTTATTGTGTTTATCCGCGGGCAAAAATACTTGTATGGCGTCGCCGAAGCTAATGACCCTGAAAAGCTTGCCAAAAAGCGCTTAGGCATCAGCACAGAAGTCTGGATATACCTAGCCGCCAGCTTAAGTGTGCTGCTTATTTGGGGGCTTGTTCAAACCCACTCATTGGTGTTACAACTCAGTGAGATGTTACCCAGCGCCAGCCCAGTGCTCTGGACCTTGCACGGCATATCATTAGTGCTCGCCATTGGCATAGGCTGGTTTATGCTAAAGCATTGCAACAAGATTGAGCGCCAGCAGATGACGGCCTTATTGGTGTTTATTGTGGCGGGGTTAATCTTCTTCGGCCTCTACGAGCAGACCTACGGCTCTTGGGTCGCCTTCTCCGATCGCGTCATGGACAGAAACATGCTCGGCTTAGAATGGAGCGCCGGCCAGCTCACCTTCCTCGGCGCCTTCTTCGTCATCTCTCTATCGCCCTTGTTTGCTTGGCTGTGGCCAAAGCTTGCAAGTAAAGGCTTAGATCCCAGCAAACCAATAAAAGTTGCCTTAGGGATCTTATTCGCCGGTTTGTCATTCCTAGTGTTAGTGCTAGGCATTCAAACGCCGCTAGAAAGCGGTTTAGTCAGCATCTGGTATCTAGTGCTCGCTTATTTAGTGCTGGAAATTGGTGAATTGTTATTGTCGCCCATAGGCCTGTCTGCGGTCACCGAATTATCGGTCAAACGCGTGGTGAGCCTGATGATGGGCGCTTGGTTCCTCGGCACCTCATACTCTGAGATTTTAGCCGCTGAGCTGAGTAAACTTGCCGCCATTGACACCCATGGCGGCGTGATAAGCGATATCCCAAGTGCCATGCAGCTCTATGAAGAACTGTTTATCTTCTCGGCCCAGATAGGCATAGCCATGGCAGTGGTCTTCTTCGCCATCAGCCCCTTGGTAAAAAAACTGATGCATCAGCAGGCTGCAGCTTAAAACTCAGCCTAAAAAGCTTTACATTCACAACGTTGACTTGCATGCCACCGAGCTTTAAAGTGGCGTGTAACTCTGATGCGGCGGCCATTTTGGTCAGTCTCAAGCAGCGGAGTTAACAGTTAAGCCAATAACCCAACAAAGACACTAAAACCATACAGAAATCACAACAATAATAATCAGCAGTTAAAAAACTTGAGTGGTGCAACATGAGTGACAACATGTTCTTTTTCGGCGACTGGCAAATCAACCCTGAGTCAAACAGCCTGCGTTGCGGCGATGTGGTTAAACAGCTCGAGCCTAAGGCCATGGATGTGCTGTTATTACTATGCCAAAGTGACGGCGATGTTTTAAGCAGCGACGACATAGTTAAGCTCTGCTGGGGCGATATTCCCATGGGCGATAACCCAGTACATAAAGCCATCACTCAGCTACGCAAAGCCTTAGGCGATAAAGCCACCGCCCCCACCTATATTGAAACTATCCGTAAACGCGGCTATCGCACCTTGGCATCGGTTGAATTCCCCCTAGGGCATCAAACCCATGCAGAAATAGCCAGTTGGCAAGGTGAGTCTCCCTTCCCGGGCCTTAGGCCCTACCAAGCCAAAGATGCCCAGGTATTTTTTGGCCGTAGCGCCCAAATTAGCACCCTGTTGGGGCGCATTGCAGAACAAGTCAAATTCGGCCGCGCGTTTTGCCTGTTATTAGGCCCAAGTGGCAGCGGTAAATCATCCTTAGTCAACGCAGGCGTCTTGCCTAATTTAATGGGCCACAATGGCTATGATGGCATAGGGGTTTGCAGCCATACCACGCTGGACTTAGCCGACGTCAGTAAAGACAGGCTAATGACAGATCTTGCCAGCGCTATGCTCGACTGGGACATCAATGATGAGCCTGTGTTTGATGGCTTTTCCGCCGACCGCTTAGCTGCGCTGCTTGAAGAAGATATCGATGCTGTAATAAAACTCTGTAAGGCAGCCCTGCTCTCGACAAACTTAGCGGCCAGCTTAACTTCCAGCAGCGAGAATACTGACACTAGCACCGCGCCTTGCCATGCGACATATGCAACTCCTTTGCTGGCGCTGTTTGTCGATCGCCTCGAAGTGTTATTGTCATCACCGCAGTTTAGCCAGCCCCAGCGTGAGGCCTTTGTTGCACTGCTAGAAACCTTAGCCAATAGTGGCGCTATTTTAGTCTTAAGTGCTTGTCGCAATGATTTCTACCCGAGCTTAGTCAATTACCCTAGCCTAATGGCGGGTAAGTCAAGCGGCGCTCATTTCGATTTAGCCCCGCCTACTCGGGCCGAATTACTGCAAATGATCCGCCTGCCCGCAAGTGCTGCCGGCTTAAGCTGGCAACAGGATAATACCAGCGCCATGGGCCTAGATGAGTTGCTCTGCGTTGAAGCTGCAAGTAACCCCGATGCATTGCCCATGCTGCAATATACACTGCAAGAGCTGTATCTGCAGCGCAGCGAATCTGGCGAGCTAAAACTTGAGGTGTTTCGCGCCCTTGGCGGCATAGAAGGCTCCATTGGTAAAAAAGCCCAAGAAGTCACCAGTCAGTTAAGCCAAGCGGATAACGCCAGTCTTGCCAAGGTATTATCCTTGCTAGTGACCCTAAGTTTAGATGAGAGCAATATCACCAGCCGCGCCGCCCGCTGGTCACAACTCGAGGACAAGCACCAAGTCGCCCTAGTGAAAGCCATGGTGGAAAGTCGGCTGTTTGTGTCTCACCTGCAAAATGGTGAACCTTGCTTTAGCGTCGCCCACGAGGCGCTGCTGCGCCGCTGGGATAAAGCCAAGCTGTGGATAGACGATCATTTAGACAGCTTAAGCATTAAGAGCCGCATTCATCACCTTGCCAAACGCTGGCGCGATGAAGCCAAGGGAAAAGCCTATTTACTGGCAGAAGGCAAACCGTTGCAAGAAGCTGTGGCACTTTCATCCAACCCATTGTTTAGTTTAGACAATCAAGAGCAAGGCTTTATTCAGACCTCCATCAAGCGGGCGCAAATTAAGCGCTGGACCCGCCGCATCACCATCAGCCTCTTGTGCCTACTGAGTTTCACTTCTGTGCTAATGAGCCTTAAGAGTTTAGATGCCGAGCAGCAAGCCTTAGAGAAACGCCTAGAGGCTGAAAACTTGCTGGGCTTTATGGTGGGGGATTTTGCCGACAAACTCAGAAGCGTCGGCCGCATGGATTTACTCGATGGCATCAGTAACAAGGCCTTAGAATATTTCAGTCGCGACGACGCAAATCCAGAATCAAAGTCAAATGCCAACAGCCTGCTGCCACACTGGCTAAGTACCTCCCTTGGTTTCACTTCTAGCAAAGCCAGCTTCGAGGCCAGATTTCAACACGCCCAGACCTTAGAAGCCATGGGCGAAGTCGCCTATTCTCGCGGCAAATTGGATGAAGCCATTAAAGCCTTTGAGGCTGCCAAACTGCTGCTGGATAAGCTCTACACAGAAGATAAAGCCAACCCAACTCTGCTCAAAGTCCTCGGCGCCAACGCCTTCTGGCTCGGGCAAATACCTTATGCTCAAAGCAATTGGCCGCTCGCGGAAAAATACCTGACTTTATACCGTGATTACAGCGATGCCTTGATGACACTGACACCCGATGATGTCGATGCCTGGGTCGAGCTTTCCTATGCCTTGAACTCTTTGGGCAGTCTGGCGTTAAAACAACTAGATTATCAAGCAGCCAACACCGCCTTTAATCGTTCGCTATCGTTAAAAACTCAGGCACTTGTTAAAGATCCAAAAAATGATTATTTACGCTCAGATAGAGCCGATACCTTGAATTGGTTAGCCAAGATTAATATACCAATAGGAAACATAGACGAAGCTTTAACACTCTATAATGAAGCTCAGTTAGAACTTGAAATGCTGCTGACTAAGGCTAATGATGATGCCAATCTGATGAGCCGTTTATCCTATATCTACACTAATCAAGCTCAATTACTTCGCTATCAAAGTAAGTTCGAGCAAGCCACAGTAAAGGCAAAAAAGTCAGCCCAATTACTAAAGAAAGCGCTAAAACAAGACCCAAGTAATGAACAGTGGAAGTCCGATTTAACCCATGTTAGAGCACTCTCTTTGGGGATTAGAACCCATGCTCCCTCGTTTCTAATGCAAGAGTCTGACGCATTATTTCAGCAACAGATAAATACAATAAATGCTACCTTGCTAGACACCTCTTCTAAAATAAAAGCCATTACTATAGAACTAGAGATAATAAGGTCTCTACAAAAAACTAAAGCATTATCCGAAGCTGAGATTTTAATAGAGCAAGTTGAACAACAGCTAAACAGTATAGCGAATGTAAGAAGCCGTGATTATGTAATCTCAAACGTTGAATTTAGCATACTCAAAGCCTACCAATTGCAACAACAAGCCCAAGCTGAGTTATCATTAGCACTATGCCAAAATACAATAGATGAACTTGCACCTATTATCCAAGAGACTACTGAGATACAGCTTATCTTAGCTTTCGTTCAAGCGAATTCATGTGTTGGAAAAACAAAGCCTATCACTCAAGAATGGCTACGCCTTCAAAGTATGGGAATTAGTGGCAAAGGTTTTATTTTTATTGAGTAATCACATTCGAACATGTAAAACAATTCAATCGCTAGGGAATTCCCTTAATCAACATAAAAAAGGAAGCACTATGAGCACAGTACAGGCGCTAAACACTGAGACATTAAGCAAAACCAATGAATACGTCACAGTCACAGTCACACTACCTACCAATCCCAATGAACCAGCCACATTTGTATTTAATCCGTCGACGCCAGTCGTGTTAGATGGCTCTGGTAAGGTTAAATATATTATCACTAATGAAGATGTGGTCTTCGTCGGTGCTAAATTTTATAGGGATGATGATGATAGCCTGCAATCAGTCAAGATTGAGACCAATGCGACTCAGTCTATATTAACTATCACGGCTGAAAATGAGAGTAAAACCACCGACGATGATATCGCCTTTAAGGTGGTGGTTGCCGCCCGAGATTGCGATGCTGATGGAGCGATTTTTCAGAGTCAAGATCCACAAATCATCTGCAGACCAAATGAATAAGACATCTAATATAGTCAAACGAATTTAACAATAATCGCCGTAAATTAATCGAGCTTTAGCTTTGTTAACCATCCCTTAAATGCCAACGCGTTTAGGGGATTTTTTTGGCCTTTTTTCTTACCTTCTGAACTCAAAGCTCTCACCTTCTCTCCAGAAATTTTATTTCCACTGACTCAATTTCTGTAATTTTCAGCCTGCAATTACTGCGTTAATCACCACTAAAGTTGTCTGCTTCCGCTATCAATTGTTTGCACGACTTCTTGCTCCAAGGCTGGCTAGAACCCTCTAACACTGTCTAATTCTGTATCAGCCAAGCTTCCGCACTTAAGCTTTTTCACATAATACCAAAAATAAATTAAAAATAAGACAAGTTAAATCAATAAGATAAAACCAGAAGATTACCAGAAGGTAACTTGTGAGCCCATTGAATAGAGTTAAGCTCACAAGTGCTCAGAACCATTGAATAAAGCACTGAAGAATAATGACGATAGCGCTCAATTTATCGGGCAAATTAATTTAACGGTGAAGGAAGATCCCATGACACAAGTCGATACGTTCGCTGATATTCAGCAAAGCCTGACACAGGCGACACAAAGGGCAACGGATCTTGCCAATGCCTTCAATGGCAAATCCACCGATGCTAAGGTTAATGCTGCTGCATTAAAAAAGGCTCAAGCCGATGCTATCGACCCTAACCCACTGACTGCGAATGAAAAACTAGCCGTTGAAACACTAGCTGTTAAAAAATTAGCCGCTGAGAACTTATCGATTAACAACAAAGACAATGAAGCATCGACCACTAAGCTTATGTCCATACCGCATACCCCAGCGCAAACATCTCAATCCGAAGTCATTAACACTATAAGCTATGACATCAGTAGCAATGACCCAAGCTTCCCTTTACCGGCGAGCCTTGCAGAAAGCTTGCTACACACCTTAGTGTCTCATATCGCCGAAGCCATGTTCTTGGTCAATAGTGCAGGCGTGATTGAGATGATAAACCCCCAAGGGGCCAAGTTATTTGGCGCGCCAAAGGATAAAATCGTGGGCAAGAAACTGTCTGAGTTTTTTTATCGGGACGCGCAGGAAGAATACGACAACCTATTTCAAGGTTGGCACATGACAACTGAAACTCAGTTAAACCATGGCCCAAAAGAGGTGTTATTAAAGCGTAATGATGGCCAGCCATTAGAAGTGGATTTATCCCTCTCTTGCTTGCCTGCCAGTGATAGCAACCCCAAAGCCGTGTTTATCGGCATTATGCATAACCTCAGCAGTCATAAGGCAGAATATAAGGAGCTGCGCCGTCTCGCACGCACAGATTCCTTAACCCAGCTGGCTAACCGTCATGCTTTTGATGAAGTATTACAGCGCAACTGGCAAGAATGTGTCAGCCATGGCCTGCCCTTAAGCTTAGTGATCATAGACGTGGACTATTTCAAGTCATTCAACGATGCCCACGGCCATGTGCAAGGGGATGAGTGCTTAAAACGCATCGCACAGGTTATCCAAGCTGCCCTGCCGTCTCGCCATTGTCTGGCAGCCCGTTATGGCGGTGAAGAGTTTGCGCTAATCTTACCCGGCTGCAATGCCCATATTGCAGAGGCGACGGCAATGAGAGTGCAACAGCAAATCAATAAACTCTCATTTACCGCTCAAGGGTTAGACGCCAGCGTAAAAATAAGTGTCAGCCAAGGTATTGCCTGTGAACGCAATGGTCAATTTAGAACTCCCACCGCACTCTTGTGTGCTGCAGATACCGCCCTTTATCGCGCTAAATCTGATGGCAGAGACAGAATTAACCTAAGCCAATAGCGCTTCAGCGGTTCAGCGGTTCAAAACTTAAGTGCTTCAATCTGTTTAGAATGCCTTTAATTGCTCAAGGCTTAGGCTTTGACCTTCTAAGCTTAAGCCGAGGCGCTGCAACTTATCATTTAACTGGCTGATATCAGCGTCCAATTTCGCCAAGGTTAAGGTGTTATCATCCAGTAGATACACTTGCCTTAGACTCTGATAATAAAAGCTTAATATGCTCAATGCTTTAGTATCATCTTGCTTCGCTGCCAGTTTAATTTTTGCAAGCTTACGGTAAATTTGATTCTGCAATTGCTTTAACCGCCAGACATAATAAGCCTCTTTCATGAACGCATGCTGTTTAAGATGATTCATCCCCAGGGCGCAGCTCACAACCCCAGCAACAACGCCCAATAAGTTCCAATGAAAATTACCCGTGGACTCGATGCCCTCGACACTCCCTTGGCCGAACAGGGCGATAAGTATGGCCCCATAAGCTAAGGAAGATAAAGACAAAGCAGCCACTAAGGCCATCATGATTTTGTTACTGCGTTGACGATAAATGGCCTTGTCTATGTGTTGCAAATTCATAATGACTCGAGCTTAGGGAAATAAAGTGAATAGCGGGCCATTTTATGATGTTTTCATCCTAATACCAATCCTATTAATTATCTTGTCATTCAGCGGGAGTTCAAAGGGGAGTAATCAAGGTGCAGGCTATCAAACTTGAGTCCAACCCTGAGCCTTCAAGGCTAACCCACACTCGCTACTATAGGCACGGCTCTGGATATTGCGGCCAGCAATGCTGTCAGGGCTATGCATATCAAATATTGGCACTTAATGCTGACCTAACATGCCACCCAGCTTACATCTTAAGCAAAGGCGACTTTAGGGCCATATTTTAAGATGACAAACAAATTCAAAGTGTTACTCTAAATTTCTATCGACGAATGGAATTACTGACTATGCCGATGAGCCGTTCTATTATCCTTGATTGCGATCCTGGCCATGATGATGCCATTTCGCTTATCTTGGCCCTAAGCACTACAGCCCTCACTCCCTTGGCTGTGACCACAAGTGCGGGCAATCAAACCCCAGATAAAACCTTATACAATGCGCTGCGCATTTTAACCTTGTTAGCGCGAAGCGACATCCCAGTGGCAGGTGGTGCGCTTAAGCCGCTGGCACGCGAGCTTATCATCGCCGACAATGTCCACGGTGAAACCGGGCTAGATGGTCCAACTCTGCCTGAACCTGGCTTCGCGGCCCAGCCCATTACAGCGGTTGAGTTGATGGCAGAAAAGCTGCGCCTAAGCCCAGTCCCTGTGACCTTAGTGCCCTCAGGGCCTCTCACCAATATTGCGCTGTTATTGGCCGCTCACCCCGAGCTTCACCCTAAGATTGAACGTATAGTGTTAATGGGCGGGGCAGCCGGAGTTGGCAATTGGACGCCGGCCGCTGAATTTAACATCTTCGTTGACCCAGAAGCTGCCGACATAGTGTTTAAGTCTGGCCTTCCCATTACTCTTTGTGGTCTCGATGTGACCCATAAGGCGCAAGTCATGGCTGAGGACATTGAGCGTATTCGCAACATTGGCAATCCTATTGCGCTGTGCGTTGCCGAGTTATTGGACTTCTTCCTTATTTATCATAAAGATCCAAAATGGGACTTCACAGGTGCGCCTCTGCACGACCCTTGCACCATAGCTTGGCTGCTTAAGCCGGAACTGTTCACCAGCCAAGATTGCTGGGTCGGCATAGAAACTAAGGGCGAATATACCCAAGGCATGACTGTCATCGACAAGTATCAGTTCACTGGCAAGCCTGCCAATGCCACTGTCTTATTTGATATCGACAGACAAGGCTTTGTGGACTTTATCGTCGAGCGGTTACACGCCTATGACTAACACTAGCGCTAACATTAGGACTAACCCTAGCGCCAGGGCGAGCACCCAAGCTATGCAGAGGGAGACACTATGAGCCGACTCGTTATTTTAGGCAGTGCCAATGTGGATCATGTGATGAGTTTTGAATACCTGCCCACCACAGGCCAAACCTTAATGAGCCAAAATTATCGTATCGAGCACGGCGGCAAAGGCGCTAACCAAGCGGTGGCTGTCGCTAGGCTGTGTTCCCCTAGTACCCGAGTGGATTTTATCTGCCATTTAGGCAATGACACTCTGGCCCATGATATGTGTCATAGCTGGAAACTCGATGGTATTCACAGCGATGGCGTGAGTAAAATTGATAATCTAAGTACCGGCAGCGCATTGATTTTCATAGATAAAAATGGTGAAAACTCCATAGGGGTCGCCCCTGGCGCTAACGATAATTTATCTGTCAAAGCGCTTATGGAACATCAAGAACTCCTTAGCCGTGCCGACTGGTTATTAACCCAACTGGAAAGCCCAACGCCTACGGTTATCGAAGCCCTAAAGCTTGTTAAACAGCAAGGGGGCAAGACCATACTCAACCCGGCGCCGGCAAAAAATATCGGTACTGAGATATATAAATGGGTGGATATCATTACCCCCAATGAAACCGAGGCCGAAGCCATCACAGGCATAGAAGTCCATGATGAAGACAGCGCCGCCTTTGCAGCACAAATTCTTCATAGCCATGGCCCTAGCATAGTGATCATTACCTTAGGTGCACGCGGTGCCTATGTGAGTAGCGCTGAATTTAGCGGCCTAGTTGCCGCGCCGAATGTGATGGCCATAGACACAGTCGCCGCTGGTGATACCTTTAATGGCGCCCTTTTGGTCGGTTTAAGTCAGGAGCATGCATTATTTGATGCCGTGACCTTTGCCAACAAGGCCGCAGCGATCACTGTGACTCGCCAAGGGGCGCAGCGCAGCATTCCTTATCGAGACTGCCTTGTTTGATGATTTGCATGAGCGAATAGTGCAGATAGTTGATTTTACCTCGCCTAAAAGTATGAATGCGTTCAAAAACTAGGCGGATGAATAATAATTAATTGTAAAAGGCACCACACTTTAAGCTCGGATGGTTTATCATCTACCCCTGATATACCCCACATCCCAGTCAATTGTTTTATCAGAGGATAAATTCAGATGAAAATTAACACATCAGCAAGTGCTCGCCTATTACAAGTTATCACCTTAGCCGGTGCAGCTTTCTTCGCAACATCTGCAAGCGCTAATGAGTGTGAGCTTAAAGTCGGTGCTAACGATGCTATGCAGTTCGACACTAAAGAATTAAGCGTGCCAGCAAGCTGTAAAGAAGTCACAGTAACTTTGACTCACACAGGTGCATTACCAAAAGCGGCTATGGGCCACAACTGGGTATTAACCAAAGCTGCTGACATGGCTGGTGTTGCTACTGACGGTATGCCAGCTGGCGCTGACAATGCATTCTTAAAAGCCGGTGACACTCGCGTTATCGCTCATACTGCTCTTGTAGGCGGCGGCGAAACTGTTAGCGTTAAATTCAGCACTGCTGGTTTAACTGCAACTGACAGCTACAACTTCTTCTGCTCATTCCCAGGTCACTGGGCAATCATGCAGGGTACCTTCAGCATCAAATAATGCGAAAGGTTTACGGCTCGCTTGATGTTAAATCTTATTTAATGACGAGCGGCCATAAAAAAAGCGGATCATCTGATCCGCTTTTTTATTGGGCTAAATTTATAATGCCTAGTTTATAGCGCCTAGTTTTTAATGCCTAGTTTATAACCCCTAGTTTTTAACTCATCATCTTATTATTGCGCGGCCTTGGTTTCCATGGCAGAGCGCAACACTATGCCTTTGTCACCAATATCTAAGCTCATCTGCATTGTCATATTGTAGTCTTTAAGCATCTCAAGCTCTTGTGGCATCTCTTCGCCACTTTGCTCAATTACCGTTACTAAGGGTGACAGTAATTTGCCATAATCGGCCCCTAGGCTAAATAAACCATTATTGCTCAGAGGCTGCTGCCCCAGCGTATTGGCAAGTGCCTCACCTTTACCCGTATATAAGAGTAAATGCTGACCCTTTATCGCTAAGGATGCCCGTAACTTAACCTGAGGCGGCAACATAAGTAGCTCTGTGATATCCACGGCTTCGCCACCATCCACAAGGTCCACATTAGCAAGTTGAGGCACAAAACCTTTAGCCATATTGACTAACACAGCAGGCTTTTCAGCGCTTAGGCTAAACAAGGCATCCAGACCCGCAAGGGTTGGCTCACCCGTGTCATTGCTAAGTTGGTAATCGCTTACGGTCAAACTCACGCCTTTGACGCCTTGTACCATGCCCGTCATCATGCCTAGCATAGCGGGGTTCTGCCCACTTAACTCGGCTTGCATTTGCTGAAGCGGCGCACATTGATATTCAGGGGTTTGCAACTCTTGCCATACTTTAGACAAGCTAGTAGCCAGATTATCCACATCTAACCCTAGGCCTAAAGCGAACACCTTACCCTCCAATTGCTGGCTAAAGCTTGGGATAAAACCTCGCATTTGCTGCAACGCCGCAAGGATCACTTGATTGCGAGACTCAACGACTACAGACATGTCCATGGCGCTACGCTCACGGCTTATCTCAAGGCTGTTGTAACCGACCACAGTTTTGGGCCAATTATTGGCTATGCTCAGTAGCTCAGTTTGGCATTGTAGGCTTTTAAGCTCATCGAAGGGATCTTCACCCATAGCATCGGCTAAGCTGGCCAATTGCTTAGCAAGCATATTGGCATCACTTGAGGTGATGGCTTTGACTAGCTCCACATGATTAATAAAGCCAAGACCATCGTTAGTAAAACCGTGCTCATTAATCATCTCTTGGATCATCGCCGTCTCAGAGATAGGATTATCCACAGGCGTTAAGCCTAAGGCTTTTTCTAGCAAGGCAAGCTCATTAAAGGAGCTGTTTAAGGTCACTGTCACCCAGCCATTTCGCTCGGCAATCACTAACTCAAGGCGCTCAGCGTCATCCACATCTGTCAGTAAGTAAGCGCGATATTCGGCGCCGGCGACCTTCTTCAGTTTGTGTTTCAGGCCGCTGTCTTGCTCGAGGGCATCGAAATAAGCCCAAAATGCTGACGGGTTCTGGATGTCAAACTTAAACACGGGCAGCGCACCTAAGGTATAGAAATAACTCTTTAGGGTGTCGCCTAAACCTAAGTCGGCGAGCAAACGCTCAGGCTCTTGAGCACGCTCAACATAAGCCTTGAAGAAACTTAAGAAAAATCGCTCTTGAGCCGAGGCCGCATCAAAAATAGTGTTCAGTTCATCCAGCGGCGCATATTGCTGAGTACTGGCCGCCGAATACAAGTAATCCTTGATGGGAAACGGGCTGAATTGAGCAGAAAAAGCCAAAGTATCCGCAGGAATGTAAGCCAACATAGGATCGGTTATTTTCTCTGGGCTATTCCCCCCTGCCAGCCAGTAACCACCAGCCCCCACAGCCACGACAAGTGCAGCGGTCGCAAATTTATTCATCCAAACAACTCCATTTAACAGATCAAAAAAAGTACTGCACATCCAAGGCAGCAAAAAACCATTACTAGCTTAGGAATAGCTAACTAACGGAATAATCTAACATTAAAGCCAAGTCTTAGCACAAAAAAGATTGCTTAAAGGCACTAACCTATTACAGCGCTTGGGCAAAGATCCCTAGGGATGCGCCTATGGCGATGAACCATGAAATCGAGCGTAACGTGCCGTAGTTATACAAGTAGAGCAAATGGTAGGCAAAACGAGCCACCACATGCACTATGGCTAAGATAACCACCACATCTGTCACCTTATTCGTAGCAATGACAGTGAGGACCGCAATGCCAAATACCAGCAAAGATTCGAAGGCATTTTGATGGGCCGCAAGGGCGCGGGCCCCATAGCCAGTCAATTTTGCCTGCTGCGCACGAGGATGTTGATTGTCATAGCCGCCAAGCTTGGCCATAGCCGCAGCCACTGGGCCCTTGGCGAGATAAGGTAATAAGATGGCGAGCAGTAAACAAATAAGTAAGCTTGTCATAGGAAGTCCATTTAACAGTGAAAGTGGGTTTCTTGTAAGCCGTTATCCTGAAGCCCAACAAGCCCTTAGTCAATGGTCAATGGGCTAACACTGGCAATTAATCTATCGCCTCACTATCCACCACCCGCCAAGGTGGATTGAGTCTATTTTCCCCCGCCCAGTAGAGCTTTATTCTGTTTCCAGCAGGATCTTTAAGCATGGCTTCCCGCCAAAGATAGCTTTGATATTGCGGTTGTTGTTCAAATACCAAACCTTTAGCTTCTAATTCCTTAACCCAAACATCCAATGCTTCATGTTCAAAATAGAGGGTGACGCCTTGGGTTTCGGCCCTGGATGCCAAAGATGCTGGCATAAGCGAAAGTGAAAAACTGCTGCCAAGATTGCCCGACTCATCTTGACAGGCGAAGCGGACATAATGCGGGGTGTCCACGATTAATACTGCCCCCAAGGTGAGGTAAAACTGCTTGGCTTTAGCCATATCCGTCACTGGCAATGTTAGTTGATTTAAGTTCATCATGACTCCTAGGTTTATTGTCATCAGGCTCTCATGATAAAGCTAAAGTTAAGTTGAGGTTCAAGTGAAAAATAACATAAATATTCACAGCTTGAATGCGCCAACATATTGCAAAGCCAGAATGGGGAGAGACAAAAAAGAGGGGCAATGAAGAGCTTTGAAACTTGGGGATCCAACTGTGACTGGCGTTTTAGTCTTCCCAATCGGCCCAATATGGGCCGATTGGGTAGGCTGAATATGATGTCGCTTACGCTAGCAAGGTCAATCATACTGGCTCTAGGAGCCTTTGTTCTGGCGTTCTTGGAGGAACAAAATTGCTAGGGAGTTAATGCGTCTTAAACAGGCCGATTTAATCGTGCTGTCTGGCAAAAAATCCAGCGGGGTATTCCCAAATAAGAACCGCCAAAACCATCTACGGGAACGTCTAACGTTAGTCTATTTCAAGGTTTTTTGCTGGGGATTTTTGAAGCAGAACTAATCGAAAGTCCAGTATTATTAACTGAGTTCATCAGCAAAAAGATGGCTTAAACAGAAATATATACGCTTGTTTTAAATAGATTATTCTTTAAAACAAGCGTTTTTTAGTTAAGCCTTACCACAGAGCTGCAAGGCCTAAAAATCAATCTAAAGTATTAGATTTTAAATTGATTGCGCAGGGGACGAATAAATTAGCTAAACACTAGATCTCATAGTGCAGCCCACACTCACGCTTTAGGCCGTTAAAGCGAGTGTCTTCCTCACTCATACCCAGCTCCAGCGGCTTTGTGGAATGGGTATCCCCCACTGACACATAGCCCTGCTCCCACAAAGGATGGTATGGCAAACCGTGCAAAGTGAGATACTCGTGCACGTCTTTGTTGCTCCACTCAATAATGGGCAGCAGCTTAAAACGGCTGCCATGAATGGCTAAAATGGGCAGTGCTTCACGGCTACTGGCTTGGGTGCGGCGAAGGCCGGCAAACCAAGTGCCAATATTAAGTTCACCCAATGCCCGCTGCATGGGCTCAACCTTGTTGATCCGGTTGTATTGCTCAAGCCCATCTAAGCCTTGCTCCCACAACTTGCCAAAGCGGGCTTCTTGCCAGGCGCTGGTCTGCCCCGCTTGATACACCTTAAGGTTTAAATTAAGCCGCTCGGTTAACTCATCAATAAAACCATAAGTCTCAGGAAACAGGTAGCCAGTGTCGGTCAAGATAACTGGGATATCACTTTGCACTTGGGTCACAAGATGCAGCATGACCGCCGCCTGTATGCCAAAGCTTGATGATAAGCCATGCTCGCCAGGCAAATAGGCAAGACCCCAGGCCACTCGCTCCTGCGCACTTAGGCTAGATAAAAAGCCATTAATGCGCTCAAGTTCGCGTACTTGCTCATCCTTGGGGGCCAGCAATAATTGCTTCAGCGCCTCTGGGCTGATAACCGCATTATTGCTGCTGTTTGATAAGCCGTCTTTATCCATGAAAATCCTTAGCGGCGTCATTCACCGCCTTCACTACGCCTATGCGCACCGTGAAGTTACCAAAGGTTTCGCCCGCATCACGCTCGGTGGCATAGCGGCCAAACAGGGTATCCAATTCCGCAAGAATTTCTGCCTCTTGGATGTTTTCTTTGTGCATTTTATTCAGGCGCGTGCCTTCAAAGTTCGCACCTAGGTATAAATTGTAACGCCCAGGCGCCTTACCCACTAAGCCGATTTCAGCGGCAAAAGGACGGGCACAGCCGTTCGGGCAACCTGTCATACGCACCACTATCGATTGATCACTAATGCCATGTTTGGCTTGCAGCGCATCAATATGGTCAATAAATTCAGGGAAATAACGCTCAGCTTCCGCCATCGCCAATGGGCAGGTTGGCAGTGCCACACAGGCGATTGAATGCCCGCGAGTGCCAGTTAATACTTGACCCATTAGACCATGCTTGCGCGCTAGGCCTTCAATCTCGGCTTTATCTTCAGCCGCCACGCCTGCGATGATCATATTCTGGTTTGAGGTCATGCGGAAATCGCCTTTGTGGATCTTGGCTATTTCACGCAGACCCGTTTGCAGCGTCTGACCTGGCAAGTCTTTAATACGGCCACTTTCGATAAACAAGGTTAAGTGCCACTTGCTGTCTATGCCTTCAACCCAGCCATAACGATCGCCGCGATCGCCAATCACTACATCGCGCTTAGGGGCAAACTTAACCCCTGCACGGTTTTCAACCTCAGCTTTAAAGGCATCGAAACCGTGATCGACAATGGTATATTTAAGGCGGGCGCGTTTGCGTACCACCCGGTTGCCCCAGTCACGCTGCACTGTCATCACAGCTTCGGCAAACTTGATCACATCAGCTGTTTTAATAAAACCGAAATCATCGGCCAAACGTGGGAAGGTTTCGACTTCGCCATGGGTTGAGCCCATGCCGCCGCCAGCCACTAAGTTAAAGCCGACCAGCTGGCCGTCTTCTGCAATGGCAATAAAGCCTAGATCGTTGGTGTACACGTCCACATCGTTATCCGGCGGCACTGATACTGCCATCTTAAATTTACGTGGCAAATAAGTGTTGCCATAAACAGGCTCCACGGTTTCACCCACCAACTTTTCTTCATCTAACCAGATTTCGGCGTAAGCACGAGTGTGTGGCAATAAGTGATCGGACAATTCCTTCGCCACCGCATAAGCCTGAGCATGCAGCTTAGACTCAACCGGATTTGGGTTACACATCACATTACGGTTCACGTCACCACAGGCTGCGATGGAGTCCAGTGCGGCCTTGTCTAAGCCTTGAATAAGGGTCTTCAAATTACGCTTAGGAATGCCATGGTACTGGAACGTCTGGCGGGTGGTTAAGCGTATGCTGTTCGAAGTGGTCAGTGTCGATGAGATTTTATCTACATCTAACCATTGCGCTGGGGTACAAATACCGCCTGGCACACGGGCGCGCAACATAAAGCTATATAGAGGCTCAAGTTTTTGCTCTTTACGCTCGTTGCGTAAATCCCGATCGTCCTGCTGATAAAAGCCGTGGAATTTGATCAACTGCTGATCGCCGTCGCTAAAAGAGCCCGTCACTTGAGTGTCTAGGCCTTCTTGGATAGTGCCGCGCAGGTAATCACTGTCGGTTTTTAAATATTCGTTTACTGCTAACTTTTGCTCACTCATGGCAATGCCTCTTATCAATTCTGTTTTATGCGTCATGATTAATCATTTGACTTAATTGCTGCTTAGCACGACTTCTTTGTGCTTTGTTCAACAGCATTGGTGATTAATAGACGTCTTTTTGGTAGCGCTTCTGGCTGCGAAGCTCATCAAGGTAAGCCGCCGCGTCATCCGCGCTCAGGCCACCAAATTCCATTGCCACTTCAATTAATGCCTGATGCACGTCTTTGGCCATGCGCTCTGCATCACCACAGATGTACAAATGAGCGCCATCTTGTAGCCACTGCCATACGTCACGGCCCTGCTCTTTAATGCGGTGCTGCACATAGACCTTGTGGGCTTGATCCCGTGAGAAGGCCACATCAAGACGAGTTAACTCGCCATTTTTAAGGTGTTGCTGCCACTCAGTTTGGTACAAGAAATCTTGCTCAAAGTGCGGGTTGCCAAAGAATAACCAGCTGTTGCCACTAACACCATCCACTGCGCGCTGCTGCATAAAGGCGCGAAATGGTGCCACGCCAGTGCCAGGTCCCACCATGATAACTGGGGTGTCAGGGTTTTCTGGTAGGCGAAAATGCTTGTTCGGCTCCACATAAACCTTAACGCTTTGACCTTCCTGCGCTGAAGCTAAGAAGTGCGAGGCGCCGCCAAAACGGGTTTGACCTTGACGCTCATCTTCAACCAGCGCCACAGTTAAGTGCACCTCTGCTTCTACTTCAGCTTGGCTTGAAGCAATAGAGTAAAGACGCGGGGTTAATGGGCGCAGTAACTCAACAAACTGGGCCGCGTCCACCTTGGCAGGATAAGCCGTGACTAAATCAATCACCTGATGACTTAAGATAAATTGGCGCAGGGCGGCTTTATCATCCTGTAGGCTAAGTAACTTGGCATTCACGCTTAGCTCGGCCCAGGCTTTTACGAAGGCTGGGTTTAGCTGAGTGAGTTCTTTATGTTCAATTAAGGCTTGCTTGAGACTCATGCTGTTATCGCCGATAGTCACAGGCTCATCGGCGCTTAATGCCAATGATGAAATAATTTCATCAACTAAGGCTTCATTGTTAGTAAACCAAATGCCTAAGGCATCACCCACTTCATAAGTGAGGCCAGAATCGGCTAAATCGATTTCCACATGGCGCACGTCTCTGTCTGAATCACGGCCGGTAAGCTTCTGGCTCACTAGCACTTCGGCGCTGTATGGGGCTTGCTTGCTAAAGATGCTCTCTTGAGCGCTATTGATAGACACCACACTGGCGCTGCTAACACTTGTGCTAGCAAGGTGCGGCTTGATGGCAGTGATGACTTGCTCTTGCCATGTATCCGCGGCTTTATCGTAATCCACGTCACATTCAACCATAGGCAGGAGTGACTTGGCGCCAAGTGCGCTTAAGCGGGCATCAAAATCTTTGCCGGTTTGGCAGAAAAACTCATAGCTTGAGTCGCCCAATGCCAACACTGAGTAATGCAGTTGATCTAATTTAGGGGCACGCTTAGAGCCTAAGAACTTGTGCAGCTCCATGGCATCATCTGGCGCTTCGCCTTCACCATGGGTGCTGACCACAAGTAATAGCAAGGTTTCTTGCTTTAACTGGCGACTGTTGTAATCCCCCATAGAAGTGAGATTAACCGCATAGCCTTGAGCCTGGGCTTTAGCGGCTAACGCTGTGGCGACGCCGCGCCCGTTTCCGGTTTGGCTACCGTAGAGTATGGTCACGGTTTGCTCAGGGGCAGCTTGAGCTAATGCCCCTGCGCCTTGGCCTACGTTGGCTCCCGAGTTTGCACTGGCCGCTAGATAACCACTCACCCAAGCAAGTTGTACGGCAGAAAGCTCTGCGGTGAGTTTTTTAAGCTGGTCCACTTGTCCTTGAGACAAAGGTGAAGCCAGTGATGAAAGTTCGTTTAACAACATGAGACGGCCCTATATCAGTGTAATCTTGTTAGCTTATCCTTATAGTTAAAAAGCAAAAAAGAATAAAAGATGATTTTTTATTCCATTTAGGAATATGCAAAGTCTATTTTTTAAGCTACAAATGAGAGACTGATTTAAACTAGCGTTTAGATTTGTGCTTAAACCAATGAATTTAATCAATGATGGAACAGGCAATTCATCCATTCATTGATAGAAATTGGTAGCTATCAAAATTAACCATGTGCGCTTGTGCCTAACGCCTGTCTTACCACATGCTGATAGCTTGTTATTGCCGTTAAAACCCCTTTAGCGGCTTGGTCTTTTAACCATCAGGGATAAAGTCATGCAGATAGGAATACCCAAAGAGAGCCTAAGTGGTGAAACTCGGGTCGCAGCCACACCAGCGACCATAAAACAGCTCAGTAAACTGGGATTTGACCTAGTCGTTCAGGCAGGTGCAGGACAGTTATCTAGCTTTGATGATGCCGCCTACCGTGAAGCTGGCGCGCACATTGATGACAGTGACAGTGGCAAAGCTAAAGAGGGCAACACTGTCTGGCACAGCGATATTATTTTTAAGGTTAATGCCCCAAGCGAAGATGAAATCGCGCTACTTCAAGCCGGCACCACCTTAGTCAGCTTTATCTGGCCAGCGCAAAACCCAGAGCTAGTCGCCAAACTTGCAGAAAAACAAGTGACTGTGATGGCCATGGACATGGTGCCGCGCATTTCACGGGCACAATCTTTAGATGCCTTGTCTTCCATGGCAAACATTGGCGGGTATCGCGCCGTCGTCGAAGCCGCCCACGAATTTGGCCGCTTCTTCACCGGACAAATCACCGCCGCAGGCAAGGTGCCACCTGCTAAAGTGTTAGTGATTGGCGCAGGTGTCGCCGGCCTTGCCGCTATTGGCGCAGCGGGCTCTTTAGGGGCCATAGTGCGCGCCTTTGATACCCGTCTTGAAGTAGCCGAACAAATCGAGTCCATGGGCGGTGAGTTTTTAAAACTTGAATTTGAAAACAGCGAAGGCGGCTCGGCAGACGGTTACGCTAAAGTCATGAGTGATGAGTTTATTGCCGCCGAAATGGCGCTATTTGCAGAGCAAGCCAAAGAAGTGGATATCATCATCACCACTGCGCTTATTCCAGGGCGCCCAGCACCAAAACTCATTACCCAGGCCATGGTCGATTCCATGAAAAGTGGCTCTGTGGTGGTGGATT
Organism: Shewanella denitrificans OS217; assembly: GCF_000013765.1. Lineage (NCBI taxonomy): Bacteria > Pseudomonadati > Pseudomonadota > Gammaproteobacteria > Alteromonadales > Shewanellaceae > Shewanella > Shewanella denitrificans. The sequence continues at coordinate 1,062,624 of NC_007954.1, read as the reverse complement.
TAGCCGCCGCCACAGGGGGCAACTGTGAGTACACAGTCACAGGCGAGAAAATTATCACCGCAAACGGGGTGAAAATCTTAGGTTATACCGACCTTCCCGGCCGGTTAGCGGCCCAATCTTCCCAGCTTTATGGCACTAACTTAGTCAATCTGATGAAGCTGATGTGTAAAGCCAAAGACGGCGCCGCCTTACTGGACTTAGATGATGTGGTGATGCGCAATATGACGGTCGCAAATTTGGGTGAAGTCACCTTCCCGCCGCCCGCCATTTCTGTTTCCGCGGCGCCGCCAAAGCCTGCTGCCAGTGTTGATACTAAACCTCAGCTTGACGCTAAACCATCAAAACTCAAGTGGGTTTTAGCCGCCTTAGGGGTTGCAGGTTTTGCCGCTGTGGCGTCTGTGGCCCCCCCTGAGTTTTTATCTCACTTCACTGTGTTTGTGCTCTCTTGCGTGGTGGGTTATTACGTGGTGTGGAACGTCTCCCACTCATTGCACACGCCCTTGATGTCGGTCACCAATGCCATTTCAGGCATTATCGTGGTGGGCGCACTCTTGCAGATAGGCCAAGGCTCCACACTCGTCACTGTACTGGCCTTTATTGCCGTACTTATCGCCAGCATCAACATTTTTGGCGGCTTCACCGTCACTCAGCGCATGCTGAAGATGTTCCGTAAAGATTAAGGGGTCGTATCGTGTCTCAAGGATTAGTAAGCGCATCGTACATCATCGCCGCCGTGTTTTTTATTTTAAGCCTGGCGGGCTTATCGAAACAAGAAACCGCCAAACGAGGTAATTGGTTTGGCATTATAGGTATGGCGGTTGCTCTTGGCGCCACCATTTTAAACCCAAGCACCACAGGGGTGGCTTGGATTATTCTAGCTATGGTCATAGGCGCTGCCATAGGTATTCGCTTAGCCCTAAAAGTTGAAATGACCCAGATGCCAGAGCTTGTGGCCATTTTACACAGCTTCGTCGGCCTTGCCGCCGTGCTGGTGGGCTTTAACAGCTTTATCGACCTTCATCCACAGGCTGTGAATGAAATCGTACTGGTATTGGGGGAGGATTTATCCACGACTTTAGAGAGCGCCAAAGCAGCCTTTATGGAAGTCAGTACTCAAGATAAAGGGCTGCACTTAGAAGGTGCCATGCTCAATATCCATTTGGTGGAAGTGTTTTTAGGCATCTTCATTGGCGCTGTGACCTTTACTGGCTCCATCGTCGCCTTTGGCAAGCTTAATGGCAGGTTGTCCTCTAAAGCCTTGGCGTTGCCCCACAGACATAAGCTTAACTTGCTGGCGGTACTGGTCTCTATTGGCTTAATGCTCATGTTTGTACAAGCAGGCGGTGCATTAATTCCGCTTATCATAATGACCTTAATTGCACTCGCCTTTGGCTGGCATTTAGTGGCCAGCATAGGCGGCGCAGACATGCCAGTAGTGGTGTCGATGCTCAACTCCTATTCGGGTTGGGCGGCAGCGGCGGCAGGTTTTATGCTATCAAACGACTTGCTGATTGTTGTGGGTGCACTCGTAGGCTCATCCGGCGCGATTTTATCTTACATCATGTGTAAGGCGATGAACCGCTCGTTTATTTCAGTGATAGCTGGCGGCTTTGGCAGTGATGGCGTTGCCAGTACGGCAAGCGATGAAATGGGCGAATACCGCGAAACTAACGCCGAAGATGTGGCTGATTTGCTCAAACACGCAGATTCTGTGGTTATTACCCCAGGCTATGGCATGGCGGTCGCACAGGCTCAGTATCCGGTGGCTGAAATTACCCGCAAGCTTCGCGCCATGGGTATCAAGGTGCGCTTTGGCATCCACCCTGTTGCTGGGCGTCTGCCTGGCCACATGAACGTGCTGTTGGCTGAGGCCAAAGTGCCCTATGACATAGTGCTGGAGATGGATGAAATCAACGAAGATTTCAGTGACACAGACGTGGTGCTTGTTATCGGCGCTAACGACACTGTGAATCCTGCCGCCATGGAAGACCCTGGGAGTCCGATTGCTGGCATGCCAGTATTAGAAGTCTGGAAAGCCCAAACCGTGATCGGCTTTAAGCGCTCCATGAACACAGGTTATGCCGGCGTGCAAAACCCTTTGTTCTTTAAAGACAACACCCAAATGCTATTTGGCGATGCTAAAGAGTCAGTTAATCAAATCTTGGCACATCTTTAAACTGCTAGAGGCTTAGCAGCTAGACGCTGGCTGAAAGAGCGACGGCAAGTAAAAGTAGCCTTAAGAAAACATTAGCAATACCAAGCCCTGTTAACGCAGGGCTTTTTCTTTAAATTTGTTTAATAGCTGGCTGAAAAACATGGCATACAGGCTCGCCATGACACTTCTCTTATCGACACGCAGCAAGTCCATCCGTGGATGCTCAACCGCCCCGTCCATGGGGCGAATGGTCGTTTCGCGAAGCATCAGGGTTCACCTTATTGGATCCTGTGTTGCCTTTTAACTTTCAAGATTAAACCATTTGGGAGCAGCATTAACTCTTGAGTACAACATTTTTAGCAAGTAGTATCAGTGATTTGGATGAAACATGGTTTAAACTAGAGCAACCAATATTTAGACGTACTTATTATTTAGATAAGAACGAGCATGCACATAATACAAAGGTTATAGGCCTAGACTCGTATGTTTATAGTTAAAGAGGTGGCAATTGGAACCATATTTCGAATTAGCTTATGCACTAGAGTCAAAATCATTGTGCTTTTTTGTTGGGACAGGTTTCTCAATGCATATAACAGCCCAAAAAGCCCCTAACTGGCTAGATTTACTTAAGAAGAGTGTAAATGAAATTGAAGGAGGAAATAAACTATTAGAACAATTATTCCCTGATGACAAGCCAATAATGCCGTTAGAAGAATGTGCAAGTATAATTCAAGTAAAAATGCATTCTGAAGGGAAATGCTTACATACTGAATTAGCTAAAATAATCAAAAAAGTAAAACTCTCAGACAAAGCAGATAAAGTAAAAAGTTTTGTAAATAGGTTTAATGATTTGAAGTTCATAACAACGAATTATGACCTGTTGATTGAGAATGAATTACTTGGTTTGGATAAGGCTACATCCTATGCAATTGGCTATCCAGTGAACAGACAGCCAATTGGTGTTCAGGTATATCATATCCATGGCTCCGTTAAGTTTCCTAAAAATATGGTCGTCACGGCCGATGATTACTTTAAATTTATTAATAAACCAGATTATTTTTCAAAAAAGGTTCAAACCTTAATTGAAGAAAACACAACGGTTATTATTGGTTACTCTCTAGCTGATATTAATTTCAAATCTATTCTTAATAATTTAAGAGCAAATAGAGCTCACGACATTAACAGGCAACATCTATTTTATTTATCTCGTTCACCAGTCGATAAGCATGTGAAAGATTATTACGATAAAAGCTATGGGTTGAGAGTTATTGATAATACAAATATAGATAATTTTTTTGCAACTTTATTACAAAAACACAAAGCTATCGAAGACTGTGTTTCTGATTCAAAGAAGCTACTAATATCAGTATTAGATGGGAGTGAGAAATATACGGATGAATACCTTAAATCATATAACTCATTCTTTGAAATAATTGCTACCTTGTCATCTAATGGAATACTAGCATCCCATTCAAAGGTTATTAAATTTATCAAGGATATTCTTCAAAGGAAAAATGATTTTACAAGTGAAAATGGGGCATGGGTTCAATACGACCATTTAGCTAGTTGGCTCATTCATTTGGGGTCAATTATGGATATGAAGAACACTTTACTAGAAAAAACATACTTGGACGCAGTAAAGACCTCATTTGGAAATATGTCTAAAATCAAGTACTACGGCTGCTCATGGGATGCCTTTCAAACATGGAAAACTCATTGGAACGATTTAACCTATGAAAATAGAGTTATGATTCGAGAGTTTTATAAGAACGAAAGCCCAAGTGATGACGCTAAAGAAGTCATGACACAGTGAGCTTAACCATGCCAGCCATTGTAAAAAAATCGGACAGTAACACATTAAAAGCAAACACTTCATTGAGGCCGTTGAAAACTCTTTACTCTAGAAGGCGAGAGCCTGCCAGGGCGAATGCTCGATTACGACTAGCTTATGAGCTAGAGTCAGGGATTGCTAAGGTGGACTAGGACGAGCAGTCCTCCTTGACCACTCTTTATAAAATAACTGAGGGCTGGAAGCTCACGACCTTGATTTTGATTTTAATTCAAAAGCCCAACACAGCTTGAATAACTTAAACGTGCCAGCTGTTCTAAAAGCTTGAAGTTTTTGGCTTGTGATTATTGTTTGTAACTCGAAAATGTATGGGATTGAGATGTAAAGTGGGCGTTTAAATATGATTTTTCAGAAGCAAGGAGGTTTTGTGTCCAAGTTAAGTGTGTTGTTACTCTGTTTGCTTAGTGCAGTGGTCATTGTCTTTGGTGTCACTCAGCGTCATGCCTTGGCTTGTGAACTCATTGAATATGCTAAACATGCCGAATATTCAGAAATAGCGCCGAATGTGTTCGCTAGCAACGCTTTTAGTAGTGAGCAAAACGAAAAGCTACTTACAGTGATTGAGCTGGGGAAACGTCGAGTTAACCAGACGTTTGGCAATATGATTGCTAACCCTAAAGTGGTTATTGCAGCAAATGACATTGAAGCCGCTGATTTTGGCGCTAACCCCTTTGGCAAAGCCTTGCTGACGCCTCTGGGCCAATGCCTTATTTTGGGTCCCAAAGGGCAGAATATTGATGTGATTGCCCACGAATATACCCATGCTGAAGTCCACCATAGAGTGGGTTGGTTAAATCACCTGTTAAATGTGCCGATTTGGTTTAATGAAGGAGTCGCGCTGTTAGTTGATTTCAGGGAGCCTTATCTTTTAGAAAATATCCAACTGTCTGTTGATCAAATCAATACTGTTAAGAGCAATCCATTCGAATTTTCCATTGCCAGCTATAAAGCTGCCAGAGTGCTAGTGGAGCCGGTCGATAAAGCCACTCTCTATGAAAATTTAGAAAAACTAAAACAAGGACAAGACATCAAGAGTGTCTTTGCATTGTAAGTATCAATGAGTTAGCCAATTAAAATATAAACTTTTGGAATTGGGGACGTAATTGTTGAGGCTTTGGAGCGAGGATATTGTATCAAGCTATTGCGCTAGAAGGTGGTGCTGTAGAGCAAGCTGTGGGGTTATTTTTATCAAATTACAGGCAAAAAAAAGACGCAAACGGCGTGAACCATTTGCGTCATTCTAACAAAGTTAGATTAGATAGCAGAAACGTTAGCTGCTTGAGGACCTTTTTGGCCCTGCTCTACTTCGAAAGAAACTTTTTGACCTTCAGCTAAAGTTTTGAAACCTTCTGAAGTGATTGAACGGAAATGTACGAATACGTCAGCGCCGCCATTGTCTGGAGTGATGAATCCGAAACCTTTATCTTCGTTAAACCATTTTACTAGACCAGTTGTTTTGTTAGACATGTTATGTCCCCTATATAATTAAAGTTAATAAATCTACCGCGAAATGCGATGCACTGAAGCTTGAATTATTAAATGTGACGATGAAAGCTAAGGGAAACACAGAAGATAACAACGTTAACGCAGATTCTGAGGCTTTACTTTTACTTTTGATGTTCATTAATAACTCTGTATGCCAGAGCAAGGCATATACTACATCAGTCTAGGATATTGTAAAGCCTTAATTGATATTATTAATGAAATTCTCGCTAGTTTTACAAAAGTAATCTTGACCAGCCACATGTAACCAACTAACGACCATATGTATTTCGCGATTAATTACAATGGGTTAAGCGCAATTAGCCACTGAATTTACGGCTGACACTGATTATAAACGCTGTGCTATAACAGCACCTTGTACTGGGCTATGTTATAGCCATCTTGCTGATATTGCTTAACAAACTCCATCCCCAATTTTTTAATCACCTTTATTGAGTCAATATTTTCCGTTACAACTTCACCGAAGACTTCAACCAACGCCATATTAGTGCGTGCATACGCGAAACACGCCAGATTCGCCTCAGTCGCTATGCCCTGCCCCCAATAGTCTGGATGAAAGCGGTAGCCAATATCGACGCCCATAAGGCGCGGCTCATGTTTAAAGCCGCAAAAACCTATTACCTTCCCCGTCTCTTTTAACACCACAGCCCAGCGGCCGAAACCGAACTGCGCATATTCTGTCAGCCAAATGTTTTCTATTATGCTTAAGGCATCTTCGAGGCTATTACAGCAACCCACATCACCCGTGTATCGGTTGACGGCTTCTGGCGCATTAAAGTCATACACTGCTTGAGCATCCTCCCGAGTAAATTCGCGGATGACCAACCTAGTTGTTTCTGTGATTATGCTCATTTTGCTTATTCTCATTCTTGTATGCACTTGAGCCCTAATCAGTCCCGCTGAAATGAATAGTGAGACTGGGCGAGCAAGATAACTGATTGTTGCAGAAACCCTAACATACTGGCTCACAATGAGCACTCGGAACAAATATGGAGTGGTGTGAAAAACTCTATGACTTTTCATTACTTTATGACATAAAAAAGCCCCGAGTTGCTTCCAACTCAGGGCTTTTGATATTAAACCTGACAATGCAGACGCCTTATGGCGAATGCCTTGGTTTATTTACTGGTGTCGATGGGCGCGAATGATTTAACCAAATCATCGACCGCTTTCATCTGCTTGAGGTAGTTTTCGAGCTGATGCAGCGGAAGCGCACAAGGGCCATCGCACTTAGCGTTATCGGGATCCGGGTGCGCTTCGATAAAGAGTCCCGCAATACCCAAAGCCATACCACTTCTTGCAAGCTCGGTTGCCTGAGCGCGGCGTCCACCGGCTGAATCTGCGCGCCCGCCTGGACGTTGCAGCGCGTGGGTGGCATCGAAAATCACTGGATAACCGGTTTTTTTCATGTCATCCATGCCCAGCATGTCCACCACTAAGTTGTTGTAACCAAAGCTTGAACCACGCTCACAGAGGATAATCTTGTCGTTACCCGCTTCATTAAACTTAGTCACTATGTGGCGCATCTCATGGGGCGCAAGGAACTGCGGCTTCTTCACATTGATGATGGCGCCAGTTTTAGCCATGGCCACCACTAAGTCAGTTTGACGAGCCAAAAATGCCGGCAATTGAATGATATCAACCACTTCTGCCACTGGGGCACATTGGTGCACTTCATGGACATCGGTTATCAAGGGCACATTAAAGGTGCGCTTAATTTCCTCGAAGATTTTAAGGCCTTCTTCCATACCAGGACCACGGTAGGAGTTCACCGATGAGCGGTTAGCTTTATCAAAAGAGGCCTTAAAGACATAAGGAATACCCAGCTTTTGGGTCACTTCCACATAATGCTCGGCGATTGACATGGCAAGATCTCGAGACTCGAGCACATTCATGCCACCAAACAGCACGAAGGGCTTATCGTTAGCGATTTCGATAGCGCCAGCTTCAGTGGCTAAGTTAATCATTTTTTGATCCATGTTGAACCGTCCTTAAGCTGCAACAGCTTGTAATAACTGACCACATAGCCATGCCATGTAAGTCCCTAATGCATAACCAAATACCGCGAGTAGCACGCCAACAGGGGCTAATGCCGGATGAAAGGCTGCGGCAACAACAGGGGCCGATGCAGCGCCGCCGACATTGGCCTGACTGCCCACCGCCATGTAAAACAAGGGGGCGCGAATAAGTTTAGCCACCAGCAACATCAAGCCCGCATGCACTAACATCCACACTATGCCCACAAGGAAATATAATGGCGTTTCGGCAATCTTGCTGATATCCATGTGCAGACCAATGGTGGCCACCAAAATGTACAAAAATGCGGTGGCAACCTTTGAGGCGCCCGCGGCTTCTAAATGACGTACTGGGCTAAAGGATAGTCCAAGACCGACAGTCGTCACGATAACCACTAACCAGAAGAAGTTTGAGGTTAGGCTGTAATCGGCCGTCCAAGGGTAGTTAGTGGCAAAAAATGGCGCGAGGAAATCTGCGGCGAAGTGGGCTAAACCTGTGATACCAAAGCCCACGGCCACTATCATCATAAGGTCGCGCAGAGTGGGAATACGGGCATTTTCGGCCTGATATTTCTCAACCTTCTGCTTTAACACTTCAATCGCGCTGGTGTCGGCGCCGGTTCTGGCATCGATTTCCTTGGCCTTAGAAGCCATAAACAACAGCACCGCCATCCAGATATTGGCCACAATCACATCCACAGTCACCATGACTGAGAAGATATCGCCGCCTACTTCATAGATTTCTTTCATCGCCGCTTGGTTAGCACCGCCGCCAATCCAGCTTCCCGCTAGGGTTGTCATGCCGCGCCAAACCGCATCCGGGCCGTTATTGCCAAGTAAACTTGGGTCGATAACAGACACAGCCAATATGGCGATAGGCCCGCCTATGACAATACCTAAGGTACCGGTTAAGAACATTATGATGGCTTTAGGGCCTAAATTTAGAATGGCTTTTAAGTCCACACTTAAGATAAGCAAGACTAGACAAGCTGGCAGCAAGTAGCGCGAGGCGACAAAATACAGCTGTGAAGTATGGCCATCGACGATACCGAAGGTGTTGAGCAGTGACGGTAAGAAATAACACAGCAATAACGCTGGAATGTATTTATAAAACTTCTGCCAAAATGGGTGCGTCGATGAATTAGTGTAAAAAACGCCTCCCAAGATAACGGCCAAAATACCCAGTGCTACGGCATCATTGGTCACCAGTGCGGCTGTGGTCATAGTGTTTCTCCCTAATAGCTATCAATATCTATTTATTATTTTGTTTTATTGCCTAAGGCTTGTGGCTGCTTGAGCCAATGTCCCTTAGCGAAACCATTCAGACTTAATGATAGGTCTGTGCTTGTTGGCTCAACTCTTTTAACTGTATTTTGACCAGTTCTATCACAGGATCGTGGGGACTGTTGTCAATAAAATGTTGAAGATCTGACATGGCCACCTTAATGCAACCCAGTTGTTGGGCGATAAAAGCCCGCTCACGGTTTAAATGCACATCATCAGGGTGCCATTGCAGCAGTAGACTGCAGCACTCCATGGCAGGTTCAAACTTGTGTTTTACTATGGAGCCGGCTTTAAGTTCGTGGATCATTCGGCTCAGTAAACGCTTAAGAGTCGCAGGCTTTAGATGGCTCGGCTTTAGCCTAGCTTCATTGCCTAACTCGCCGCGAACGAGGGATTTAAGCCCATGTTTAGTCAGCTCGCCCCCCGTCAGTGGGTCATGATACTTGATCACCCCATTAACGGTACTTTTCAGCACAGTATTACCAGGCAACAGCACGGCTTCTAGCTGTAAATCCAGTTGCTTGGCCAGTAACACCAGCACAGTCGCTAGACTGGTACTATTGCCTTGGCGGGTCATTATGCACTGGCCTAAGTCAGCGGCTTCAATGCTGAAATAGTCATCGCGAACTCTAAAACCTAAGTCTTGATAAAACCATCGCAGCAAACCATTGAGACGCTGCTCTTGATTAACCACATAATGACTTAATACGGCGCCAGCAAGCTCAAACCAGGCCCATTGAGCCGATTTCGCCTGCGTAAACCCTAAGTGTTCACAAATTTCAAATGCGCTTTCTGGGATGCGTATGTCATCCATAAGTTTATCCATGACGACGCATTAACCTATCAGAGCGACTTGTTTAAACACTGCCATTTTGGCGGCAAACACTACCCAGCCTAATGCACCAATAAAGGCGAATACTTTAAACAGTTTATTTCTATCGGTTCTCAGTGCCATATAGCCAAGCAGAATGTAGGCACCCACGGCGATTATTTTCTCAGTGAGCCAAGGATCGACAAACGGAAATTGCTGAATAATAAAGCACAGGGCTAACCCAGATAAAAGCAAAAATGTATCAATAACATGAGGAGCGACTTTGACAAACTTCTTATCCATAATGCTCGACTGGCGCAGTTGTAAAACGAAACGCACAATGAAAAATATCACACTGGTAGCCACTAAGGTTAAATGCAGATGCTTAACGGCAAAATATACGGTTTCCATGTTTTGATTCTCAAATATAAGGGGAATAAAATTGGCGGCTAGTTTATATCAATTTGGGTAAAGTGAATATGAACTAGCCTCAAATAGCGGATGATAATTCAGACTGGCTGAAATCAGGGTTAACTCAGCCAATGGCCCAAGGTGCACCTGTCGTTGCTACCAAAGTCACGCACTGTGGCGACCTGTTGATAACCTAACTCGATGAGTTTTTCACGCACCTTGATGGCTTGTTCAAAGCCATGTTCTAGCAGTAAATAGCCCCCATGGACTAAATGTTCGCGGGCATGTTCGGCAATATGGAACAAGTCCGCATAACCATGTTCACCCGCAGTTAACGCACTCTGAGGCTCGAAGCGTACATCCCCTAAGTTAAGGTGCTCATCTTCTGCATCGATATAGGGTGGGTTGGAAACGATTAAATCAAAATCCCTGTCTTTAACTGCACTGAACCAATCTGATTGTAAAATTTCCACTTGGGGCAGGTTAAGGTTTTGCCGATTAGCCTTAGCCAGCTCCACCGCCTCATCCACTTTATCGATAGCGGTGACTTTCCAGTCAGGACGCTCAGAGGCTAACGACAAGGCAATCGCCCCCGTGCCTGTACCTAAGTCCAACACCTTGGCATGAGGGCTTAGGGTTAAATTCAAGGCGGTTTCCACTAAGATTTCGGTGTCAGGCCTTGGAATTAGCGTTGACTCATTGACGATAAATGGCAATGACCAGAACTCACGCTCGCCAATAATATGCGCCACAGGTACGCCCTGCTGGCGCTTAAGCACCATATTATTGAATGCCCTAAACTGCTGCACAGATAAGGCTTTTTCAGGCCAAGTGTAAATAAAGCTCTTGGGCTTATTGAGACAATGCAGTAACAAGACTTCTGCATCCACATGGGCAGTATCTGAGCTTGAGGCCAACTGAGAGTAGGCCCATTGCAGCACTTCGGCTATTGTCGAGTATGAAGATTTAGTCAAATCTTATCCTTATTCATCGGCAAGGGCGGCAAGAAGATCCGCTTGATGCTCTAGCATAATAGGTTCGAGCAAGGCATTTAAATCCCCTTCCATGATTTCGTTTAAGCGATAAAGGGTCAAGTTGATACGGTGATCGCTCACTCGTCCTTGAGGGTAATTATAGGTGCGAATGCGCTCAGAGCGATCGCCACTGGCCACAAGACTACGACGCGTCGTCTCTTCTGCGCTGCGACGCTTCTCATCTTCAATCGCTTGAATTCGGGCCGCTAACACGCTCATGGCTTGAGCACGGTTCTTGTGCTGTGAGCGTTGATCCTGACATTCGACTATGATCCCCGATGGAATATGGGTAATACGAATGGCAGAATCTGTCTTGTTCACGTGCTGACCACCTGCGCCCGAGGCGCGGAAGGTGTCTACTTTTAAGTCGGCGGGATTAATAGAAATCGCTTCGGCTTCAGGGACTTCATGAAGCACCACCACAGTACAGGCAGAAGTATGAACTCGGCCTTGAGATTCAGTCTCAGGCACACGTTGTACCCTGTGACCGCCAGACTCGTACTTTAACTTGCCATAAACGCCTTCACCGCTAACTTTAACGATAATTTCTTTAAAGCCACCTAAGTCGGCTTCATTGACGTTCATCACTTCCACTTGCCATTTATTGGCTTCGCAGAAGCGGCTGTACATGCGGAATAAATCCCCAGCAAAAATCGCCGCTTCATCACCACCGGCACCGGCGCGAATTTCTAAGAAGGCGTTGGTGTCATCATTAGGATCTTTGGGTAGCAATAGAATTTGCAGCTCATCTTCGAGTTGCTCAATCACTTTCTTGGCCGCTTTCATTTCTTCTTGGGCCATCTCACGCATTTCGGCGTCGTCTTCTTGCAGCATTTCTTTCGCCGAGGCTAAGTCTAGCTGGGCTTGCTGGAAGGCCTTGAAGCTTTTGACTACATCTTCAAGTTGAGAATATTCTTTCGATAAGGCGCGAAAGCGCTCTTGATCTGAGATAACCGTTGCATCGCCTAACATGGCCAATACTTCTTCATTACGCTCAAGCAAGCCTTCAAGCTTGCCAATAACCGATTGTTTCATTTAGCTCACTAACCTTAGTGTTTATCTAATCCAAGGGCTGCTCTTAATTGACCTAATGTCGTTAAGTCTCCCTGGCGACTCGCGACGGTAAGCGCTTGCGTTGGCGAATGGATCAAACGATTCGTCAGCCTGTTGGCTAACTCGATTATCACTTGTTCACTGTCTCCACCTTGAGCTAATTTGTTCAAGGCACGCTCCACTAATTCGTCTTTTATCACCAAGCTCTGAGTACGGTACTCACGAATACTGTCGACAGACTCTAACGATGTCAGCCACTCCATAAACAGCAGTGATTGATCTTCAGTAATTAATTCAGCTTGTTCTGCGGCTTCTTTGCGAGAAGCCATGTTTTGTTCAATTATGCTATGCAGATCGTCCACAGTATAAAGGAAGGCATCGTCTAACTCACCCACCTCGGCCTCGATATCACGAGGAACCGCTATATCCACCAGCAACATGGGCTGATGGCGGCGGGTCTTTAAGGCTTTTTCCACCATGCCCTTACCCAGTATAGGTAAAGGAGAGGCGGTAGAGGATATCACGATATCCGCCTTAGGTAGAAAATCTGGAATTTGTTGCAAGGTAATGGCGGTCGCATCGAACGCTTGGCACATAGCTTGGGCCCGCTCTAGAGTACGATTGGCGACCACGATTGACGCCACGCCATTATCTTTAAGGTGTTTTGCCACCAGCTCTATGGTTTCACCTGCGCCTATGAGTAACACTTTAGTGGCTTTTAACGAGGAGAAAATGTGTTTTGCCATACTCACTGCGGCAAAAGCCACCGACACTGCGGCGGCGCCAATTTCGGTTTCGGTGCGCACTTTCTTGGCCACCGAAAAGGTGTTTTGAAACAGTCTGTCTATGGTCAGCGCCGTGGTGCCCGCTTCTTTGGCTTTGACAAAGGCTTGTTTTACTTGGCCTAAAATCTGCGGCTCACCTAAGACTAAAGAATCAAGCCCAGCTGCCACCCGCATCAAGTGTTTCACTGCGGCTTGGTCTTCATGTTGATAGGTACAGGCCAGCAAATCTTGCAAATTCAAGTCATGATAGTCTGCCAACCATTCGATCACTTCAGTGGCAACGGCATCGTTGCAATACAGCTCAGTGCGATTACAAGTAGACAAGATCACAGCTTCCCCCGAGCGAGTGCGACTCGCTAGGCTTTTCATGGCGTCATGAATGCTGTCTGGGGAGAAAGCGACTTTTTCTCGCAGGTCTACCGTGGCCGTTTTATGGTTGATCCCGATTGCTACTAAGCTCATCTGACTCGTTTTGGATCCTGACTCATACCGTTAATCGGCACATTCTACTCAATTGCCGCCACTAAAAACACAATTGGCTTAACAAAAGCGAATAAAAGCAGACCAATATCACTGTTTTATTGTTAACTGTGTTGTTTTACGGGATTCTAGCGGCTAGTTGTCGGAGCGCAAAGTGTGATTATTGCGATTAAAGATTTTTACAAAAACTCATGACCTAAGTATCATGAGGCCAACTCACAGCCAAAAATGATGCCTGATGCCCGTTAATTTAAATCATACTCTTCTGCTCTGCCTGCTCGTTGCTGCAAGCCTATTATCAGGCTGTTCCAGCACCTTAGGCGAGCAATACCAAACCTTAAACGTGAGCCAAAGCAAGCAGGCTAAGGCGTGGGAGTTGCAAGGTAAGATTGCGGTAAAATCCCCCACAGACAAATTCAGCACCAACCTTTATTGGTTTCATCTAGGTGAAGAAAATCAACTGAGCTTAACCACTATGCTTGGCACCACAGTGCTAACACTCAACAGTAAGCCAGGCCTTGCAAGACTCGAAGTCGACGGTAAAGAATATGTGGACAGCAATCCCCAGGACTTATTAGAAGCCGTCAGTGGTTGGTCTATTCCCTTAGATAACTTACCCTTATGGATCACAGGTCAAGTGGGGGTTAATGATGAAATCAGCGCCTATCATGACGATGGTTTGATTAAGAGCTTGATAAGCCCAGCCCCTGAGCACAACTGGCAAGTGAGCTTTTTAAGCTGGCAGCAACAAAGCGGCGCCAGCGTGCCTAAGCAAATTAAAATTGAGCGTGCAGGCGTACAAGTAAGAATTCAGATAAATCGCTGGCAAGCGCTCAAAACTCAGCAATAATGAATCATCAACAGTTAACCCTATTAACTGCAGCCGACTCTTATAAATCGTGAATAAAACCTAGGGACAATACACAGATGAGACCCCCAATTTCAAAGAGTTGGCCAGCTCCTGCTAAACTGAATCTGTTTTTGCATGTCACAGGCCAAAGAGACGATGGTTATCACGAGTTGCAAACCTTGTTTCAATTTATCGATCACTGCGACTATTTAGACTTTCAAGTGAATCTTTGCGGTGAAATTAAGCTGCACAGCGAATTATCCAAAGTTGTCGCTGATAAAGATAACTTAATTCTTCAAGCCGCAAAATCCTTACAAAAACACGCAGGTGTCACCCAAGGCGCCGACATTTGGCTGGAAAAATTATTGCCTATGGGCGGTGGTTTAGGCGGCGGTTCGTCCGATGCGGCCACCACATTAGTGGCCTTAAACGCCCTGTGGAATATTAATTACCATGTGGATATCCTGGCCGAAATCGGCCTCAAATTAGGCGCGGATGTCCCTGTTTTTATTCATGGTTTAGCTTCTTTTGCTGAGGGCGTTGGCGAACAACTTAAGCCGGTATTACCGGCTGAGAAATGGTACCTAGTACTAGTGCCCAATGTGCATGTGTCGACTCAAGCCATCTTCCAATCGCCCGAGTTAACCCGTAATACCCCAAAGCTTTCGTTAAGCAATTTAATGAGCCAACACTGGTCAAATGACTGTGAAAAACTCGTGATAGCGCACTACCCTCAAGTTGCCAATGCCTTAAGCTGGCTGGTAGAATATGCGCCGTCAAGAATGACCGGAACGGGCGCATGCGTGTTCGGGGAATTTGAACAAGAACAGCAAGCCTTAGCTGTTTTGGCAGAATTACCGCCGAACATGACAGGTTTTGTTGCCAAAGGCATGAATAGATCGCCGTTGTTAGAGCGACTCGCTAACGCCTAAGGACTCTTCTGAAAAACGCATGTGTTTTATGCAGTAAACTGATAACAGTTTTTCAGCCACTTACTTTAAGCATACTTCTGAGGTTCATAAAGTGCCCGACATCAAGCTCTTTACTGGTAACGCTACCCCTAATCTAGCCAAAAAGATCGCCGACCGTCTATTTTGCAA
Organism: Shewanella denitrificans OS217; assembly: GCF_000013765.1. NCBI lineage: Bacteria > Pseudomonadati > Pseudomonadota > Gammaproteobacteria > Alteromonadales > Shewanellaceae > Shewanella > Shewanella denitrificans. The sequence continues at coordinate 1,047,294 of NC_007954.1, read as the reverse complement.
ACTTGGAGATGCCGTTGTAGGCCGTTTCAGCGACGGTGAAATCAGCGTTCAGATCAACGAAAATGTACGTGGCGCGGATGTCTTCATCATCCAATCTACTTGTGCACCGACAAACGATAACCTAATGGAACTCATAGTGATGGTCGACGCCTTGCGCCGCGCCTCCGCTGGCCGCATTACTGCGGTAATCCCGTATTTTGGTTACGCCCGTCAAGACCGTCGCGTTCGTAGTGCCCGTGTGCCTATCACAGCTAAAGTGGTTGCCGATTTCCTTTCAAGCGTGGGTGTAGACAGAGTATTAACCTGTGACTTACACGCTGAACAAATTCAAGGTTTCTTCGATGTGCCAGTAGATAACGTATTCGGTAGCCCAGTGCTATTAGAAGACATGCTAGCCAAGAAGCTTGATAACCCTGTGGTTGTCTCTCCTGACATCGGCGGCGTAGTGCGCGCTCGCGCGGTTGCTAAGTTACTTGATGACTCAGATCTTGCCATCATAGACAAACGTCGCCCTATGGCGAACGTGGCTCAAGTCATGCACATCATTGGTGATGTACAAGGCCGTGACTGCATCATAGTCGATGACATGATTGACACTGGTGGCACACTTTGTAAGGCAGCAGAAGCCTTAAAAGAGCACGGTGCTAACCGCGTATTCGCTTACGCCACTCACCCAGTGTTTTCTGGCAAAGCGGCTGAAAACATCGCCAACTCAGTGATCGATGAAGTGATAGTAACCGACACTGTGCCATTAAGTGATGAGATGCTCGCCGTCAGCAAAGTCACTCAGTTGACTATGTCAGGCGTACTTGCAGAAGCCATCCGCCGCGTCAGCAACGAAGAATCAATCTCGGCCATGTTTAGTCACTAAGAGTTTAGTCACTAAGAGCTCAGCCACTAATCGGTTAGTGACTCAGTTCGAACAGAATCGCTAACACTAAAAACGCACTCCCAAGGAGTGCGTTTTTGTTTGCAGCTTTTAAAACAGTTGAAAGCGGGTTCAGTTCCGTGAGCTTAAACATAAGCCTAGATTGGATAGTTAAAAGCCAAATAACCTAAAGCTGCCTAATCGTTTGCTGGGCAGGCGGGCATACAAGATGAACCACAGACCAATTCTTGCATAAAAAGTCTCAATCACACGCAGCAAGATGTCCAAGCTTCGCTTGGAGCAAAGTCGCAGGGTTCCACTCTGCACTGGCCAAGAGGGAAGATTCAACAGCAAATCCTCCCTCTTGGATCTCCCTCCGTGCCGCCCGCGAATTTGTTTTTCCTCATATGACGAAGAAAATACCTAACGGCTCGACAGCACATCCATGTGCCCTACGAGCCTTAACCATCATCCCTGATGATTTCACGGTATTTTAATCGTCCTATTTCGGCAACTTCGAGGGAAGTTGGTGTAACCTATGAGTGCACTGTTTGGGTTAACATCAGTATGGTTCTAGATTTTAAGAGCTAACAGGTTATACCTAAATATATAAGGTGAGCCATGAGTGTTTGCGAGACGACCGTCTATTCCTTATTTAAGAGAATTGGACGTCGAAGCGAGCTACAAGGATGTATTTACGCGTGTCGATGAGTAAATTCCTTGGCAAGCCTGTACTCGAAATAATGAAATTAAGTTATGTTGGTTTTGTTTAACACAATTCTGTCCAAAAGCGAGTTTGAGTTGAATACAGAGGGAAGGCTTACAGCTCGTTAACGTCAGGTTTGTAATCTTTAAATGCTAACAGGTACATAAATACTGAAAAGGTGAGCCATTAAGTGTTTGCGAGACGACCGTCTGCCCCATGGCAGCTCTATAGCACCATGAGTTATCATATGCCTTTCGAATATTGGAGTTTAATCGTAAATGGAAGCTGATTTAGATAGAGAAGCAAAACAAATTCAATCATTATTAAGTGGAAAGTCGATTGCCAAAGTTTTTCGACCTACCGCAAATGAAATTTGCATTCAATGTACAGATAAAACTCGATTATTTATTGAAGTGAACCAAAGTGGTAATTTAGAGTTTTCAATCACTTAAATAAAAAATATGTTTACATTGCATATAACCTGAAAGCTTTATGCTTTTAAGTTAACAGGTTACAAAAATGCTAAAAAGGTGAGCCATGGGCGCTTCACCACGATAGGGCGAGACGACCGTCTATTTTTTGTTTAAGAGAATAGGACGTCGAAGCGAGCTACAAGGATCTTTCTGTTTTAAAAGAGCACGTGTGTCGATGACACTTTTGATGAAAGAAATGGGCCATGGCAAGCCTGTATACGGAGATTAACGCTGCCACACACAATAAAAACACTACGAACCCAAAATGTCGAATTTCATGTATTCTCACAGCCACTGACAGATGTACATCTGTACACTGTCACAGATGAAGTGCTGTCGTTATCAACGATTTAATCCCCTCAGGAGGATAAGACATTATATAGTTTTCACTGGCGTTAGCAGTCAGCTATCGCCATCGATATAATCGATGAACTGAAAATGAATAATAATCTGGCGTAGCTATGGAACATGTGAAAGTACATTATAAAAAGATCAATCCGGGGACAGATTACTTGCAGCGACAAGCCCATCAGCTCAATGTTAATGATGAAAGGTTCGCTGTCGATATTTGTGAGCCAATTTATCAGCAACTTTTTTTCAGGCAAAAGAATGCTTATTGGATGTTTGCAGAGGCAATAAAGTTGCATGGACTCACTGCTGACCAGAGTTACTTTAGTCGCGGACTTGATTATATTGACCTTGCAGTGCACACAGCAGAGACACTGATGCAAGGTATGCTTAATCGCAGTGGCGAGCCCATCGTGGTTACTCATCAGAGCCAGCAGCTAAGCTTGCCCTATTGGCAGCTCAATAAGCGTATTGGCTGGCTAGATTGGAGCAACTATCTTTGTCAAGCGATATCGAGGCGAGCCCACAGCAGTGTTGATTTGTTGATGAAGTTTACCCCACAAATGGCGGCCGAGTACACCAGTGAGCCTAGGGAGTACACCGCATTTTATGTGCGTTATCTGCAGGGGATGCTTGATCCTGCAGCGGACCATGATGCTTTGCAGCAGGAGTTTACCGAGGTTCACGCCCGCGAGTTTCACTTAAGGTTCAGAGCGGCATTAGCACCGTTTTACTGCCTGGCTAAAGAAGATGAAGCAGGCTTTGAAGCGGCTATTTTGCACGGCAGTAAGATACATCGGGCCTATGTGAAAAAGGTGAGTAATAAGATGGATATGGATCCCTTGGGATTTTATCCACCGCAATTAATTGCCGCCGCCAGTTTAGCTTATGATCGCCATGGCTGGAGGCTACAACATAAAAACGACTACCTTCCTGAATGGTGGATTTACAATACTTTTACCGCGCCAGAGTTAGCGGAGAAAGGATAAGCAAATCCAACTTCGCATTTAGGCAGTTATTTAGTTCATGTGAATGGTAAGGAGATTCACGGTGCGATTCACACGCCATATAGGGACGCTTCTGGTGAGTCAAGGTAATAACCTGCTCAACGAAGGCTTTTAGCCTTTTTTTTCTGTTCAACGGCTGACACCTGCCATTGTTTTTGATTTGACTCATTACCGCAAAAAGCAGTTGTACTTCCCTGATGTTTAGCAAGAGACGGGCTGTGCATCTGTATGAATCTGCGTCCCTAATGACCCCTTAGCTTTATGCTTTTAAGTTAACAGGTTACAAAAATACTGAAAAAGGTGGTGCTGTGTGCTGGCTTTTCAGTGCCTGTGGCACATAGTCCATGTTTTCGGGGAGGGTTAATCGTTCAGCATAAACTCAATGCTCTTTATTTTCAGCCCACTTAGCTTGCAGAATTAAATAATTAAGATATCGTTACAGTTGATGAGTCGCTTTAAAAATCATTAATTCAGCACTGGTTTATCAGGGGCTTATCAGCGGGTTTGAAGCACGCCAACTAAACGCCTTTAGTATCATGGGATATCTTAGTGTGTTACTGAAAAATTTCAGCTTACGTTGTATTTTTTTAAGGTTTATGAATGGACACTATACCGATAATTTACGACCGATTTTCTTGCAACAATTGTGCTGATAAAGGCAAGCTTGATTTCGATTTTACCATGGCCTTTCAACCCATCATTAACTGTAAAACCCGCAGCATATTTGGCTATGAGGCATTGGCGCGAGGCTTAAATAACGAGTCTGCATTCTCTGTGATATCTCAAGTCAATGATGACAACCGCTATCTATTTGATCAGCTGTGCCGAGTGAAAGCCATTGCCCTAGCCGCTAAGCTTAAGCTCGATACTATCCTGAGCATAAACTTTCTTCCCAACGCCATCTACAAACCTGAACGCTGCATTAGAACCACCTTAGAAGCCGCCAAACTGTATAATTTCCCCACCAATAAAATCATGTTTGAGTTTACGGAGAGCGAGAACATGGGTGATGCCAATACTGTTAAACGTATCCTCGAGTACTACAAGGATACAGGCTTTATCACCGCCATTGACGATTTTGGCTCTGGCTATGCTGGCTTGGGATTACTGGTAGATTTTCAGCCCAAGATAATCAAATTTGATATGAAGCTTATTCGTAATATTGACCAAGACAAAGTTCGCCAGGCTATCGTTCACAATTGTCTGAATTTATTTCGACAACTCAATGTAACTCCGTTAGCTGAAGGAGTAGAAACAATTGAAGAAATGGTGTGGCTACGAGATGAAGGTATAGAGTTAATGCAGGGTTACTTGTTCGCCAAACCCGGTTTTCAATGCCTACCTCAAGTCAATTTTAATGAATTACCTTAATAACCTCAGCTCGGGTTAAGTAACAAATATGATGCTCTGTCTATCACTTCCTAGCAGTGCTAGCTCTTAAACCACAGCCTTAAACCACAGCTCGATTTCATCGGTTTCTACCTCAAACTCGGCGCTATGCTCTGCAAAAGCGGGCACGTGATACCACTGGCCCACGCCAATGCGGGTTTGCTCACCCTTTAAGGTCAGTATTAACTCGCCGCGGGTAATCACGCCATAGTTATCGGTATCATGCTGATGGGGTGGGATTTGGGTTCCTGCGGGGTAGGAGGCAAACAACACATCGGCACCTTGCGCCGCTAATTTGTAGGCATCGAAGCGGCCATCATAAAGTGGCAAACTCTTTATTTTATCTGGATACTGACCCGGCATAAGCATTTCCCTATTTTTGATTTTGACTCCCATAGCTTCAAGCAAACGCCTTGCCTAATAAGACTCGCTGGAGTACAAGCTGTAGCTATAACTATGCCATTAGCCCAATATAAAAAGAAGCCTAGCTATTGGCTTCTTTTTATCAATTTTTCATTCACTAAGCTCTTACTAAGCTCTGACTAAGCTAAGCGCTTAAAGCTTAATATTTGATGCTTAAGGTTTAATGCTTAAGGTTTAAGTGACAGGGATTTATTTTCGATGGCGCTGGTTTGCGAAAATACGTCCTGACCTTTAAGGATCTGCGACGGGCTGCTTGAGCCATTCACCACCAATTGCCACAAAGTGCTAATTTTTCCCTGACCGCCAGTATTGATATAGAAACCACTCCAAGAAGTGATTGAATTGCACGACTCTACCGAGTTAAGCCATTTAGTGCTAAAGCTGATGGCCGTGCCAAACACCCAACCATTGACGGGATAGGGGCTATTTTGACAGGCAAAGCCAGCGGCCCTGTTGATGTAGCTGCCAGTCAGCTCACCTTGGGCGTTAATGCTATTGATATAGAGGGTTGAGCCATCTTGATTGACCCAGGCAGACATTGCCGTCAACTCTTGGGCCATCAAGGTGCCACTCATCCCACAAAGGCAGAGTAGAAAAGCCCCCACCTTGAGATGATGAAACGATGATATTGTGACTTTCACTTTATTGAGTAATTGCATTAGGGGAGATAATAGAGAAGTGTTCATGGTAATCATTCCTTAATTAATTGACGTCATCCATAAAAGGCTGAGCATTCAAGCAATATCCATGCACAGCCCTTACCCCATAAGCATAGTTAATAACTGTCTTTTTCGGGCAACAAAAAAGGCTAAATCCTGTTTAGCCTTTCATCCTTTGCCACAGTAATGGCGTCATTTATGCCTTCAATAGCTAGGTTTTTAAGCGCCCTAACTGCTCGTGTTGGCGGGCAACCAGTTTGGCTAAGCTTTGACTGCTCTGCTGCGCTTCATCGGCGAGGCGTGAAAGCTCGGCTGCCGAGTCTGAAATGCCGGTGATATTACGGCTCACTTCTTCAGTCACAGCGCTCTGCTCTTCCGCGGCGGCGGCAATGTGAGTCACTTGACCTGACACTTCACTAATCTGCACTACTATGCTGTTAAGGTAAGTTAAGGCTTTGTCGGTTTGCTCCACCGCTTGCTGGGCGCCAGCGACGCCTTTATCTATGACGCTGGTGGCACTCAGTACTTCTTTTTGCAGCGAACTAATCAAGGCGCTGATGTCATTGGTCGAGCTTTGGGTTTTTGAGGCCAATGAGCGCACCTCATCGGCGACAACAGCAAAGCCTCGTCCCTGTTCACCCGCCCTGGCAGCTTCAATAGCCGCATTCAATGCTAACAGGTTTGTTTGCTCTGCAATCGCGCTAATCACCTCCAAAATACGGCTAATATTGTTGCTACTTTCAGATACTTGACTGACTGCCTGCTTCGCTAGCAAAGAGTCTTTTGACATGGCCTCAACAAAGGCCATCGCCTGTGCTAGGCTCTGCTCGCTGGACTTAACATTTTTAGACATGGCCTCGGTTTCCAGCGCCGTCTGCTCGGAGGCTTTGGCTACCTCCTGCGCCGTGGCACTGAGTTGATTCACTGCTGTCACGACACTGTCAATTTCACCGTATTGGCGATTCACGCTGTCACGGGTTAAGTTGGCAATCTTAGCCGAGGTGCGGCTTTCATCTTGGGAGCTGTCAGCCAAGACTTTTAAATCGCCGATCAATAGCCGCAGCTTAGTAATAAAGGCACTAAAACCCTTGGCTAATGCAATTAATTCTGCGTGTGAATCGACCTCTATGGTCTGGGTGAGATCCCCTTCGGCGCTGCTGAGACTCTCCACTCTTTGCTGAATTTTCTTCAACGGCGATATGATGCTAGAAATAACCACTCTAATCGTTATCACAGCAAACACAGAGGCCGCTATTCCAACCATCAATAATAACGTGCCTAAAGAGGCGGCCGAATCCGACATGGCTTTATCCATGGCAAACACAGCTTCAAATGCTTGGGCTTTGGGTACTTCTATTACTAGAGACCAACTGGTATTCGCTAAAGGAATGGATATAGGATAAGCCACAGCAATATCCTCTCCCATATCAACAAAACCTTGTTGACGGCTTAAATTAATCAATAACTCCGCTTTTGCTTTGGGAATAGATTCGCTCAAAGGTCGCGCTTTCTTATCATAATGACTGGCTGCCACCACCAACCCTAAATGGCTTAATAAGGTCACTTTGGCCTTACCTTGGTATAAACTGTTGGACAATTTTTCAATCAAGGTTTGAAATACGGGCAAATTCACATCAACCCCTGACATGCCTTTAAACACGCCATCGACCACAACAGGCACGGTTAAAGAAGTCATTAAGGCATTGTTGCCTGGGGTGATCTCATACAGGTAGGGTTCCATTAAGCAGGGCTTTTTGCTGTCTTTTACGCACAGATACCACTCAGCTTCACGCAAACCAAACTCATTGAGTGTCGCATTGTATTTTTCTTGTGACTCCTCAACTTGAATGTGCTCTGCTTGGCCTTTATCGTTACGGGCATAATACACTTCAAGGGTGCCAGAATTCGGTACACTGTGGCTAGCGCCAGCAAAGTATTCTGCATCTTGGCCATCATATCCATTAGGCTCAAACTGCGCATACATGGATGAAATTTGGGTATTTTTATCTAACATGGCCGCGACAGACATTTCTAATCGAGAACGCTCTAAGGGATCCTCTTTGGAAGTACGCTCTAACATGCCAGAAAAAGAGAAAGGGATCCGGTAGGCTTCATTGATAAATGCCGCGACTTGTTGACCGTATTCCCCAGCTCTGGCATCGAGTTTACTTTTTATTTCACTGTGAAGCGCTTGCTGGACTTGCTGTGATAACTGGGTATTTTTATCCGTTAATGCCCACAATAAGCTCAGTGACAACACGGCGACAGTCACCAAAAACAGACCCGATGTGATCCACAATAATTTAGAGCTAATAGACAAGCTTTTCATGTATTGACCTCTGTGAACAAAATATCGATATAAGCGATGCGTCCTCCATGACCCGTACTAGAATGTGATTGGTACAATCATCACTGACAAGTAGCTCCCAATACTGTCATTGAGCATAGCTTAAAAAATACCAATGTCTCTGCTTTGAAGCCATCACTGGATAAAATAGCTAATGCACTCAATGGTAAACTAAAAAGCAAGCTAAGACGACAACTCAAGAAGGCGTCTCAAAATAGGAAAGCTTGAATATTATCCACCAATCCCTAGCCCTCCATCGAGCTAGGGCCAAGTGAACAGGTTAAGGTTTAAAAACTTTATCGAAGCAAGTTGCCATAATATCTAGCCCTGCATCGAGCTGCTCATCGGGCGCAGTTAGCGGTACGAGAACTCTAAGCACGTTGCCATAGGTGCCGCAGGACAATAAGATCAAACCAAGATTTCTCGCCTCGGTTAATATTTTCGGGCAATATTCAGGGGCAGGTTTACCGTCTTCCATCAGCTCGATGGCAATCATGGCACCAAGGCCTCGTACCTCGGCAATTTGCTTATACTTAGCCTGCATCACCGCCAGTCGCGCTTTGATATGCTCGCCCATTCTGTTAGCCCGCTCGAGTAAGTTCTCTTGCTCAAACACCTCAATGACGGCCAGTGCTGCGGCGCAAGCAATAGGGCTACCGCCATAGGTGCCGCCTAGGCCTCCAGCTGCGATGGCATCCATGACACTTGCTCGTCCTGTGATCCCTGAAAGCGGAAAACCGCCGGCAATGGATTTGGCGAAGGTAGTGATATCCGCCGCCACCCCCATTTGTTCCATGGCGAAGAAAGTGCCGGTGCGACCAGCCCCCGTCTGCACTTCATCGGCAATAAGCATGATGCCTTCTCGATCGCATAAATCCCGAAGGCGCTTCATGAAGGCTGGCGTCGCGGCATAGAAGCCACCTTCCCCTTGCACAGGTTCTAAAATGATCGCCGCAATATCGCTGGGCTCAGCATCATTTTTAAAAATTTGCTCGATGGATGCCATGGCATCGTCTTCAAACACCCCATGAAGCTCACAAGGGAAAAGCGCCCGATACACGTTAGCCGACATCAGCCCCATGCCCTTGCTGTAGGGCGCCACTTTGCCAGTCAATGCCAGCGTTGCCATAGTCCTGCCATGATAAGCCGAGGTAAAGGCAATTACGCCCGCGCGCTTAGTATGAGCCCTGGCCACCTTGATGGCATTTTCTACCGCTTCAGAGCCACTGGTAAACAGGGCGCTTTTCTTAGGGAAATCCCCTGGCACCAGTTGATTCAGCTTTTCGCACACTTGGATATAACTCTCATAACCTAGCACCATAAAGCAGGTATGGGAGAAGTCCTCAAGCTGAGCTTGCACCGCCGCCTTGACCTTAGGGTGAAGGTGACCAGTATTGAGCACGGCAATCCCGCCTGCAAAGTCGATATACTCGCGCCCTTCCACATCCCATACTGTGGCGTTTTCTGCCCTTTGGGTGAAAATGGGATGAACATGGCCGACTCCCGGCGCCACAGCCGCAAGGCGGCGGGCCATCAAAGCTTCATTTGTTGTACTCATTAGCGGCTCCTATACCGACATACAGATGTATTTCATTTCTAAGTATTCTTCGATGCCATATTTTGAGCCTTCACGGCCAAGGCCCGATGATTTAATCCCGCCAAAGGGGGCCACTTCTGTGGAGATAAGCCCAGTATTCACCCCCACCATGCCGTACTCTAGGGCTTCAGCCACCTTATAAACTAAGGAGATATCGCGGCAATAGAAATACGCCGCCAAACCAAATTCTGTGTCATTGGCCTGAGCTATCACATCATCCACATCATCGAATTTAAACAAGGGCGCCAGTGGGCCGAAGGTTTCTTCCTTGGCGACCCGCATACTGGCGTTCACTTGGCTAAGCACGGTCGGCTCAAAGAAGTTACCGCCTAACCCATGGCGCTTGCCGCCCACTAACACCTTAGCGCCTTTATCTAGGGCATCATTGATATGTTCAGTCACCTTAGCCACGGCCGCGGCATTAATCAGTGGCCCTGTGGTCACCCCGTCTTTGAGCCCATTACCTAAATTGAGCTTATTCACCGCGGCAACCAGCTTAGTGGCGAAGGCATCATAAATCCCTGCCTGCACATAGATGCGATTAGCACACACACAAGTCTGCCCCGCATTACGGTATTTGGCTATCATGGCGCCTTCTACCGCTGCATCAAGGTCCGCATCATCAAACACGATAAAGGGCGCGTTACCGCCAAGCTCCAAGGAGAGTTTTTTAAGGGTCGGCGCACACTGTTGCATCAAGGTGATGCCCACTGGCGTCGAGCCGGTAAAGGATAATTTGCGCACTATGGGGCTCTCGCACAGCACATTACCTATGGCGATAGCATCCCCCGGCACCACATTGAATACCCCTTTGGGGATCCCCGCTCTGTGGGCAAGCTCTGCAAGCGCCAATGCACAAAAAGGCGTCTGCTGTGCAGGTTTTACCACCATGGTGCAACCTGCCGCCAGCGCTGGTGCGGCTTTACGGGTGATCATAGCTAAGGGGAAGTTCCATGGGGTAATGGCCGCCGTCACCCCCACACCTTGGCGTATGACAGTGATGCGTTTATCTGCTTGATGGCCTGGAATGGTATCGCCATAGACTCGCTTGGCCTCCTCGGCAAACCATTCGATAAAAGCGGCACCATAGGCCACTTCGCCCTTGGCTTCAGACAGTGGCTTACCCTGCTCATGGGTCATGATAAGGGCAAGATCGTCTGTGTTCTCAATAATCAATTCAAACCAACGCCTAAGCTTGCTACTGCGCTCTTTTGCCGTCAGCGCTCGCCACGCGGGCAAAGCTCCTGCAGCCGCATCAATAGCAGACTGAGTTTCCTTTGCCCCCATATGCGGCACACGAGCCAGAGGCAACTGGGTTGCAGGGTTGAGAATAAGGCTAGTCTCGCCGCTAAGGGCATCACACCAAGCCCCATTGATATACGCTTGCTGACGAAACAAACTAGGATCTGATAATTCTTGAATGCTGGATAGCTGCACACCTGCCTCCTTCCGAGCGTGCTTTTATGTCAGCACGCTGTGGGGTAAAAAATGGCCTAAGCCAAAGTGGAATAACGTAAATGGTTAGATACCAAACTTATCTCTTAAGGTGTAATACCAAGCGCCCAGTGCACTAAAGGGGACTCGCAGGGCATGACCGCCGGGGAAGGGATAATGAGGCAGACTCGCAAACGCATCAAAACGGGTCGCCTGACCGTTGAGCATCTCGGCGATTAACTTGCCCGCAAGGTGCGTATAAGTCACCCCGTGGCCGCTACAACCTTGAGAATAATAGATGTTATGCCCAATGCGCCCCACTTGAGGTAAACGCGATAGGGTCATCAAAAAGTTACCTGTCCAAGCGTAATCGACTTTGACATCTTTAAGTTGGGGGAAGGTTTTAAGCAGTTTAGGCATGATAAGCGACTTGATGTCCGCAGGATCGCGGGCGCCATACACAACGCCACCACCAAATAGCAGGCGTTTATCGCCAGATAAACGATAATAATCAAGAAGATAATTACAATCTTCAACGCAATAATCTTGTGGTAACAGACTCGCCGCTAACGCATCATCGAGGGGCTCGGTGGCGATCACTTGGGTGCCACAAGGCATAGACTTAGCGTGGAGTTCCGGCAGCAATTTACCTAAATAAGCGTTGCCCGCCACCACCACAAATTTGGCTTTAACTTGGCCAAGGGCGGTGTGAACCACAGGATTTTGACCATCATCGACCTTGATCACCGCCGAGTCTTCAAAAATCAGACCTCCTAGTGACTCAACCGCCCGCGCTTCACCTAAGGCGAGATTAAGCGGGTGAATATGTCCGCCACTCTTATCCAGTAAGCCGCCGACATAGATCTCAGTGTCAACCACCTTGCCTATGGCCGCTTTATCTAGCATCTCTAAATGGCCAAGATGACCGTGCTGCTCCCACAGCTGCTTTTGCCCTTCAAGATGGCCCATTTGTTTAGCATTGAGCGCCGCAAACACGCCGCCATCTTTGAGATCGCAGTCGATATTGTATTTTTTGATCCGCTCGCGAATGATGCGACCGCCTTCAAAGGCCATTTGACCGAAGAGTTTGGCCTGCTCTTTACCGACGACTTTCTCAATGGAGTCGATATCCCGGCTAAAAGAATTAACAATTTGGCCGCCATTTCTGCCTGAGGCGCCCCAACCTATTCTAGCGGCCTCCAATACCACCACCTTCATGCCACTTTCCAGTAAATGCAGTGCTGAAGATAAACCGGTATAGCCGGCGCCAATAATACAAACATCGGTTTCAATTGAAGATTCTAAACGTGGGCGCTCAACTTTATCATTGGCTGACGCCGCATAATACGAACTAGCATGGGGTGTGGTAGACATAGAACTTCCTTTGTAGGGTCAAAGCGAAACGGCACTAATTCATCCTACACTCAAGCAGCGCCATTTTAAAAGAAGAATAACCCACAGGCTTAAATTAACTTTTAGTTAACCATGAGTTAACAGTGCAATAGCGATAAATAATGGCCTTAATGGTTAGATTAAGGCCATGAGATTGATACTTACGTCACAGCTTGTCTCAACAAACCCAAAGCTGCAGCAAAGTCGCGCCTAAAACCACAACAACCACAGCCCCCCCAAAAAGCCACAGCTAAAGCACTTGCCGTTGACGCTTATGCTTAACATGAGTGAGTGTTAAGGCCATCAAACCAATCACAGCCACAGCTATCCCCACAGGCTGGCTCAATGATTGCGGTAAACCTAGGCCTATGCCGGCGGTGACTATGTAAGAGACAGTCACGCTGGTGCCCATAATAGCCGGCAAGCTCACTATCCAATGGAAGGCACCTCGATCAAATAAATATTTAGTGGCAAGCCACAGGACGCTAGTGGATAACAGCATGTTAGAAAAGGCAAAATAGCGCCAAATCAAGGAGAAATCGATTTTTGTCATTAAGTAAGCGATAACCAAAATGGGAATCGCCACCAGCAAACGATTACGCACACTCTGGGGAATATTAAAGGCATCTATCAGGGTGAGGCGCAGCGATCTAAAGGCGGTATCGCCCGACGTAATAGGGAACACGGCCACGGCAATAATGGCCATCACGCCGCCAGCAACCCCTAAATAACTGCTGGCCACTTGGTTAACCACTAAACCTGGGCCGCCTTGATCAAGCAAAGTTTTGAGCTCAAGATAACCACCGGGAAATGCCGCCATGCCCGCGGTCGCCCAAACACAGGCCACCACACCTTCAGAAATCATAGCGCCGTAATATACAGGCCGCACATAACGCTCATTGGTTAAACAGCGCGCCATTATCGGCGCTTGAGTGGAATGAAACCCACTGATAGCGCCGCAAGTGATAGTCACAAACAACAAGGGCCACACAGGCAAGCCATCGGGATTAGGCGCCAACAACTCATTGTTATAATGGCTATGATCAAAGTAAGCCAGCACATCTCCCATCACAGGTAACTCTGGTGCATTAAAAAGAATTGCCAGCCCAATAGAGACTGTCATGACTATCATCAAGAGGCCAAAAGCGGGATACAACTTAGTGATAATTTTATCAATCGGCAGTAAGGTCGCCAAAAAGTAATAGGCTAAAATAACCAACACCCAAAAGGTGTTATTGGCCAGTATTGTGCCTTCAAACAGTGCTAGATTACTGAGTAATCCCGCCGGGCTCATGATAAACACCACCCCGACGAAGAACAGCAGCATGGCGGTGAACAGCAGCATGACGGCTTTAAAGTAGCCATTAAAGTAATGACCGGCGATTTCAGGCAGGCTCTTGCCATCTTCCTTAATGCTCAACACACCCGAGAAATAATCATGCACTGCGCCGCCGATGATATTACCCAGCACAATCCAGACTAAGGCGATAGGCCCATAAAGTGCGCCTAAAATCGGGCCGAAAATAGGCCCGACCCCAGCCACATTAAGAAATTGAATAAGGTAAGCTTTAAGGGGATGCACTTTGACATAATCCACCCCATCATCAAACCGTGCCTGAGGCGTTTGAGCCTTGGGGTCTATGCCCGCTTGACGCTCGACAAAGGGGCTGTAAAACTTATAGGCGAGTAATAGCAGGCCAATACAAATCAAAAAAATCAACATATTGCGTATCCATACTTGGAATATCTGAAACCTCGAGTGTTATTCAGTTAGCAACTCAGGTCAATAGTTCCTCTGGCATACTAAGCCCAGTAACCGCTCCCCTGTCACTGCTAAGTCGGTTATCTCAAAGTCGTTTGTTATTTCAGCGCATTAGCATGCAAAGATGACGGCTGGATCAGCTCATCCCTTATCAGTTGCAATAAGAAGGTTTCTCGCTCGATTGATAAGCCTTTCTTTTCACTATTGGCCATAGTGCTAAGGTTGTGATTGATGGCTTCATCGATATCGACCCAGACTGGGGTCATGCCATTGTTGATTTCGTGGGGTTCAAACTCAGTGTCACCCAGCTCGGCCTCTATCTGGCAAGTAAAGCAATAAGACAGCATTTTCAGCACACTATAGCCGTCGCGACGCCATGGACGGTATTCTTCATAGACGCCAAAGGGGCGAATTTGGCTCACGCCTTTGGCCCCCGTCTCCTCCCGTAACTCACGAATGAGCCCAAGTTCAATGGCTTCGCCTTCATCTACGCCACCGCCAGGCAAACTGTAATCATGATAGCGCTCAGTATAGAGGAGTAATATCTGCTGCCCCTTGAGCACGATAGCCCGAGTGGCAGGCCGAGTTAGCATGGCTGATTGATGCAGGGCGACGAACTCTTTAGGCGTGTCGTGATGATAATTGGTGGCTAAATGGCGCATGACAATACTTCTAAGATTTAAGTGGAATAAGGGAAATAAGCACAGCCAGGCATAATACTCGCCTTGCCGAGGCGCTTCAACCTAGGTGCCACAAGCGCTACAACCTAGGCGCATTGCGGCGCCATGGAAAAAGGGCAATGGCGCAAAAAATGGAGGGAGCCAGGCTCCCCCCATTAAGCTCATACCTAGTCCCTTGAGTCTTATTGAGCCTGATCTAATGAAAAGTCTAACCTGACTTTCTGTTTGCGAACTTCTACTGGGTTACCTTGCTCCATTTTAGGCTTATATTTCCAACCCTTAATGGCATGGATAGCCGCTTTATCGAAAATACGTTTTGGTTCGGCATCTATGACCTTAGCGTTAATCACAGCACCTAAGGTACTGATATCAAATTCGACAACCACAAAGCCTTCTTTGCCATCTCTGGCGGCCGCGATCGGGTATTGGGGTGAAATTTGGATAACTGGCATAGCATCGGCAGAAGCCGCCTCACGGCCAAAGGTTTCGGTTGGCGTAGGCATGACAGGTGGCGCAATACTGGTGATAGAGTCTACACCAGGCGTTGTGTTTTGCGGCACGCTAGTGGGCACAGGTCTTGGCGTTACCGCAGGAGGCTGAAGCCGTTGGATTTTCTGCGGCGCTGTAGGCTCGGGAATGTCTTGCAAAAAATGCAGTATTGGCGCTTCTGTCGCTGTGCCTGTGAATATTTGATCATTTTTAACAAGCTGCGACATAAAAATAAATAAAATCAGTGTTATGAAAGCACCACTCATGGTTATGGCACTGCGGCTAAACAGGTTATTTTGAGTCATAGACGATCCTTTTCAGTGTAGGTTGCTATAAATCCCAGCCCAAGAAAAGCAACCTGCTATATTTCGCCGCTATTCCGAGTTAAGGTTATTTATCATTAGCAGCATTCACTCACACTTACCAAACATTTTGTTACATTTTAAAAATAAAACCCCATATTTTACAAATATTTAACCAGATAAAAACCATAAAACAACAGTTGCACCTTAACACTTACATCATTGAGTGGAATTACATCTTAAATTCATTAGCCTTTATTTGAATAATAAAGCCAGCCCAGCACCTTACTAGAACCGTTCATTTAACGAAATCGTGTTTCCGGCCGCTATCTTACAGCCGCCATTCTTCGACCCCAATGCCGATGCAGCCGTTAACTATGGTGGTATTGCTGCTGTGATTGGCCATGAAATGGGCCACGGCTTTGACGATCAGGGTTCAAAATCTGACGCCAATGGCATTCAGCGCAACTGGTGGACAGACAAAGACAGAGCCGCTTTTGAAGCTAAGGCCGACATACTAGCCAAGCTAGTACAGCAAATATGACTGGCATATTTTAAGTGGACATTTGGTAATGAAATATTAATAATATCATCAATGATTTATTGAAAAGCATTTGAATTTATTGGGAGCTAAAACATGAAAGCCTTCACTGTCGTTGTTTTGATAATAATGATGTTGTTTCTTTCAGCATGCCAACTCAATAAACGAGTTAAGTCTCACACATCAATAGCTCAAGCAGAACAAATGTTTAATCAGCGGGTTCCCATAGCTGTCACTAATTTAGCACTTTTTAATAATGCGTATGAACATAAAAAAGGGTCCTCTGGCGTATTAGGGATTTTTCCTGACACAGCTACGCTAGTCAATTTTGATACTTATCTCTCACCCGCAAAAGTGGTGATCTTGCCCCATAATACCAAAAACATCATCATTCAAAGCTACGTCTCATCTGCTTCAAACGGAGCTATGTTTTTGTTTTACCCTCTAATCACCGCTTTTGATAATGACAAAAGACAACTTGCTCAAATCAAGCCTCGTTACGAATTTGAATTCGATAAAAATGTACTTAGTAATCAATTTGTTCTCCCTGAAAAAACTCGCTACATTCTCATCCACACAACACCTGAATTTACAGGCATGTCATTCACAGAGTCGAATGCAAACTACAAGGTGTCTTTATTAAATTCAGAAGCCATTATGGTTGCCAGTGCTGTTGTTACAGGCATACCCCTTGCATCCACCGCTGGCCCTACAACATATCTACCAGAATATGCCGACTTCAACTTAGCAATTATCGGCAATATAAAATTAATAATTCCTTAGTTTTGATTTTAGAGATGGATAGGCCGTCACTTTCTATGAGTCGTCACCTAGCGCCATGGCCTCTTTTATTTCATCACTGCTAAAGCCTTTTCGGGATAAATAGCCATAGGCTTTTGACTTGTCTTTATAGTCCGATAAGTCATAGCGTTTTTTTGCCAGCTCATTTTTACAGCTTCGATAAAAGTCGATTTCCTCTGTCAGACTCAGTTGATACAGCGTCTCTTCAAAGTCGCTCACATCAATCAACCGCTGTTTAAGTTCCTGCAAGATGAGGGTCTTGCCCTTGCCTTTATTAAAGAGTTTGATGATCTCAGTGGCTAAGTTCACCTTGTCGGCTTTTACGGCTAATTTACTGCGCAGTGTGTCTTGGGCTGGGTGCTGTGAGATGGCATGTTCTATTTCGGCCCGCGAGAAGCCTTTAGTGGTCATCTGGGCATGAACTTTCTCTCTATTGGTGCCATAAAAATTATCATATTTATTAAGCAGCCTAGCAGCCGCCATCTCGAAGGCATCGACGTTTTGCTCATCCATCACTTGTGCTATGGCGGCATCGATTTCGGCTTCCTTGATGCCCCGCAGTTGTAATTTACGTTTTATCGCACCTTTGCCTAGCTCATTACTGAAGGCCATTTCACAATATCGCACGGCAAAGTCATGGTCACTTTTTAAATAACCGTTGTCTATGAGTTTAGCCAGTACTTCGTCAATCCATTGTTGATTGTCGGTTTTACGCTCAAGTTTGGCGCGAATTTCATTAATGGTGAAATCTTGCTGACCAAGGTGCCAATAAGCACTGTTAAACACATTCTCTATGGTCTTGGCTTGTCGTAGGGTTGGGCGCTGCATAACAAATTGATCTTAAATTAAAAGTCATCACAGCAGTGTACCAAAGCCTAAAGTGTTGAGTAATACCCATCTGATTTATTTAATGGATACAGGCTCATTTAGTCCATTTGATAGCGCAGGGTGAGGAAAACTGATCTAGGCTGCCCAACGAAGTAACGGTAGGAGCCAAAGGCAAAGTCGGCCCGCTCGGCATAATCCTTATCTAACACGTTGTTCAGTCGCAGTGACAGCGCAAGCTTATCGCTTATTTGAACTTGGCCGCGTAAATGAAGCAGGTCATGACCGGGATAACTGGCGCTATTCTCTGGGTTTAGGTAATACTCGCCCAAGTGCTGCCATTCTAACTCCAGTTGCAGATTGGTGCTGGGCGTCCAACTTACACGGGTATTGAGCATTTCCTTCGGCGCGGTATCAATCTGATTACCCTCAATGCTCTCATCAATTAGCCGCAGGTCATTGGCGTATTCATGTTCGGCAACACTGCCCCCTAATGAGAGCATCCATTGGTCGTTAAATGCGTAAGAGAGTGAAAACTCAAACCCTAGATGCTGAGTTTCCCCGTTGCCGACATATTGACTCTGGCTATCTTGAAAAATGAAATGACTTTTATGCATTTGGTAGAGACTAAGCTCATAGGAAAAACTGTCTAAATAGCCTCTGAGGCCAAATTGAATGCTGGTTAATTGCTCAGTATCCAAATCGGCACTGATTTGCCCTGCCTGTAATCGGTACAGTTCACTAGTATGGGGGGCTCGAAAGCCTTGGGCTAATTCCCCATACAGGTTCAATTGCTCATTAACTTGATATACCAAGCCTAAACGGGGCGACCAGTGGCCAAAATTGCGAGTTTCATCTTCGGGGCGGTAGAAGCGACAGTTTGAAACCCCTAAGTCACAAGCACTGCCTGAGCTTAAGCGGTTATCATAGTCGTAAACAATATGATCATAGCGAACCCCTAGGTTGACTGTGAGGACTTGAGTGGCAAACCAGTCGACATCGACAAAAGGAGACATGCTGCGACTATCGACGCGATAATCATAGTGTGCCCCTTGGGGAATACTCGCAGAGAACGCCCCTTTTTGAGTTTCTTGTAGCTGACCTTGGGTAAATTCCAGATCTAGCCCTCCATGCCAGCTGAACTCGCCTTGGTGTTGCGAGTAAACACTCTTGATGCCCATACTGCGATGACTGTTGTCTTCCTCTGGCTGCCAAGGGAAATAATGCTGCAGGAAGGTCATCTTGTTATAACGCAGATAAGGGGTAATGTTCAGTTCGCTATCTTGCTCGCTACCCGGCATTTCCCAGCTAAGCCGGCTATAGGCACGCCAAGATTGGCTATGGCGAAACGCCTCTGGATTGGAGTTTTGACGCTTTAACGCCTCATCTTTATAGGCGAATTTACCGCGAATAAACCCGGCGGTTTGTTGGTTAATGTGGCTGGTGCTCAACATGCTTTTTACCGAGAACGCATCCTGCATATACTGATGAACCAAATTAAGCTTTTGCTGTTCATAGCCACTGCCCTCTTGGTAGCCACCATCATGGCTCGCATTAGCATACACTCCTAAGGCATGGTTATTCTTGACACTTTGAGTGCTGACACTGCTGCGCCAGTAATTGTCTGGGCCAATTTCCTGGCTTAAATATTCATCCCTTGGCACAAACATATCCGGGCTAATAATATTGATGGTGCCGTGCACGGCATTGGCCCCATAGAGCACGCTGCCAGGCCCTCGGATGACTTCGATACGGCTCGCTTGCTCGGTATTAGTATCAAACAGCTGATTGACGTTACAAAAGCCCGCAGCTCTTAGACTAATGCCATCTTCTGCCATGAAGAATGCCCCACAAGCCCCTGCCCCAGTTAACACTGGCGATCGTATCGCGCTTAAATGTTCTTGACCATTTCCCCTGCTTATCCAACTGCCGGGAACCCGAGCTAGGGTTTGATTGATGTGTTGGTGACCGATAGCTTGTAGTTGGTGTTCATCGACCACACTGATGCTAGTGCTATTGTGTTTGATTGCCATAGCCTGGCGGCTTGCGGTGATGGTTAACACTTCAAGAGGGCGTGGTTTGATAGTCTGTGCTGTGTGTTTTGTTTCTGAAGCAGGCCTGCTAGCTTGCTTAACCTTTGCGTTAGCGTCTGTCTTAAGGCCAGCATTAAGGTCAGCACTTGCGTCAGTCTTAGCGTCAGTTGCCAAAGAGTGCTGTGGCACTAAAGCGAGTACCAAGCTGGCGAGTACCAAGCTGAGCACTCGCCCCGAGACTTGAGGCGAGACTAGTTGAAGGATACGTCTTATCACGAGTGCATTAGACCTTAATCGCCATAAGTCACGCGATAAATCACGTTAGCAAAGTCATCGGCGACAAGCAGGCTGCCATCGCCAAGCTCCATTAGCGCTGCGGGACGGCCTAAGGTTTTTTCATCCTTCATAAAACCGGTAATAAATGGCTCATATTTAACGACCGTCGAGCCATTAAGTGTGACCATTCCAACTTTATAGCCAGACTTTTTACTGCGGTTCCAGGAGCCGTGTTCGGCCACGAACAATTGCTGCTGATAGGCCGCTGGAAAGTGTTTTCCAAGATAGAAATGTATCCCAAGTGGCGCCACATGGGCACCGAGCTTGAGTGCTGGCTGGACGTAATCGGTACTTTTTTTCCCCTCTGAAAAATTTGTATCGGCAATTGTGCCTTCATGAAAATAGGGGTAACCGAAGTGAGAACCCGGCTTGCTAAGGCGGTTAATCTCATCGGCGGGCACGTCATCACCTAGCATGTCGGCGCCATTATCACTGAACCATAATTCGCCGCTGCTAGGATGAAAATCAAAGCCAACACTGTTACGCACCCCTTGGGCGAGTTCGGTGAGGGTTTTGGTTGCCATGTTCAAGGAAAAGAGTCTGGCATGCTTGTCGGTCGGGGCTTCACAGATATTACAGGGGGCACCCACAGGGATTATCAGCTCGCCATTGGGGGCGAAGCGCAGAAACTTCCATCCATGATGGCTATCATGGGGTAAATCTGAGAAGAAAACCTCAGATTTAGGCTGATCGAGATGGTCGTCAATCTGGCTAAATTTAAGTATTCGATTAATATCTGCCACGTACAGGTCGCCGTCTTTAAAGGCGATACCCGAGGGGCGTTTCAACCCTTTGGCAATTAACCATCGCTTCTCTGCCTTACCGTCATTATCCTTATCTTGTAAGGCATAGACATTGCCAGCATTCATAGAGCCAACATAGACTATGCCTTTGTCGGACAAGGCCATTTGCCTAGCACTGACGACATCTTCTGCAAAGTAATCAATCTTAAACCCTGGCGGCAATGACAATTGATCTAGGCTAATCGCCTCGGCGCCGTGACTGGCGAGAAATATAATGGCAAAGAGTAAGTGCTTCATTAATCAATTCCTTGATAAGTGGAAAAAGACAAGCATAAACCATAAAACATCAAGACTATCATATTATTGAGTCTAGTTTGCTTGGCGCTACTTGCTTGAGCTTGCTTGAGCTTGTTTGAGCTTGTTTGAGACAGCCTGAGCTTGTTTGAGACTGCTTGTTTGAGAAAGCAAGCTCACCTTTAGCCCCCCAGCACTACATCATTGGCTCACAGCCGGAAATAACCGAAAACACCATTTAACTGTACTGTAAATGACAGTACTTTACGCTGAGTTTCGCTGAATAATCAGGTATAGGTGGGGGTTAGGCCAATCATCATTTTCCAAGTGCCTGCAAATGCAATTGCATTCAGTGACAGTCTTTAGCACTGCGGGTATGCCCATCGCTGAGTGATAGAGCATTTGGCCAAGAAACTCATTACTCCCTTCACCTGGTTCATCAACGGCGCCAGTGGTATAAATTAACACCCCATTAGGCGTTAAGGCATTGCAGAGCTTCTTAAGTATGTTCGATTGTTCAGTTAAAGGCGCATGCCAAACGCTGTCCCATGCTGAGATAAAATCATATTGTTTAGGGAAATCCCAGATACAAATATCCCCATGATAAAACTTAACATTGGGATGGTTTTCCTTAGCAAGCTTAAGCATTTCAATTGAAAGGTCTAGCCCTTCGACCTCAAAACCCTCCTTTAATAAAAGATCGATAATGCGGCCACTGCTTCCACAACCTATGTCTATCGCGATTTGTTTATGTTTGACGCTTTGCAGCGCACGCTTGTGCTGCGCTATACCATTATCACGATTAAACTTATCGCTAGCCCAATGCGCGGCGATCTGGTTGTAATTGTCAGCTTGCTTCAATGGGTCCATATCCATGACTCCGTAATAAATGCCATAGCCTTAGCTAACCGTCATCCTTGGCAAACCAAAACCATCTAACAACTTGAATTAGTTAGCATTTTAATCCAATCACAACCAAGCTAAATGTTACCGAACTCAATGTTACCGAACTAAGTGTTACCCACGCATAGCTAACACTTGATGCAAAATCCCTATGATTAGGCCGCCGCTTTGATCGCCTTCTTGACCTTTTTTAACGCCATGCTTTGCTTTAACGGCGACAGGTAATCGATAAAGAGCACGCCTTTTAAGTGATCGATTTCGTGTTGCAATACGATGGCAAGAAAATCATCATTGTCGATAATCACTTCGTTGCCGTGTCGATCTAAGCCTGTCACTTTCACGCGGCTAAAACGCTCCACATCGGCATAATAACCAGGTACGGATAAGCAGCCTTCCTGTCCTTTCTCGATATTCGTACCCTCGATGACTTCTGGGTTGATGAGGATCAAAGGGGAATCTCTAGTTTCTGATATATCTATGATGATTATGGCTTCGTTTCTGCCCACCTGAGTCGCGGCTAAGCCTATGCCATCTTCAGTGTGATACAAGGTATCCAGCATGTCATCGATGAGACTCTGCACCTGTTCAATATTGCTCACTTTTTTCGCTGTGACTTTTAGCTTCTCATTTGGAGCTTTCAGAATGTCTAAAACGGCCATTTTTTCTCGCTATTTAATTTAGGTTCAGGCTTAGGTTTGATGTTATATCGACTATCATAAGTGGCTTATGATAGTTTGCACAAATGAGTAAATTAAAGTGACTGAGCAAGCCGTTACGAGTTTAAATCGGGGCGAGCCAATACACTTAATATCCAATCTAGGTAGTTTGACACTCTGACTTGTTAAAACTCATCCTACATTGACTAAATCCTTGATGCAAAGCACTTAAACCTATCACCCAGTTCGCAAGGGTTAACCGTTCAACCCTTATTCGATTAGCTAACAGGAACGTCAAATGAAAATACCCACGGTTTTTATCAGCACCACGCTCGGCGCTAAGATATTTTCTATCACTACTTTCATCACTCGCATCACTATCACGGCATTCGCTACATTCGGCGTATTTCCAACTTATGCAGCCAGCAATGAAGTGAAAATCGATGAGCAAAGTTTTAGCTGTATTCGAGATATGACCCCAGTGCGTCACTTTTATGTTGATAATTTACTTGGCGATATGGAAGGTACCTTAACGTCGGCCAATGCACCGCAAGGGGCTGTTTATCCCGCGGGGTCTGTGGTGCAATTGGTGCCAACAGAAGCCATGGTTAAGCGAGAGGCCGGCACCTTCCCCGCCACGGGAGATTGGGAGTTTTTTGAATTAACAGTAGATGAGCAAGGCTCAAGCATTGCAAAACGCGGCTTTGTGGATGTGAATAATCGTTTTGGCGGCAATTGCTTCACTTGCCATGTTCCCGCAGCAAAAAAGTGGGACTTCATTTGCGAGTCAGATCATGGCTGCGAGCCACTTCCAATCGATCATAAAATGACAGGGGCGCTGCAACGCTCAGATCCCCGTTGCGGCGATGCGGCCCTCGAGTCCGGTGACACCTTAGCCTTAGTTAAACTTAAGCTTATGATCACCTTTGGCATAATTAACAAATGGTTTGAAGACCTTTTTTAACCCGTATACTGCTATATGAGCTTAGCTTATGGCTTACTTTTTAAAGCCTAGGGTTAGTCACATTCTATTGGCTGTGAACGCCTGCACATGAGTCTGTTGCCTTATTAACACTTGTAATGGGTTTTCTCGCTACGATAAACCTCACGTTCTGTCTTTTTTCGTGAGTGTCTGAGCTAAGGTTAGCAAGTAGCTCATTGCAAAAGTCTGGGTATTCTGCTCCTATCTCATCTTTAAGCCTGTTCATTCGATTTAAGCGAGCCGCCCAGCCATGGATAATTTCTGCAGAAGCTGCACCAGTAAAGTTTAACTCTGGATCCGTCACATCATTATCAAGGTACACTATGTCAAATCCAGCATTTTGCAACATGCTCAGCATCTTAGAGCCAAAATCGAAATCATAAATACCAGACTTGTATGATTCAAGCTCAAATTTCAAGACTTTCTCGTAGTACTGACTCTTTTTCGCGAGATTGCCGGAAATAAAGCAAGAAATATCGAGTAATGCGATCCAGCCTCCTTGCTTCATCGATGCATTTAAATAAATTAAAAAGTCCAGTGGATTGCGAAGATAGGATAGAGAAAAACTGCTCCAAATTCCGTTTGTGGATTCGATAAGCTGACTATCAAGGCTCAGAAAATCTGAGCATATGAAAGTTTGATTGACGCTTTTTTGTGACTCACAGATATCAATGAAATCCTGATTAACATCAATGCCAATGACATTTTTCACTCGGAGCGAAAAAAGCTGGGATACATCACCGACTGAGCAACCAAGATCAATAACCGTGTCTTCACCACTATAGGGGATAGACTCAAGGTAGCGCTCCCAGTCCCTCCAATTTTGTTGTTTTTTATATTCTTGAATGAGGCTCACTCTTCGCCCCCCGGTACTTTTGGGTTCTAACAGCTGAATACACTGAGTGCTAGATAAAACCCGCGATATAAGTGATTGATAAATATCATCCTACAATACCTAAATCATTGATGTAAAGCGCTGTTGTCTGCTTTCTTTTTGCACGAATTTAACCATGGCTCGTTAATCCGCTTACCTAGGCGGGATTCATGCGACCTGGCAATGTTCCCCTAAAGTACCACTACTGAAGGGGACTGCTCCTTAACATCCAAAAGGCAGTGGCCAGCCTAGTCGTGATGCTTGTCTTTATGTCCTTTGTCCTTGTGCCCTTTATCCTTATGGCCTTTGTCTTTTTTGCCGCTGTGCTTATGATGATGAGGCTCATACTCGTTAACATACCAGCTGTCCTGAACAAACATCACCCGCTCACCGCACGCCTGATATTTATGGCAATGCTTGTGCCAATTTTTGGCATGTTTATCGGGTACGCGCAAATAAATCACTTGCTGAGAGAAGGCTACAGCCTCCACCAATATAGGCTGTTCATAGATGACTCTTGGCTGTGGAAATCCACCAATATCGATACGGCCAAAGAAACCTGGCTGATCCACACTGATGGAGACGCCAACGTCGGCAGCCTGCGCTGGAAAAATAAGGTTGCCTGTGAATAACAGGGTGGCAAGTAGTAAAGGCTTCATGGTGGAGCTCCTTTGTAGTCATCAGTGCCAGTAGGGATCAATTCTTCACCGCCAATCATCACAAGCCATCTGCACAAGCCATCTGCAGCACCATTGTCATCATGGTGTGCCGCAAGCTTAAGCAATTAGAGTGGGTGGATTAGATCCATCTTGGACGGGCGACTAATGCGATTGGTATAAGGTTAACTAACTTGAACTAACTTGAGCTTTACGAGGATCACCCAGTGAATTTACGCCTCAATCGCATTTATTACAAGTGAATTGAATATGGCGTGCAATGAGGCGTTTACATTGAGCATGAGAACCGCGATCGACAAATAAGCTTAAGGCTAGGTTGCCCTTACCAAACCACTCTGAAAATACCTATCCAAGACTGAAAGCATCAACCTGTTTTTAAGATCACTAGTGTTTAGTAAATACTAGTGATATGCTGTCGCTACTGTTAACTGAACACTAGTGAGGGTGCCATGGAAAAAATGGATGAAAAAGATATCGAAACTAATGATCAGCTTATTGATCCTTTAGTTAAGAAATTTAGCAAGGAACTCAGCTCAGGTACCTCAGCACTGGTGTTGCTATGCATTTTAAACCATGCCGCAACGCCACTTTATGGGTATCAAATTGCCCGGCTATTAGGTCACAGCAATACCGATAAGCAAGGGGCTATCTACCCAATATTACGAAACATGGAGGCCAAAGGCTTATTAACAAGCCAAATGCAAGCATCCGAAAGCGGCCCACCAAGGAAGTACTTCAAGATATCAATGCTTGGCAAAAACGTACTGAAAGAATGGCTAGCTGTGTGGCATCGCACTCAGTCTTTCGTTAATCAGACAATCGCAGGTCAAACAAAGGGAGAGAACGATGTTAAATAAAGCCATAGAACAGGATATTCAAAATTATCTGCATCAACTCGTCGCAGAACTTGCGGGGCAGGATGCTGCGCTCATTCAAGATGCAAAATATGATGCAGAAAGCCACTTTCGTGCTGCTGTGGAAGAGGCTGATACCCAGACTAATCCTATGCCTGAAATAATTGAGCATTACGGTAGCCCTGTGGAGGTAGCCCAGTATTATCGCGAAATGGAGTTAACCGTTAATTGGGCGCTACACGGCCACAAAAAGCCCAAAAGCCTTAATAAATCGCATCCTGTGTTCTCAATATTAATCGATATGTCAGCCTATAAAGCGCTAGTTTATTTCCTCCTAAGCCTGCCACTCGCTATCGCTTATATGGCATGGACCGTAATGCTTGGCTTCAGTAGCGCCGCAGCATCCATAGTCTTGATTGGGATCCCAGTATTTATATTATTTATCAACTCAATGCATTTTTTTTCTTTGTTCGAAGGCCGATTAATCGAAACCTTTCTAGGTGAGCGCATGCCCCGCAGGCCCATCTATCCGCAGAAACAACCGACATTACTGTCCTTGGACGCCATTAAGGCCCTTTTTCAAAACCGCCGTAATTGGACATCGAGCTTGTATCTGATGCTGCAACTGCCGCTGGCAATTGTCTATCTTGTGGTTATTGTTGTGCCCGCCTTGCTTGCAGCGGTTTTGTTTTTGTCACCTATTGTCGACCCCATAATGCACGCCATAAATCCTTCCCTAGACATAGATATTAATTGGTATTGGTACCCTATTACCGCCCCCTTAAGCGCGCTTTGCTTACTGCTGTCATTGCATTGTGCAAAATTTATTGGCAAACAACAGGCAAGATACGCTAAGTCAATGCTGGTCTCGACTTAGGCCTAATTTATACCAATCCTATTAGTCAGTGTTCACATTCAATTTCTACTCGTAGAGGGATCCTATGAAACATATAAAGTCATTGGCAGATAACTACCCTATCAGCGCCTTTTTGCTGCTTTGTTTTGCTATTACTTGGACAGTTTGGTTTAGTGTTCCAGTCATTGCTAGCACTGACTGGGCATTGGGTAAAATCATCGTTGGTGCGGGTTTTGGGCCTGCACTGGCGGCCATTATTTTGGCTCAGTTAAATGGCACTGGCTGTAAAATAGCCTCAAGGTGGTGGGGGTGTTTTGCTGTTGTGTTTACCCTAATGGCCAGCATTTACAGCTCGATATTAATGACTGGCGATGCCATCACAGCAACAGCATTTCAATCGGCTGTGCCTGTGGGCTTCTCATTTGCCAGTGTCTTGTCGGTAATACTGTCCTCGGCAATGGCGGCCTTTATCGTTTCCTGCCTGGTATGCAGTCGCGATCCTAGATTAAACAGCATTTTAAGCTGGCGCGTTCCGTTGAGATACTGGTTAGTTGCGCTATTTTTACCAGCTAGCTGGATGCTATTAGGCTTACTCAGCGCATATTTAATGGATAGTCCAATTCCATTATCCATCGACGGTGATGCGCCAGGGCTTTCAAATGAACTATTTTTGCTGCGCAGTTTACTCTTTACCTTTTTGGTGGTCGCCATTGGTGAAGAGGCTGGTTGGAGGGGGTGGTTATTGCCCGCGCTGCAACGACGTTTTAGCCCATTAATGAGTTCTTTTCTCTTAGGGCTGGTATGGGGAGCCTGGCATTTTCCGCTGTTTGTTATCGGCCAATACGCCGAATCACCCGTGGCGACCTTTGCTAAAATGGGAGCCTGCGTCATGTTAGCGACCATGTTTACTTGGCTATACAACCGCGCTAGTCACAATTTGCTACTTGCCGTAGTGCTTCATACGGCGTTTAATAACACGCCGCGACTATTACCACAGACAGAACAAATGGCCTTGTTCTTGATGGCAATCCTAGCGAGCATGATCATTTACGACAAAATGTGGCGGCCCATACCTTATCCCAACCTCACTTTGCACCATGCTAAGGAACGCACGCCTTGTTAATCACGTTTGCCTGTAAACATTAGCGAAGTATTAGAACAAAAAAAGACCTAACACTATGTTAGGCCTTTTTGTTCAGCAAGATATCGACAATCCCTAGGGATAAAACCTAAAGCTGGCAGCTATTTTTTATCTGTTTTGCTGTCTCTGTTGCCCCATATCGCTTGATTAATGGGGTTACTGTTGCCGGTATTCGAACTTGGATCCCGGCTTTTTTGAGTTCTGCCCTGGGTTTGCTCTGCGCTTCTGCCTTGACGAGGCTCAAATGGCACACCCTCTCTTGGGGCTTTAGGCTTGACTGGGGTGCGCGCTTTAGTGGTGTGGCGCTCGCTAGTGCGTGGCTGATGACCGTCACGCTTGTGGGCTGGCACGAAGCTTAAGTTTGATGCTGGCAAGGGCCTTTTCGGCTCAAAACCTGCAATGACTCTACGCTCTATTTCATGGCCTAATAAACGCTCTATAGCGCACAGGTTTTTAAAGTCATCATTTGACACAAAACTGATGGCCTCGCCCTGTGCACCAGCGCGGCCGGTTCGGCCAATACGGTGAACATAATCTTCTGGCGGAAACGGCAAATCGTAATTAACCACCCTAGCTAAATCATCAATATCTAAACCGCGAGAGGCGATACCTGTGGCCACAAGATATCGCACTTTGCCGCTTTTAAAGTCGGCTAATACTTGCTCACGTGAAGCTTGGCTGCGGCCACTGTGAATAGCCTCGGCTTGAATATCACGCTTCTCAAGTTGGCTCACAAGCTTGGCGGCGCCATGCTTGGTTTCGATAAATATCAGCGCCTGTGGCCAATCATTTTCTTTAATCAGTTGGCTTATTAGCGCCGACTTCTTCTCTTTATCTACCGCCGTGAGCCACTGCTCAATCTTGGGCTTACCTACCTTGGCTGAAATAGCGATTTCTTTCGCATGCTGAACTGCGGTTTTAGCAAGGAAGCGCACCTGAGGCGACAAAGTCGCCGAAAACAACAGGTTTTGTCTCTCTTGAGGCAACTTATCGATGATTTTATTAATGTCTTCGATAAAGCCCATGTCTAACATTCTGTCGGCTTCATCTAATACAAGGTGAGTCAGCTCATCGAAATGCACCGCCCTTTGGGTGTACATGTCCAGCAAACGCCCAGGGGTTGCCACCAGAATATCCACCCCTTCTATCAAGCGCTTCTTATGGGGCGCAGCATCGACACCCCCATAGATGGCAAGGGAGGTCAGGGAAAGATGCTTACTGTATTGTTCAATATTCTCAGCAACCTGCACAGCAAGTTCACGAGTGGGGGTTAAAATCAGTGCACGAATACGCTTAGGGCGCACTTTCACTGTGTTATCAAGACTGGTGTTATTAATCAGCTCAAGCAGCGGCAGTACAAAACTTGCCGTTTTACCTGTGCCGGTTTGCGCCGCCGCAATCAGGTTGTGACCTTCTAAAATTACCGGGATGGCCTTTTCCTGAATGGGGGTCGGTGTTTGATAACCTAACTCCTCCAAGGCTAATAAAATGGGTTGGCTCAATCCAAGTGTTGAAAAAGGCATGTTGGGTCTCAATGAGTGAAGTAAACGAAAAAAATAGGGCAAAGATGCGCTGTGACGCCGATTATAGCAGGACTTAAGTCAGCGACAGAGATTAAGTTTTACTTTATGCTAGCAATCGCATCATTCGTCATACGTATTACTGGGACTTATCTATGTTTATCAAATTACTAGCCAGCATTTCTTCAAGCATTAGGAGCGCCTCCCTCAACTTGAGCCTGCTGTTATGCTTGTCCTTAGGTTTGTCTTTAACTGGCTGCATCAGTTTAATTGCCCCGAAAGTCACTCCTGAGCTTGCCGCACTTAAACCAGGGCAATATAAACTCGACCCAAACCATGCCTCATTGGTGTTTAAAATCCAGCATTTAGGGCTTTCAACCTATGTGGGCCGATTTAACCAATTACAGGCCAACTTAGATTTTACTCCCGAGAATATGGCTGCCGCCAAACTCGAAGCCGAAGTGATTATCGCCTCAATCGATGTTAATAATCTAACACTCGAACAAACCCTGCAAGACAGCACTTGGTTTGACAGTGAGCAGTTCCCAAAGGCGCATTTTATCAGTGAGTCTGTGACCCAAACAAGCAATGGGGAATTTGTGTTTCATGGCAAACTGACTTTGCATGGCATAACGAGGCCCATAAGCTTTAATGCTCGCTTTCATGGCGGCGCCGATAATTGGATGACGGGAAAATACACCTTAGGTTTTAGCGCTAATGCCAGCATCAAGCGCGCCGACTTTGGCATGACAAGTTACATCCCCATAGTCGGCAATGACGTCCAACTTGAGATCCATGCCGAATTCTTGAAGGAATAAGTTGAGGAAATAAGTTAAGGGAATAACTTCATCGAGTCGCGCAACCCCATGAAAACCATCAGCACTTTACCCGCTGAGCAACTATGGGTAACATGCCAGCAAGCGTTAACTTCCTATTAATTTAATCAAGGTCATAAGACCCAATGAGGCTCAAATGAAAGTATTACTCGCCGCGATAGTGATTGCCTGCGTGATTTTTTATTTTTACAGCAATGCCAATAATCAAAAGCTCGCCGCCGCCAACATAGAAGCTGGCAAAGTCTTTCTCGCCGACAATGCCAATAAAGAAGGGGTATTCACAACCCTTTCTGGGCTGCAGTTTATGGTACTCACGCAGGCTGACACCCAAGAGGCTATCAAGCCTAAGGCCAGCGATACCGTCACAGTGCATTATCACGGCACCTTGATTGATGGCACAGTGTTTGACAGCTCAGTGGAGCGCGGAGAACCTATCGCTTTTCCACTTAACCAAGTGATCGCAGGTTGGACCGAAGGGTTGCAACTCATGAGTGTTGGCGACAAGTATCGTTTCTTTATCCCAAGCACCCTCGCCTATGGCAACCGCTCCACAGGTAAAATTACCGGCGGCTCAGTACTGATTTTTGATGTAGAGCTACTCAAGATTAACTAAGCCCTTTATTTAGCCCCATATGGGATCAGAAATTATCTTGTTCCAAAGCTTAAGTGTTGAGCATCACAGTTTGCTCTAATGACTTACACCTAAGAGTTGATTTGAATCTATTGAAACTTTAATCACAACACAGCTATTAAGAGGCATATCATGGCAAGTTGCGAGAAGACCGTCCATCCCATGGACGGGATGTTCGAGCATCCAAGGACGGACTTGCTGCGTGTCGCAGAGGGACATGCCATGATGAGACTGTACGCCAATATCAATAGGCTGGTATTTTCAAGGTGATTGTAACTCTTCCACAACACCCCAAATTAAGAACCTAGCGCTTTCAACCATGGTTTCGCTGAAAACTAGGAAAAAACAAAAGCCTCCAGATGGAGGCTTTTGTTTGTTAGCGGAACTTGTTTTAGCAGGCTAAGGCGAAAGGGTCATCGATTGAGTGAGCTGGCTCAGTGAACCACTTAGGGCCAGTGTCCGTCATGTAGAAGTGATCTTCGTGACGAATGCCAAATTCTCCAGGTACGCACAGCATGGGCTCGTTGCTAAAACACATGCCAACATCAAGTGGCGTCAAGTCATTGAGCACTAAGTACGGCCATTCATGGATGTCTAAGCCTATGCCATGACCCGTCCGGTGGGGCAGCCCTGGCACCGCATATCCTGGACCAAAACCTGCGGTTTCTAATACCCTGCGCGCAGCTAAATCCACCGCCGCACAAGACACCCCTAGATTTGCCGTATTGAAGGCGGCCAGCTGGGCCGCTTGCTCCAATTGCCATAACTCGCGCTGACGCGGACTGGCTTCACCAAACACATAAGTGCGAGTAATATCTGAGTTATAACCTTGTAATTGACAGCCAGTGTCTATCAGCACAGTGTCATTGCGTTCAAGTGATTTGGGCGACTTAACTCCATGGGGGTAAGCCGTATCTTCACCAAAGAGTACAATGCAAAAATACGAGCCTCTGGGTGCGCCGACCGCGTAATGGGCACGGTCGATAAAATCTTCTACCTCAGCAGTAGTTATCCCCTCGACTAAGATACTTGCCACTGCCTTATGCACCTCAAGGGTCATGTCCATGGCCCGTTGGATTAGCGCAATTTCGGTGGCTGATTTTAGCATTCGACTGCCTGCAGTGACGGCTTTAGCACTAACAAATTTAACCTCAGCGGCTGCTTGAGCTATGCCATCTGTGATAAAAAAGGGCGTTGATTCATCCAAGCCGACCTTGAGTGGCTCGTTGTCGTTTATTGCCGCGCCTCGCGTCTCCAGCAGATTATCTAGCCGCAATTGGGTAATAACCCGCTCCACCAGCTCATAGGGACTTTGATCTTCATGCCAAGTATGCACAGGGCCTTTGATGGTCATGTAACCTTGCAAGGTATCAAGCTCAAAAGCGGGTGCTATATACTTAACCTCGCCTTTTGCCGGGATGATGGCCCCTACAAGACGCTCACTTGAAAACCAACGGGTGCCGGTAAAATAATACAGATTAGTGCCAGCGTTGACATAAATGGCCCCCAAGCCCTGCTGCTGCATTAATTGCTGCGCCCGCTCGATACGCTGTAAAAACTCTGCTTCCGTGACTGGCGCTATATCTTGAGTCATATCAGCTAATTTAGCTAAGGCTGCTTGCT
The DNA here is from genome assembly GCF_000013765.1 of Shewanella denitrificans OS217. Taxonomy (NCBI): domain Bacteria; kingdom Pseudomonadati; phylum Pseudomonadota; class Gammaproteobacteria; order Alteromonadales; family Shewanellaceae; genus Shewanella; species Shewanella denitrificans. The sequence goes on along the minus strand of NC_007954.1, from coordinate 1,014,292 downwards.
GGCTCACACCACCGACACCGATTGTCATATTTTCTCCCAGGGTTAATTTGATTGAATTACTTTGGTATTGTATACAATATCACGTTACCATTTGCGCCATAACATTCAGCAAGAATACTCAAAGAGTCAATATCAGTTAATCTTTCGCCTCAATGCCACATAGGGCAAGGTTAAATTAATTAAAGGCTAGAGAGCCCTTTCATTCGTCGCCTTCCATGGAGTCAGCATGTCAAACCCAAGCAGCCAAGTAATCGCCGAGCGCCTAAGCGCCATACGCCGCCAATTAAAATCAGCCCAAGTCGATGCCTTTATTATTCCCCGTGCCGATGAATACCTTGGCGAATACGTGCCTGAGCGCAACGAGCGTCTGTACTGGGCCACTAACTTCACCGGTTCGGCCGGTATGGCCATTGTACTAACGGATAACGTACTTGCGGGCAAAGCCGCTATTTTTACCGACGGCCGTTATACAGTGCAAGTCCCCAAACAGGTGGATGCTAGCTTGTATGAGTACCTAAGCCTTACCGACACACCGCAAATTCAGTGGTTAATCGATACCCTAAGCCCAGGTGCCAAAATTGGTATAGACAGCCGTTTGCACACCTTAGCCTGGTTTGATAACGCCAAAGCCCTGCTTGAAAAGCATCAAATGAGCCTAGTGGAATTGGCCAGCAATCCAGTGGATGACAACTGGCATGACAGACCTGCGCCTTCTAAAGCCATGATAACCTTGTTTAGCCATCAAGGCGCTGGCAGAGACAGTGTTGAAAAACGTCTGCAAGTGGGTCAATTAGTCAAAAAGCAAGGCGCCGATGTGGCGCTGATTTCGGCGCTAGATTCGTTTTGCTGGCTGCTGAATATTCGTGGCGGTGATGTGCCGCGCTTACCCGTCACTTTAGGCTGCGCCTTATTGTCAGCCAATGGTGATATGAGTGTGTTTGTTGATTTAGACAAGTTGCCAGAAGGTATTCATGAGCATGTGGGCGCGGGAGTGAGCTTTAGGCCTGAAACTGAGCTTGCCCAAGCCCTAAGTGATTTAAACGGCGTGAAGTTACTTGCCGATCCCAATTCTGCCAATGCCTGGTCTCAACGTTTAGCCCTTAAAGGCGGCGCCAAATTAGTCGCTGGACTCGATCCTGTCGCCCTGCCTAAGGCCCAGAAAAACAGCGCCGAGCTTGCTGGCATGCGCGCAAGTCATGTACGTGATGGCGTTGCCGTGAGCCGCTTCTTAGCTTGGCTGGATGCCGAGGTCGCTAACCATAAATTACACCATGAAGGCGTGCTGGCGGATAAATTAGAGAGCTTTCGCCTAGAAGACCCGCTATATCGTGAGCCAAGCTTTGATACCATTTCAGCCACAGGCGCCAATGCCGCCATGTGTCACTACAACCACGCGGATGGCACCCCAGCTCAAATGACCATGGACAGCATCTACTTAGTGGATTCTGGCGCCCAGTACTTAGATGGCACCACGGATGTGACTCGCACCGTCGCTATCGGCAAGGTCACCGATGAGCAACGTAAGATGGTGACCTTAGTGCTTAAGGGCCATATTGCCTTAGATACTGCCCGCTTCCCCAAAGGCACTAGCGGTCAGCAGCTGGATGCCTTGGCGCGTCAATACCTATGGCAGCATGGGTTTGATTACGATCACGGTACGGGTCATGGCGTAGGGCACTTCTTAAATGTCCATGAAGGCCCCCAGCGCATAGGTAAAAATGTCAATAACGTGGCCTTGTTGCCTGGCATGGTGCTCTCCAATGAGCCTGGCTATTACCGCGCTAATGAGTTTGGTATTCGCATCGAAAACTTAGTGGCCATCATTCCCTGTGAAGCCCTTAAGGGAGCGGAGCGTGAAATGTATCAATTCGATGCCTTGACCTTAATCCCCATTGATGTGCGCTTAATTGATAAAACCCTGCTGACAGAGTTCGAGGTGAACTGGCTCAATGATTATCACAGCCAAGTCTTCACCACGTTAGCGCCATTAATGCCAGAGGCAGAACTTGGCTGGCTAAAACGTGTGACCAAAGCCATTTAACAGCGATTTATCAATAACTTCACACCAGATGAGTCCATTCCTTTGGTGTGTTGTTTAAGTACTTTTGTTACCCTTTAATTCCCCGCCCCACTAGCATAATCGGTTAAACACTTCATTAGCCTGCCCTTGCTGTTAAAATAAGCTCTGACTCAGGCTAAAACTTTGCTATACTCCGCCGCCGCTTAACTGCAACAAATTGCGGCACTGCTTGGGTAGGATATCTTGACCCAAAGCAGAGATTAGCCAGATTAACAGCCATCTTGATTTACTCTGTTGGCTGGCACATTCGAGACCGCACATTCGAAACAGATATATTCGAGAAATAGCCCTCGACCCTTTGCTCCATTTGACGTACATACAGGACCCACAAGATGAAATTCGAATCTTTTAGCTTCGCCCCAGAAATTTTACGCGCGATCGCTGAGTGCGGTTATCAGAATATGACGCCAGTGCAGCAACAAGCTATTCCAGCTATTCGCCGCGGTGAAGACGTATTAGCCAGCGCACAAACCGGCACAGGCAAGACAGCCGCGTTCGCCCTGCCTATTCTGCAAAAAATGCATGAAAGACCTATGACGGTGCAGCATTCAAATGCCCGCGCGCTTATTTTAACCCCAACTCGCGAGCTCGCCGCCCAAGTTGCCGACAATATCAGCGCCTACAGTAAGCACATGAACATCAGCGTGCTCACCATCTACGGCGGCATGAAAATGGCCACCCAAGCGCAAAAGCTTAAGCAAGGCGCCGACATCATAGTGGCAACCCCAGGTCGTTTACTCGAGCACATAGTGGCCTGTAATTTAAGCCTGTCAAATGTGGAATTCTTAGTATTAGACGAAGCCGACCGCATGCTCGATATGGGTTTCAGCACAGATATCCAAAAAATTCTTCAAGCCGTGAATAAGAAAAGACAGAATCTGTTATTTTCAGCCACCTTCTCAACGGCGGTTAAAAAGCTTGCCAATGACATGCTGGACAAGCCAAAAATTATCAGCGCCGACAAGCAAAACACCACGGCTGCCACCGTAAGCCAGGTGGTTTACCCCGTTGAGCAGCGACGTAAGCGCGAATTATTATCAGAACTTATTGGCACCAAAAATTGGCAGCAGGTACTGGTGTTTACCGCCACCCGCGCCGATGCAGACAAATTAGTCACAGAGCTTAACTTAGATGGTATTCCGTCGGCCGTAGTGCATGGCGAGAAAGCCCAAGGCAGCCGTCGCCGCGCCCTACGTGAATTTATTGAAGGCAAGGTACGGGTCTTAGTGGCTACCGAAGTTGCCGCCCGTGGTCTAGACATTCAAGGTTTAGAATACGTGGTCAACTATGACTTGCCCTTCCTTGCTGAAGATTACGTGCACCGTATTGGCCGTACCGGCCGTGCGGGTAAGACAGGGGTTGCCATTTCATTCGTTAGCCGCGAAGAAGAGCGCACTCTTGCTGACATCGAAAAGCTTATCGGCCAGAAAATTCGCCGCATTACCGTGCCAGGTTATGAAGTCAGCAGCCGCGAGCTACTGCTTAAAACCATAGAGAAGCGTCGCAGCTTTGGTAAGAAGCAGGAGCGTAACGATAACGTCGGCGCTCAGGTTGTGGGTGAGAAAAACATGCAAGGTCGCCGCGTCAAAGTAGGCAAACCTACCAGCACAGTAAAATACAAGAAGATTAAGTAACTTCCCTTTGGGTAAACACTTAGCTTAAATACCAACAAGGCGCCTAGGGCGCCTTTTTTATTACGTTAGTACTTTGCTTTTTTTATTGTGTTTTTTATAGGGTTCATACCAATCACATTAATTATGTGATTGGTATGAAATACAAATTGCCATCCGCAGGTCTTATTCGGCTCATGTATTCAGATAAAGGTCATTACTCGATGAAATCCTTATTACGCGCCCTCACCTTAGGTGCAGTTTGCACCCTACTCAGTGTCAATGTTCTCGCCAAACCCATAGCTATGGATGAGCTATCTGTCATGCCCTTGATGAATGGGCAAACTTTACCTGAGCTCACACTCAATAATATTGACGGTAAAGCGGTCAACTTAACTGAACTCGTCAGCCAGAAACCCACGGTATTTTTCTTTTATCGCGGCGGTTGGTGTCCATTTTGTAACGCGCAAATGGGCCAATTGAAAGCCATTGAGCCAAAGTTGATTGAGATGGGATTTCAATTAGTGGGGATTTCACCGGACACGCCGGCGCAATTAAAAGCCTCAGTAAGAGATAACAAGCTGGATTACTTGCTCTTGTCTGATGCCAATATGGCGGCGTCACAAGCCTTTGGTTTGGCGTATTTCACAAGTGCCGAGGTTACTCAAATTTATACCCAGAAAATGAAACTTGAAAACCCACTCTGGGTTACCCCTCTTGGTGAAAAACGCTTAGTCTTGCCTGTGCCTGCGGTTTACTTGATTGACACAAACGGACTGGTGCATTTTCAATACATCAACCCAAATTTTAAAGTCAGGCCTGCACCAGAGCTTATTTTAACCGCTGCCAAGTTGCTCAACGCTCACTAGTACTGGCACTGAGGTTAGTCAAATCCCTAAGATAAAGCGTCGATAGCATAAAAACTATCACGCTTTATTTCGCTTCTTGATACAATCACTTTGCCGCAACTTTTCCCTTTCCTTCGCGGCGGAGTGACTATGCCATCTGAAACCCCAGCGCTACCTGAAACAACAGTGCCGACTGCAACAACTGTGCAATCTGAAACCACTATGCCAACTGAAGCAGTAGCGCAACCTCTAACTTACAATCAAGCTATGCTCGTTTTAGCTCAGGCTGGGCTTGAGGCATTGGCTACTTCAGCATCCCAGCACAAAGCCAAGCGGACTCCTGCTCAAGAAAGCCATTTCCTCTGCAGTTGGATGGTTGAATCTTTAAAAGAAAAACGTTTCTCAAAGCTTGTCGCCGATGATCTCACCCAATGGATCCGCGATGCCAGAAGCCAAGGCGCAGGGGCACAGCTACCCGACCTATTCAGCCGCATAGTACGTCAGTATCAAGTGGCCACCAGCAAGACTCAAGATTTAGGTGACGCCCTAGGGCAACTCATCGAGGCCATGAAAGCGTTAGATTGGTTGGTGATCACTGACTCAGACATAGATACCAAGCTCAAGCTCGATGGCCAAGGTCAGTCTAGCCTGATTATTAGCGCAAAAGCCCTCGCAGGGCATATCGCCAATGGCGAACTCATCAAGCCCATAAGTTTGTACCTCAGAGGCGATGAAAATGTACTCGCACAGCAAGCGCTTGCCCAAGGATTAATCGTCAGTCAAGGCAATAAAAAGACTTCTTTGATTAAACATCATAAAGCCTATATTTTGACACCGAACAATAATTTGGCACAATTGTGCCTATTAATTAAATAACTTATCTCGCTGATATAAAATTGAATACTTGTTCTCATTAAGCCTTTTATATCCAGTGAACATCTGATATACCTGACGTTCACTGTTCTATTTTTCAAGGTAATAAAATTGCATTTATTCAAATTTTCTTTACTGTTCAATTTTGCGATCTTTTATTGCCTATTTTCAAACTCAAGTCTGGCCGAAACCGTACTTAATTATAATGTTAACGGTTCAAATAGCTGGTACCCCTATTCCATTGCTAATAATCTACAAGAGCCTGGGATCCTTAGCGAGAGTATTCCCAAAATACTCGCTATGGCTAAGATAAAATCTAAGGTAAACAACTTTCCTCCTAAACGGACTAACCAAGCACTTAAAAATGGCGATCTGGATTTCGATGTTGTCAGTCCTAGCTGGTTTGCAGGGGAGGAGATTAACCCGCAATTTGTGCAGTCGATTCCAATTATGCCCATCGTCGAGAACATCATAGTATTGCCTGAAAACGCTGCCAAGTGGCAGTCATTATCGGCGATAAAGGGTCAGCCAATAGGCACAGTGTTTGGCTACTTATATAAGGATGACGCTGACTTTGTTCGAGTGGATTTCAAATCTGAACGAGAGCTTATCCTCGCATTGCAAAAAGGCAGAATTGAAGCCGCCATATCAGGGGATTATCCTGCGCGCTATTGGGCCAAAAAATTAGATTTACCCATTAGTTTAGCGGCCATTCATTCCAGCGGCGATCTGGTGATACGCCTAAGAAAAGAGCATAGCCATTTATTACCTTCAATTAATAGCGCGATTCAAACACTCAAACAAAGCGTTGAAATACAGCGCGTTATCGATAAATACACCCAAAATATGGCACCATAAGCCAACATCATCACAGCGAGTCGGTACAAAACCGCCATTGCCTGCCTAGGACCATTTAGTATGTCGCCAGTATCAAGTTCTCCTCAGTATCATTTTCTTGAGGCCCACTATCAAAAAATCGCCCGTTTTGAGCATTTTAATGCCCTAGGAGATTGGGACCAAGCCACCATGATGCCCATGGGCGGCAGTCAAGGCAGAGCTGCTGCCATGGCGGAGTTAGCCTCGCACATTCATGAGCTTAAGACCCACCCCATGCTTGAAGATGCCATACATAGCGCACTCGGTGAGCCGCTTTCAATGATGCAAAAAGCAAACTTAGCCGAGATGCAGCATCAATATTTACAAGCCAGTGTTATTCCCAAAGAATTAGTCGAGGCCAAGACACGCATTGGTTATCAGTGTGAGAATGCTTGGCGAGAGCAGCGAATAAACAATGACTGGCAAGGCTTTAAACCTAACCTTGAAGCCGTTATTGCCATCACCCGCGAAGAGGCGCATATTCGCGCTAAGGCCCTCAATGTCAGCCCCTATGATGCCCTGCTCCAAAGGTTTGAATCTGGCACATCAAGCACTCAACTTGCCCAAACCTTCGATAAAATGAAACTCTGGCTGCCAAGTCTTATCGATGATGCACGCACTCGCCAGTCGAGCCACACCATCACAGCGCTTGATGGCCACTATGATATTGGCGCCCAAGAGACCTTAGGCAGGGATGTCATGAACACCTTAGGCTTTGATTTTAATCAAGGCAGGCTGGACAGCAGCAGCCACCCATTTTGTGGTGGCATTCCCGGGGACATTCGCCTAACCACTCGCTATCAAAGTCATGACTTTACTAGTGCTTTGATGGGGATCATCCATGAGACAGGCCATGCCCGTTATGAACAAGGTTTACCCCTTGAATGGCGCGGTCAGCCCGCAGGAGCGGCCCGTTCAATGGGCATATATGGACCCATCCGGTTTGCAAGGCATTCGATATTAATTTTGAGAAGAGTTCATTGCACCCATATATTCGGCCTATTTATGAGATTACCTCTGGCCCTGATGGATATGTGCTTCTACTTTCCTTATCATCCTTACGGCTTCTTTAGAGCCTATGCCGAAAAAAGGTTTTAAGTAGATCAGTCTGACTGTCTCATCATCAAATCAAGTGTCTAAGCAACTTGGTGGTTGGTAAAAAATTATCGTTAAAACATCAACATCGGCTTTGGATCTTTATACTGCCATCCGATATTCATCCTCTCTTGCTGCAATGACCCATGCTATTCGCGCTAGCTTGTTAGCCACTGCAACGCAAGCTCTGTTAAATCCTCGCCTTTCTGCAAGTGCTATTGCCCAGCGACTAAATCTATCTCCTTTACCATCACTATGGTAAAGGACAGCTCTTGCTCCATGGATAAATAAAGTTCGAAGATAAGCATTGCCGCGTTTACTGATCCCCAGCAAATTATCTTTACCGCCACTGCTGTGCTGTTTTGGCACTAGGCCGCACCATGCAGAAAAATGCCTGCCATTAGTAAAGTCTTTGCCTTCTCCTACTGCGGCATAAAATGCAGTTGCTGTTACAGGACCGATACCTGGTACACTTTCTAAACGCTGACATACATGATTGTTCTTCGTCTCTTGCTGCACCTGATTGTCACAGCGTTTAAGCCGCTCCTCGATACCGTTAAACTCTTCGTACAGTTGATAGAAAATGCTTCTACCTTTGGCGGTTAACTCATTGTCGGCGTTTTCTAGAATATCTGGCAGTTTTGACCTAAAAGACGCTTTTCCTTTTGTGATGACAATCCCGTACTCAGCGAGCATTCCTCTGACCTGATTAACCAGTGCAGTAGACTGCTTGCTAAGCCTTTCTCTCATTCGGTGTAACATCTGAATATCTTGTTGCTCTGCGGGCTTAGGTTGTACAAAGCGCATGTTAGGTCTTTGGGCTGCTTCCGCTATAGCAAGTGCATCGTTATAGTCATTTTTATTTCCCTGCCTGTAGGGAACAACATACTGAGGTGCTATTAATTTGACTTGATGGCCTACTTTCTCAAATTCCCTTGCCCAGTAATTTGCTCCACCACAGGCTTCCATGACGACCAGGCAGGGCTCTATCTGAGCAAGAAAGTGGAGCAAGTCTTTACGCTTTATCATCTTCTTTTTGACTAGTTTTCCCGCTTTGTTTACACCAACAAAATGAAAAACAGACTTTGCGATATCTAAACCAACTGTAGTAATCTTCATGGTGGACCCGTCCTCTTTGTTGATGAGTTTTAGCAACTACATCGTGGCCCATTGCGAGGCCGATTAAAAGTGGATGGGTCCATTCCATTATCCATGAGAGCCAAAGCCTGTTTTTTGAAATGCAGCTGGGTCATAGTCAAGGTTTCCTGAGCTTCATTGCGCCAAAAATAAACCAACACTTGGGCTGTAATTTTTCAGCCAATACACTCGCGGGGCTGTACAACAAGGTAGAACCTAGCCGCATTCGTATCGATGCCGATGAAGTCACCTACCCTTGCCATATTTTACTGCGCTTTGAAGCCGAGAAAGCCCTCATTGAAGGCAACCTTGAAGTCAGCGAGCTGCCAGATTTTTGGTCCAGCCAGATGCAGTCGCTATTGGGTATTAATACCGATGGCGATTATAAGAATGGCTGCATGCAAGACATTCATTGGACCTTAGGCGAACTGGGTTACTTCCCTAGCTACACCTTAGGGGCTATGTATGCTGCTCAATTACGTTTTGCGATGGAGCAAAGCATAGGTGAACTTGAGCCTATGCTGCGCACAGGTCAATTTGAGGCTATTTTTACTTGGCTAGATAAGCATATTTGGTCAAAGGGCAGTTTATTGAGTACCGATGAATTAATGCGCCAAGCGACAGGAGAAATCTTAAACGGGGATTATTTACGCCAACACTTGAGCCAGCGCTACCTAAGTGTGAGTCGTTAATAGAGTTTGATAACTGACAATACAATGGTCACTTTGGCGCTTGTGTTCGTTACAAGGTGACCTCGACCATTGGGCTAACGTCCCGAGTGGCGACGCCTCTTTGTCAGGTAAGCAGATGCCCCTATGGGCTCGGGCGTATCATCCCAGCTGCCTAATTCAATAAATCAACTCGAGCCATTTAGTCCTACACCCTCTCATTAGCATCAGAGTTACCGTTTAGATAAAAATCACTGTTTTTGAAGGAAATCCGCCGATTTAGCCAATCCGTTTCCATAAACTCCAGCGATATCGGCTTTCTAGCAACACACCCTCACAATCTCGCTTGAGCACATGCCGAAAATGCATTATGTTATTGTTTTTGTAATGACTGGCCACATTTCTTTCTGAAGAACTGCCTGAATACGCTATATCGCAGTTAAATGGTTTGTAACAAGGCATTTAAGAGTGACATCAACGCTTGGCCGTTTCACTTCTAGTCAACTATTGTACCTATCGCTCAATAGTTTAGGTTAGCGTAGCTCGTACCTTGATGCGGAGTTAGCCATTTCAAAGTAGTTTGGAGTATCGATGGAAAATACGTGGGCTTCTGGAGCATTAGAATTGCTCCGTCATGCAGACTCGCATATCGAATTAGGTTCTGCATTTGATTCGAGAATAGCTTTCATTAGCATTGATAACTCGGCAGAAACATCAATACGAACCTTTTTATCTCTGCCCGAAAAACTATCAGGGTTTAAATTTTCTCGAAAGGAAAAAGATGAAGCAGGTAATAGCTTTCCAAAAATGGTCGAGTTGCTGTTTAAAAATGCTTCGTCCAAGCTAATAGGTCTAGATGAGGGTGATATTGAACATTACCATCGAATCCGAAATCAACTTTATCATGATGGAACAGGGTTATCTGTCGATCGTCGTTACTTAAAGGCATATAGACAGATAGCAGCGGTTTTACTGAACAATTTATTTGGCGTTGAAACAGAAAAGGTAAACAAAGCGGTCAGTATTGAGAATCTAATACTGCTTTGGAACCAACTAGAGTCAAGTATCCATGAAAAGTTCAAAATACATAAGATTTCAGCTGGCCATACGTTCAAGTGGGAACAGCTTGAAAAAACGGGCGAAATCAGTTGGGAACAATTTGAAAGATTAACCAAGTTACGAATGATTCGAAACCATCAGGTCCATTCAACGACTGAAAATTTTGACTATGAACAACTGGAAATTGGTGTTGGTTTAGCTGAAGTACTTTTACGTGAGTTAAATAGCTAACAAGTGCTTTAAGAGAGCATTAATACATATTTGACTGCCATACTTTCTCTAATGCAAACAATCATTTTCAGAGTTTTAGCGCTGACTCATTTATGTCAAAAAACGAGTTTAATCTGATCGCGCTGGATGCTTATCGATAGCTAAAATCAGGTTGGCAATCTTTTCAGGCTAACAGATACGCCAATGCTAAAAAGGTGAACCATGATGATTTGCGAGACGACCGTCTGAGACAGGACGTCGAAGCGAGCTACAGGGATGTATTTACGTGTGTCGATGAGTAAATTACATGGTAAGCCTGTACTCGCAACACTGGAATTAAGTTATTTTGGTGTATAAAAACTTTTGTCCAAAAATGTGCCACGGAGCATAAATCATTTATGCCCCAAAGCTTGTTTGCAAGATGTCCAAACTTCGTTTGGATCAAAGTCGCAGGGTTCCACTCTGCACTGGCCAAGAGGGGAAAACAACAGCATTCTCCCCTCTTGGAACACCCCTGTGCCGCCCGCGAAGTTGTTGATCCTCATAAGACGAAGAAAATACCTAACGGCTCGACGGCACATCCATGTGCCCTACGAGCCTTAACCATCATCCCTGATGGTTACACGGTATTTTAATCATCGTATTTCGGAAACTTCGAGGGTAATTGTTGCAACCTGGGAGTGTACTGTTAGGTTTAACATAGGCTGGGACTAGATTTTAAGAGCTAACAGATTGCACGAATGCTAAAAGGTGAGCCATGGTAATTTGCGAGACGACCGTCCATCCCATGGACGGGATGTTCGAGCATCCAAGGACGGACTTGCTGCGTGTCATTGAGCGAATGCCATGGCAAGCCTGTATACAGATATTTCAGCGACTGGTTTTCAAGCGTTCAGCGACGAGTCTTGACCTCATAAAAGTCGTTGTATCTACGAGACTTTTATGAAAAAACGGGGCATGACAAGCCTGTATGCAGAAATTTCAGCAACTGGTTTTTTCAGACAAGTTCAGTGTAAATTTTCTAGCTCATTTTTATCCAAAAACGAGTTCAAAAGCGATCGATTTTCACTCGCTTCTTACACTTGGTCGTGCACTTGGGCTGTAATAGATAAATCAATGATCGCAAGTTACCAAAGCCTAGTCTTAATCAGTTGAAGGCTGGGCTTTGGTTATTTGCACGCTTTAGTTATAATGAGCGCCACGCTTTCAATAACGACTGTCTCTCTATTCATCATGCAGCTGCGCCCTATACAGATAACGGATTGGCCTGACATTTTAGCCATTCAAGCTCAGTGCTACACAGAGCTTGAACCTGAATCATTAGCCGTATTGCAAAATAAGCACCTGCTGGGGGCCGACACCTGCCTGGTTATACTGCACAACCAGCGATTAGTGGGTTATTGCCTCGCGCACCCTTGGAAAGAAGGGGTAAGTATAGGTTTAGAACAGCTGCTCTCCCCCATGGCAGAGCCTGACTGCCTGTATTTACACGACATAGCAATATTGCCACAGGCTCAAGGTTTAGGCATAGGCAAACGGGTTCTTAGTCGATTAATCGATGCCGCCCATGGCTTAGGCCTCACAAGTCTTTGCTTAGTGGCAGTGCAAGGTGCCCAAGGTTATTGGAGTCGACAAGGATTTAGTCGGCAAGATGCAACACATTCATTAGCGAGTTATCCACCCGGCGCTTGCGCCATGCGTTATCGCTTGAGCGAGTCCTTCGACACAACCGCTCAACAATAGGTTGGTAACTGTGGTTCAAGCAGACAATGGCAGCATATTTGTAATAAACTCCGCGGTTCCAAGGCCGCTTTAGCACAAATTCAGTATTATTTAGGAGCCACAATGGCACGCACAGTTTCATACACCTTTAAAGGCAAAACTAAAACCATGGCCTTTAGCTATGACAAGCACCATGATTTATACGAGGCGGTAGCCGAAGCCGAAGGTATAGACTTAAAAGGTTTTTTGGCCATGGAGCAACAAATTGCTATGACCTCTAGAAAAGGCGCTAAGGCTGAAAAAGATTACCGTAAAACAGAATTTGCTCGCTTTGGTTTTACTAACATTCATTTTGTCCGCGACGAGGATGAATAAGCATGAGAACCCCTGAACACGCCAATGCCCCCAGAGCCAGTTTTATGCGCCGTTTAGGCGCCGCGGTATACGACTTATTGCTGGCAGTCGCAGTGTATATGTTCTCTGGCGCCCTAGGCTTTGGTGTTTTTTTCCTGTTAACCTCATCTGGAATGATTGCCATGGCGGGCCATGAGCATATTTCCGATTTGTTGAACGCCACCCCCCTGTATCACGGCCTATATCAATTGTGGCTCGTCTTGTGTGTGGGTAGTTTTTACGCCCTGTTTTGGAGCCGAGGAGGACAAACCTTAGGCATGCGCGCCTGGAGACTTAAAGTGCAACACCCCAACGGGCAAAACTTAAGTTTCATTACCGCTTGCGCCCGAGTGATATGGTCATTATTAGGATTGGGTAATCTGTGGATTTTAATTAATCCCGATAAACTGGCCTTGCAAGACAGTTTAACTCGCTCAGAAGTGGTGTTATTGAGCATAGAAGAAAACCAGATGCGCAACTGGCACGGTGCTTAAGCGCCGTAGTCGCACTCAGTCGCATTAATGAGTTCCTCAAGTTTGATTATACAAGGCCTAGTTAATTCTTCTAGGCCTTGATATTAGCCTTCACTGCGTAATTTCTCCGCCACTTCCTCCCTGAATTCATCCAGTTGAACTTCATCCAGATTCAAGAATGCGAGTAAAGGATCTTGAATTTTAAGCCACTCATCGGTGTTGCACTCCCCTCTTATGACACCATCCACTGAGGAGCGAGCGAGCTTGAGTATGGCTAATAAATACAAGCCCACCTCGGACAACTCACCGGAAGTAAAAATACCGTCAATGTCATGGAGATAATAAATCACCTCTACCATGGGCTTGGGCAACTCCCACTGTTGAGCCAGTAAGGCCCCAAGGGTTGTATGAGACGTTTTAAACTCCTGAACTTCAAGGCTTGCGACCTCCCCCCATCCTTCTGTAATACCTCTCATAAGGAGCGCTTGGTACGCGGGAAAGGCTTGCAGCATCACAGGAACACCTGCGTTGTGAAATAGCCCCAACATATAGGCATTATCGCTAAGGTTAGCTTTACCCAGTAAATTAGCATAGAGGGTACAAGCACTGGCGACCATGGAGGATGATTGCCAAAACTCATTCAACATGGGGTTTTCGGGCAAGGCCCCCTTGATGGCTACGGCTTTGACCAAAGGAAATATACGCTTTATCCCTAAGGTCATCACAGCTTGATGAATCGATGAAATCTGATTGTTTCGCCTAAAAGCCACCGAGTTCACCACCTGCAATACTGCTGCAGAAATTCCCACATCTTCAGAAATCGCCTTGGCAATTTTACTCACATCTGGGTATTCCTGTTTGGCTTCCTTGGATATATCCAGTAATGCCTGCGGTCTTGGCGGAATAGTAACCCCAGCCAATATTTGCTTTTCTTCTGCGGTAACTGAAATTGCCATATTTCTCCTTTTGCATAACAATGAATTTTTACTAACTTATTAAGGTCTTAAACATCAACAAACACGCATTTCGGCTGCATGAGCATTAAGCCTAGTCAAAAGATTACATTTCCTCCGAGAATATTTACTGGCCCTAGCTGCTTAATGATTTAAAATAGCGCATAGTACTGAAATCTGTCTCTTAGACTGATAAATTTAGATTTCCTGTTGCAATCAGTGCTGCTGGAGATCAATTCGCCCGCTTGGGCGCACAAGGAGTTCCATGAAACCATTGTTTTCCCTTGTACTTGGCTTAAGCCTTGTCATGACCCCCTTGGTACACGCCAAGGAGCCTACTACCCCCATTAGTAAGCAAGAGCAAACCAAGTCTGTCCCCCTTGATAGAGCCGCCATCGAAGCTAGCTTTAAAGCCGATGCAGAGCTTATTCGTAATACCTATGAGCCAAAGCTGTTTTCTTTTCCTGCTTATGTCATAGGTCATTACGGCTTAAGGATGTACCGACAAACCTTAGACCCTAAATATGCCATGTCAGTCTGGATGGACATGGCGCGCTTAACCACACGTTTAGATAAATTTGAAGCAGAAGTACACACACCAGAGCAAATTCAGAAATACATTGATAAGCGTATTGGCGCTTATGAAGCCATTTACGGCAAAAGAGGCAAGCGTGGCCAGTTAAGGTACAAGGTCACCAAGAAAATGCCTGAGTATCTTTTCGTTGCCTTAGACTTACTCAGTCCTTTGGCACGCGCCAACGAATACGGCCTAAAACACAAAAACGATGCTAAGTTTCGCGAAATCTTGCGTCGTTATGACTTTAAGAAGTTTGCCACTAACAAGGACATGATCAGAGCCTGGGCTGCTCAGCTGGCTAACCAAGTCTATTGGTTACGCCAAATGGGCGAGCAAGATGTGGTCGATGATTTTATTAAAGCCTTCAAAAAGACCTATCCAGACAGTAAAGATAAAAAACTGTCGAAGAAGCAATTCAACAATAAAATCTATGGCATGACACACATCATCTTCGCCGCTTCTGAATATTATAAGAAGCCGGTTTCGCAGCAAGAGTTCCAATGGATCTTCGATTATTATCGTAAGCACTTTGACTATATTGCTGCCAATTCAACCAAAGACGTGGTTGCGGAAGTAGGCATTAACTTCTTGTTAGCAGGATTGGAAGACGACCCTGTGGTATTTAAGGCTCGTCAAACCGTCCAAAGCTATATCGATAGAAAGCACTGCATGGTGCCTTCGCCAAGAGGTAATCCAGATCTTATCAGCGGTGAGCACAGAAATACATTATCAATCATGCTATTAGATTGGAGAGGCGTGCATGATGCCCCTACCTATCAAAACAACCCTAAAGTGTTTAAAGAAATACCTTATGGTTTAGAACCACTGTAAAATTCAGTATTAACAAACAATAAAAAAGACAGCCTGGGCTGTCTTTTTTTTTGCCATATGAACCTAGACTCTGGTTCAAGCTTCTAGCTTCTAGCATTATTTTCGAATGTAATAGACGGCTGCCGTGGTAAATAACAGGCTAGGTGCTATGGCGCCTACTGCGGCGGGCAGTTCATAGACTATGCTCATGGGGCCGAAGATTTGATTGCTAATGTAGAAGCCAAAACCTGCCACCACGCCCAGCAATACTCGAGCCCCCATAGTCACAGTTCTCAGTGGACCAAACACAAAGGATAGTGCCACCAACATCATCACGGCTATGGTCACAGGTTGCATGATTTTACGCCATAGCGCCAAATTGTAGCGACTTGGGTCTTGCTGATTCACTTCTAAATAATCTAAATAATCCAACAAGCCTTGTATCGATAACGCCTCAGGTTTCACCGACACTACCCCTAACTTATCTGGGGTTAAACTTGAATTCCAACTCTGCAGAGGCTGCTCCACCAAGGTGATTTTTTCGTCGCTAAACACTGTGGTTTTCACTTGTTGTAATTGCCATGCCTCATCCTTAAATTGAGCTTCCTGCGCATGGATAACTTTAACTAATTTCATCGCCTCATCAAACTCATACAAGGTGATATTATTTAATGAATTTACCGTTTCCACTTCGCCAATATTGACAAATAAATCGCCGTCTTTTGCCCAAATGCCGCGGTGAGACTTGATTAGACTCCCGCCAGAAAGTTTTGTTGCTTGCAGCTCTTTAGCACTTCGCTCGGCGACTGGCGCGCCCCACTCCCCTAGAACCATGACTAACAGCATTAAGGGAACTGCAGTTTTCATCGCCGACATGCTTATTTGTAACCGTGACATACCTGAAGCCTGCATCACCACTAATTCAGAGCTAGAAGCCAGCATGCCCATGCCAATCAAGGCCCCTAACAGCACGGCCATGGGGAAAAACATTTCAATATCACGTGGGATAAGGAACAACACATAAATGCCAGCATCTATCATGGTATAACTGCCGCGCCCCACAAGCCTAAGCTGGTCGACCCACTTAATAATGCCGGACAAACCCGTAAGAATAAGTAAGCACAGTGATGATGTCGCCAATATCGCTCTGGCAATATACAAGTCTAAAATCATTATGCTGGCACCTTATTCTTTTTCAGCGACAAGGAAAATTTCACAAATAGCGGCCGCTCTTTACCTAGGAGGAATACGCCCATGAGCAAGACAGAAATATGGATCCACCACATGCCTAAGTACTCAGGTATCACTTCATCTTCTAGTGCCTTACGACCGGCGATCATCAGGCCGAAATAACCCAAGTAGAGTAAAATCGCTGGGAACATTTTGGCAAATTTACCTTGGCGTACATTCACTCTAGCTAGCGGCACGGCAATCAGGGTTAATAATGGGATAGATAATGGAATAGCGAAACGCCAATGAAACTCTGCCGCGGCTTCAGGACCTTGGGTGTCATTGAGTTGCTCCATCGACAGGGCCGACAATTTGCGCCGACGCTCATCCACTTCTTGCTCTTTTATCTCCATTCGGTAACCACCGAATTCGATGACTTGATAGGCCAGCCCTTGCGGACTGCCTTGGTAACGCACCCCACGCTCCAGTTGCAACTGTTGACTGCCAATACTGTCTTCTATCACTCGCCCTTGCTGGGCGACGACAACATTACTCATGCCTTCTTTATCGTCGGGATCCGGTAACTGAGCAACGAACACTTTACTCAATTGATTGTCTTTACTAATTTTTTCCACAAACAACACGGCGCGGCCATTGGGGCTTGCCTGGAATCGTCCTTGCACTAAGGCGGCAAGTCCTGCTTCAGATTGGGCTTTTTCTAATACTTGATTCTGCCTTTCTTCCGCCCAAGGGCTCACATACATGGATAGCACGCAGGTAAACACTAAGTTAGCTAACGCGATTAATAAGGTGACACGAGCCACATACCATTCACTCACGCCAACGCTGTGAAGCACCACCATTTCGTTTTCGGCGTACATGCGTCCATGAGCCAATAAAATCCCTAAAAAGAAACTTAATGGCAAAATGAGTAAGGTTAATTGGGGCAAGTTCAATCCCAATAAAGTCAGGACTAAAGAGGCAGGAAACTCGCCATTTGAGGCGTCAGCTAATACTCGAACAAATTGTTGGCTAATAAAAATAGTTAACAGCACTAAAAGTACCGCAAATTGTGCCTTTAAAACTTCAGCTATCAGGTATCTAAATACAATCACAAGTGGGATCCGCTGGGTTAACTTATCTTTTTACTGGTATCAGAGTAACTTTCATGTAAACTGTGTTTTTTAGCAGTTTTTGAGAGTTTTCCGACCAGCTCGTAAGGTCTCTTGCTAAGCTAAGTCTTTGCCTACAAAGGGCGGCGATAAACTAAGATGCATTAACACATCATTGCCGAAAAATGTACTCAGACTCAGATGCAAACACTGAACTCGACTATAATGATCCAACTCGTTACGCGTTAAGATACACCAGTATGGTTAACATCTTGCTGCAAGTTTTTGAAACCAGTTGTTGAGTCAAACAGTGTAAAGATCACGACCTTCAGGTGGTTCTCTTGGCTATAGTCGCCAAATGCTAACATTATCTAATAAATATAAAATTTTGTCTTTAAGAATCTAGGAGTGCTCATGGAGTTTAGCGTAAAGAGCGGCAGCCCAGAAAAGCAACGTTCAGCTTGTATCGTTGTTGGTGTCTACGAACCTCGCCGTCTGTCAGGTATTGCCGAGCAGTTAGATAAGATCAGCGAAGGTTATATCAGTAACCTACTACGCCGCGGCGATCTCGAAGGTAAGCCAGGACAGATGTTATTACTGCATCATGTGCCTAATGTATTAAGCGAACGGGTGTTACTTGTAGGTTGTGGCAAAGAGCGTGAGCTCGATGAGCGCCAATACAAGCAGATTATCACCAAAACCATCAGCACATTAAACGAAACTGGCTCAATGGAAGCCGTGTGTTTCTTGACTGAGTTGCATGTAAAGGGTCGTGATACCTATTGGAAAGTACGCCAAGCCGTTGAAACCACGCAAGCCAGTCTTTATAGCTTCGACGCGTTAAAAACCCGTAAGGGTGAAACTCGTCGTCCACTGCGCAAGATGGTGTTCAATGTACCGACACGTAAAGAATTAACCATAGGTGAGCGCGCCGTGGAACATGGTATGGCTGTGTCTGCGGGCATGCATTTATGCCGCGATGTCGCCAATATGCCGCCTAACATCTGTAATCCAGCCTATTTAGCCTCTCAAGCGCGTCAAATGGCTGAAACCCATGACAAGCTTAAAGTCACCACCATAGGCGAAGAGCAAATGGCCAAACTGGGTATGAACTCATACCTTGCTGTGGGCCGTGGCAGTAGCAATGAATCCATCATGACTGTGATGGAATATAAAGGCGCTGTGGACAGTGCTGACAAGCCGATTGTATTGGTGGGTAAAGGGTTAACCTTCGACTCAGGCGGTATTTCATTGAAGCCTGGCGAAGCCATGGATGAAATGAAATATGACATGGGCGGCGCTGCTGGCGTTATTGGCGCCATGAAAGCATTGTGCGAAATGAACTTACCCATCAATGTAATAGGTATTCTTGCTGGCTGTGAAAACATGCCATCTGGTAACTCTTACCGTCCCGGCGACATCTTAACCACTATGTCAGGCCAGACGGTTGAAGTACTTAATACCGATGCCGAAGGACGTTTAGTCTTGTGTGACGTATTAACCTATGTTGAGCGTTTCGAGCCTGAACTTGTTATCGACACAGCAACCTTAACCGGTGCTTGTGTCATTGCCTTAGGTAAACATGCATCAGGACTGTTCAGCTCTCACAATCCACTGGCACATGAACTATTAAATGCCGGCGAGCAAAGTGGCGACCGCGCATGGCGCATGCCACTGTGGGAAGAGTATCAAGATATGCTCGACAGCCCATTTGCCGACATGACTAACTTAGGTGGCCGCCCAGCAGGTTCTATTACTGCAGCTTGTTTCTTATCGCGTTTTACCAAGAAATATAACTGGGCCCATTTAGATGTGGCTGGTACCGCTTGGAATAGTGGCGCAAACAAAGGCTCTACCGGCCGTCCTGTGCCTATCTTAAGCCAATTCTTGATCAACCGCTCTGGGGTTGAAATCAGCGAATAATCGGTTTTCGCCATTCAATATCGGCGTTAACAACAAAAGGGTGAAGCATAACTGCTTCACCCTTTTTTATTACTTAAATTAACACTCGAGTTTATTCGATGCGCGTGATAGTAAGCGTAATGCTGCCATGATTGTTGTTATACAAAGACCAGACATCGTTAGCGAAAGCATAAAAATAGCCGCTATTTTTCACCTCTAAGCCATGCTGCTCATGGTCAGGCAAAGCAAAATACTTATGGGGTTCTGGACTGCCGTCGTTATTAACCGCATTGAGTACACCATCATCATTGGCGATACAACCTACGGCAACAAACCACTCTAAGGATTCGACTCGCTTGGTGCCCCAGAAATCCGTGAATTTGTTTTTGGTGATTTTCATAAATGCCCGCTCGGTAATCCCCCATAAGGATGAGGCAGCGCGAACGATATCCCCGCCAGTGAGGTTACCGTGTTCAGTGCCTTTCCAATCGCAGGTATCTTTACTGTCTTGCCATTGACCCGTTGCACTAAAGCAATATTTTTGACCTTTTTCCATATACAAATTAGCCGGGTTCCAGTGTTTTTTAGCAAACACATCCACAGCCAAAGACTCTCCCACCGCCAGTGACTGAGTTGGCCAATAGGCAGGATAGGCTAATGGAGATGAGGCTTGACGGGCAAAGACACTGGAATGAAAATAGGCTTCATTCGCTGGAAGCACGGCACCTATATTGCGAGGTCTTGAACGTAATTTACTAAAAACACCTTTATAAGAATTATGTAACACAGCGTTAGGATCCGGTTTCATCAGTGCAGAAATGCCCGGCCTAAACGTTAGCTTATTGCCTTGTTCACTGACCTTAGTCGCTTCTTCGATCATCCAGTTAAGGGATATGTCTGCCAAACCGCAATCCGCATAACCGCCGCCGACATCACTGTGCACCCCAGAAAACCACATTTCTTTGGCATTGTTATGGCTGTCCGCATTACTCCAGCGAGTCACAGTAAAACTGCTGCGTTTTTCATCCAAAGCCATGGCATGGCGCGCGATGCTAACATTATCCCCAAGCACAGTGTCATGAAAACGCCAGCGTTCAGGGTCATCAAACAAATTTAAAAATTCTAAATCGTTAGGGATCCCTAAGGCGCCAACTGTGTCCCACACCCCCAGAAAATGCACCTTGAAGGGGGCAGCATTATCCATAAAGAAGCTAGGTGTGAGTGCGGCGCCCACCCTTTTATAGAAATCATATAAATCATGAGTGCGCTGCCATGACTCTTTCTCTGATAAACCTTTGAAGTCCAACAAGCCCTGTTTTAATAACCCACAAAGACTGCGCGCCGTGAACGCGCCGCGGCTAAAACCAAAAACTGAGACACTATCACCAGGCTTGTAATGGGTAGCCAACCAATAATAAGCACTGGAAATATGACGCTTGATACTGACGCCAAGTGCTCCATCAACTATGGCATCTTTAAGGCCAGAATCTTCACCACCAAGGCCTGGGTGATAATAAACCATCTGCTTATCACCGTTATTGTCCAAAGGAGCGATGGCATTGGCGAGCTTATACACATTGGTTGGGGACGGTACTCCGTTATCTTCTTGCTGTGGATTGTTCCACGTTCCATCACAGCAAATCACTAAATTAGCCATTTCGGGCCTCCATGCAAAAAATGAGTAAACCCTTAACCTATAGCCCAAAGCTTAAGTTAAGTAAATTAACCCAGAAACGATAGACCATGCTCTACATCCCTGCTGTCAAGATTAACCACCTAAAAATGACAGTCCAGCATCAAAGATGTGAATAAAACAAGGAGGAGTTTAAGCAAAGCATGGCTAAATAATCCGTTTAAACAGCCACTTAAGCTATCACTAAAAACTCTCCTCAACAAAGTGCAATTAATTCAAACTACACTTGTCTTGAAATAGGTATAATTAGCACCATATTGTTAACCATGTTTACGCTTAAGCCCCAGAGAATTCAGATTATGCTAAATACAACGTTCGATGAAGTCATGGAGTTCCCTAACTCTTGTCCCTTTAAAGTCATAGGCGATGCAGACGATACCTTAATCGATCGCGTGGTAGCGGTAGCCCAGCAGTTAGCGCCTGGTGATTACGCACCAACCACCAAAGCCTCCAGTAAAGGCAGTTATTACTCCATTACCATACGCATTACTGTCACTAGCAAAGAGCACATAGAAAGGGCTTATATGGAGCTTGCGGCGATTGAAGGTGTAAAGAGAGTTTTATAGCACTGGACTCGCCAGTGTTGACCTAGGACTTACATTTACTCAAGTGACGAGTATAATGAGCCAACTTTTTTACAAGGGAGAGGCACTGTTGCTACCTCAAACGCTACATATCAGGCACCTTGGTCAGCAAGATTACCAGACAGTTTGGCATGCGATGCAAGCCTATACCGACAATCGCGGCGCAGACAGTCAAGATGAGCTGTGGATTGTGGAGCACACACCCGTGTTCACCCAAGGGCAGGCAGGCAAGAGCGAGCACATACTAAACCCGGGTGATATCCCTGTCATTCAAGTGGATAGGGGCGGTCAAGTGACCTACCATGGCCCGGGACAATTAGTCGCCTACCCTTTGATTGATATCAAGCGCGCCAAATTAGGGGTGCGCCAATTGGTTAATCATATCGAGCAAAGCATAATCGATATGCTTTCCCCTTATGATATTAAGGCCTACGCCAAAACGGATGCCCCTGGGGTGTATGTCGATGAGCGTAAAATAGCCTCTTTAGGCCTTAGAATTCGCAAAGGCTGCTCTTTCCACGGTTTGGCATTAAATGTCGACATGGACTTAGCTCCTTTTAGGCGCATCAACCCTTGCGGCTATGCAGGGCTTGAAATGGTGCAATCGAAAGCATTAAATGGACCGCAAAGCGTGGTGGAAGCCGGAGATAAACTTATCGACACTTTCACTAAAACCTTAGGTTACCAAGAAGTTATCCACCACCAAGGATTAGCAGAATAAAATGAATAGGCCTGAAAGATTACAACCTGGTGTCAAGCTGCGCGATGCAGACAAAGTGGCACGTATTCCGGTGAAAATTGTTCCTTCTGAGCGCGAAACCATGTTGCGAAAGCCCGATTGGTTAAGGGTAAAGTTACCGGCATCGAATCAACGCATCTTAGAAATTAAGGCCGCATTACGTAAAAATGGCCTGCACTCTGTATGTGAAGAGGCCTCGTGCCCGAATTTATCTGAGTGCTTCAATCACGGCACTGCGACCTTTATGATCTTAGGCGCCATCTGTACTCGCCGTTGCCCATTTTGTGACGTTGCCCACGGTCGTCCACTTAAGCCTGATGCCGAAGAGCCAGTCAAATTGGCGCAAACTATCCGCGACATGAAGCTTAAGTATGTGGTGATCACTTCAGTTGACCGTGATGACTTACGCGATGGCGGTGCCCAACATTTTGCCGATTGTATTCGTGAAATTCGCAAGCTCAATCCAGACATTAAAATTGAAACGCTAGTACCCGATTTCCGTGGCCGTATCGATGCCGCACTTGATATTCTGTCTGCCGAGCCGCCGGATGTATTCAACCACAACCTAGAAACGGCGCCAGCTCATTATCGCAAGGCAAGGCCTGGGGCTAACTATCAGTGGTCATTGGATTTACTTAAACGCTTTAAGGAGCGTCACCCACATATTCCTACTAAGTCGGGCTTGATGATGGGCCTAGGTGAAACCAATGAAGAAATCGCCGAGGTATTACGTGACTTAAGAAGCCACAATGTGGAAATGTTGACTTTAGGCCAGTACTTACAGCCATCGAAGTTCCATTTACCTGTGGTGCGCTACGTACCGCCCGCAGAGTTTGACGAGTTAAAAGTCTTGGCCGATGAGCTAGGTTTTACCCACGCCGCCTGTGGCCCTATGGTACGTTCGAGCTACCATGCCGACTTACAAGCTCAAGGGAAAGAAGTGAAATAGCCCTTCGTAAACAGTTCATCGTAGACAAAAAATAGCGCCTATGGCGCTATTTTTTGTCTAATTCAAATGTGTTTAAGTAACAGATAATAATCCCTTCGCTCAAAACTAAAAAAATCCACCACTTGCATATTGGCTTTGGCGGTATGAGCTGCAAAAGAGCGGGCATTATCTTCGGCAATGAATGTCAGAATATAAGGAAATTGACTGCGCACTTCTAGGGCGAGCTTAGCCACCAACTGAGCAAATATGCCCTTACCTCGGTACGCTGGACTTATCCAAATCGGGCCATATTGGCAGCAGTTTTTAATCGTCAATTTAGGTCCATCATGTTCAAGTGTGCCGAGTCGATTTTCTAAGGCACGGTAAATACCTTGCTGACCAAAAAAATCCCAGGTAGCGGCAATGACGTAGCCAATGATAACCCCGTCATCTTCCGCTAACTGCAGATAATGCCGATTAACCAAAGTAGTAAGTTCCTGACTATTGAAGCCTTGACCTGCTAATTGGCTGATGTCGGCGCCAGCCAACTCATCACTGACGTGTTGAGCCTCGAGTCTTGCTAATGCAGGTACATCATCGGATGTCGCTTTACGGTAGGTTAACATCAATATTTCTCATTCTGGTTTTTACTATCTGGGGTTTGATTGGCAGTAGAGTTCGCACTTTGATTGGCTGCTTGATTGTCAGCCTGCTGCTGTGCCCATTGCAAAAATAACACTATAGGGTATGGACTCATTAACATCAGCCCGAGACCAATCAAGCTTGAAAGCACTAGCATGCCTGATAATTCAAGGCTTATTTGAGTAAAAAAATAGCCGCAAAGTCCTAGAAAAAACATAGCTAATCCAATGAAATGCAATGCAATGCAATGCAATGCAATGCTTTAAAGAGTGTTAACAACTTCATTGTTATTACAACCACTAGGGAGGAATTAAGCCGCTATGATAATCTAGGAAAGTTATTCTAGGTAGCTATTCATAACGCTAAATAATACTTCACTAGCATGATGAAGCGTCACCCAAGCACTATCTCATGACTTGGGGTTAGCGCCGCCACTGTTTGGCTAGTGATATTCATGATGTTTATGTGATAATTTAGCTAAGCCTCAGCGTTTGTTTACGCAATTTGTTCAGCTAAATATTGATAACGCCAAAACCTAACGATAACGGCGACCCACACTCTCCAACATATAGGTTCACAATGAAAATAAGAACAGGCCAACACACAGATTTGATTGCACTGGTTAATTTCAATCAGGCGATGGCATTAGAAACTGAAAACCTGCAACTCGATAGCGAAACCTTAACCTTAGGCGTGAGTACCTTATTAGCGCATCCAGATAAAGGCTGCTACCTAGTGGCTGAAATCGATGGTGAAATCGCAGGTTCCTTGATGGTGACGTTCGAATGGAGTGACTGGCGAGCGAAAAACTATTATTGGATCCAAAGTGTGTATATCTTACCTCAATACCGTCGCCAAGGGATCTACGCCAAACTCTATCAAGCAGTGAAAGACTTAGCCAAGGAGCAAGGCGGCGCGGCCAGCTTCCGTCTTTATGTGGAAAATGAAAATACTCCAGCCCAGCGCACTTATGAAGCCCTAGGCATGGAGCAAAGCCACTATTTGATGTACGAAGAAAAGTAAATGAAGAGTGTTTACTCGATAAAATCACAGATTTCATCTAAGGATTTTTTGTTTACGGCATGAGCTGGAATGGTGGCATCCTCGCTTGGGTATCCGGCAATGATAAGCATATAAGGCCTTTCATTATCGTTATCTCGCTTGCATATTTTTGACAAAAAACTCATGGGTTTAGGCGTGTGAGTTAAGGTGCCAAGCCCTGCATTGTGCAGGGCTTGAATAAGAAAGCCTGTGGCTATCCCTACCGATTCATGAACATAATAGTTACTTTTTTCTTGCCCAGCTTCTTGCAAACGTTTTTGGCTAAAAACAGCAATTAACCAAGGTGCGTGTTCAAGGTAGGCTTTATCCGCATCTGTCCCTAAGGGCTTTAAGGCATCGAGCCATTCCTCCCCCGCTCGTCCCCCATAAAAAGCCTGCTCTAATGCCTCCGCTTGCTGGCGGATTTGCGCTTTAACCTGCGGTTGACTAATGGCAACAAAGTGCCAGGGTTGATGATTGGCGCCATTTGGGGCGGTGCCGGCGGCTAAAATACATTGGGCGATAATATCTTTTGGCACAGCGCGGTCAGAAAAATTACGAATAGAATGGCGGCGTTTAATCTCCGTGTAATGGGCTTGGGCGCGACTCAACATTTCATCTTGTGAATATTCAATAAAATCGGTTAACGGCAGGTGTTGCTCTTTCATATCAATCCCTTAATTTCAGTTTTTGCGCAAGTCCTAGTCCCTTAGCACCCAGGTATCCAACGCTTTTGTCATTCAATGAACCGTTACCACAGGTGGTTTGCAACATAAATCTAACCACTGGCAGATATAAGCGCAAGTGAGACATTAAACAGTCATGACTTTGGGCACTATTTCAATCTCAGCCTTTAGGGTTTAATAACCACACATTAGCAAGAATTAACTTCTAACAGCCTAAGAAGCGACAATTTAAGGGAACACTTATGAATAACATGATCAGCCACACTCCAGCTTGGGTTTTTATGTTGTTTTTTGTGTTAGTTTTTCTGCCCGATTAATCGCTGTGTTTCATGCTATGGGAGCCGCTGAAAAAAACTCAATAAAAGAGCCCACCAGCCGATAAACCTTCATTAGCTATGAGTATTTGGATGCCTGCACTTCAACGTCAAAGGCTGCAAAGGAATAGAATCTAAGGCTTAGAGGGCATTCAATGGAAATTTCAGGCGCAAAACTCACTTTAGCAAGTCAAAACCCAATTAAGGTTCAAGCTCGCCCTCAAGCTACTGATGGGACGATAACGACTGCCTTGGCCGCTAGTCAAGGGGCTGCTGATACTGTCTCCATTACCCAAGCGGGTATGGATGCCCTCGCCGCTTCCACTGGTGCAGCCCTGCATAAACAAGGCACTTCTGACACCAAAGCGCCTCAAGGGAGTGATAGTGATGAAGTGCTTTCTCCCATTGAAAAGCAAATTAAAAACCTGAAAGAAAAAATTAAACAGCTTAAAGAGCAGCTCAGGGAGTTAAAAGGCGATAATTCCGAGCAGGCAGCTGAAAAAAGGGAACAAATCCAACAAGAAATCTTGATCAATAACGGTATGATAGCGGCGTTAACCAAGAAGCTCGATGAAAAAAGTGTCACTAACCCATTAAAGTAAACCCTTTCATTCTGTGTGAAAAAACCGGCTATTGCCGGTTTCATGGTGAGATAATCTGAAGCTAACCTCAGTCCAGTTACAATTTATACTGCACTAATAGTTGCTCCAAGTCCTTCGAGGCCGTTTCTAAGCTGCTTGCCAAGGCTTCGGCTTTTTTAGCATTAGCTAAAATCGTATCTGATTGTTTGCGAATATCTGAGATCTGAGCTGACACGCTTCGAGATGAGGCGCTCTGCTCTTCTGCCGAGGTCGCTATTTGACTGCTCATGTCAAACACCGCATTGATAGATTCGGCCATCAAAGCCACATCATCACCCACCCCACTGATACTAGTGCGGCCCTCTTCGGCTTGTTCGACAATCATATTGGTGATGCCGCTGAGCTTGACCGATCCCGCTTGTAATCCTTCAATCATTTTCTGAATTTCTACCGTCGCCTGTTGAGTGCGTCCAGCTAAAGTACGTACTTCATCCGCCACCACAGCAAAGCCTCGCCCTTGTTCACCCGCTCGCGCCGCTTCAATGGCCGCATTCAAGGCTAACAAGTTGGTTTGCTCTGAAATGCTGTTAATCGTGGTCACTACAGCATTAATTTGAGTGGCATCTTTTGACAGTTTTTCTACCGAGGAGAATACTTCGCCAATACGCTCAGAGAGGCTGCTGATGCTCTTCACCGAGCCACTGATCTGCACTAGGCTAGAGTCCACTTGCTTAGCGCTTTCTTTAGTTCGTGTTGAGGTATCACTGGCATTATGAGAGACATCGGCAATGGCCGCGGTCATTTGCTCCATGGCATGGGAAACTGAATCTAGAAAATGATGCTGCTGGCTTATCAACTGACCGTTGGTATTAGCCTGCTTATTAAATTCGCTTGAGGCAAGTTCTAAGGTATGAGCATTGCTTCGAATCGCTTTGACCATTTCACTCATATTATCGGCGCTGCGATCGATTTCATTGGCTATCATGCTGAAATCATCAGTGCCAAAAAAATTCAATCGACAGCTTAAATCACCATCAGCCAAGCGCTTAATGGCAATATACATGTCCCAAAGCCCGCCCCCCAAAGAGGTTGAGATCCAGTAACTTAACTGAAATAGCGGTAAAAGCCCGATAAGTGCGAGCCACAGTAATAACTGAGTGTCCCCCCGAGCATCCTGCTCCCAAGCGGTAACAATTTGAGTTTGTTGTAAATACTGTGTCCCTGCTGCTGCGCTAGCGGTCACTGAATCCCCCATACGGCGATTCACTAATTGCGAAGCTAGTTGAAAATTATGTTGCTCGGCAAAAGCCTCGAGGTTAGCACCCGTGAGATTTTGCTTGCTGGCAACCCCTGCTACGGCTTCCACTGCGGCACTCACTCTTGCCATGGACTGCGCTTCTATGAGTTGGTTAGCATGTTGATAATTCATCAAGGCAATCACACTAGTAATGGCTGTAACCATAGAACATACAATCCAAAATTTACCATTCAAGCTAAATTTAATCAGTATTGCATCGATTTTTCTAAACTCTATTGGCTTCATGCTTTATATTCCTAAAATAGCGGATACCGTGACCCCAGATCCGCTGCACAATTGAAAACTCAGCGTAAAATTTACATAAAATTCGCTGTTATTTAGCGACTTAGTTAAATGAGCGCGCCTATTTAAGTTAGCTCATTAAGCTTAGTGCTTTTTTATCATAATGCTTATCACTATCGTGATAGAGTGTATCCCTGAGCTAAATCAAATCCTACGCCTTAGTCATTCTTTATCAAGCAAAATAAAATAAAATAAACCATTGGCCAGCAGACCAACTTCACAGCTGAATTAATGCTCCATATAGACACAAACTTAAGTCTAGTGCTGCTGTTGAGTACAGCCCAAGCTTCTAGGTTATAATGCTAAGCCGCTTGATACCAATCGTATTAATTATCTGCTCATTCAGTGGGAGTATCATGGATAAGTCGTTAGAGAAGTCATTAACCCTGTGGCTTAAGCAGCAACAGGCTGCCTGCTCTGGGTACCTTAAACTCACAGTCTTATTTGGCGTTTTCACCGGCCTTTGTCTGCTTGCACAAGCCTATCTACTGGCCAAGGTGCTAGATGGCCTTATCATGCAAAACATGCAAATAACCCGCTTTTACCCTGAAATTGCAAGCTTACTGCTACTGACGTCATTTCGGGCCTTACTCGCCTATGCAAGGGAGCGTTCTGGTTTCATAGCGGGTCAACGCCTTAGGGCTCAAGTGCGCCAAACTGTGCTCAATAAACTTGTCGCCTTAGGCCCAAGCTTTATCAAGACAAAACCCGCTGGTACCTGGGCGAATATCGTGTTTGAACAAATCGAAGATCTGCAGGATTTTTATGCTAAATACCTGCCTGCCATCTTATTAGCCGGGTTTACTCCGTTAATTATTCTTGCAGCCATAGTGCCGGTCAACTGGCTAAGTGCCATCATCTTATTGGTCACAGCCCCCTTAATCCCGCTTTTTATGGTGCTGGTCGGCATGGGCGCCGCCGAAGCTAATCGTAAAAATTTCTCAGCGCTGCAACAATTAAACGGCCATTTCCTCGACAGCTTAAGAGGCCTTAGAACCTTAATTCTGTTTCATCGCCAGCAAGATGAAATAGCCAATATTGCCAGTGTCTCTAATGACGTTAAGCAACGCACCCTATCTGTGCTTAGCCTTGCCTTCTTGAGCTCAGCCGTACTTGAATTTTTCGCTGCCATCTCCATCGCCATCTTGGCGGTGTATTTTGGTTTTAGCTACTTGGGCCATTTAGATTGGGGAAATTTTAGCCTGCTTCCATCGAGTGAGCAGCAGTTAAGTTTATTTAGCGGCTTATTCGTATTACTGCTGGCTCCTGAGTTTTATCAGCCACTTAAAGATCTTGGCAGCCATTACCATGCCAAGGCCAAAGCGATTGCCGCAGCAGAAAGCCTGGTCGCCTTGCTTAGTATTCAAGAAACTGCCCTTCCTCTTAAGGGTGTCCCAGTGCAACAAGATTCGAGTACATCACTTGCCAAGATTGAGTTCACCACTTGGGAGCTTGAGGCTAATAACCTAACGGTGTTAAGCCACGAAGGTCAATGCCTATTAGGGCCACTTGACTTCAGCATTAGCGGCCTTAAAAAACTGGCTGTCGTCGGGGCTAGCGGCTCAGGTAAAACCACCTTAGTAAACTTACTATTGGGCTTTTTACCCTATGAAGGATCACTCAAAATCCAAGGTATTGAATTTAACCAGCTAGATTTAACCGATTGGCGGCAAAAGCTTGCCTGGCTTGGGCAGGAGCCACAATTGTTTCACGGCACCTTAATGGAAAACTTAAGCCTTGGGGACAAAGCGCTAACCCCAGAGAAAGCTTGGGAATTACTAAGAAAAGCCAATATTGATCAATTTGTCGCAGCCCACCCACAAGGACTTGATTTAACCATAGGCGAACAAGCCATTGGTATTTCAGTGGGCCAAGCCCAGCGGTTCGCTCTGGCTAGAGCCTTAAACCATGATGCACAGGTATTTATGTTAGATGAACCCACTGCCAGCTTAGATATCTCCAGCGCGGAGGCGATATCCCAAAGCATTGCCAAAGAAACTGCGTCAAAGTGTTTGTTACTGGTGACTCACAAACTCAGTCAATTACAAAATATGGATACCATACTCGTGCTTGAGAAAGGCCGCTTAGCCAGTCGCGGGACATATGATGAGTTGATGGCCGAACAGGGATTATTTTATCAGCTCAATTTAGAGGCCAGCTATGACATCAACTTACAGACAAGCATAGGGCTAAGTTAATGAAAGCATTACTGCCTTATTTGCGCCTATTTAAGCAACACTTCTTAATCATGGGTCTGGGTTTTTTATTGACTCTTGTGAGCCTTTTAGCCGCCATGGGGTTATTGTCTTTATCAGGCTGGTTTATTTCGGCGGCGGCCCTCGCCGGCCTTACCGCAGCCAGTGCCGCGGCGTTTAATTTTTTTACTCCAGCTGCAGGGGTCAGGTTCTTCTCTATTTTACGTACCGTCAGTCGTTATGGCGAACGCATGACCACACATAATGCCACGTTTAGCTTACTTGCAGACCTTAGAGTCTGGGTGTGGAAACAGATACTACCCTTGAGTCGCCAACAACTTAAGGGCATACGCCAAGGTGACTTACTCAACCGCTTAATTGCCGATATCGATACCTTAGATCACCTTTATTTACGCTTAATCACCCCTATGGCGGCCGCATTAGTGATGATCTTAAGCCTGTACTTTTTTGTGGCTTGGTTTCATTTAGGCATAGCCTTAGTCTTGAGCGGATTTTTACTTGCTAGTTGGTTTATCTTACCTTGGATTTTTTATCAAATAGGCATAAAAGCCGGCACAGCATTACCCCAAGCTAAACAAACGCTTCGAGTGCAATTAATTGATTTGCTTCAGGGCCAAGCAGAGTTGAGTCTTTTTGACGCCAATAGGGATTATTTACAGCGTTTTTACCAAGGCGAATCTCGCTTGTACGCCAATCAATATACCCTTGCCAAGGTTGCTGGGTTGAGCCAAGCCATGATCATTCTTTGTCACGGTGTCGCTGTGCTTGGGGTGTTAATCTTGGCAGGTTTTGCCATGGAAAATGCTGTACGCACTCAGCCCCTAGCTTTGTCGCAACTCATGAATCATGAGCCAATCACGGGGGCCGTGTTGGCTTTATTAGTTTTTACCGCCATGGCTAGCATAGAAACCTTGCAGCCCATTAGCCTTGCTTTCAATCAATTGGCGTCGAGTATCGCCTCGGCAAAACGATTAAATAGCTTAGTCAACCAGACCCCCGACATTATTTTTACAAAGCAAGAACTCGCGCCACTTAGCAATACTGCAGAGATAACCTCTCCAAGCTTAAGCTTAAGCGGTGTTTGTTTTGGCTATCCCCAAGGACTGCACCTGTTCGAGCAACTTGAGCTTGTAATACCTAAGGGACAAAAAGTGGCGCTATTGGGGCCAACGGGCTGCGGTAAATCCAGTTTGTTAGCACTCATTAGCCGTGAATATCAAGCAAACTCTGGGGAGATACGCCTCAATGGGCAGAATATTAACTCACTCTCTCAATGCCAATTGAGAAGTGCGATGAGCATAGTCAGCCAGAGAGTCGATATCTTTAGTGCTAGCCTGAAGGACAATTTGGCCCTCGCCATTAACGCTCACACTAACGACTCAAAAGAAATCGAATCTCGAATTCATCAAGTCTTGCAGCAAGTTGGGCTTGAGTATTTAGCTCAGACAGAAAAAGGCTTATCCCTTTGGCTGGGTGAAGGGGGCCGTACACTTTCAGGGGGGGAGCGTCGGCGCATAGGCATAGCAAGAGTGCTGCTACACGATGCTGAACTGCTATTACTCGATGAGCCGACGGAAGGTTTGGACAATAAAACAGAAAGGGAGATGTTAGCTTTACTGTTCGAATTTGCCAAAGACAAGAGCCTACTATTAATCAGTCACAAGCTCACCGCAATGGAGCAAATGGATCATATCTACCTGATGAATAATGGCAAAATTGCGCCATTAGCTAAGGATACGCTACCCGTAACGCCATTGCCCATGGAGCACTCTCTTTGAGTTAACCGCTCTGCACGCCTTAAAATTGCAGCAACACGGGCAACAAAAACGGCTTATGCAGACACATAAGCCGTTTTAGCTATCAAGCCAATAATAAAATACAAACTGAGCTTAATTGAAGCTAGCGTTAGCCCAATTTTTTAGAAAATGATAAATAGCGTAGCACTTCTGACTCAGGGAATGTCAGCACTTCACCTTCTTGCTTGCTGCTTAACAGGTTTTCTCTCGCGTAGCGCTTAATGGTGGCGGGGCTTTTATCTAGAAGTTTACACACTTCCTCTAGCGTTAAATATTTATCGCTCATTGTTGTCTCCTATTGACAGAGTATTGCTCGGGGATAAATACAGCTTAGCTGATTTTTAACCAAGTGAGCTAAGAAAAGTTTTCAACAAGCCACACGACTTTATACCAATCGTATTAATAATCTGGTCATGCAGCGGGAGTTAAAATGATGTTAATCAAGGCGGAGGTTTGAAGGCATAGTGGTGCTATGTCGAGAGTCTCTAACGCAGAGTAACATCATTTGAAACCCGCCCTATGGGAGCGTCTCAAGCATTCCACTTCTGCGTTGCATTCCTGTGTAAGAATGAGGTTTGAAAGGGAATAACCCTTACAGCACTAATGCGCCTTGAATTGAACAGCTTGAAAGGCTCTGATTGACCAGATAATTAATGTGATTGGTATTAGACTAATCATCAGTGAACAATTGCGCCTGAGTAGGGTTTTTGAGTATAATGCTCCGTTATTTAAAATACTGAGGTAAGTCGTCGTGCAGAGCACGGAATTAAAAGCATTTGTTGTCGATAAAGTCGATGATCTAAAAGCCAAAGACGTTGTTGTTTTAGACGTTACCAATCAATCAAACATTACCGATTACATGGTGATCTGCTCTGGCACATCAAAAACCCATGTACGCGCTATCGCTGAAAACTTAATTGTTCAAGCAAAAGCGGCTGGCATTCAGCCATTAGGCGTTGAAGGCCGTGATAGCAGTGAATGGGTATTAGTAGATTTAGGCGATGTGATCCTGCATGTGATGCAAGAAAGCAGCCGTGATTATTACCAGCTCGAAAAACTCTGGTCAGAACACAACGCTTAAATGAAGCTACAACTTATCGCCGTTGGCACAAAAATGCCCGATTGGGTCACCCGAGGTTTTGAAGAGTACCAGCGTCGTTTTCCACGGGATATGGCACTCGAACTCATAGAAATCCCAGCAGGTAAGCGCGGGAAAAATGCAGATATCGCCCGAATTCTCCAAAAAGAAGGCGATCTCATGCTAGCGGCGGTCGCTAAAGGTAATCATATCGTTAGCTTAGATCTTCCCGGTAAGAACTGGACAACCCCAGAACTTGCCGAGCAGCTAAGCAAATGGCAACTCGATGGACGAGATGTCAGCCTACTTATCGGCGGGCCGGAAGGTCTATCACCCGCCTGTAAAGAGGCCGCGAGTCAAAGTTGGTGCTTATCGGCATTGACCTTGCCTCATCCCTTAGTGCGCGTTTTGGTTGCCGAAAGTTTGTATCGTGCTTGGAGCATTAACAACAACCACCCCTATCACAGAGAGTAGCCCTGAGCGATCAATTAGCGCTGAGCTTACTCTGTTGACATGGACTTGTTTATAGCACTTTGGCTATAACCGAAAAATGATTAACTCGGAGAAAGCATAAGTGTCGCCAAAGAAGCGCATAACCATGCATGACCACGCCGCCGAGGCGTCCCTATTTAAGCGTCGTGCTCTGTTTACTTTTATCTGTGTCTTTGCGCTATTAGGCTTATTACTGTCAAACTTGTATCAGCTTCAAGTCGTTTCCTTTGCCGATTACGAAACCCGCTCCAATGATAACCGCATACGTATCGTCCCTATCGCTCCTAGCCGCGGACTCATACTCGACAGGAATGGTCAACTTTTGGCGGAAAATCAGCCGTTTCATTCCCTAGAACTTATTCCGGAAAAAGTCGCCAATATCGATGAGGCCTTAGATAAACTCAATCACATTTTGCCCATTAGCCAAGATGAACGAGACACTATCGCCGAAACCCTCAAATTTCATCGTCGATTTAAGCCGATGACAATCAAAGCTAAACTGACCGAGGAAGAGGTCGCGACATTCACAGTAAACCAACATGCATTCCCCGGTATTTATGTGGATGCCGGCCTTAAACGTCATTACCCTTATGATGAATTATTGACTCATGTGTTAGGTTATGTGGGTAAAATCAATACCAAAGACAGGGCCGCATTGGAAGCGAGTAACCTATGGGCTAATTATGCCGCCACTAAGGACATGGGTAAGCAAGGGATTGAAAAGTTTTATGAAAACTTACTCCACGGTCAACCAGGACATGTTGAAGAGGAAGTGAATAACCGTGGCAGAGTCATCCGCACCCTAAAGGTGACCGAACCCACTCCAGGCCAAGATATCTACCTCACACTGGATCTCAAACTTCAACAAAAAGCCGTCGAATTACTAGCAGGGAAAAAAGGCTCCATTGTGGCTATTGACCCTAAAGATGGCGGCATCTTAGCCATGGTGTCTAGCCCAAGTTACGATCCTAATCAGTTTGTTCATGGGATCAGCAGCAAAGCTTATAGCCAACTGCTCAACGACAAGTCTCGCCCCCTGATTAACCGGGCAACTCAAGGACAATATTCGCCAGCGTCCACAGTAAAGCCCTTCATTGCCTTATTGGGCTTGGACGATCAAATAATCAATGAACGCACCCGAGTTTGGGATCCTGGTTTTTGGCAAATTCCAGGGGTTGAGCGCAAATACCGTGACTGGAAAAAATGGGGCCATGGCTGGGTCGATGTTTACCATGCCATCATAGATTCCTGTGATATTTTCTTCTACGACCTGGCCTATAAAGTCGGCGTGAATAAGTTGGCCAACTTTATGGATCAGTTTGGCTTCGGGCGCAACACTGGCATAGATATTTTCGAAGAAGCCACTGGCAATATGCCCTCAAAAGACTGGAAACGCCTCAAATACAATCAGTCTTGGTACATAGGCGACACCATTTCTGTAGGGATCGGCCAAGGTTACTGGACAGCGACGCCACTGCAACTGGCCAATGCTACAGCAATTTTAGCAAACAAGGGCCAACGTTTTACCCCGCACCTATTAAAAGCCTTTAAGGACAGAACCGCCCTGATTGCTGCGCCCATCGATGAACAGCCACCTATCGAGCTTAAAAACCCCCGCAATTGGGACATAATCAATGAAGCCATGCGCCAAACCGCGGATAAATCTCGCTTTACCGATGCGCGCTATACCGCAGCAATGAAAACCGGTACCGCACAAATTGTGGGCATAGCCCAAGATGCGAAATACGATGCCAGCAAGATCTCTGAACACTTAAGAGATAATGCCCTTATCGTCGCTTACGCCCCCTATGAAGATCCAAAAATCGTTATCGCCTTAGTGCTTGAAAATGCCGGCTGGGGTGGCGCCAACGCTGGGCCAGTTGCTAGAGAATTGTTTGATGAATACCTGCTTAGGGATGAATGGATGACAGCCAAATGAGAATGCACTCCCACAGACAAACTCTCTGGCAACGCCTGCACATAGACCTGCCCTTATTATTAGGGCTATGTGCACTCATGTGCTTTGGCTTATTTGTGATCTATTCTGCCAGTGGTGAAGACCTTGCCATGATGGAGCGCCAAC
The DNA here is from genome assembly GCF_000013765.1 of Shewanella denitrificans OS217. Classification (NCBI taxonomy): domain Bacteria; kingdom Pseudomonadati; phylum Pseudomonadota; class Gammaproteobacteria; order Alteromonadales; family Shewanellaceae; genus Shewanella; species Shewanella denitrificans. The sequence continues at coordinate 978,251 of NC_007954.1, read as the reverse complement.
TTGTGCGCATGGGGCTGTCACTTGGGATCATGTTTATTTTTGCTCAGATAAACCCTGAGATGTTACGCCGCTGGGCGCTGCCCATTTATATCGCTGGCATTATCTTACTCTTAGGGGTGCATTTTTTCGGCACCATAAATAAAGGGGCGCAGCGCTGGTTAAACCTTGGTTTTATGGAGTTTCAACCCTCTGAGCTTATCAAGCTTGCCTTCCCTATTACCATGGCCTGGTACATAAGTAAGTTCCCCTTGCCGCCGAAAAAGCGCTATTTAGCTGGCGGGGCGATCATCTTGTTGATCCCAACCTTGCTTATCGCAAAACAGCCTGATTTGGGCACCTCTATTTTAGTGGCAGCATCTGGGGTCTTTGTGCTGTTTTTATCCGGCATGAGCTGGTATCTCGTGATTGGTTGCGGCGCCGCCCTGTTAGCCTTCTTGCCCGTGCTCTGGTACTTCTTGATGCACGATTATCAGCGCACCCGGGTACTGACACTGTTTAATCCAGAACAAGACCCCTTAGGGGCTGGTTATCATATTATCCAATCCAAAATTGGTATTGGCTCAGGGGGAATGTGGGGCAAAGGCTGGTTACAAGGCACCCAATCTCAGTTAGAGTTTTTACCTGAGCGCCATACTGATTTTATTTTCGCTGTTATAGGTGAAGAATTTGGCCTAATGGGCAGCTTGTTTTTATTGTGCATGTATTTGTTTGTTATCGGCCGTGGCCTCTATATCGCCTCCTGTGCCCAAACCAGTTTTGCTCGCCTGCTCGCAGGCAGTATTACCCTGACATTTTTCGTTTATATTTTTGTGAATATTGGCATGGTTTCAGGTATCTTACCCGTGGTTGGCGTGCCTTTGCCGTTAATAAGCTACGGCGGCACCTCCATGCTGACCTTGATGACTGGGTTTGGGATATTAATGAGTATCCATACCCATAGGCGTTTTATCGATAGATAGGATGGTGTAATGCGTTCAAACAATAGACTAGTTGCAGCCTTGATATGCGTATTGGGGTTATCAAGTTCCTTAGTGCATGCCCTGCAACCGGCAGACACCAAAGAAATAACCGAATTGAAAAAAGCCTTTATTAAGGAGCAAGTAAGTAAAGGCGTTAGCCAGCAGCAAGCACAAGCTTATCTTGATGGCGCTAACTATAACCAAGCCGTGATCGATGCCATCACTAAACCTTGGGAAGCCAAACCTTGGCACCAATATTTTCCTATTTTTCTTACTGAAAAACGGCTTCAAGCTGGGTTAGCATTTTGGAAAACACATCAGAAAACCATTCAACGCGCGGCCGATAAGTTTAATGTCGACCCTCAGATCATCGTCGCTATCATAGGCATTGAAACCTTTTACGGCGGCTACATGGGCAACTATGCGCCTCAAGATGCGCTTTATACCTTAGGTTTTTATTACCCACCAAGAGCCACATTTTTCAGAAGCGAATTTGGTCACTTGATGTCGCTAATTAAAGAAGAAAAACTCGATGCCGCCAATCTCAAAGCCTCATATGCGGGTGCCATGGGCTTTGGTCAGTTTATTCCTTCAAGCTATCGTCACTATGCGGTGGATTTCGATGGTGATGGCAGACGCGACTTACTCACAAGCCCCGCCGATGCCATTGGCAGTGTCGCTAATTACTTTCATCAACATGGCTGGCAACGTAATGCCGATGTCGCCTTGCCACTGACCAACACTATGGCAAGCCCACCTATGGCTAAAGTCTGGAGCGGCGAAAAGCTTAACTATAAGGTGTCGGATATTCTTAGCCCTAATTTAAGCCTGGCCCAGGCAAAAGATATCGATGCAAGTCAAAGTGCCCTGCTGATATCCCTTGAGCAGGCAGACAAGACTGAGTATTGGTTGGGTTTGAAAAACTTTTATGTGATTACTCGCTATAATCGCAGTCCCTTGTATGCCATGGCCGTTTACCAATTTAGTCAACAACTCAAAGCCCATCACAATGCAAACTAAGTGTAACCTAGCCTTACCCTTCACTGGGATCATGAGTTCGCGGCTAAAGACCAGGGGTTTAAACCTCAAGCAATTGGGGGTGTTAGCCATATGCAGCGTTTTAGTTGCCTGTTCAAGCTCACCTTCAAGCTCTAAAGGGGCAAAGAGGGACAGTCAGAGTGGCCGTTACCAGATGGCCAATGACAGAGCCCCTGATAATGCGCCCGACGTGAGCAAGGTGCCCAATGCTGTGCCTAAATATGAGCCCTACAGTCGTCAAGGCAATAAAGACTATAGAGTGCTAGGTAAGAATTATGCGGTATTGAACCACGGCAAAGATTTCCGTGAACGGGGTATCGCCTCTTGGTACGGCTCAAAGTTTCATGGCCACCTTACCTCCAACGGTGAGGTCTATGATATGTATGCCATGACTGCCGCCCATAAAACCTTACCTATTCCAAGCTATGTCAAAGTGAGGAATGAAGATAACAATAAGGAAATCATCGTCAGGGTTAACGACCGTGGCCCGTTTCACGAAGGGCGAGTGATAGATTTATCCTACGCGGCGGCCTACAAGTTAGGGGTGCTCAGTACTGGTACTGCAAGAGTCAATATTGAAGCCATTTATTTCCCTACTCCCTCATCGAGGGCATTAGCCGAACTTGCCGACCCTCATGTGAATTTTATTCAAATCACAGCATCGCGAGATAAAGTAAGAATTAATCATCTGGCACAGAAATTGGAAGCTAAATACGGCATCTCATCGAACATAGAACCCGTAAACGGCTTCTATCGACTCAGGCTGGGCCCAATAGGTCAACGGCATATTGCTGATAAGCTGCTGCAAAACCTAAAGCGCGACGGTTTTCCTGATAGTTTTATGGTTGAGCAAGCTAAACCTTGATCAATTAACACAAAATCAGTCCAATTAAGTAAGCTTAATGTTTTTTAGTTACCGACTAATGATATATTAACCACAATTAACGCGTTTTAAGCTGGGCGAAAGCCCAGTTTATGCATCCACTCCCCCCTTCGACTAACCAGAGACGTGCTACTTTCATGATAAATTCAGTTAATACACAGTTTAAATCTTTGCTGCTTCTTTCCTTTGTTTCGCTTTCAAGCATTGCAGCCCCGGACGCTCCTCAACCCGATCAATCGACATTACCGCAAGCCAATCGTGCCCCACAAGCCAACCGCGCCCCTATGGTTATTCCTGATGCACCGAGTGTTGCCGCTAAAGCTTATGTATTAATGGATTATCATTCAGGCCAAGTGATTGCTGAAGGTAATTCCTATGAAAGTCTAAACCCTGCAAGCTTAACTAAGATGATGACAAGCTATGTCATAGGTCATGAGCTCAAAGTGGGCAACATTTCCTTAGAAGATGAAGTCACCATCACCAAGAACGCTTGGTCGAAGAACTTCCCTGACTCATCTAAAATGTTCATCGAAGTGGGTAAAACTGTCAAAGTTGACGACCTAAATCGCGGCATCATCATTCAATCCGGAAATGATGCCTGTGTTGCCATGGCTGAGCACATCGCTGGCACCGAGGGCGCCTTCGTCGACCTAATGAACTCTTGGTCTAAACAGCTTGGCATGAATGACAGCTACTTTGAAAACTCCCACGGTCTAGACTCTGAAAACCACAAGACTACTGCCTATGATATGGCCTTGTTGGGTGCAGCTCTTATCCGTGATGTGCCGCAAGAGTATCGTGTATATGCAGAAAAATCATTCACTTACAATGGCATCAAACAGTATAACCGCAACGGTCTGTTATGGGATAACAGCTTAAATGTCGATGGCATTAAGACGGGTCACACCTCAGGCGCCGGTTATAACTTAGTGGCCTCAGCCACCAGTGATGGCATGCGCCTTATCTCTGTCGTGCTAGGCACCAGCAGTGAATCGGCTCGTAAGGCTGAAAGCAAAAAACTGCTTAATTATGGCTTCCGTTTCTTTGAAACCATCAGTCCTTATAAAGCCGGTGATACCTTCACCAATCACGCCATTTGGTACGGTGACAAAGACACAGTGAACTTAGGTGTGACCACAGACACGGCAATCACCTTAGGTCGCGGTAAAGCCAAAGACTTACAAGCCAACTTCGAGCTCACTAAGCAACTGACAGCGCCACTAGCGAAAGGCGAAGTGGTTGGCCGAGTATTTTTCCAACTCGAAGGTAAAGACATCGCCCAGTTCCCCTTGGTTACACTAGAGGAAATCAATGAAGGTAGCTGGTTCAGCCAGTTAGTGGATTATTTCAAGCAGATGATTTCAGGTTGGTTAAGCTAAGACTTATTAGCATCTAAACATAAAAAAACGGCCCTCAATGGGCCGTTTTTTTTGCTTTGCAGACGCCATGGGATGGCCGTCTCGCAACACCTCATGGAGAAACGCCATAGCTCACCTTTTTAGCTTTTGTGTTTGCTGTTAACTTCAAAATATACTTTTTTATAAACTTGATAAATATTAACTGACCACAACCCATCTACCACTATTAAAAGCAACAACCCATAGAAAATATAAAAAACAAAGCTAGCTGCATTGATAAAATAGGCATCACAGCTATTCTCATCAAAAAAATGGACCAATAAATTCAGTGTTATTATATGGATTTATTTTATTCACAACATGGCAACATACAGCTTAACCACATGAATAATAACACGAATCCCGGTAATGAAACATGCTAACTTCAGATCTAAATGGCGACACCAATACCAATGATAATCATGCTTGGCAGCGTTAAGCGGTGCTTAACACTGTGGCAATTAATTTACTCAATATGGCACTTGGGAAGCCAGCAACCAGATAGCCAAGGCAAAAAATATCATCCCCATAAACTTGTTCTGATAGGTGCGAAACTTGTCATTGTGAAGTAAGGGCTTGCCTAAGGTGCCCACCAGGGCCACCAGCAGCAAGTTGAAGCTTAAGCCCATCACATTCAGTAACAGGCCCAGCGCCAACATTTGTTCGCCAGAACTAGCGCTCAGCTGGGTAGAGACAAACTGAGGTAAAAACAAAACAAAAAAGATCAATGCCTTAGGGTTAAGCAGGTTGCTCATCACCGCGCGGCGGTAAAGCAATTTAGCCAGGTTATGCTGTTGTTCAATTTCTGGGGCATCGCTGCCGCTGCTGCGCATGCAATCCCAGCCCATTTTGAGTAAATACGCCCCGCCCAATACTCGCAGTATTTCTAAAGCCAGAGGATGCATGGCCACTAAGGCTGAGACCCCCATTGCGGCAAGCAAGGTTAATATCAGTCCAGAGGTGGCATTGCCTAAGCTTGCATACACGCCCACTTTGCGGCCATAGCTCAGGCTAGAGCTGGCGATAAGCAGCATATCGGGACCAGGAATTAACAACAGGGCCACCACTGTGGTCAAATAAACAGGAAGCAGAGCCAAATCAATCATAATCACACCAACACAAATCTAAGACGATAAAACAAGGCGCGGATTCTACAGCGTTCGAACATGAAAGAAAGTCATCTTAGGTTTCAATCACTATCACCCTTGGCAGGGTTTGTTTACGAGTGTGGTTAATCACAAGCACAAAACAATAAAGGCCAGCCTGATGGCTAGCCTTTAATTTTCACTGGTGTTAAAACAGCAATTACTTGTAAAAAGCTTCTACTGTGCCTTTTACTGTGGTCAATAGCGGTTGACCACGACGGTCTAATGCCTTGTGCGCAGCAACTTTTACCCAGCCTTCACTGATGCAGTATTCTTCGACGTCAAAACGCTCTTTGCCATTAATTTTAATGCCAATATCATGTTCGAAAATAGCGGCCACATGATGTGGGCTACGTGGGTTAACCGATAAACGGTCTGGTAATGTGGGTTTAGCTGTTGTGTCGTTCATTTTCTTAGTCTTTGATGAATAAAGCGTGCGCTATTGTAGGCAATAGCCGCTTTATGCTCAAGAGCGGCGGCAATAAATGTTATTTTCCCTTTAAACAACCCATACTCGCAGATCTACACTTCAAGCGGCAATATTATCAGTTCAGCATCTTGGAGCTTGTGCACAAGCAAATCTTTTATATAGTGACTCTCTTATTTTAAAACCACAGCGATAGATAGCAGGAAGCGATACATGCGGCTAAGCAAGCACCATTCTTTTCTTATCAGCCTATTCTTGGCATTTTTATATGTGTTACCTGCAATTAGCGAATGGCTGAAAATGGGTGAGCCAGATGAAACCCTGTTCATTTATAGCGCCCCTATTTGGCTGACATTTTTCTATATAGGGCCATTTTGGATCTATTATTTTCTGCAGCTATTGCCAACCATAAACCAAAGCGCTATCCCGTTAAGATTCATGCTGTTTTGCCTAATCATGTGGGGAGGTACCAACATAGTGGCCGAGCTACATTTACTATTATTCTCCCAATTTGCATTTCCGCCTTTTGAGCGATTCTATTCTGCATTTCTCTGGGGGGTGTTCATATTTACCCTGTGGGAAACCTATTGCCTGAGCTTACGTTATTCCCATGAAAAAGACTTGAGAGAGCAAGCGCAACTGCAGAATTTAACCAATCAATTAAACCCGCATTTTTTATTTAACTCGCTCAATACGATTTCTGCACTTATGGCCACAGATACACAAAAAGCCGACAGTATATTGCACAGTTTTTCAGATATTTTAAGGGCCAGTCTTGATATCAAAACACCGCTAATCCCCCTTGTCCAGGAAATCGAAACCTGCAAAAAATACCTATCGTTGGAACAAGCCCGCTTTGGCGACAGAATAACCGTCTACTGGCAAATAACCGCCAGTTTGGACGCCATTAACATTCCACCTTTACTGCTTCAGCCTATTTTTGAAAACGCCATAAAACACAATAAAGGTTTCAAACTTGAAATCAAGGTTGAGATCACCCCTAGCCCAAGGGGATTCGACATCAGCATAAGGGATAACGGCAAAGGCTTTTCGCAAAAAGTACTCGACGGCCAGCGTAACGGTCACGGATTAAGCTTGATTGAAAAACGTTTAGCCTTGCATCAGTTAGGCGAACTTAATATAAAAAATGACAACGGAGCAAGTTACCAAATTGCATTGGAGGCGAAATGCTAAGCGTATTTATTGTTGAAGACGAGTTTCACGCCCGTGAGAAATTAAAACTGCAGTTATCACAATTACCCGATATCACCTTGCTCGGGGAAGCTGAGCACTTAACGGATGCCATTGAACGCATAAACCAACTGGCACCCAATGTGGTGTTTCTGGATATTGAGCTTGGTGAGCACAATGGCTTTTCTTTGTTCGATAACTTAAATATTAAAACCCAGGTTATCTTTACCACGGCTTACAGTGAATTCGCCCTTAAGGCCTTTGACAATGGTGCTGTAGATTATTTGCTTAAGCCATTTAACTTGGCAAGACTCTCTCAAGCCTTGTCACGTATTGCCGCAGAAAATATACAATTAGCGGCAGAGAAAGTAAAAATTCATGCTAAATCAGGCAATAAAACCTACATACTCGAACAAGAAAACATCGTCTTTTTTCAAACCAATCTCAACATGACTATCGCTCAAACAAAAGCGCGAAACTATGTCATTGATAAGACTTTAGAGCAGTTGGACTTAGCCCTAGGTAGCCACTTTGTGCGAGTGCACAGAAACGCCATCATCAACACCCAACGTGTAGACAATCTAATGAGACTAGAAAATGGTAACTACCAAATTCATTTTATTGATTGTGATACCAACGTCATCACCAGCCGCAGCGGTACCAACAAGATTAAACAGTATTTCAACTTAACCTAACCATATATCAGTGGCAGCTCTTGCTGCCACTGCCTTAAGCCAACTCCAACAACAAAAGGAAAATGCCATGAAATTATTATGGAAGCATTCGCTCGCCTTCATTTTACTGCTCAACTATTTAGTACTAAATTCAGATGCGAGCGCCGCAGAGCGTTGGTTCTTAAACGCCTCTGTACTTGACCCTAACTCTAAAGACGTCATATTAAGGCAGGTGTTAGTCCGTGATGATCAAATCATTCAAGTGATTGAGACTGTCCCAGAAGATGACGGTATTGCGCGGGAGGACTTGGGCGGCGATCTTATGTTGCCCGGCATGATAGACATGCACACCCATGCCTGGGGAAATGGCTCACTTACCCATAATGAGGGTTACCAATACATAGGCATAAGAGGTACTTTAAACGCCATGCTTTACGCTGGAGTGCACGGTGCGCTGGATTTATTCGGCAAGGAAGATCAACTGCTTGATTACCGCGATAACCAATACTCAAGCATAAGGGATGAAGCACAGCTGTTTGCCGCAGGCCCTTGCTTCACAGTCACCACTGGTCACTGCTCCATGATGGGCATTAAGACCCGCATTATAGATTCGCCCGAGCAAGTCGTGCCTGAAGTACAAGAGCTTGCAGCTAAACAGCCCAATGTACTCAAAGTCGTCTTAGAGCAGGAGCATCCTAGAAGACCCACTGTATCCAAAGAAACCCTGCAAGTATTTCTGGCCGAAGCAAAGAAACTCAATATCCCCTCAGTGGTTCACGTGGGAAGCTGGGCTGATGTGCGAACCGCGAGTGAACTTGGGGCAAATGCCATTACCCATCTCCCCCTTACACCTATGCCAGAGGATATCCCTGCGTTGCTAAAGGCCAACGACACCGCAATTATTACCACTGTGGGTGTGATCCTTGAAACTCAGAGATTATTCAAAGAAGTCCCCAAGAGTCATACCGATGAGTTAACCCGAACCTTGGTTAAACCCGCCATACTTGAGCAGTTTCCCGTTGAGAAAAACAGTAAAGGTCAAGTTGACTGGCTAAGGTCTGAAAAGTGGTTGCACGCCAAGGTTAATGCCACGCATTCGCTTACTACACTTGTTGCCCAAGGAGTCACCATCATTGCCGCCTCAGATAGCGCCAACTTAACTATGTATCAAGGGGTTGGTCTGCACACTGAGCTATTCCATTTACAGCAATTAGGCATGTCAGCTAAAGACATTTTACTCTCCGCAACCCATGAGGCTTATCAGTTTTTGGGGATTAATTGGGGCATTAAAGCGGGCGCTAAGGCAAACTTTATCATTTTGCCCTTAGAGGTGACCCAAGACATAACAAAAACCGTTGAATTTAAACGCATTTATTTAGAAGGTCGTGTGGTCGATAGAGAAAAATTACTCACCTACGCCATCCCAGATTGGTGGCAATACAGCAAGTTGCTTATTGGGGTAGAAGATTAACTGATAAGAAAAGTGACAGTATCCATTACTGTCACTCTTTTTCTAGAGATGAGGTCAGAGTAATCTCGCACCTCATTGATGACGTTTCACTGTTGTTCTGAATAGTGGGTTAATTTAACAACTCATGCTCTTTAGGCAATTGCTTGCTGATCCATAATATCAATTTATGTTTTCGATTCGGGCCATCGTCTTTATCTTCGGCTAAGGGCTGAATGAGCTTATCTTCAACTAATAATCGATAAATACATTCCACTTTATCTTTGGGTGAAATCCCTTGGCCGAAGTCATCAAAGCCGCGCTTCTTCGCATACCCTACGCCAATTTCCATCGCAAGCTTTAACAGTTTAGTGTCGTGTTTACCCGCTTTCATTTACTAGCCTCATGGTGCATACATATCGCCTTTAAACTACGCGAATATTCACAAATAGCCACTAGAATTACGGTTAAAGCATGCCAAATTTAACCAACAAAAAATTCCCAGCTTAAATAGAACAATCACATCCATCTCATCAATAATATGTTAAGCCTTTAGAAGGTAGTGTTCAAAGTCGTTGTTATTCTTCCCTTTAAGACCACAGAAAATATAACAAACACGATTAGATTTAGACATATTGCAACGGGTATTATGGACGGGTTCGCATAATAACCACAAGTGCGGCCATTGCCAGCGCGCACATCAACCCCGTGCTCATCCAAATGTATTCCCCGGGTAATATACTCGCTACAACACCGATAACGGCGGCCATAAGTTGATGCATGAATCCACACAAAGCCATAGCATAAGGGCCCTTTATGGGCGCATTTTCAGTAGCAATAGCCATACTGACGGGATAGTTCATCGCTTGTCCAGCGACTCCCAGACAATAAGGAACCCATAGCAACAAAGGCAATAGCAAGATACTGCCAAATAACATAACCGTACAACTGAAGAGCAAGATGCTTAACCCCATTAAGACAAAAAAAGTGTTGCCTTTTCTTATCACATACCGATTAACCAGCCATGCACCAACTAAGTAGGCAAGGCTTATTGGCCACCCCAACAGCCCGTACTCTGATGCACTCCAACCGAAGGCCCCCTGAAATATAAATGGCGCATTGGTATTGAAGACGATGATCACCCCGTAACCTAGGCCACCTGCAAGTGCAGGTAAAAAAAAGTCTCTGCTGTGCAATAGCTTAGCGTAAGTGGCAAGAAATGATAATGAGTTACTGGAAGGCTGTACATTTGGAGATGGTAGCCTTATAAGGACTAAAAATAACAATAATGTAGCAATTGCAAGGCTGAGAAAAATAGCTTGCCAGCCCAAGCTCACCAAAAGTACTGCTCCCAAATATTGGCCCACGCCAAGTGAAACAACAAATGCAATAGACAGCCAAGACAGACTCTTAGACAGTAGTGCACCGCTGAATCGGTCACGGATCATAATCCGTGACATAACTGACATACCACTAGCCCCCAAGCCTTGTAGGAAACGAAGTAAAATAAACATTTCTGTGTCATATACTAAAGATATGCCAGCGCTACAGATTGCATATGATAAAAGAGATACCGAAAGCATCGTTTTCCGACCATATTTTTCACTTAAGCTTCCCCAGACCAGCATAGGTGCCGCCATTCCTATCAAAAAAGCGGGTAAGGAAAGAGAGACATCTTGTGCTGGGCTAGAGAATGCTTCTGCAATAATAGGCAGAGCCGGTAGATACATAGTCATTCCCAGCTGTGCCAAGAATACCGTGATACAGGCAATAAAAATGATAGACTCATTCTTCATAGAAAATCCCAAGCGATTAAATTCAAGACGCATTAATGCAGTAAGGAAAGCTCCTGCTCGAATTGGTCTAAAATGGCAAGTTTACAGCGATTTTTAGAATTGGCGATACGTAGAGTACCAGTTTCACGGATTGCACTGATGGCGCCGTTCAATATTGCATTATGGTAGTCTAGGCCGAGATAGGAAGTCGTACAAAAGTGGTGGAAACTTCTTTGATACTGATCTGTCAGATAATTGGTTCCGCTAATATCGACATTCAAACCCGAGATCCGGCTTGCTTCAGCATCTTGCCAATCAGCATTAGCCAAATTAATCACTTTTTTGTAATTGATAACGTGATTTTTTTCTAGAGTAGAATTCATATATATCCTTATAAGTCATGACAATAGAGTTCCTCCCTGAAACTCAGTGCGTGAATTGTAAGCCATAAACATTTGATTGCAATATTTATTTTTAAGATGAAAAACCTAGCAGATCAAAAAATGATTTTCCCACACATGGCATACAGCTACTGGTAACAGTTGTACTAAACATGACCTAAAATGTCAGTCCGCTTAAATACACTGAAAATGCCAAAATCATGAAAGCAAACAGCAACAAGGTAAGTACGCTTGCATTATCAAACTCAAACTCAGGTAAATGTATCAAGCTAAAGAGAATGGCATTCGCGCCAATGAGCGGCGCTCGAAATACTTAACCCACAGCAAGACTAGACAGAGCGAGGCGGTAAACCTCGCCGTTAAGGTGTAGAGAATATTCGGATATATTTCGAAACTCTCAGTGTCAATGAACCCAAATTCCAACATTAAAAAGATCTGCTACTGAAACTCCAGCGAACAGGCTCCAACACCTCTGCTAGCCACAAGACATTGCCATGATGAAGTTGGGAGTTCGTGGTGAATGGCACAGTGACTATGTATGAGCATAATGCAAAATACTGTTGCTGCTGCTCATGCATACTAGATAAGAGGCTGTCGATATCGATTTCGGTTCGCAGAAAAATGAAAAAATGTAAATAAATTCACTGTGACATGTTTGTGGCAACCCAAACGACTTGCCTGAAACGAATAACAGAGTCATTTACCCCTAGCGGGTTAGTGCAGCCCCTCATGCAATATTTCATGGTGAATGGTGCAGTTAACTCACTAAAAATTGATGAAAATAACCATATAATATGGCTTCTTTACCCCTTCAATATTTTGAAAAAAATTAAACCACTGTTAGATAACAAGTTATTAATTTGGCATGCTAGTTGCTGTGTTAAATCTTATGCTCATGATTATTAAGCAAGAAAATTAAGTAAGAAAATTAAGCAAGAAAATGAACACTAACCCAAAGAGAGTCTAAAATGATTGATAAATCAACGACTAGTTCAACAAACATTTATACAAAAGTGGCTGGAATAACATACATATTAATTATCATACTCGCGTTAATTCCCTCGAGCATTTTTGATATTGGATCAATGTTGAAAGCAAAGGATGCGGCTAAAAACCTCGTAGGCCACGAGGGTATATTTAGAATAGGTATTGCCATCGAATTTATGATGTTCCTGCTCGTCATGGTGCTTTCATGGGCGCTGTACGTCATTTTGAAACCGGTGAACAAGAACCTTGCATTGCTAGGACTCATTTTTAGATTTGGAGAAGCGATACTCGGATGCGTCATCATAGTTTTTTATTTGATGGTATTAATGTTTTTAGGGGGCGCTGAATATTTACAGGTTTTTGAAGCTGAGCAATTACAGGCGTTAGCTAGATTTTCCCTCATCTTAAGTGGCGTTGGCTATCACATTTTGTTGACCGTAATGGGTATTGGTGGCCTTGTATTTTGTTACTTATTTTATATTTCAACATATATCCCTCGTCCGTTAGCGGCTTGGGGGATTATTACGTATTTAACCATGATTATTTATGGTTTCATCAATATTGCCTTGCAAAACCCTCAGTCAGAATTAGCCTACGCTATGGCGCCTGGCGCCTTATTTGAAGTTATCATTGGCTTTTGGCTGCTGTTTAAAGGTGTCAATGTCAATCAGCAAAAGCAGCCGCAGTAGAGACGGCTAACTAAATAACATAACAGAGAAGGTTTTCCAGCAACTCGGTGTGCTCATATCAAGTTTAACCATGGCAGCCATGGTTAAACTAAGAATTTCAGCCAACTTCTTTTTAAATTGCTGCCGAACTGTATCACCCAGCTTATGCCATTCTTTGAAAGCCCGAGGATCGAACGTCAAATCATAGGTCATCCAGCGTAACCTTCACACTCGATTGTGGATCAAGTAAACGGGATCTTGCCAGCTCAATAAGTGCGTGATCTTCATCGGTTAGCAACATAGGTTTAAAGGGGGAGTTTTCCTTGCTGTGCTACATACTTTAATGTCTAGCGAAGCAAGTCTGAAGCTGTCACCCCCAGTTTTTCTAAAGCAGTATTTCTAAAGTAATAGTGATGCCAGAAACTGAGTGAAAGGCACAATATCCTGTTTAACGCTGGCCGATTCCAATGCCTGCATATATTCACTGCGTCGTTCGACTGGTACGACAGTCCAGGGGTAAGCCCCCGAGGCCATCATTAAGTTCATAATAAACCTTCCCATTCTGCCATTGCCATCAAAGTAAGGATGAATATACACAAAAATAAAGTGCCCCAGCACAAGCCTTACTGCCGCATTTTCTTCCTGTGCCAGTAAATCAAACAATGTCGGCATCATTGTCCTAACGGCATCCCGACTAGGAGGCGTATGCATAGACTGGCGAATATACACAGGCCCCGTTCGGTAGCCAGCGAGATCCGATTGTTTAATGATACCGGCAGCAACACTTGGGCCAAATAAAGCTAAATACCAGTCACTATGTGCTCGCTCCAACATATCACCTGGATTCTTGCCCTCCAAGACAGCTCTAACGGTTTTTTTCACTTCCCCAAATGCATCCCAGTAGCCTTTAGCAGCCATGGCATCTAAGTATTTCTTACTTTCGCCTGACCCGTCGTCGGCCTGCCAACTTCCAGAACGAACCAGTTCGATGAGTTCACGAGTGACTCGATAACCTTCAATGGACAATGAGTGATAGGCGTCAGTGACGTATTGCTCTTCCACCTCGGCCATGTAAGTGTCGATATCGACGGTCTGGTTCATAGGCTCTGGAAAGTGTGCGATAACATCTTCACGCATCTGCGCCCACATCAGTCGAATTCGATTAACATAGGGTGAGACATCGCGGCGACCCAAGTTTAGTTGCACTTTTTCTACGAAAGGATCCTCTTCTAGCACAACTAAGTCGGCCGCGTTCATGCCTTTTAGTATGTTGTCCGCAATAAGATCCCGGCCAATGTTCCTAAAAGCGCCCACTAATCGGCCCGCTATAACACTATGATTAGCGGCCAATAATATGGACAAGAGATCCGAGGCATCAGTCACCATTGACAGCGCCGTGCGCATTTGGATAGGAGAATTAACAAACGACTTAGGCGAGCAATAAACTACTGCCGCTGGCAAACTATAGATATTAAGCCCAGCCAGGCTTTGGATATGTTCGACATCAGGCAAATTTAGTCTAACGTCAAAGATAGAAGTGTTATACAAGAAGTCAGTCGGCTTATTGTTACCCTTTGGAGAACGCACCAGCAACTGTTGGGGAACCGTTTTGTCACCAATATGGTGATTTATAGACTGCTCAGGCGATAAGCACCAAGATTGGTCGAACCGCTCTGACAAATAGGCACCGCAGAAATCCCAGAAGCATGTGTACCAAGACGTGCTGTCACCTAACTTTTCATCGGGCATAGCAGGAATATACCAACCTCGAATAACTTCGCGGATGAATCCGTGCTTAAGTAACCGCTCACGATGTAAGCGGCTAAGTTGCTTTGATTGTATGGCAACAGAGCCTGATTCCTGAAGCAGTTTCAGCTGTTCGAGAGAATCCGCTAGCTTTTGTGATACAGGGTTCATTTGAGATCCTAATGGCTACGCACAATTTATATTAAACCTCGGTTTTAATGTTGTACCATTTATAGGTTTTAATGTCATTTGATTTATAGGTTTTAATGCCACGCCTTTTATAGGTTTTAATGTTGTTCCATTTGTAGGTTTTATGATTTTTTGACTATGACATAAAAGCGTTTAGTTCCGTATCTAGCCACTAGGATGTGACATGAAAGACTTCAAGATCAAAAAGGTCATTACACACCACAGCAATTAAGCATGGCATGGTTAAAAGGGGGCAATAAAGGCTTACATTTTTTCAAAACTGAGAGTATATTATTCACGCATTCATGGATTTAGAACGAAATTTTTTGCCATTAGCCATTAGCGGCTTCACCGATTAGCTGATTAGCCATTGGCTGGTTGCAGCGCAGCAGATTAGCGCTTAGCTCGTTGAAGCTCTACAGGTTAACAGCCAAAGATATAGCGCGTGGCTCACATTGCCTTCAAGGATGAAAATGATAACCCTACTCTCAGCACCACTCCCCCAAGCTTACTCGCTTCTAAGCGCATCGCTACCCGAAGTAGCCGCGCTTGCATTTGTATTAGCGATCACACTAGCGATGGCACTTGTATTAGCCGCACTGGTAGTA
This sequence comes from Shewanella denitrificans OS217, assembly GCF_000013765.1. NCBI lineage: Bacteria > Pseudomonadati > Pseudomonadota > Gammaproteobacteria > Alteromonadales > Shewanellaceae > Shewanella > Shewanella denitrificans. The sequence goes on along the minus strand of NC_007954.1, from coordinate 962,716 downwards.
GCAATGGCTGGCACGGTTAACTCAGCATCAGCTCGCAAGCTGCAAAATTTAACAAAACCAAGCTTAGCTAATCGTGTAATTGAAACTCCAGCGAACAGGCTCGCCATGCCCTTTACTCATCGACACGCAGCAAGTACCTCCATGTATGCTCGAACATCCCGTCCATGGGATGGACGGTCGTCTCGCAAAGGATCATGGTTCACCTTGGCAGCCGCAGTGTCGCCCTTAAATATTCAAACATTAAGCATGCCTGGCACTGTTAATTCTCGTATAGCATCACAAATTCCATATATAAAATCGATTATATTATAATTAATAACATTTATATAAATTAGGATCTCTTTCGACTCTTTAAAAAACAAAAGAATTATAGAAATAATAGTGGGAACCCAACAAAACAACTTGTAATATGTAATCTTTGTATTTCTATCAGCAACTCTACTTTTAATGTTTCCTACAATTTCTTCTAAGTTTTTAAGTGTGTCACATGATTCTAATTTTTCATTCCCCTGCACTCTCAACTTTTCAAAAGTAAAACAACAACTTTTCTCTATTTGTTCCAATCTTAAAACCTGATCATTGATCATCCAGTGATTAAATAAAGCTGTAATTATCACACCACTTATTATGAACAAATAGCTATAAATATCATCAACCTTTGCCAAAGCTCCCAAGCTGACTAAAACGACTGGAATTGCGTATAATCGAATTTGGATATCATTCAAAACCGCACTTACTTTTTCTGCATAATCGAATCCTTTCTCTTCTACTTGCAGTTGAAATTCACCAATAGCGAAATTATGAATAAAAATATCATAATGTTCATAATAAGTGTTTTTTATTTTATCTAGGTTGCTGAATAAAATCACCGACTCAGCTTGCTTTGTTGAATCATCTTTCACTAGTCTTCTTAGTGTATCGACCAAAGCCAATTTGAAAAAAGATTGTCTATCTCTGTGATGCAAGTTTCCACTTTCATCTTTTGATATTAAGTTTGAAATATCTTCAATAGAAGATATTTCACCAATATTAACCAAATCAACAAACCTATTTAGCTTTACTTCCAATGGCTTTGCAAATTTATCACCCTCACCTTTTATAAAATAATATAGAGCGATGCCATCATCTGTTTTTTTATCAATATCTGAAATTTTAGTTAAGAACTCAATCCACTTAGATATTATTTTCAACTTAATTAAAGAAGGATAAACAAGTTCGCTATCACTCCTAAAATCATCCTCAATGAAGTAATAGTAATCCGGAAGAGATTTACCCTGGATCAAAAATACTGAAAGTTTTTCAAATAAATCAGCTTCATTTTTATAAAAACAAAATCTATTTCCAGCGTACAAATTAAATTCAATTTTTAGAGCTGTACACTCTGCACTGGGTACTATATGACTTACATCCGCCTCAGCCCAATCAACTTCCACCTCAAACTTTCTAAACTTATCTTTGTGTTCAAACAAATATCTTAAAAAACAAGCCTGCTCACTAGAAAGGTTGATTTCTTTTTTTAAGCATATGATACCATTTTCATAAGATATCACATCTTCGAAAGATTTAAACAACTTAACAGTTTTATCAAATAAAATATCAATCATTTTCATCTTCATTAAGCAAGGTAACTTGAATAATTGCAGCTCTCACTTCTGGGGTTATCATTCGACCTCTGATAATCACATCATCATTGTCTTTGTTGAATAATATAGGCTTATTTGAATCAGCTTCCACCCCAACCAAACCTATATTTTCTAGATCAAAGTTAAAGTTAAATGCGTCTGTTGCATAATAAATTTTCGCTAACTTTTCTACATTACTTTTTCTAGCTTCAAAAGTCGCTGGCATTTCATACTTATCTTGTTTACTAAACGCTATAAAACTTTGTTTTTCTTCATCAGTGCAAGATGCTGGTAAATTAGATACTGCAATTTCATCAATTTTAGCAAGATGTACTTCTTTTCCAATATTATCCGATAAATACTTTACAAGCTGCGCTCTAGCACTTTTTTGCGTTGTATTATCAACATAAAACTGTGCTAAAAAATCCTTTAACACTTCAGGGGCTTTATTAACCGCTTTTGCGGGGGTGATTTTATTAATACAATCAAAAGCATTTGTAAAATAATCTGTATGCGTACCTTTACCTATAAAACTTAAGTAGTTTTTCTTGAAGTCACCTTTTATAGATTTGGAGTAACCACTTACATTTATATCTACTGCTTGATGCAACTTACTTAAATCAACATGAACCTCTTTAGTAGGTTTTAAGTTGGTTAACTTAACTCCTGCCGTATTAGTTATCATTGCAGCCATTAGTCGACAGTCAAGAAACGATTCATATTCAATAAAACAAATATAACCACCTTTACTGTTCGTATGAACAATTTCTTCATATAAAGCACCCATAGTGTGCTCTGTGAGTTCAAGTAATTTAACACTCCTCTCGTCTTCCTTTAGCTCTGCATCTAATTCTTTGAGTTTTAATGGAAAATCACCACTCCCTTTAAATTGCCCCCAAAGAACAGCAGTCCTGCCATCCTTGATTTTTACTAAATCTTTAGCAAGCTTTAGAATTATCTCATTATCTAAATTTAAAAGTTCACCAGCAATATCTGGTTTTTTATCTTTAAATAGCTCATGAATTACGAAGCGCTTAATTGACGCCATTGTATATCCTTATAATGTACCAGTCCTATAAAGTAGTTCTACAACTCTGGTAAGTCATCATCTTGAAAATAGGTTCATCAAGATAAAATTCCTTAACAATAGCGCATACCATGATTTTTTATATGGCATTTTTTGAATTCATACTTTCTCTCTTTCTATATAAAATGAGAAACTAATTCAATATACCTAAAAAAACTAACCAAAGTATATACTATTTCATCTACAAAAAAACGACCAAAAGGTTGCTTTTTAATGCTTTAACTCAATAAAACCACTTGAGGCTAACCATTACACATGGCGTTTCTACCGATGATAACTCTCTACAGAGAATAAAAACCTACGCTTTTCTTCTCAAGAAAAGCGGGGGCGGTTATCAATGATCTTAAGTTTCGCCTACATTGAGGTCGTCGAAGAAAATAGCGTGAGCCTGACAGGACGTCAGGCTAGCTTTCGGGGGGAAGGGACGCCCCATCGGAAGCGTTAGCATTTTCGAGTAAGGCCGAGGCAAGGTACCAATAAAGGTGGATGCTGGATCAATTTCCGTCGCGACATTTTCGCTTCCTTGCCTTAAGTAACTAGGGAAAATTGTTGCCGGAACGTCTTAGGTGGATGCAAGGAGGACTAGGACGAGCAGTCCTCCTTGCCCGGGTGTGGGCTGGAAGCCTACGACTTTGTTCCAAGCGAAGCTTGGACATCTAGTAAACACACTTTGTGAAAAGCAGATTATAAAAAAGGCGAACCACTCAGGGTTCGCCTTCATATCAAGGTTCCTATTCAGGAACCTCTAGCTCTAATGATTATTCATAATCACTCAAAGGGACGCAACTACACATCAGATTCCTATCGCCATATACATCATCAATACGGTTAACCGTTGGCCAGAACTTATTGGCTTTCACCGCGGCACTTGGGAACACCGCCACTTCACGGCTGTAAGGACGTGAATCAAACTCTGGGTCCATAATGTCCGCCATGGTATGCGGTGCATTGTGCAGTGGGTTGTTGTCCACTGGCCACTCACCAGACTCCACCTTGGCGATTTCGCCGCGTATGGACACCATGGCCTCGATGAATCTGTCTAATTCAACCTTAGATTCAGACTCGGTTGGCTCTATCATCAAGGTGCCTGCCACAGGGAAACTCATGGTTGGCGCATGGAAGCCGTAATCGTTAAGGCGCTTAGCAATATCCATCTCGGTGACGCCTGAGGCTTCTTTGAGTGGGCGCAAATCGATAATACACTCGTGAGCGACGCGATCGTTGCGGCCAGTAAACAAGACTGGGTAATGCGCCGACAGCTTCTTCATCACATAGTTAGCGTTTAATAGCGCGGTTTGAGTCGACTGCTTAATGCCTTTGGTGCCTAGCAGCTTGATGTACATCCAGCTGATGGGCAATATGCTGGCGCTGCCGTAAGGCGCTGCCGACACTGCGCCGTTATGGTCACTTTCGCGGCCAGGTTTTACCACAGTGTGGCCGGCGACAAAGGGCGCCAGATGAGATTTCACCCCGATTGGGCCCATGCCTGGACCACCGCCGCCGTGCGGGATAGCAAAAGTCTTGTGTAGGTTCAAATGCGATACGTCGGCGCCGATAAAGCCAGGTGACGTTAGGCCCACCTGAGCATTCATGTTAGCGCCATCTAAGTACACTTGACCGCCGTATTGGTGGACTATGTCACACACTTCACGGATGGATTCTTCATACACGCCGTGGGTCGAAGGATAGGTGATCATGATGCATGACAGGCTATCGGCAAGCTCGCTTGCCTTAGCGCGCAAATCGTCTAAATCTACGTTACCTTGCTTATCACAGGCGGTTACCACGACTTTCATGCCAGCAAGCTGAGCCGACGCTGGGTTTGTACCGTGAGCAGATTGTGGGATTAAACAAATATCCCTATGGGCATCGCCGCGAGACTCATGGTATTTCTTAATGGCCAGAAGGCCTGCGTACTCGCCCTGCGCGCCCGAGTTTGGCTGGATACACACGGCATCGTATCCTGTGATTTTCACAAGGTATTCAGACAGTTCATTGATTAACTGAGTGTAACCTTCTGCTTGATCTAGCGGGCAGAATGGGTGCATGTTGGCAAATTCTGGCCAGCTTACCGGCAGCATTTCTACGGCAGCGTTAAGCTTCATGGTGCATGAACCCAGTGATATCATCGAATGGTTCAAGGCTAAATCTTTGTTTTCAAGGCGCTTGATGTAACGCATCATCTCGGTTTCGCTCTGGTAGCGATTAAAGGTTGGATGAGTTAATACGGCATCTGTTCGCACTAATGCCGCTGGGATTGAGCTGCTGTTCGCCGCCACAAGCTGTGCATCAATTGCCGCCACATCTAGGCCATGGCCTGCGCCTAAAATGGCATCGAATAAATCGGCGATATCGCTTCGCAGTGTGGTTTCATCAAGGCTTATGCCAAACACGCCATCGGCATCGATGCGCAAGTTAATGCCAGCTGCGATGGCGCGCGCTTGAATGGCGCCAATGTCTGCGCCTTTCACCGACACGGTATCAAACCAAGCGTCGTTCACTAGGCTTAGGCCCTTGGCTTTAAGGCCAAAAGCTAAAATATCTGCCAGACGATTGATGCGCGTCGCTATGGTCTTAAGGCCTTGTGGGCCATGGAATACGGCGTAGAACGAGGCCATGTTGGCTAATAGAATCTGCGCAGTACAAATGTTTGAGTTGGCTTTTTCGCGGCGAATATGTTGCTCGCGCGTCTGCATTGCCATGCGCAGTGCCATGTTGCCACGGGTGTCTTTAGACACACCGATAATGCGCCCAGGCATAGAACGCTTGTGCTCATCACGGGCCACGAAGAATGCCGCGTGTGGGCCGCCGTACCCCATAGGTACGCCAAAGCGCTGGGCACTACCGAAGACCACGTCTGCGCCCATGGCGCCTGGTGATTTAAGTAGCATTAACGCCATCAAATCTGCTGCCACTGTCACTACCACGTTTTTAGCGCGAAGTTCGCTAAATAGCGCTGTGAAATCACTGATTTGACCATGACGGTTCGAGTATTGGAACAAGGCGCCAAACAGCTCGTAGTTAACGGCATCGGCGGCAGGCCCCACCACCACTTCAAAACCGAAACATTCGGCGCGGGTTTGCACCACATCTAAGGTCTGCGGGAACACGTCATCGGCAACGAAGAAGATGTTGGCTTTTTTGGCTTTAGAGACACGCTTTGCTAGCGCCATGGCTTCGGCGCCGGCGCTCGCTTCATCCAGTAAGGATGCCGAGGCAAGATCTAGGCCGGTTAAGTCCATCGACATCTGCTGGAAGTTAAGAATAGCTTCTAAACGGCCCTGAGCGATTTCTGGCTGATAAGGGGTATAAGCTGTGTACCAACCTGGGTTTTCAAACACGTTACGCAAGATGACGTTTGGCACTTGCACCCCGTAATAACCCATACCGATATAGCTCTTAAAGACTTTGTTCTTGTCGGCTATGTTGCGGATATAGGCTATGCCTTCGGCTTCACCACAAGAATCACCTATGGTGAGATCTTGAGGTAGACGAATGGCACCCGGCACAGTTTGTGCGGTGAGATCGTCTAAGGACTCTGCGCCGACAAAACTCAGCATTTCTTGCTGCTGAGCAGCATTTGGGCCGATATGACGGGTTAAGAAGAGTTCGTGTTGCTCTAGCTGGGTAAGCGTTTGCTTGGTCATGATAAACTTATATTCCAAATCTGCCAGTCTTAGTCTTAGGCGTCTTAGTCCTATGCGTCTGGGCATGTAGGGCACAGGGCGCTCGAAAAAACTGGAATGAGTACTGATATTTAAATACAGCTTGCTGTCAGGCGATGTCCGCTCTAAAACAGCCGTTTAAATACCTCAAAGCAAATAACAAAGAAGCTCCCAAGGGAGCTTCAATGTAGACAAATATGACTAGGCTTCGTCAATCACATCTTGGTAGCCTTCAGCATCGAGCAATGCATCCACTTCTGACTCGTCAGATGGCATGATGCGGAAGAACCAGCCGTCACCGTATGCGTCGCTGTTCACTAATTCTGGTGAATCTTCTAATGAGCTGTTCACCGCAACCACTTCGCCTGAAATCGGCGCGTAGATGTCTGATGCGGCTTTTACCGACTCAGCAACGGCGCATTCTGCACCCGCGCTGACTGAATCACCCACTTCTGGTAATTCCACGAATACCATGTCGCCTAACAGCTCTTGAGCATGTTCTGTGATGCCCACTGTATAGCTACCGTCGTCTTCCTTGCGAACCCATTCGTGTGAAGAGGCAAATTTTAAATCTGTCGGGATAGTGCTCATTGTGTTTGTTCCTTAAGTTCAGGTACTTTTTATATTTTTAGAATGTCTGTTAACTATCAACGGTTCGTGAGCCAATGCCTAAAAGGCTTGCTTACCGTTGCGCACAAAGCTAGGGGCAATCACTTTTACGGCAACGCGCTTCTTGCGCATTTCCACTTCGGCTATGGCGCCTATGCCCGCGGGCACCCGTGCCATGGCAATAGAATAGCCCAATGTTGGCGAAAAAGTCCCGCTAGTAATATAGCCTTGCTGCTCAACGCCGTCACTGTCGGTGAAGAATACTGGCATATCATGGCGTAAAACGCCCTTTTCTTCCATCACCAAGCCGACTAATTTTTCTGTGCCTTGGGCTTTTAATTCGGTCAGTGCAGCGCGGCCAATAAAGTCGCGATCGCTAGGCTCCCACGCGATAGTCCAGCCCATGTTGGCGGCTAGCGGGTTGATGCTTTCGTCCATGTCTAGGCCATAGAGGTTCATGCCTGCTTCAAGACGCAAGGTATCACGAGCACCAAGGCCACATGGCTTAACGCCGGTATTCAATAGCGCTTGCCATAAGTCTTCGGCGTCTTGCTCTGGGACGATAATTTCGTAGCCCGCTTCACCTGTGTAACCTGTGGTGGCGATAAACAAGCTGCCTGATTGCAAGCCAAAGAAAGGCTTCATGCCTTCTACTGCGCTGTTTTGCTCAGGGGTAAATACTGTGGCGGCCTTGGCTTTGGCGTTCGGGCCTTGCACTGCGATCATCGCAAGCTCTGGGCGCTCTGTGATGGTGACGCTAAAAGGCGCCGACTGCTTGGCTATCCAGGCTAAGTCTTTTTCACGGGTGGCCGAGTTCACTACTACGCGGTAGTGAGTGTCGCTTAAGTAATAGGTGATCAAATCATCGATAACGCCGGCGTTGTCATCCAGCATACCGCCGTAAAGGGCCTTGCCTGGGACAGTCAATTTGGCAACATCATTGGCTAATAATTTACGTAGGAAGTCACGGGCGTCTTGGCCGGTCACGTCCACTACTGTCATGTGAGACACGTCAAACATGCCTGCGTCTTGACGCACTGCGTGGTGCTCTTCAATTTGTGAGCCGTAGTTCAGCGGCATATCCCAGCCGTGAAAATCCACCATTTTGGCGTTAGATTCGAGATGCTTGTGAAACAGTACAGTTTTATTAGCCATTGTAATCCCTTTTTGGGGCCTCTTACTGGTATTAACCATGGGTCTGCTTTTGATAAAATCTGCGCAAAAGTATACCCACCAAGATTGAATTGTATAGAGAAAAATTTTCTAATCCATTAGTCTGAACATTAGTTTTACTAATGATTAATGCTTACTTAATTCATAACTTAATCAGCAGCTTCCGCTCATCCACTGATATTAAAGCAGTTTCTGCTTATCGGCTCAGCTTGGCTAAGGTTAATTTGAAGGCCTACACAGCTTAGGCAAGTCACTTTTGTAGCCCATAGCCTGTTTGATGAACACTGTTTTCAGCCCAGCGACATTATCCACTAGGTTTAATCCCAGATCGCGGATGGCTTTTTTAAGGGGATTACTGCCTTCAAAGAGGCGTTTAAAGCCTTCCATTGCCGCTATCATCTCCATGGCTTCAGCCTTGCGCCAACGCTCTAAGGGCCTAAGGTTAGCGTAATCGCCTAAGTCTCGGCCCTGCTCATTAAGCTCAGTCAAGGTTTGTACTATGCTGGCGGCATCGAGAAAGCCTAAATTAACCCCCTGCCCCGCCAAGGGATGAATAGTATGGGCCGCATCCCCTGCCAGTATCAGCCTATGGCGGGCAAAGTGGCGCGCATAGCGCATTCTTAGCGGGTGGCTTTGACGCTCACTCACAAGCGTACACACCCCAAGGCGTGCATCGAAGGCGGCGGTTAAGGCCTTAGAAAACTCATCCTTGTCCATGTTCAGTAATCGGCTGGCTTGCTCCGGCGGCACCGACCAGACGATAGAGTGTAAATTCGCCTCAAACAGCGGCAATAAGGCCAAGGGGCCATCGGGAAGGAAGACTTGCCTTGCGGTGTCTTGATGTGGCTCAGCGGTGCGGACTGTCGCGACTATGGCATGGTGGCCGTAATCCCAAAATGTTTGCGGGATTTTGCATTGCTCTCGCACCCAGGAATGGGCGCCATCGGCGGCAATCACCACAGCGGCGCTGATGCTGTCGCCATTGTCTAAGGTCAGCCAGGCTTCGCGCTCGCCAAAGGCTAAGCGCTCTAGCCGCTGGCCTTGAATATGGTGCAATGAGCTTAATTCACTGGCGCGGCTGGCAAGAGCGGCGCTAATGGCCTGATTCTCCACTATGGTGCCAAGGTGAGCTTGAGCTAAGGTATGGGCATCGAAGCCGATTTTCCCTAGGCCGTCCTTATCCCATACCGCCATCTTGCTGTAAGGGCTTAAGCGCGACGAGTCTAAATAGCCCCAAGCGCCTAAGTTTTCCAACAATTGCTGGCTGGCATGATTGATGGCACTGACCCTAAGTTTTGGCTCACCGCTGACGTCCAGGGTATGACCTGCGTCAATGACCACCACATTCATGTCATTGAGCGCCAGACCTATGGCGGTGGCGAGCCCCACCATGCCGCCACCTACTATGGCAACATCAAAGGTTTGCGTTGAAAACATAGTCATTCCTTCACTCTTTATGGCGATTAAGCACTGAGTCAGCATTTATAATAAAAGTACTGACCACATAAGCCGATTAATACTTGTGCCAACCCATGGCGCGTTGGCCTACGGGTTGTTTTAGCGGCGGGCACCATGACAATAGTCTTAGTCCCAAATTGCGCCCCGCCACTAAGGGCCAGTGTTGATTCGAAAAACCGCGCACTAAGAACTCGATATAACTTAAGGTGCTGCGCCTATCTGACTCACGGGCCAGGCTGTACTGATGCAAGAGTTTACTGTTGCCGCAATCCAGTTCCTTGGTCGTCTGAGTCAACTGACACTCCTGAGTCGCCATTGACTCGGCAAGGGCATCAGCGAGCATATCAATTAGGCTCACCACGTCTCTAAGGCCTAAGTTAAACCCTTGGCCCGCAATGGGGTGCAAGGTTTGCGCAGCGTTACCGACAAATAAGCACCTGTGATGTTGCGGCCTTGGCATATAAGACAGGCTCAAGGGATAGCTCACCCGCTGGCCCACATCGATAAACTGACCCGCCCGATATCCAAAAGCCTGTTGTAATTGGCTGAGAAATTCATCCTTTGGTGCGTCAGCTAAGTGCGCGGCGCGCTGTGGCTCCAGCGCCCACACTAGAGAAAACCTGTGCTTGCCAGCGTTATCCGCCATGGGCAACAAGGCCAAGGGGCCTGTGTCGGTAAAGCGCTCAAAGGCCTGGTGTTGATGAGCGTCTTGGCTGACGATATTGGCAACCAGCGCAGTTTGATTAAAATCCACTTGGGTGCGCGGAAGCTTGAAATGCTGCGCCACCACAGAGTTAGCGCCATCTGCGGCGATTAATAATTTAGCCTGAATGCGCGCACCACTGGCTAAGGTGAGTAATTGATGCTCAGGCTCGGCCGCAATACTGATTAAGGTATCCGGGCAATAGAGGCTTATATCGCTTTGGCTTAACTCATCGAACAGCACGCTGCCTACTCGGGATAGCTCAACCACTTGGCCCATGGCGGCGAGGTTAAACTGCGCCGCATCAAGGCATGTCATGCCCAAATGGCCTCTGTCAGACACATGAATATGCTCAATGGCGGTGCCAAGGGGCGCAAGCTTTTCCCACAGCCCAAGTCGAGTCAATTCGAAAATGGAGCCATGAGAAAGCGCAATTGAGCGAGCATCAAAACCTGGATGGCTAGCGCTTGGCTCGAATGCTTCGATAAGGGCTATTTTCAGTGGCTGCGAGCCCTTAAGTTTGCGTAAACCTAAGGCCAAGATACTGCCAGCCATAGCACCGCCAACGATGGCGATATCCACAGCATTTATTTGTGACTGTGCCTGTAACTCTGACATTGAGGTGACCTTAAGCTTGCCCTATGGGATTGAGATTAGTGGAGCGCCGCGCTCTGCTCGTTGTCACCTAGCTCTGGCTCTGGGCCAAATTCGGAATAACACAAGATGGCCGCCATGCGCACAAATTCATGTAGCTCGACAAAGGCCGCTTCTGATTCTTCATCATCACTGACATCAAACTCCACCTGAGCGATTTCCGCTAAGTCTTTGATCACTTCCTGGACATCTGCCGACGCCGAATTGAGTTTAGGCTGAATAATGGCAAGCCCTGTGAGGAAGCTCTGGGCCCATAAAGATAAGGCTTCTACCCGTTCACTCAATGAGGCTTCTTCTTCGGGTAATAATGGCGTGAAGCCAAAATCCATGTCCCCAAGGCGCGCGACTGTGTCTTGGAACAAGTCGATAATTAACAGCTGCAATTCTTGAGGCAGGGTCTCACCGTCATTCATCAGATCGAGCAAAGGCTTAACCCAAGCAAAGCTTTCTTGCTCCACACCACCACACACCAGCCCAACCAAAGCCCCATGAACTTCCACTGGGTGCTGACCTATGTCGGCCTTGTCTAATGCTTGTTTAAGATTGTCGATACATAATGAAGGGGGGGTAGCCATAATGGGTTCCAATTTATGGGATAACTTATGCAATGCTAGCAGAATTAGCCGCCTGCAAGCCAGACTAAAGTCAGCATAAGCGTGATCTAGGCCATACTTGTGGTCATCTGTAATCCGTAATCTGTAATCTGTAATCGGTTGTCGGTTGTCGGTTGTCGGTTGTCCAACATGGCAATCGCTCACTCAAGCAGCATCATCTGTAATCTGTAATCTGTAATCCGTAATCCGTTATCGGTTGTCCAACATGGCAATTGTTCACTCAAGCAGCAAATGGTACTCAATGGGCGGGCACAGCTTGCACTTTTAAGATCAGCCCTATATAGTCCGCCTTGTGTCGAGAATAAGGATCCTAAGCCGCCATTATGAGTAACAGTGCCATTGATATCACCCTTTTGGGTCGCACCTACTCTATCGCTTGCCCACGGGGTCGCGAGGAAGCCTTGCGCGCTGTGGCTAAAGAGGTTGAGCAGCAGCTGGCCACACTTAGGACTCGCACCAATAATTTAAGTCGCGAAGAATTAGCCATCATGGCTGCGCTAAATATTGGCTATGAACTGTTTGAAGAAAAACAAAAAAATAAACAATATATGGCGCAAATGGATGAGCGTATTTCTTTGCTTCAGGTCACGTTGGAATCAGCTTTGGTTGAGCGGACCCGTAAAGAAGACTAAACTCTAGTTAATTAGGACAGTGTCCATGACACTTTTCTAAACCCAGTTTTGCTCCCTGGGATATTCGCCAGCTGGTAATGTCCCTGTGCCGATAATTTTTAAACCAGGGTGAATGTTTTTACTGACATTGCGCATGCTCAGCTTGTACTGAGAAGCCTTAGGAGGTAATCATTTACCCGCCTTGAACCTACGGTTCAAGGGCTACACCGGCAGCGGTATTTTGGGGAGCATCTTATCTTATGAATCACAATGCACAAGCGCAACACGCCATCGATTTAATGGGCCGTGTTGCTAATCCAACGCCCGTTATGGCAGCCAGTGATCCTATCTCAAATGTGGCGTATTTTTCCTCCAGCGCCGCCAACAGCCAAGCCTTAGACACTACTGACTTAAGCCGTAATGAAATACGAAAACTCGTCAGGCAGAGCCGCAACTGCATCAATCAAGATGAACAAGAGCAATTAGCCCTTATCGCCAGTCGCCATATTTTGGCTGAAATTCAAGCTTCAAATGCCAAGCATGTGGCCTTGTATCGCGCTAATGATGGCGAGCTTGCCACTGATAAACTCATCGAGACCTTATGGCAAGAAGGGGTCACCACCTATCTGCCACGCCTGCACCCGTTTCGTGAAGGCCAGTTGATCTTCCTGCATTATGATAAGCAGACTCAACTTGAAGCCAATCAATTTGGTATTTTAGAGCCAAAACTTGATGTGACTCAGCTGATGCCAGCCTTTAAGCTGGATGTGATCTTAACGCCACTGGTGGCGTTTGATATCCATGGCAACCGCATTGGCATGGGCGGCGGTTATTATGATCGCTGTTTAGGCGCGTTAACCCCCCAAGCATTAGCCTTCGGCCCACCGGCCTTTCAAGCGCTCACGCCACCTATCGCCATCGGTTTTGCCCACGATTGCCAGCAAGTGAGCCATATCCCCGTTGAAGCCTGGGATATTCCCTTGGCGATGATCATCACCCCCACAAGGCGCATCACGCCGTAAGACTCTGAACTCGCAGGCGATCTAGAACGGCTCTTTGAGCCTACTGAACGCCCTTCGGGCTACGGAATGCGGTTCCGTTATCCGTAAGCGCAGCGTTCCGTTATCTTAATCTTTTACATCTTCAAACTAATACCAATCGTATTAATTATCTGGTCATTCAGCGGGAATTCAAAGGGGATTAATCAAGGCGAAGGCTTGAAGGCATAGTGGTGCTATGTCAAAAGTCTTCAACGCAGAGAAACCCCCTTTGAAACCCGCCCCTTGGGAGCGTCTCAAGCGTTCCACTTCATCGTTGCATTAATTTGAAAGGGAATAACCCTTACTGCATTAATGCGCCTTGAATTGAAAAGCTTGAGGCACTCTGATAGATCACATAATTAATGTGATTGGTATAAATGTCTGCCGCCATCCACGGCGAAGCTGCGGCCAGTGACATAGTGACTGCCCAGCAAATAATCCACTACCGCGATAATTTCTTCAGTGCCCGCCTCTTTTGGCAAGATGGCCTTGGCCAAAGTCTTGGCTTGATAAGCTGCATCATCCCCTTCATTAAATAGAATCATCGCTGGGGCAATGGAGTTCACTTTAATTTCTGGCGCGAATTTAGCGGCAAAAGATAAGGTCATATTGTGCAGCGCCGCTTTACTGGCCGCATAAGCTATGTGCTTCTTACTGCCCTTCTCTGCCACATAATCTGTGATATGTATGATGTTGCTGGCGCCAATCGCCGCGCTTTTATCTGTGCTCGAGGCCCCGAGCGCCGCCTGAGTTAATAAGGGTGCAAGGCTTAAGTTAATCTGATAGGGCGCCGTAACATGGATTTGCATCATGCGCGCCATGGTGTCAGCTGGGCTTAAGCCGTTATTATCCCCAAGCCAGTCTGAAGCGTTATGTATGATGCCATCGAGCTGTTGATGCTGCTGTTTGATGCGGTTAAGCACCTCATCTAAGGCTGCCTCATGGGTTAAATCGCATTGGTACACACTTGCACCTAATTGCCCTAACTCATCGATACTGGGGTAATGACTGCGATAGGTGCCTATGACCCTATGGCCTTTGGCTAATAAGTCCTTGGCGAGGGCATAACCTATTCGCTTGCCAACGCCAGTGATTAATAGGGTTTGACTCATACTTGGGCTCGCCTTTTCTAAGGTAAAAAAAACGCTAAGCCGAGGCTTAGCGTTATTATCTAGGTTAATTCACTAAGTGGATTACTTAACGAATTCAACACCCAGTTTGATATCAGCATTTAGCGTGTCTAACATGGCATCGCGAGCGTTAGCTTCGAATGCACTGACTTCACCATAAGGCATGACTTTTTCAACGCCATTCTTACCAAGAAGTATGGGCTGTGCGAAGAACTGAGCGTGTTCACTGCCGCCATCGACATAGGCACATTCAACCACGTTCGCTTCACCTTGAAGACCACGAACTAAAGACAGGCCGAAACGACAAGCGGCTTGCCCCATAGATAAAGTTGCGCTGCCGCCACCGGCTTTAGCTTCAACCACTTCAGTGCCCGCGTTCTGGATACGCTTAGTTAACGCAGCAACTTCTTCATCTGTGAAGCTTACGCCCTTAACTTGAGACAATAATGGCAGAATAGTCACGCCGCTGTGGCCGCCGATCACATTGATGTTCACGTCAGCAACATTCAGGCCTTTTAATTCAGCGATGAAGGTTTCAGAGCGGATAACATCAAGGGTAGTCACACCGAATAAACGGTTCTTATCGTAAACACCGGCTTTTTTCATCACTTCAGCGGCAATAGCCACTGTGGTGTTCACTGGGTTAGTGATAATACCCACTAAGGCTTTAGGGCAAGTTGCTGCCACTTTTTCCATTAGGTTACGCACGATACCGGCGTTGATGTTGAATAAATCAGAACGGTCCATACCCGGCTTACGGGCAACACCTGCAGAGATTAACACTACATCAGCATCGACGAGGGCTGGAGTGGGATCTTCACCGGCAAAACCTTTGATTTCAACGGCTGTTGGTATGTGGCTTAGGTCCACTGCAACACCTGGAGTAACAGGTGCGATATCATACAGAGACAACTTAGAACCCGCAGGCAGTTGAGTTTTTAACAATAAAGCTAATGCCTGGCCAATACCGCCAGCAGCACCAAGAACGGCAACTTTCATGATTATCTCCATCTAGTTTTTAAGTGTGTGACTTAGAGCCACATCAATTGTGGCGCCACATTACTGCATAGTAACAATAATTTCAATTATACCTTGGTAGACTTGAGTAAATTCTAAGGTAAATTTGTCATTAAGATGTAGCCCATATGTGAGGGTTTAGCCAGCCAACAGGCCTTAAGTGAATTTTTATTCACTGATAACGACTTTTCTTGACCAAATCACTTTATTTATTCACAATGCCTAAGATTTTTGAATAATACAACAAGATGAAAATACCTATGTCAGCACCGAAACAACAGGACGAGCTAGTCAGGACCTTTAAGGCATTATTAAAGGACGAAAGCTTCGCCAGTCAAAGCGAAATAGTCACAGCACTACAAGCCGAAGGGTTTGGCAATATTAACCAGTCTAAAGTCTCCCGCATGCTGAGTAAATTTGGCGCCGTACGCACCCGTAATGCTAAGCAAGAGATGGTTTACTGCTTACCTGCAGAGCTTGGCGTTCCCACTGCGGGCAGTCCGGTGAAAAACCTAGTACTCGATGTTGATCACAACCAAGCCATGATAGTGGTGAGAACAAGCCCAGGTGCGGCCCAGCTTATTGCCCGTTTATTGGACTCTATAGGTAAACCCGAAGGCATTTTAGGTACCATAGCTGGGGATGACACCATCTTTATTTGCCCTGCCAGCATTAAAACCATCGATGATACCTTGGAAACCGTTAAGTCATTATTCAACTATACCGAATAGGCCTTAGCGCGTAACTTGGGCTGAGATACCAATGCATCCTCTATAAACTCAAGGCAATAATTGGCTTAGGCTTTCAACATTCTTTGGTTTCCAATCATTGATAATCTCCGGCGCAATAGATACGTCTATAAAAATCCGAGTGTATTGATTACACTCGGAGTCTGATGGCTATTTTAGATCGATCAACCGATCAGTTTATGGTTAACTAATCGGCATTAGCGGCAAGGTTCACTTTTGATTTACTGCATGTCACTAGTACGACTCAGCACGTTTCACTAACTACTGATGACTCACATAGCGACATTTCTAATATTAACCATATTACAAGCCAGCTTTGATTTTGCGGGCTTGATGGAGCTTTTTATAGCTTTCTATCAAGCGTAAATGCGGCTCTATGCCTTCAAGTTGCATGCTGGTCTTGGTGAGGCCATAAAAACGTACCGTGCCATTGACTGAACCGACGACATTATCCATGACGTCTTTGCCATACATTCTGTTAAAGCTTTCGATAAAGTGCTCAAGCTCGAGATCTTCATCTAAGGTGACTTCAAGTACGGCGCTCACCGCTTGATAGAACAAGCCCCGCTGGACGGTATTGTCATTAAACTGCAGGAATTCGCCCACCAGCTCTATGGCATCTTCATGTGAGCCAAGTGCAAGATAAATCATTATCTTAAGCTCGATTATCGTAAGCTTACCCCAAACCGTATTCTCATCGAATACGATGCCAATTAAGGTGCGGATATCCGTGTGGTTATCCAGCTGGCTCTCTTCTAAACGATTGACTAACTTCACCAAGGCTTTAGTGCTCAGTGAATGCAGGTTTAGGATGTCTTCACGGTAGAGTAACGCTTTATTGGTGTTGTCCCAAATAAGGTCATCCACTGGGTACACTTCAGAATAATCGGGAACTAACATACGGCAAGCACTGGCGCCAAGCTCAGTAAATTCGGCGATATACACTTCCTTGCCCATGGCTTCTAAGATGGCGAATAAGCCCTTGGCTTCCTCTTCGCTAGTGCCTGAAAAATCCCATTCGCAGAAATCATAGTCATGCTTGCTGCTAAAGAATCGCCACGAAATCACCCCAGTTGAGTCGATAAAGTGCTCAACAAAGTTCTCAGGTTCTGTCACCGCCATGCTGTTAAAGGTGGGCTTAGGCACATCGTTTAAGCCTTCAAAGCTGCGCCCTTGCAATAACTCAGTCAGGCTGCGCTCTAGTGCCACTTCAAAGCTTGGATGAGCACCGAAAGAGGCGAATACACCGCCGGTTCTTGGATTCATCAAAGTGACGCACATCACAGGGAATTGCCCGCCCAATGAGGCATCTTTCACCACGATTGGAAAGCCCTGCTCCTCCAACCCCTTGATGCCGGCTAAAATGCTAGGGTATTTCTCAAGCACGCTCATGGGCACGTCAGGCAGGACAATTTCTTGCTCGATAATTTGGCGTTTCACCGCCCGCTCAAAGATTTCCGATAAGCACTGCACCTCGGCTTCTTGCAGGTTATTACCCGCGCTCATGCCGTTACTTAGGAATAAGTTTTCAATCAGGTTTGATGGGAAATACACTGTCTGCCCATCAGATTTTCTCTTATAAGGAATGGCGCAAATACCGCGCTCACGGTTGCCTGAGTTGGTATCAATCAGGTGCGAGCCTTGAAGCTCGTCATCTTGATTGTAAATCTCTAAACAGTAGTCATCTAACATGCCTGCTGGCAGGGCGTCGTCATCTTCTAATGGGAACCATTTTTCATTGGGGTAATGAACAAATTCGCTGTTGGCAATCTCAGTGCCAAAGAATTGATCATTATAGAAAAAGTTATTATTAAGACGCTCAATAAACTCACCAAGTGCCGAACATAATGCGCTTTCTTTGCTGGCGCCTTTACCGTTAGTGAAACACATGGGCGAGGCCGCATCACGAATATGCAGCGACCAGACATTAGGCACTATGTTACGCCATGAGGATATTTCTATCTTCATCCCAAGCTCGGCAAGCATGGCGGTCATGTTGGCTATGGTCTGCTCTAGGGGTAAGTCTTTACCTAGAATAAAGGTACTGGCGTCTTGGTCGCTAGACCCCATTAACATGGCATTGGCGTCGGCACTTAAGTTTTCAACGGTTTCGACGTTAAATTCAGGCCCGGTTTGGATCACTTTTTTCACTGTACAGCGATCGATTGAACGCAGTATGCCTTCCCTGTCTTTATCAGAAATATCATCAGGCAGTTCAACTTGAATTTGGAATATCTGGTTGTATCTGTCTTCGGGATCGACAATGTTGTTCTGGGACAGCTTAATATTTTCAGTGGAAATATCCCTAGCCTTGCAGTACACCTTGATGAAATAGGCGGCGCACAGAGCTGAGGATGCGAGGAAATAATCAAAGGGGCTAGGCGCTGAACCATCGCCTTTGTAGCGGATGGGCTGATCGGCGGTGACGGTGAAATCATCAAACTTGGCTTCAAGTCTAAGATTGTCGAGAAAGTTAACTTTGATTTCCATTACTTTGTACCCATTGCTTTATATCTAGAGTCGGCTGCTAAGCGCCATATCGGCGAGCCAAATTATTGAGGGGAATTATCGGTGTTTTTGGCCCAATAGTCTTGGGTTAATTAGCAGATTGATGAATAAAGCGCCCGTAGGCGCCTTTTGTTATGGCTTTCGTTATAGAGGTAGACGCTTACTTAAAGCTTTAGCTTACGCTAGCGGCGAGGGCCTGTTCAACATCGGCTATGATGTCGTCTATGTGCTCTATACCCACTGAAATACGAATTAAATCCTCACTCACGCCAGCTTTGGCTAATTCCTCGGGGCTAAGCTGCCGATGAGTCGTGCTTGCTGGGTGACAGGCGAGGGATTTAGCATCACCAATATTCACTAACCTTAAAATCATCTTAAGGGCATCGATAAAGCGCCCACCGGCAACTGTACTGTTTTGATTCGCTTGAGTCTTAATGCCAAAGCTCACGATCCCCGACGCCTGACCTGAGGTAATTTTATTGCAATTGTCTTTATAAGGGCTGTTTTCTAAGGCGCCATAATTAACCCAGCTGACATTGGGGTGCTGCTGTAAATATTGGGCTAAGGCTAAGGCATTACTGCAATGGCGCTCCATCCTAAGGCTCAAGGTTTCCAAGCCTTGCAACAATAAAAAGGCACTATGGGGCGCAAGTGCTGCGCCAGTATTTCTTAAGGGGACAACTCGGCAACGGCCGATAAACGCCGCAGGGCCAAAGGCCTGGGTATAAACAACTCCGTGGTAGGATGGGTCAGGTTCATTAAGCAGGGCAAACCTGTCTTTGTTGGCAACCCAATCAAACTTACCCGAGTCAATAATCGCCCCGCCAATCGTGGTGCCGTGACCGCCTATGTACTTAGTTAATGAATGGATAACAATATCGGCGCCATGCTCGAAGGGGCGGCACAATACTGGAGTCGCCACTGTATTATCAACGATTAACGGCACCCCATGACGGTGAGCTATCTCGGCTAAGGCTTGCAGGTCGACAATATTCCCCGCGGGGTTACCGATAGACTCACAAAAAAGTGCCTTGGTTTTATCATCAATTAGCGCTTCCAGCTCATCGAAGGCATCGAAGGCTGCCATGCGTACTTCAACCCCTTGGCGCGGCAAGGTATGGGCAAATAAATTATAGGTACCGCCATAGAGCTGACTGGTACTGACAATATTGTCGCCGACTTGTGTCAGTGCCGCGATAGCATAAGTGATAGCGGCCATGCCAGACGCCACTGCAAGCGCCCCTATGCCACCTTCGATGGCGGCAAGGCGCTGCTCTAACACGTCTGTGGTGGGATTCATGATGCGGGTATAGATGTTACCCGCCACTTTCAGGTCGAATAAATCGGCACCATGCTGGGTATCATCGAAGGTATAAGAGGTGGTCTGATAGATGGGGACAGCCGCAGCCTTAGTGCTTGCCTCTGATGTATAGCCGAAATGCAGTGCCAGTGATTCAAGTTTCATTGCGCCATCCTCTTATGCTATTGGTGTTTTATTAGCTTGTACTAAAGCCGCTTGTGTTTAAGCTGCTAGTGATTAAATTAGGGCTTGAATTCAACCTTTGAATTCAAGCCCTAATGACTTAAGTGCAAATCTAACAAATAGCCATCTAGATGTCCAAAGCTAATTCGTATTACTGCTTTTCCATATTCCTGCTTTATTTAGCTGACGCTTGCTTCGCCCCAGATTCGGCCAAAGCCTTTGTGTGAATTAACAGCTGTTTATCACCAGGCTCACCATGGCCTGGCACCACAAGTTCTACATCAGGGAATTTAGCGAGCACTTTCATCGCAGATGTCGGCCATTGTTCTAACACCGCTTCTCCCGTGTAGCCTAGGCTTGTTGAGTCTAAGCTGCGAACTAAACAGCCGCCAAAGAGAATATTTGATTTAGGCAACCAGACCACTAAATTATCTAGCGCATGCCCACCACCGGGATAAAATGCCTCCAGCTGGCCATCAAACAAACTCGCCTGTGGCAGTGCAAAAGGATGGCTTGCCAGCGGCTTTTCCGATTCTTTTAAAATCTGATTGGTTAATTCAGAGGCAAATGTCGGAATACTGTGAGCATTGAGCCAGCCTATGCCTGCTGTTCTGTCTTCATGTGAGTGAGTTGATACACTGCCAACCAATTGATAACCTTGTTCTTTAATCCAATCAACCAGCACCGCAGTGTCACTTTCAGACCAAGGGGTATCGACGATAAAGGCCTTTCCCTCATTAATCACCACTAAGCCATTGGCGCCGACTAGGCCAAAACTTTCAGTCTGTTGAAAGGACTGGTGCAAATACACATTATTGGCTAATGGCTCAATGCTAAATTTCGGTACGCTTTCCTCGCTAGTCACAGCCTGTGCCAAGTTTATGCCTAATACGTTAACACTTAGCAAGCTGACAACACTGAGCACTCTGGGCCCCGTAGTGAACACCTTGCGCACTAGATTTAACATCATTCTTGAAAACTCCATGTTGAACTCCATAATACTGATTTATTGAACTTTATTCTGCTTCATTCCGCAAGAAAAGGCATAAAACTACGAACCAACAAAACACTTATTAGGCCTAATCCCAGGACGATATAAGCATTGAGCTTGGTATTGGTTTGTATTGCGTCGATGACGAACACCCGAATGTTCAGCAGTAGCGCGATGATGCCGAGCAAGATGGGGATTTCAATCAGATGCGTCAAACTTTGATGGCCGACACCCGCCACCACTAAAGCCACCCAAAATAGGGGGATGAGTACTGGCGCACTGAGATCGCACCAATGCAAGCTGCCACGACGGCTGGCATTAAACCAAGCCACCCCAGCCAATAGCAAGTACCCAATAAGGAAGATAAGTGAAATAGTCATCATAAACACGACCCACAAGCGGTTTTTATCCAATACAGACAGCATGCCCGATGAGATACAGAAAAACTAGCCTTGTTATAGCGTTACGCTGGATGGCATGGTTTTTTTAAACAAATTTCAAGGACTTTAGTCGTCTAATGAAACTCACCTGACACAGAATTATGAATACCCTCAAAAGTCAGTCTTTCACTTGCATCCCTGTGCTCATTCATACTCTTATCTCAAGACTCATAGTGTCTAGGATTGATGCCTTGTGCTGCTTTCCAGGCATAAATCGCCTGTTGACTCATTCCCAAATATGGCCGATGCCACATCCAGATTAATTGGTAGGCTTCATGCTATAGGAATTTGCTTTGCTTCGGTAGTTGTTTTTTACAACACTCTTAGGATAATCGGTTGTTATGGATAGACTTTTTAAGAACTTAATGGCAACTCCGATGCTAATGGGAGGGGGTTGGACAAAATGGCTCGAGTTGTTCTAGTGCTCTTCTATCACGTTAGTGCAGCAGGAATTCTACACCCTAGTCCATAGGGATATCTTCTTACAGGAAAAAAGTCGGCGCCACTCGTAACGCCAGTACAATGGCGGAGAGCACTTTGAGATATAAATGAAAAAGTGAGTGCTATACATAAAAGTGAAATGACACAAAGCAAAAAGCCCGTCTCTATTGAGACGGGCTTTTCAGAATTTGGCTGGGGTACTAGGATTCGAACCTAGGTATGCTGAGATCAAAACCCAGTGCCTTACCGCTTGGCGATACCCCAATTGTAAGTTGTGCTAAACACTTAATTTGTTTTAATACTATTGGGTTTGATTCTAACGAATCTTACTGCAAAAGGAAATAAAGAATTATAACAGAGTGTTAAGCTAAAATTTGATGGTACGGGAAGAGAGACTTGAACTCTCACACCTCGCGGCACCAGAACCTAAATCTGGCGTGTCTACCAATTTCACCATTCCCGCATCAAATTTGAACTCAGAGTATACTCTTTTCGATAAAGAGTAAACTTTGACTTATTAGATAGTGGTCAGTCTTGCCATCTCTGCCATAAAATATGGTAGCAATGGCGGGACTTGAACCTGCGACCCCAGCATTATGAGTGCTGTGCTCTAACCAGCTGAGCTACATTGCCACATTTTACAACAAAAGTTGGCTGGGGTACTAGGATTCGAACCTAGGTATGCTGAGATCAAAACCCAGTGCCTTACCGCTTGGCGATACCCCAATAATCTCTATCTAACAGTACAACAAAAAGTGGCTGGGGTACTAGGATTCGAACCTAGGTATGCTGAGATCAAAACCCAGTGCCTTACCGCTTGGCGATACCCCAACAGCAAACTTTTTTGAAAAACCCGCCTAAGCCAGCCTTTCTAATAAATGGTACGGGAGGAGAGACTTGAACTCTCACACCTTGCGGCACCAGAACCTAAATCTGGCGTGTCTACCAATTTCACCACTCCCGCACAACATCTCACTTTACATCTGAGAAGATGAATAGCTTGTCGCTAAATCTCATTTTACATCTGAGAAGATGAAGAAATGATAGCCATTAAAGCCGGGACTTGCCCTACCTAACAACTTCACTTCACTCGTTTAACATCTGAGCAGATGAAGAAATGGTAGCAATAGCGGGACTTGAACCTGCGACCCCAGCATTATGAGTGCTGTGCTCTAACCAGCTGAGCTATATTGCCACTTCAGTATTTCTTTTTTGCCCTGTAAGTTTAGCAAGAAACTTATCCTACCTCACTGCGAGGAACGGGGCGTATTATGCTTATTCGAGGTATCTAGGTCAACAGCTTTTTTTCGCTATTTTTCTATTCGTGGAGCGTTCGCCTATAACTTCAGCAAAATGTTTACCGAATCGACAAATTCAGCCATTTTTGACGACACTGGAAGAAAAAATGGGCCTGATGCTAATCATATTAGTCATCAAGGCCCATTTTTCAATTTCAACGCAATACGCTTAGCCTAACTCTCTTAAGGTCTAAAACAGTCAGCCTGCGCTTATAGGTCAAACTTACACATTAAGCTTATACGTTGAACTTATACGTTGAACTTATACGTTGAACTTATACGTTGAACAGGAAGTGCATCACATCGCCGTCTTTAACGATATAAGTTTTGCCTTCCACTTTAAGCTTGCCTGCATCTTTAGCGCCCGCTTCACCTTTATAGGTAATAAAGTCGTCATAGGCCATCACTTGAGCACGAATAAAGCCGCGCTCAAAGTCAGTGTGAATAACGCCGGCGGCTTGAGGGGCACTGGCGCCGATTGGCACAGTCCAAGCACGCACTTCTTTTACCCCAGCGGTAAAGTAGGTTTGCAGATTAAGTAGCGAGTAACCGGCGCGAATAACCCGGTCAAGACCTGGCTCTTCTATGCCTAAGTCAGCCATAAATTCATCACGCTCATCGGCCTCCATTTCGGCAAGCTCAGATTCGATAGCGGCACATACGGCAACGACGACGGCATTCTCAGTGGCAGCAATGGCGCGAACCGCATCAAGATGCGGGTTATTTTCAAACCCATCTTCGGCTACGTTTGCAATATACATGGTTGGCTTTAAGGTTAAGAAGTTAAGGTAGGCCACAGCCGCCAACTCTTCTTTGCTTAAGTCTAATGAACGCAGCATTTTCGCTTCATCCAAGGTTGGGCGCATTTTCTCTAGCACCTCAATTTCAAACTTAGCGTCTTTATCGCCACCTTTGGCTTTCTTTTGCTGTCTGAACACGGCGCGCTCAAGGCTATCAAGGTCCGCTAAGGCCAATTCTGTGTTGATCACTTCGATATCGCCAGCAGGGTCGACCTTGTTCGCCACGTGAACGATATTAGGGTCTTCAAAGCAGCGAACCACGTGACCGATTGCGTCGGTTTCGCGGATGTTAGCCAGGAACTTGTTACCCAGACCTTCACCTTTAGAGGCGCCAGCCACTAAGCCTGCGATGTCCACAAACTCCATCGAGGTCGGGATCACACGCTGTGGGTTCACAATGGCGGCTAACGCGTCTAAACGCGGATCCGGCACTGGCACTACGCCTGTGTTTGGCTCAATAGTACAAAACGGAAAGTTTGCCGCCTCGATACCCGCTTGTGTCAGTGCATTAAACAGGGTCGATTTACCCACGTTTGGTAGACCAACAATGCCGCATTTAAAACCCATATCTGTACCTTTCTATAAAAGTGATTGACCAAATGATTTGGTAAAAGTGTCAATGTTTAATTAATGCCGAAGCTTATGGCTTTCGCAAGGCTATTCGGCTTTAAAACTGTGTAATCTGTTCATGGCTTTCACCATGTCTTGTTTAAATAATATTTCAGTGGCGCGCACGGCCTCATCGATTGCCGCATCCATTTTTTCTTGCTCACTGGCAGGAGCTTTACCTAGTACATAGCCGCTGACTTTATTCTTGTCGCCTGGATGGCCTATGCCAATGCGCAAACGGTGAAAGCCTTTATCGTTCCCCATCTGAGCTATGATGTCTTTAAGGCCGTTGTGACCGCCATGACCGCCGCCAAGTTTAAATTTGGCAACCCCAGGCTCTATGTCTAATTCATCATGAGCCACTAAGATTTCTTCTGGCAAGATGCGAAAAAAGTTTGCTAATGCCGCCACTGACTTGCCGCTTAAATTCATAAAAGTCGCTGGAATAAGCAAGCGTACATCCCGGCCATGTAGCGTGGCTCTCGCCGCCAAACCGTAATATTTACTCTCTGGCACTAAGGTAACATTGCAGACTCGGGCCAATTCATGCACATACCAGGCACCCGCATTATGTCGAGTCTGGGCGTATTCGGCGCCGGGATTAGCCAATCCGACGATAAGTTTTATATTGCTCATTGGCACTCAAATCTAGTCATTAGGGCGGTAATATCAAAAGCGCGGCATTTTAGCACTCAAAGCCCTTAGCAACAAATCGTCATTTCATATCATTAGAGCCCCAAGGCATGCTTCAGGACTCGCCGTTTAATGGGAGAGTCGATATTCGCCACTTTCAACAAGCCATTACGTAAGAGTTTAAGGGGCAATAAATCATTGCTAAAGGCGCTGTAAAACCCGTCCATTGCCGTCATCATCAAGCGATTTTCAGCTCGCCTTACTTGCTGGTATTTCGCCAAGGTATCAAGCTGCCACCATATTTCCCCCTCGCCTATGGCGCTGGCAAGCGTGTTCAATAAGGCGTCCACATCCTTAAAACCTATATTGACTCCCTGCCCAGCTAACGGGTTAATGGTGTGGGCCGCATCCCCTAAAATCACAAGATTAGCTTGATAATACGCTTGGGCATGTCTGCGAGTCAGTGGGAAACTGCCGCGGGCGCTGACACTAAACTCTGGCGCTAGGCGGCTGGGAAAATGGGCTCTGATTTGCTCAGCCAATTGCTCATGATTCAGCTGCATTAGTTGACTAATGCGGTTAGCATCATCGTACCAAACAAGGGAGGCATGATTGCCAGGCAGCGGCAGTAAGCTGCGCGGCCCTTGGGGAGTAAAGTGTTGCCAGGTGATATCTTGCTGGGGAGCCTTGGTATCAATATTAATCAGCATGGCCGCTTGTGCGTAATCCCAACCCGTTACGCCTATACCTGCCCACTGGCGCACTTGGGAGTTGGCCCCATCGGCGCCGACCAATAATTTAGCCTCAAGTTCAGTGCCATCATCAAGGCTCACGTAAATGCTATCGTCATGGCTGCGGCTAATTTGCTTCACCTTGCTCGGGCAATGCAGGCTCAGCTGACTTAACTGTGCTATCTGCTGCCACAGGGATAACTGAATAAGCCGATTCTCGAAGAAGTAACCTAAGTGAGGGACGTTAATATCTTTTGCGTGAAAGCGTGTGATGCAGTCTGGCATTTCCCAGGTTTCAAGCCCAAGGTAGGGAGCATGGCGCCACTGTTTCAATTGATCCATTGCCCCTAAACGGCTAAGCAGTTGCTCAGAGGCAATATTGATGGCGCTGACTCTTAAATCTAGCGCTTGGCTGGGATCATAAGCCTGGGGTCTTCGAGACTCTACCAAGGCCACTTTAAGCCCAAGCTGACCCAGCCCAAGCGCCGTTGCCGCGCCCACCATGCCACCGCCAATAACGATAACATCGACCACTTGGCGCTCTAAAGCCTGGCCTTGTTCGTCTTGTCCCTGTCCATCTTGCCCCCGTCCATCTTGCATAGTGTGCTCCGTTTAGCGGCTCTCTAAATGTAACCAAAACTGTGTATAAACATGTCCAAAATAGGCCAAGGGTGAGCAAATGTAACCAATCCCGCTTTTACTCACACTTACTTACAAGCCCATCAGCAATTCACTCAATGAGGCATTTATACTCAATCCATCGTAAATCAGTCCAACTGTGAACGAGTCACTTTTTAATCTGATAGGCCAAAAGGAGAGAGAATAGTATGAATACCTTATCAAGCTCAAGTTCTACCTTAATACGCGCCTGTAAAACCACAGGCTTTGCCATCACCCTAGGATTGACTGCAGCCCTAAGTGCATTTACTGTCAACGCCGACTTTGTCAGCGCCCAGGCGACCTCGACCCCAGCCAGTGTGATGGAAAGGATAGCCGTGGGTAATCGCACCCCTTTCGAATACGCATTATACCTAAGAACCACTGAAATGCTGGCCGACTTCCACGCTAGCCTAGAACAAAAAAACCATCAGTATGTGCGCAGTCAAAACCTAGCCATGGCGGTAGAATTTGGCCGATTAACAAGTGGTTCCGCTGTCTTGACCGCTGAAAATAAACACTTAGATAAAAAGCGGGTATTGCAGGCCGCACAATAAAAGCCGAATAAAGCAGCATGAGTGCTAGCCAGCGCGCCGAACAGCAGTTAAAATATTGCGCTATTTTTACTGTGGTACTGGAACGGCGAACTGATGAGTAAAAAACTACATATTAAAACCTGGGGCTGCCAAATGAATGAGTATGACTCATCCAAAATGGCGGATTTGTTAGACGAATATCAAGGCTACACCTTGACCGACGATGCAACAGAAGCAGACGTATTGCTGCTGAACACTTGCTCGATCCGCGAAAAGGCGCAAGAGAAGGTATTCCACCAGCTTGGTCGCTGGAAAACATTGAAAGATAAAAAGCCAGGTTTAATCATTGGTGTCGGTGGCTGTGTGGCGTCTCAAGAAGGCAAAGCCATTAAAGACCGTGCCCAATGCGTAGATATCATCTTTGGCCCGCAAACCTTGCACCGTTTGCCTGAAATGATAGATCAAGTCCAGCGCGGCGAAAAAGTCGTTATCGATGTGAGCTTCCCTGAAATCGAGAAGTTCGATCGCCTGCCAGAGCCACGCGCCGACGGCCCAACTGCGTTTGTGTCTATTATGGAAGGCTGTAGCAAATACTGCTCATTCTGTGTAGTGCCATATACCCGCGGTGAAGAAGTCAGCCGTCCTCAGGATGATATTATTCTTGAAATCGCTCAACTTGCCGAGCAAGGCGTGCGTGAAGTGAACCTATTAGGTCAAAACGTCAACGCCTACCGCGGTGCAACCCATGACGACCAAATCTGTACTTTCGCCGAGTTATTGCGTCTGGTTGCCAGCATTGACGGTATCGACCGCATTCGTTTCACCACCAGTCACCCGATTGAATTTACCCAAGACATTATCGATGTCTACGAAGACACCCCTGAATTGGTGAGCTTCCTGCATTTACCGGTTCAATCAGGCTCAGACAGAATTCTGACTCAGATGAAACGTGGCCACATGGCTATCGAATATAAATCGATTATCCGTCGTCTGCGTAAGGCCCGCGAAGGCATTCAAATCAGCTCTGATTTTATCATCGGCTTCCCAGGTGAAAGCGCTGAAGACTTCGCCGACACCATGAAACTGATTGAAGATGTGGCCTTTGATCACAGCTTTAGCTTTATCTATTCGGCACGCCCAGGCACACCAGCTGCGGATCTGCCCGATGATGTCAGCGATGAAGAGAAAAAGCAGCGCCTGGCCATCTTGCAAGACCGCATCACTCAACAAGCCATGCGCTACAGCCGCCAGATGTTAGGCACAGTGCAGCGTATTCTGGTTGAAGGCCCCTCGGTTAAAAACCCAATGGAGCTACGCGGTCGCACAGAAAACAACCGTGTGGTGAATTTTGAAGCGCCGCACACTCACATCGGCAGTTTTGTTGATGTGGAAATTGTCGACGTATACACCAACTCACTTCGGGGTATCTTTATCCGTGGTGAAGCTGAGATGGATTTACGTCGCAGTTTACGTCCAGCGGATATCTTGGCTAAACATAAGCAAGATGATGTGTTAGGCGTCACCCAGTTTACCCCATAGGCTAACGGGTCTATTCATCTGTGTAATCAAAAGGCGGCGTTGTCGCCTTTTCTATTACATCGCCTTTTCTTTTTGCGCCACTTGTGCGCCTCGGGCACTGGTATTTCCCAGTAGACGAACGTACACTGTTTTTAATTGCTAATGAAACCCGTTTTGGAGTCTTATTTGTCCACCAAAGTCACCACGATGAACCTGTATCTTGAACCTTCCGATACGCGCCGCCTCGCCTCTTTATGTGGCCCATTTGATGATAACGTTAAACAGATGGAACGTCGCCTAGGCGTTGAAATAATACATAAAAACAATCACTTTACTATTGTTGGCCTACCTAGAAACGCACTTAACGCTAACAATCTATTAAAGCAATTGTATATCGAGACTCAAACAGTTAAAGGCAGCACGCCGGACTTAGAGCCTGAGATGGTGCATCTGGCCATTCAAGAAGCGGTTTCATTAGAGGCAGATGACGGCATCGATGACTTAGGCTTAAACATCAAGACCAAGCGCGGGGTGATAAAGCCGCGCACCCCCAATCAAAGCCTGTATATGCACAATATCAGCCGCCATGACATCAGCTTTGGCATTGGCCCTGCTGGCACAGGTAAAACCTACCTTGCCGTCGCCGCTGCTGTGGATGCCTATGAGCGCCAAGAAGTGCGCCGAATTTTGCTGACCCGTCCTGCAGTTGAAGCCGGCGAAAAACTCGGTTTCCTGCCTGGGGATTTAAGCCAGAAGGTCGACCCGTATCTGCGGCCACTTTACGATGCGCTGTTTGAGATGATGGGCTTTGAAAAGGTCGAGAAGCTTATCGAGCGCGGGGTGATTGAAGTGGCACCACTGGCCTACATGCGTGGCCGCACCTTAAATGATGCCTTTATTATTCTCGATGAAAGCCAGAACACCACAGTTGAGCAGATGAAGATGTTTTTGACTCGCATAGGCTTTAATTCCCGCACTGTGATCACCGGCGACATTACCCAAATTGACTTACCTCGAAGCCAAAAGTCTGGCCTTAGACACGCCATCGAAGTATTAAGCCAAGTGCCCGACATCAGCTTTAACTTCTTCGTAGCCCAAGATGTTGTCCGTCACCCTATTGTTGCCAAGATTGTCGAAGCCTACGAGGCATTTGAGCAGCAAGAACAAATCATCAAGGCCGAAAAAGAAGCCAATTACAAGTTTCAGCAACAAAGGCTGCAAGCCCAAACCACGCAGGAAAACCCCAGCCATGAGTCTTAGTCTCGACCTAGATTTACAAATAGCGGTAGACAGCAATCAACTGCCAAGCCAAGCCGATTTTGAAACTTGGGTGAGAACCGCCTTGGGTAACACCTTAGACACGGCCGAGCTCACCATACGTTTGGTTGAAATTGCCGAAAGCCAGAGCTTAAATCATGACTATCGAGGAAAGGACAAACCCACCAATGTGTTGTCCTTCCCTTTTGAGGCGCCGCCAGGCATGGAGCTACCACTGCTTGGGGATCTGGTGATCTGCGTTGCCGTGGTAGAACAAGAGGCGCTTGAGCAAAATAAACCTCTTCAAGCCCACTGGGCTCACATGGTTATTCACGGCTGCTTGCATTTGCTGGGTTATGACCATATTATCGACCAAGAAGCCGAAGAAATGGAGTCATTAGAGACTCAACTTATTGAAGGCTTAGGTTTTTCAAATCCCTATAAGGAAGCATAAATAAACTCACGTTTTGCCTAAGGCAACACAGGTTTAGAAAATTACTATGAGCGATGACAACCCCCCGAGTACAAACGCCTACAAGAAAAACTGGTTCGAACGTGTTGGTCAGTTATTTCAAGGCGAACCTCAAAACCGTGAAGATTTAGTCGACGTGATCGATGGCGCCGAAATGCGCGATCTCATCACTGAAGATACCCGAGAAATGATCAAAGGCGTGTTAGAAGTATCAGATCTTAGGGTTCGGGATATCATGATCCCCCGCTCACAAATTGTGACTATACAAATTAACAGCAGCGTCGAAGAATTACTCGACACTGTCATCAACTCTGCCCATTCCCGCTTTCCCGTTGTCAATGAAGACAAAGATCATATCGAAGGCATACTACTTGCTAAAGATTTGATTAAATACGGCTTTAACCATGCCGGCGAAGATTTCTCCATCGAGAAAGTGATCCGCCCCGCCGTGGTTGTCCCCGAAAGCAAGCGTGTTGATGTACTGCTAAAAGAATTCCGCTCTCAGCGTTACCACATGGCCATCGTTGTCGATGAATACGGCGGCGTGTCGGGTCTTGTGACCATCGAAGATATTCTTGAAGAAATCGTCGGTGAGATCGAAGATGAATTCGATCACAGCTCGGCCGAAGACACTGAAATCAAGCGGATAAGCAATACTGTCTTTATGGTCAAAGCCTTGACCCCCATCGATGATTTCAATGATGCCTGCGGCACTCAATTTAGCGATGAAGAATTCGATACCGTCGGTGGATTAATTTCTCATGCCTTTGGCCATTTGCCAGAGCGTAATGAAATCATAGTCATAGACAATATTGAATTTAAAATCACCAACGCTGACAATCGCCGTTTGATCCAGCTTAGGGTCAAACTGCCCGATCCCAATAATACTGAAGAACTCGGCATTTAATCTGTGCAAACACTCCCCACGTTAGGCCCTAAACAGGGCCTTATAAGACTGGTATCGGCTTTTGCAGCCGGTGCCAGCACTGCCTTAGCCTTCGCCCCTTACGGCTTTTGGATAATCTACCCTATCGCCCTTGGGCTCAGCCTATTTTTAGGGAAAAACTTAAGCCCCAAGCAAGCCTTTAACCACTGGCTCTGTTTCGGTTTTGGCAGTTTTGTATTTGGCATTAGCTGGGTGCATGTCAGCATAGATACCTTCGGCGGCATGCCACTTATCGTCTCCATGAGTTTAATGGCATTGCTGGCCTTGTATTTGGCGCTCTATCCCGCCCTTGCCGGTTACTTAATGGCAAGGCTTGAGAGTCACAAAAACACCAGCATTGGCAAACTTAGTAATTTAGCCTTATTTCCCGCCCTATGGGTACTCACTGAGTGGCTGCGTGGCTGGGTGATGACAGGGTTTCCTTGGCTGTGGGCAGGTTACAGCCAGACCCAAGGGCCCTTGAGTGCCCTTGCCAGTGTCATAGGCGCCTTAGGCTTAAGTTTTGTGATTGCGCTGGTTGCCGCAAGCCTTGCTTATGCCTGCGCCCGGCCAAAATCCCTCAGCCAGCTATTACCCTGTATGGTTATTCTTGCAGTGTTAGCCCTTTGTACTTGGCTTACCCCAAAGCTTGAGCAAACAAGCCCCAGTGGTGAAACCGTCAAGGTTGCCCTAGTGCAAGGCAATATTGCCCAGAGCATGAAATGGCAGCCCGATGCGCTGTGGCCCACCATGCTTAAATACATGGATTTGACCCGCACAAACTTCGACGCCGAGATTATTATTTGGCCCGAAGCGGCCATTCCTGCCCCAGAATCTCTAGTGGGTGACTTTCTTGCCAATGCCAATCAAGTGGCCAACATGCATGACAGCGCCATCATTACCGGCATTATCAGTCATAGAAACAAAGACTTCTATAATTCATTGATAGTATTAGGTAATCATAATGAAGCCGTGCAAGAAAGCGGTGATTATATCTCTGCCAATATCCAAGCTGATGTTGGTGTTGGTGTTGGTGTTGGTGTTGAACCTGAGGCAAACAAGGGCCGAAATGAATTTAAAAAGCATCACTTGCTGCCCATAGGCGAATTTGTGCCCTTCGGCGATTTATTGCGCCCCATCGCGCCGCTGTTCAATTTACCCATGTCATCTTTTACCCGCGGTGACTATTTACAGCCCAACTTAAATGCTGTGGGTTATCAAATTAGCCCAGCGATTTGCTATGAAATTGTCTTCCCTGAACAGGTACGCGCCAACGTCAATGATGATACTGACATGCTGTTAACGGTTTCCAACGATGCCTGGTTTGGCAGTTCCAATGGGCCATTGCAACACATGGAAATTGCCCAGATGCGCGCCATAGAAATGGGCAGACCGCTGCTTCGCGGCACCAACAATGGCGTTACCGCCGTGGTCGATCACCTTGGGGTTATTCAAGCCAAACTGCCACAATTTGAAACTGGGGTATTACGGGCCGAGGTCGTCTTGGTCACAGGGCAAACTTGGTTCCATCGCATTGGCCAAGCCCCATTGCTATGGCTATCAGCATTGATAGCCCTAGGGGCCGCTATTATCAGACGCCAAGGAAGGTGATTGAAAAGTGAATGCCATAAGCCCGCTACATGGACAAATTATCCATACAATTGGTATAAATGGCTAACAGCGGTTAGGCTAACAGCTGTGACCATTCCATTTTCAATGCTCAATGCTCAATGCTCAATGCTATAAGATGCCTAATGTGGCCTTGTTTATCGTTACAGACTGTTAACCGGAGAGAATTATGGACTTAATACGGATTTTAATCGCTATCTTTATCCCGCCTCTGGGTGTGTTCTTACAAGTCGGCATAGGCAGGGACTTTTGGATCAATATCATCTTGACCTTGCTGGGCTATATTCCAGGCATAGTGCACGCGGTATGGGTGATAGCTAAGCGCTAATCTTTGAAAGCCTTAGCTTTTGAAAATCTTAGCTTTTTTAAATATTAGCCTTTGTTTAGGCATTTACCCGCCCATGCGGCGGGCCTAAACCTAGGCAGTCAATTAAACCGCTGTTTTCTTTTCGTTATTTAGTGTTATTTAGCCTCTATGCCCGCCCCCAAGAGGATTGACCACTCATTACCGCTAACGCTGTACAACTAAAACCTTAAACACTGACTTTTAGCTCACTATGGTAAACCTGCACACGATTACGGCCAGCATGCTTGGACTGGTACATGGCGTTGTCGGCGTGTTGCATCAATTTATCCAATTTATAACCTGAGATGGTCGAACAACTGACCCCAAAACTGCCACTTAAGTCAAACTTATGCCCGCTGGCACTGGTGTCCAACTGAGTTAAGCCTTGACGCAAGCTTTGGGCTAACTGGCTGGCGTTGTCTTGATGGCATTCAGGCAGCAGGAAGCAAATTTCTTCCCCCCCTATGCGGCCAATAATTTCATGCTCACGGCACAGTTCCCGGCACATTTGCGCCACGGCCCTTAACGCCCAATCTCCCGTGGCATGGCCAAAGGTGTCGTTAATGCATTTAAACTTGTCTATATCCAATAAGATGCAGCTGATCGGCGCCTTGAGCGCTTTGGCATAATCCACAGCGCTCAAGGCCACTTGGGTAAAGTGACCGCGGCTAAACAGCCCAGTGAGGCCATCATACTCGGCCAATTGACGCAAACGTTGCTGGTTCTTCCATGAATGCCAACCCCAAGTCCCAAGGCCCAAGGCGATGCACAGGAGCACGACAATGAATAAACGGTTATTGAAGGCTTCGGCCTTGTCCAGTTGCTGCTGCACTGTGAGAAATTTATTCTGTTCATCGAGCAAGGCGATGCGATTCTGCTGCTCTAGGCTCTGATGCTGAGCCATTTGAAAGGCTAGGGTCTTAGTTTTGACTTCATCCAGATTGGCCTTTTCGGCCTCGGCGTATTTGATATAGGCCTCTAGCGCCTTAGCAGTATCGCCTTTATCTAAGTAATAATCATACAGGACTTGCTGGGCGCGAATTTGCGCTTCAAGGGTGGCCATAGAGGCTGGGTTAATAGACAGCGAGCTGGCAATGTCAAAGGCCGCTTCCTTGTCGCCCACTTGCCAATTGGCTTTGGCGATAAGACTCTGATAAATCGCTATGATCGGGGCGTATTTTGCCGAGAGCACCAACGCTTCATGTTCATCCAACAATGCTTTCGCATCTTGAGGTTTCAACAACGTTTCTAGCAAATATTCGGCGTACAACTTAATAATAATTGCCTGAAGTACTTTTTCTCCCGCAATTTCACATTGCCGCATGCCTTTATTATAAGTTTCGTCTAATTCCTCTGGCGAACGCTTCAATTGCAACACAGCTTCAAACTTAAGCTGTTCAGCAAAACATATACTCCTGGGATCGATATGCCCTTGCTTTAAACGATCACTGTACTCAAGACCTAATTCATGCTGACCCAATTGGTTGTAGAAAATGCTAGCAACCATCAAGCTTTGCCCTTTGATGTCTTGATTGCCAATAGAAGGGAGTAAGCTCAAAACATTATTCAATACCAATAAACCTTCATTCCAGCGTCGTTGTATTGCATAAGCATTAATGAGCGACAACATAGAACGAAATTTTATGTCTGAATTAACTGCAGCATGCGATAGCTCTTCAAAAATCTTAAGAGCCTCTTGAAAATCACCTTTAAAAATAAATTCATAAGCTTGGAGATATTTAAAATAATCTGCTTCATTATCATTAAGTGATGTGCTTTGTTCACTTATTGCTTTAAGTTTTTGGCCGAAATCAAGCGAATCACTAGAGCGAATTTCATCAGCAGCTTTTAGCTGAGCTTGACAGCATTCTTCATCCGAGTAATTAGCAACGGCTTGGAAGCAAAGGCACCAAGCCGTTAACAAGAACCACAGTTTTTT
This sequence comes from Shewanella denitrificans OS217, assembly GCF_000013765.1. Taxonomy (NCBI): domain Bacteria; kingdom Pseudomonadati; phylum Pseudomonadota; class Gammaproteobacteria; order Alteromonadales; family Shewanellaceae; genus Shewanella; species Shewanella denitrificans. The sequence goes on along the minus strand of NC_007954.1, from coordinate 927,371 downwards.
AAGCACAAGCAGCAATTTCACTCTTAGATGGATTTTGTTCCTGTTCGTTTTCACTTTGCTCATTGTCATCTTCTGCAGGAGCGAATGCACAAACAATATCGCTAACCACATCCAGCTCAGCTTTTAGCGCTTCTATATCATTAGCTTGGATCATAGCTTTGATATGGGCTGGCAGCTCGGCGTGATTAATTGCATCTGCAGCTTGCAGCATGGCATCGCTGCCCATTTGGGCAAGAAATTGAATTGTAGGCTTCATAGTGAGTTCCTTTTTTTTGTTCTAATTTATTGTGAAAAGAGGCAACACCAATGCGGTGTTACCCTGGAAATAGTTAGCCATTAACGGCAATTTTTAATGGCGCAGGGCTGTTGTCCTGAAGCTGATCAACTTGCTCCTCGTCATCTTCTGCAACTAGCAATGCGCAAACTATATCGCTAACCACATCCAGCTCTGCTTTTAGCGCCTCAATATCGTTAGTTTGGATCATAGCGCCGATGTGGGCTGGCAGCTCGGCGTGATTGACGGCATCTGCAGCTTGCAGCATGGCATCGCTGCCCATTTGGGCAAGAAATTGAATTGTTGGGTTCATAGTGAGTTCCTTTTTTTTGTTATAAAAAGGCAACACCCCTGTGGTGTTACCCTGGAAATCGTTAGCCATTAGCGGCAATTTTTAATGGCGCTGGGCTATCGTCCTGAAGCTGATCAACTTGTTCGTCGTCATCTTCATCAGCAACAACTAAAATACAAACAATATCAGGCACCACATCCAGCTCGGCCTTTAACGCTTTTATGTCATTGGCTTGGATCATGGCGTTAATGTGGGCTGGCAGCTCGGCGCGATTGACTGCATCTGCAGCTTGCAGCGCCGCATCGCTGGCTAAGTTAGCAAGAAATTGAATTGTTGAGTTCATAATAAGTTCCTTTTTAGTGTGGTAAAAGGCAGCACTTGGGCTGTGCTGCCCTGATGAAGAGCTTGATCTTGCTGCAGAGCCAATGCCTGTAATTTAGTGCGCATCTCATTATTGGGACTCAAACGTTGAGAGGGCGGCAAGACTAAAGTGGTGTGCAGCGCAATTTGAGCTAAGGGCAGATGATTCAATGGCAGCCGCTCAATTCTGCCACTTTGCAGTGGCATGGTCGCGGCTTCATAGAGGATGCATTCATGCTCCAGTGGGTAATCTTTACTTAGCAGCTCAACCAATAGCTGACGCTCGGCCCGTCCCGTGGGTTTGATGCCATAGGTTAAATCCCCCGCCAGCCCAGGTTGCCACAATATCAGATGGGCGCTGGGATCTAACTGTCTGTGGTAGAGCATAAATTGAGTGGTTTCAAAATGCTGACAACCGACCTTGCCAGGATCTATGCCTAAATCGGCATAGAGGCAGCTTTCCGCTGAGATCCCTGGGATCATCTTAGCCGCAAACCCTTCCTCTTTGGCTTTGGCTATCGCCTCGTGGGTCGACTTAACAAAAATTCCCGGGTGACCATAAAAGGCACCGACCACTTTTTTGCCAAGGCGCACCTCGGCCAGCATGACCTGCACCATTTCACCATAGCTAATATTACGGGATTTACCTTCGCCGTAATGCACTTGCAGGCTGCGAACATCAGCATTGAGTCCTGAGAGCCACTGCTCGACAAAACCGTCTGATACGCCGGAGAATACCACGTCGGCTTGTGTGATATGGCTGTGAGCAATAGGGCTTAAATGGCCGCCGAGCATCATGCCGACACCGACGCAGGTGAGGCTACCTTGTACTTGAGTCATGTTATTCAGTTGTCATCAATTTGAGTGGAATTTAGCAGAATTTTGTTGAATTTTAAACATTTAATTCGGGCTTAGGGTAGAGAAAGCACTCCTGCCAGCCTGCTTTGCCTGCCAACTGCTGTGGCTCACTAAAACCCAGCTTACGAGTAATACGTTTAGTGGCTAGATTAGAGCACTTAAATTCTGCCCTAATAAACTCGAGTCCCATCATGTTAAAGCCAAAATCAGCCAACATGATTACCGCTTCATCGGCAATGCGTTTTCCATGAGCACCACGACTGAGCATGATGCCCATATCAGCGCCTGCAGACTGACTTAAGCCCGAGAAAGAAATCAGCCCTAACGGCCTAGGGTCTTGCTGACAAAATACGGTCCAGCTGCGAATATCGCCATCCTCTTTCCTGCACACCTTTAAGGTTGTGGCGAATGCCCGTTGCGCTCGACCCGTTTCAAAACTGTCACCTATGCAGGACATTATCCTATCCGAACAAAACAGCTCCACAAATAAGACTTCATCGGACTCTTCCATGGGTCTGAGAGTTAGTCTTGCTGTGGTCAATGGGCTCATGATTTTTGCCTATGGGCGGCAAAGCGCACTGTGCCAAATTCGCCGCTATCGCGCTGAAACAACACAAAGTATGGGTTGAGTAGCGGCAGTCCGAGTATGCTCTGGGCCGGCCAGCCTGCCAGTTGACCCATGAGTTTAAACACGGCGCGACCTGGGGCTGGGCTATTGAGCTGCCAATAACATTCGGCAGGGCAACTAAGGCTTGCTCGCCCATCCGCGGCGCCTTCAAAGTGAAACTCTAGTGCTGGCCAAAGGGCTAAATTAAGCTCACTCATGGCAATACCTTGACTCTGTGCCTGTGTGACCTTGTTAATATCACCAATAAAAGGCGCCAATAACTTAGCGGCCTGTGGCACAGTTTGGCTTAACTCTGCGATAACTTGAGTGAAGGCTTGGGAGGGCAAAGACACTAAGGAGGCGCCCGTGTCTATGATGGCATTGCTTGAACCGCGACTAAGCTGGGCCTCAAGGGCGCTGGGTAGCTTGATAGGCGCTCCACCAGCAAGGCTTAAACTCAATAAGTTCACATTGTAATACCTGTCGTGCACCACCTTAAGATCGGTAAACTCGCCCTGAAAATACTGACTCAGGCGCTCATCGCCGCCTAAAATCAACATCCCTTGATTTAGAGGGTCCAGAGCCAGTGACTCAGGCGTCATATTGGCTTTTGCATGATGAATGCTAGAGCGGTGGGCGATAAAGGCAAACCTATTACTCACTAAACCTTGCTGCTCCATCAAGGTAAACGCAGTGGCGACATCTTGTTCTGGCAGCCCATGGATAAGCTGCTTAAAATCACTAGCTTCACTCTGAAACTCTGGCAATGGAAATTGGGGCTGGTCATTCTCAGGAAAGGGCCAAGGGTAAGTGGCTGGCGGCGCTATGGCATTGGCTGTCAAATATTCGCTCATATCATAGCTGCGGTTTAAGCTGTGGTAGGCCATGCCCCAAATGCCATCGGCGTTAATAAAGCTGTGTTCAGCCTCGTGATGAACCAGTGCCAAGGGCATGTCATCCACACTGACATCTAAGATATTAAAACGGGTGTGAACCACAGAACCAAACCAGCCACCGACACCATAACTCACTTGCTGGGCTAAACTTGTGCTCTGCAGGCGAGTGTCATGCATCCCTTGGTAGCGGTTTTCATGTACGACTAAAGTGGAGCTGCCCGTGTCTATGATGAGATTGACCTTGGCCAGCTGACTGCCAAGACATACGCTAGCGCTGTAGCCACCGTCGGCCAAGACATTGGTCAGGGGTAGGGGAATAAAATGCTTCGACATACATCACGCTTGGTATCCATTATAAAACAACACGATAATGTGCTTAAGCCGAATTATCAAGCCATGTGAGACTCATTGGAGCGTATTCCACAGTTCTTCAGTCTCTTGGGCAAGCAGCTCCAAACACTCCCTTGGGCAAACTGCACCGAACACTGGCATTGCTAGGCTTCATTCGCAGAGACATGAAGTCAGGGGGCTGATGCTGGCCCCTGATTAGCACTTGTTAGCGTTTTCTTAGCAGCCACCTAATGGCTTTCTTGATCCTTCTGGGGTGCTCAATCGGCACTAGATGATCGCTGTCTGTTAAGGGGATATATTGCCCGTCGCTCACACTCGCCACCTGCTGACTCCACGCTGTGCCCTCTTCCATCCAGCGGGTCAAACGCGCTATTTGCTCAGGTTCTGTGGCCTCGGCGATATCTTTTAACTCAAAATCACTGTCAATGACGCTCACAGGGATGCTATTGAGCAGTGGTAAGTTTCTCACGGCTTCTAAATCATCATGATAGTTTGCTATTTCTATGGCACGAGTTTGTTGGTTTTCTATCAATAGACGCCGCTGGGTCACGCGATCAAAATAGGCCCAATCCAGCTTTTTGTTCGAACACGCTAAGCCCTTAGATGACACTAATGCCTGCACTTCTTCTCGTTCTAGATTGATTTTATCCATGGTTCTCTCAAGCCAAGCCCCAGTCTCTATATGAGGCAATAGCAAATCTAAGTATTCACGATACCAACTGACGGGATAGTCTTGATATAAGGCAATGGAGTGAGGCTGGATAATATCAGGGTCAACCCATAACATGCCTTTGATATCCATATTGGCATTGTTACTGTATTTCTCCACGAAGAGTCGAGTGGTAATATTCGCGCTGCTAAATGCCACAAAAATTACCTGGCTTTCTCCAAGCTGAGCCAATACCTGATAGAGATCGTCAACAAATAGACGGTAAGAGGCGTTTTCATCAAAATCACTCCATGCATTACCCGCCCTGTCGATAGCATAAACCTTGTTATGTCTGGCCAAGGTTCCCTGTAGTGCTGAAAACCACGCGCTATCGCTGTGAAAATTATAATTGGGTCCCGATAACAGCACTATGGCTGGACCCGCTTTATCTAGGCCCATGGCACGAACATGAAGGCGTTTATTGCCGATATCCACCAGCTGTGAATGCTCAGGTAAATCAGCGGCTTGAATAGGACTGATCATGGTTACCGATAGCGCCAATAGACCGAGTTGAGTGAATGTTTTTAACTGTCGTAACATAATGTGCTCCTGTTATGGGTTAAGACAAACTAGCAATAACCAAACACCCGCCAGAATACCAAGCCCAAATGATTATTTTTTGATAACCATTTCATTAGGGAATTATTTACTTCATTAAAAACAGCTTATTACACATAACAGTAATGAATCCACAAACTCAATTAGACTGCGACATATTGGCTAGCAGCTCCCTCTTGTAAGTTCATCTGGAAACTAAAGATGCACATGCATCACAGCGACACAAAAATATTTACAGGCTCGAATTGAATGACCCGAGGGTTAAGGCAATACCCTATTAAGGTGAGCGACAATGCTCAGCTTATGCCCGAATGCAACTCCACAGCCAAGATTCAGTGTTTCTTCAGCCTTCCTTAAGTTTGCGCTGGTAAATTTCGCTCATTCTGTGCCAAGACGAGATTAAACCGTGAGAACTTCCCCGCTTTTATCATTAAACTTACCCGCTTTCAGCTTGCCCATCATCAAATTTGCAAGGCTTGGTTTTGGGTCGCTGGAAATGAGCGCCAGTCATTTTATTATTGCCTTATCCGCATACTATGCATTGGTGCTGAACTTCCCCGTGATCAGTAAGATAAGCGAGCTGGCCGCTAAGGGCCATGTACTGTTTATTGCCTCGTCAGCCTTGCTCTTGTTTGGCTGTTTTTTATTGATATTTTCATTATTGACCCTTAAATACCTCTATAAACCTGTGCTTATCATCATCACCATGACATCGGCCATGGCCCTGTATGCGACGCTTAAATACAAGGTGATGTTCGATAGCGCCATGATAGAGAACATTTTTGAGACCAATAGCGCCGAAGCCCATTCTTACTTAAGCCTACCCTCCTTAGCTTATGTGGTGTTTTTCGGTATTTTGCCTTCACTGCTCATTGCTAAGGTGAGACTTAAGCCGGCTAAGTTTTGGTGGCATGCTATCTTAGGCCGTGGCCTACTTTTTTTGACGGGACTGATAATAGTGGGGTTAGTGGCGAGCTTTTTTTATAAAGATTATGCCTCTGTGGGCCGCAACAACAAATACCTGACTAAGATGATAATCCCTGCTCATATCGTGAGTTCAGTGAAATATGTAAAGCAGAAATATTTAACTGCGCCAATAAGCTATACCGCCTTAGGCGCAGATGCCGTGCTTGCAGCGTCACAATCAAGCAAGCCAAAATTAGTGGTATTGGTGGTGGGCGAAACCGCTAGGGCGCAGAACATGGCCTATAACGGTTATGGCCGTAACACTAACCCTTACACCCAAGCGTTAGGTTTGATTTCTTTCCAGGATGTGTCCTCTTGTGGCACCGCCACGGCGCATTCTTTGCCTTGTATGTTTTCAAATTTTAACAAAGACAGTTACCAAAGGGATCGCGCCGATGCCCAAGATAATGTCTTAGACATTATTGCTAAGACGGGCACTGAAACACTGTGGCTAGAAAACGATGGCGGTGATAAAGACGTGGCCAAGCGCCTGCCACAAATCACTGTAGACCCAAGTCAGCAAAACCCACTGTGCAATGGCGATACTTGTTACGACATGGCATTAGTGGAATTATTAAAGCAACAGCTGGTTGCTGATGGCAAAAATAAGCTCATCGCTATGCACACCATAGGCAGCCATGGCCCCACCTATTGGCAGCGCTACCCAGATGATATGGAGCGCTTTACTCCCGCTTGCCGCCAAAGTGATATCGAGAATTGCAGCGATGAAGCCATCACCAATGTGTATGACAACACCTTGGCCTACACAGATTTTGTGCTCGCCAATACCATAGCCGAGCTGAAAAAATACACTAAAGACTATGATGTGGCGCTGATGTATATCTCAGATCATGGCGAGTCCTTAGGTGAAAATGGCTTATACCTTCATGGCACGCCCTACAGTTTCGCCCCCAATGAGCAAACCAAGGTGCCTTGGTTCCTGTGGCTAGGTGAAGGCTATGCACAATCAAATGATATCGATGTGAGTTGTCTGAAAAATAAAGCCAATCGTGACAGCTTATCCCATGACAACCTGTTCCATAGCTTATTGGGTTTGGTTGGGGTGGATACTCAAGTAAAAAATCCCAGCTTAGATATATTTGCCAGCTGCAAAGCCGTTAACTAAGGTCACGAATTAGCGCCGTTAATCACTGCACTTAAACAATGCACTTAAACAATGCACTTAAGCAATTCACTTAAGCAATTCACTTAACAAAATTCATTTAATAAAGGAAAGCCCCATGGCGCCATCAGAAACTGTATTAGCAAAACGCACCGGCATTACTCGCATACTCTACACCTGTGTTCATAGTTTTAATGGCCTAAAATGGATGTTCAAAAATGAAGCGGCCTTCCAGCAGGAATTGGCCCTGTTTATCCCCTTGTCAATGCTGGCTTTCTATCTGGATATCAGCCTGAGCCATTCACTCATTTTGGTGGCCAGTTTGTTGTTTGTGTTATTTGCCGAGTTGGTGAATACTGCCATAGAAGTGGTGATAGACAGGATAAGCCTAGCGCGCCATCCCTTGTCTGGGCTTGCCAAAGACATAGGCTCGAGCCTGGTATTGATCAGCATGTTAATCGCGACCGCCATTTGGCTTGCCCTATTGGTTTAATTGGCTTCACCACGTGATGATTTCAGGGAATAAAAATGAAAGTATTGTTGATTGAAGATTCAGAACCCCTGCGCCGTGGACTCAAGGTCGGCCTAGATCACTTAGGTTACACCATAGATGAAACCGGCGATGGTGCCCATGGCCTGAGCATGGCGCTGACTAATCAGTATGATGTGATCATACTCGATTTGATGCTGCCCAGTGTCGATGGCATTAGCATTCTTAAAAGCATTCGTCAGCTGGGCAATCAAGCTAAGGTGATTATCCTCTCGGCCAAATCACAACCCGAAGACAGGGTGAATGGCCTACTGTCGGGTGCCGATGATTACCTAGGTAAACCCTTTTCATTCGACGAATTACACGCAAGATTAGTGGCGCTCACTCGCCGTGGCCAACTCAACCAGATAAACGCTAATCTCACCGTGGCTGAGTTTGAGCTAGATTCGAATAAAAAATCTGTGTTCTATCAAGGCCAAGCCATAGAGCTCACCAAGAACGAATACAAAATTTTAGAGTATTTGTTTAGCAATCAAGAACAAGTATTAAACCCAGAGCAAATCAGTGAGGCCGTGGTTGGCAGTTTCGATAGCCTGTCAAAAAACACCATAGAAGCGCATTTATCCTCCATACGTAAGAAGGCAAAATTACTGGGCGGCACATTACCCGTGAAAAACAAACGTGGTTTCGGTTACTATGTCGGCGATTGCTAATTTTCAGCCACATCAGAGCCGAGCCTAAACCCGATGACGATAAAATCCATTAAGCACACCTTAGTCAATACCATGACCTACGCCATCTCGGCCATAGTGGTTATCGTTTTCTTGGCCATAGACATCAATATCGATAACTGGATCGATAAAGAATTTGATGCTGCCCTAACTAACAAGGCCAACTACCTAAAAACTTTAGTTAAAGTCACTGACCCTCAGCTGTCGTTGGTGGAGTTTGATTTCGCCGATGAGTTTATGCCCGAGTTCTCACTGCCCTCTGATGGTGAGTATTTCCAGCTCTGGCAGGGAGAGAAAGAATTTGAACGCTCGGATTCTTTGCTCAAGTTTGAAAAGGCTAATCTTATCAAGCCACAACAAGCCTTAAACAGCAGCGAATTCTATGATGTCACCCTACCCGATGGCCGCAGCGGCCGCGCCATAGTGTCCACATTCACCCCCCAAATCCCCCTAGATGAAGATAGGCAGGCGCAACAGCTCATCACGCCCATGCAGCTGACCTTGGCCATCTCCAACGAAGAGCTGTCTAATATTTTGATCATTATCGATACCAGCATGGCACTTGGACTGGTGGCCATGATAGTGCTAATACGCTTATTAATGATGAAAGTGATTGATACCGGTCTCAGGCCATTGAACCAGCTTAACCAACAACTAAAATCGGCCAACATAAAGGATGACTTAAGCCCCTTTACTGTGGCTGACGATGAGTTTATTGAAATAGAGCCGATTAAAAATGAACTCAACCGCTTCACCCGGCTTAACCAACAGCATTTACTCAATGAGAAACGCATTACGGCGGATATCGCCCATGAACTCAAGACCCCAATATCGGAGCTGATAAACCTCACCGAAATGCATATTCGCTACCCAGACGATGTCCGCATCAGCGCCACCTATGGTCAAGATGTGCTCAGCATTAGCTTAAAGATGAAACATATCGTCAGTAACTTGTTGCTACTGCAGCAAGCCGCTGCGGGCAGCATACATATGGAGCGGGTTGAGATAAATCTGCCTGAAGCCATAGCGCAAATCATGAAAGAGCTGATAAATAAGCATCCCAAGGTGCACAGCCGTCTCAAGATAGACGATAAGCTCATGGGCATGAGCTGCTATCTGGACGCCTTCTCCATACATTGCATCTTGAGTAACTTGATTGATAACGCCTTGTTCTATAGCCCAGCCAACTCTGAGGTGGCTATTAGGCTCAAACCAGTGCAGCAACAAGGGCCTCTTCAAGGCGTATGCATAGAAATTGAAAACCAATTAGCCGCGAGCTTAAACGATGACGAACTCGAAAAACTCACCATGCCCTTGTATCAGGTTGAGACCTCACGTACTAACCCAGACAGGCACGGATTAGGGCTTAGCATAGTGGACAAGATAGCCAAGGCCAATGGCATGGACTTTAGCTTTCATAAAACCGCTGAAACCAGGCTAATGTTTAGCTTAATAATCCCAAACATTGCAGAAGCGGCTTCAACCCCCAGCCACTAGAAACTAGACGCAAGCCACTGGCTGAACAAAAAAATAGCCGTAAGCATCTACTTACGGCTACCTGCTAAGGTGAACGCTTAAGGGCTAAGCCCTAGGGCAAGAAAGGTTCACGGGTAAACTCATTATTGTCACAGGTAGGACAATCACTGATGATACTTGGAAATTCAATTTGCATCTCGTGTTGGCACTCAGTGCACACCATGCGTCCTTGACTGATAATTTCACCACTTTGATAACAACCATGATGCTTAAAATCTTGGCTTAACTCGTGCCACTCCACCTGACTTTTATCGGTAATTTCATTGAGCCAGTGCCACAAGGTGTTCTCTATGGCTATCATAGTTGGGCTATGACTTAGGCTCTCGGCGTTCTGTTCCTTCAAGTAATTGCCTATGTCACGTTTTAAAAATTCCTCCACTAAAGCAAGCTCAGACTCATCCGCTTGTGACTTAAGTTGCAAATACTGCTTACTTTTCAATATTGACTGGTACAAACTTTTGATTGTTAAGGTATTATTATCTTCAAAGCTATGTTTAACTTGTTCGATAAGTGTTTGATATAGTGCGAGTAACGCTAAACTTCTTCCACTCATAGTCAATACTCCTTAATAGGAACCTTTTTAATGCATCACTTCTAGTTTATTCTATGTGGATCTTAATCGCGCTTTTTAAGCGTTAAATTAAACTTAGACCAAACATAGATCTCATTCAGATCAAAAAATGGGCGGCATGGCCGGAAATAGATTAATGCAAGAGCTATATAATCCCTCAGAAATTGAAGCCTTAGTGCAAAAGCACTGGCAAGAACACAAAACATTTGAAGTCACTGAAGATGAAAGCAAAGAGAAGTTTTATTGTCTCTCTATGTTTCCTTATCCATCAGGTCGCCTTCACATGGGCCATGTCCGTAATTACACCATAGGCGATGTGGTTGCTCGTTACCAGCGTCTACAAGGTAAAAATGTGTTGCAACCCATAGGTTGGGACTCATTTGGTCTGCCTGCAGAAAACGCAGCAATCAATAACAAGACCTCGCCAGCCCCCTGGACTTACGAAAACATCGACTACATGAAGAACCAGCTTAAGCTGTTAGGCTTTGGTTATGATTGGAGCCGTGAAATCGCCACTTGTACTCCTGAATACTACCGTTGGGAGCAATGGTTCTTCACCAAGCTGTATGAAAAAGGCATGGTTTACAAGAAGACCTCATCGGTAAACTGGTGTCCAAATGATGAAACTGTACTGGCCAACGAGCAAGTACAAGACGGCTGCTGCTGGCGTTGTGACACCCCAGTAATCCAAAAAGAAATTCCGCAATGGTTCATTAAGATCACCGACTACGCCGAAGAATTGCTTAACGATATCGACACCTTAGACGGCTGGCCTGAGCAAGTTAAGGCCATGCAGCGTAACTGGATTGGTCGCAGCGAAGGCATAGAAATGACCTTTAAGGTCAAAGATAGCGAGCAAAGCTTCGACATCTACACCACGCGCCCCGATACTTTAATGGGCGTGACGTATGTGGCGATTGCTGCAGGTCACCCATTAGCCGAGCAAGCCGCTAGCACTAACCCTGCGTTAGCCGCCTTTATCGAAGAGTGTAAAAATGCCGATACCACGGAAGCCGCCATGGCCTCTATGGAGAAAAAAGGCGTGGCCACGGGTCTTGAAGCTGTGCACCCTATTTCTGGCAAATTAGTGCCAATTTGGGTCGCAAACTTTGTGCTGATGAATTATGGCACTGGCGCTGTAATGTCAGTCCCTGCGCACGATCAACGTGACTATGAATTTGCTAAGGCTTATGGCCTTGAAATGCAAGCCGTCATCAAGCCCGCTGATAGCGAAGTGGACATAAGCAAAGAAGCTTACACAGAAAAAGGCGTGCTATTTAACTCAGGCACCGCTTTCCCTGAGCTTGATGGCCTTGAGTTCCAAGCCGCTTTCGATGCCATTGACGCCCGCTTAACCGCCGAAGGCAAAGGCAAACGTCAAGTGAATTATCGTCTACGTGACTGGGGCGTTTCTCGTCAACGTTACTGGGGCGCGCCCATTCCTATGGTGACCCTGGCCGATGGCACTGTGATGCCCACTCCTGAAGATCAACTGCCAGTCATACTGCCAGAAGATGTCGTCATGGATGGCATTCAAAGCCCAATCAAGGCCGATAAAGCCTGGGCCGAGACCACGGTTGACGGCAAGCCAGCGTTTCGTGAAACCGATACCTTCGACACCTTCATGGAGTCATCTTGGTATTACGCCCGTTACTGTAGCCCCCATGCGGATGAGATGTTAGATCCCGCCAAGGCTAACTACTGGTTACCGGTAGATCAGTACATTGGCGGCATAGAACACGCTTGCATGCATTTGCTCTATTTCCGTTTCTTCCACAAGTTACTCCGTGATGCGGGACTTGTGAACTCAAACGAGCCAGCCAAGCGTCTATTGACCCAAGGCATGGTGCTTGCGGATGCGTATTACTACACCAATGACAAAGGTGCCCGCGTATGGGTATCACCATTGGAAGCCGAAGTTGTTGAAAAAGACGATAAAGGCCGCGTAGTCAAAGCGGTAGACAGCCAAGGCAATGAACTGGTTTATACAGGTATGAGCAAGATGTCTAAGTCGAAAAACAACGGCATAGACCCGCAAACCATGGTGGAGAAATACGGCGCCGATACCGTGCGTCTATTTATGATGTTCGCATCACCGCCTGAGCTTACCCTCGAATGGCAAGAGTCTGGCGTTGAAGGCGCTCACAGATTCATTAAGCGTCTGTGGAAACTTGCCAGTGACCATGTTGCCGCTGGTCCAACTGAAGCCTTGGATGTGAGCAAGTTAAGCTCATCGCAAAAAGCCCTGCGCCGTGAGCTGCATAAGACTATCGCTAAAGTCAGCGATGACATTGGCCGTCGTCAGATGTTCAACACCGCCGTTGCTGCTGTGATGGAGCTGATGAATCATTTATCAAAAGCACCGCAAGACAGCGCCCAAGACCGTGCTTTACTGGCTGAAGCCTTAAGCGCTGTGACCCGTTTGCTATACCCTATCATCCCGCACATGAGCTTTACCCTGTGGCATGAACTAGGCAATAGCAACAACATCGAAGACAGCCGCTGGCCAGACGTCGATGAAGCGGCGCTAGTGGAAGACAGCAAGCTGATTGTGGTGCAAGTGAACGGTAAAGTTCGCGCTAAAATCACAGTGGCTGCCGATGCGACGAAAGAAGCCGTTGAGCAGCTTGGCTTAGATGATGAACACGTGCAAAAACACCTTGAAGGCTTAACGGTTCGCAAAGTGATTTATGTACCTGGCAAACTGCTTAGCCTAGTCGCTAACTAGTCTGCAGGCCCTTGGTGAGCCAAGCTCATCAAGGGCCTCTCTTTTATCGCTAACACTCTATTTTAGAGATAAACACTCTATTTTAGAGATAAACATTTAGCGAGAAAAAGTTAGCCTTATAATTTACTATCACCACAGTTATCAATCACAAGGAGGCTAATTTCGTGATCCCTTTGAAATCCACAGGCCTAGCATTAATCGCAGCAGTGTTGCTGATGACCAGTGGCTGCGGCTTTAAATTGCAGCGCAGTTACTCCATTCCAGCATCCCTTGAACAGCTGCACCTTAGTAGTACCGATAAATACAGTGAGTTATCTCGTCTGGTTGCCGACCGCCTGCGGGTAAACCGCATCAGTTTAATTGATGCTGATGAAAAACAGCCGACCTTACGCTTGATATCAGACACCTTAGAGCGCAGCACTTTGTCACTTTACCCGACAGGTAATGTGGCCGAATATGAGCTGATTTATCATGTGCATTTCTCCGTTGCCTTCTACCAACAAGATCCCCAGGAATTTGATGTGGAGATCCGCCGCGACTACCAAGACGATCCTCGCACAGCGTTAGCTAAAAGCCGTGAAATGGAGTTATTAGTCAAAGAGATGCGCATCCAAGCGGCTGACAATATTATTCAAACTCTATCCTCCATCGAGGCGAACTAATACTGTGCGCCTGTTAACCAAAGTCCTTGCCCGCTGATGCGCGTCTATCCAGATAAACTCAGCCAATACTTAACCAAGCTTCCCGCGTGTTTTCTGCTGTTTGGTGACGACCCTTGGCTTGTGGATAATGCCAAGAGGCAAATCCTCAAAGCCGCTAAAAAACAAGGCTTTGAAGAGCGAGTGCAACTGGCTCAAGAGAACAACTTCAATTGGGATGAACTCCAGCAAGAGTGGCAATCCATGAGTTTGTTTGCCAGTCGGCGCATTATCGAGCTGCAGCTACCCAATGCCAAGCCCGGCACCGATGGCTCAGCCGCGCTGCAAAGCCTGATGCAATTTCCTAATCCTGATGTACTACTGATCCTTCACGGCCCTAAGCTTGCGAGCGAGCAGACCAATAATAAATGGTTTAAAAGTTTAGATGCCCATGGGGTTTATGTGCCTTGCATTACCCCCGAGGGTAAGCAGTTTTCTCGCTGGCTCGACGAGCGCATCAACTTGTATAAACTGCAGCTAGATCATGATGCCAAGGCCATGTTATTTAACTTGTTTGAAGGCAATTTGTTGGCCGCAGAGCAAGCCTTACAGCTGCTGCAATTACTCAGCCCTAACACCCTCATCCACAGCGATAAGCTCAGCGACTACTTTGAAGATCAGTCACATTTCAGTGTGTTCCAATTAATGGATGCACTGCTTAGCAATCATCAAAAACAAGCCCAGCACATGCTAGCCCAGCTCGCCAGCGAAGACACAGCGCTGCCCATCCTGCTGTGGGCACTGTTTAAAGAGCTCTCCACCTTACTGGCGCTTAAACAAGCGCAAGCACAAGGGGAGCAACTGAATGCGTTATGGTCAAAGCACCGCATTTGGGATAAGCGTAAACCCTTGTATCAACATGCTTTAAGTCACTTGTCTTTGGCTCAGATTGAACACATGCTGGCATTTGCTTCTAAGCTTGAAGTTAATCTCAAGCAACACGGCGATGACAACTGGGTTGGACTGAGCCACTTGTGTTTATTGTTTGATCCCGCCGCCCACAGCAAACTTGCCCATATTGAATTAGGCTAAGCCATGCGAATCGGTATTTTAGGTGGCACCTTCGACCCTATCCATTACGGCCATATTCGCCCCGCACTGGAAGTGAAAAACGCACTTAATCTAGACAGCATTTGGCTGATGCCCAATCACATTCCGCCCCATAAAGCCGGCCCTAAAACCGGCACCGCCCACAGGCTGGCTATGGTGCAGTTGGTGTGCAGCCAACACAATGAATTTGAACTTTGCGACATTGAAATAAACCGCGATACGCCGTCTTTCACCGTCACTAGCTTACAGCAGTTGACGCAGGCTTATCCCGAGCATGAGTTTTACTTCATCATGGGCATGGACTCATTTATCCAGCTGGACCGCTGGTATCAATGGCAAACCCTGTTTGAGCTGTGCCATATCGTCGTCTGTCAGCGCCCTGGTTGGCAACTCGAATACACCTCGCCCATGGCGACGCTAATGCAAATCAAGGTGCAACAGCAGGCAATTAAAGGTAACTCGATAAAGGAAACGAAGGTCGGTAGTATTTTCCCCGTCAACATCACAGCGCAAGATATTTCATCCACTGAGATAAGGGCTCAGATAAGCGCCCAGAGCATGAATAATCAGGCATTAAGCCCGCTGCTACCTGCCAACATTATCGATTACATCAAACAACATCAGCTGTACCGCTAAATCTGAGTAGTGAATGGTTAATGGTTAATGGTTAATGGTTAGTGGTTAATGGTTAATGGTTAGTGGTTAGTCAGGAAAAACCCGTTAGCCCATGGCGTTAACTTCAGCCTCTGTTAGTGCGCGCCACTGCCCTTGGGGCACATCCAAACTGATAGCGCCAATTTTCTCTCTATGCAGCGACACCACCTTATTCCCCACGGCGGCAAACATACGTTTTACTTGATGAAACTTTCCCTGAGTCAGAGTCAATAACACTTGGTTAGGCGAAATAACTTCAAGTTTGGCGGGCAAGGTAAGCTCGTGTTCCCCTTGCAATAAGATCCCCGCTAAAAACTTATCGGCAACCTCTGGCCCTAGGGGTTTAGCAAGCCCAACCCGGTACACTTTGCTGCAATCAGAGTTGGGACTTGTGATAGTAAATGACCAGCGACCATCATCGGTGGCGAGTAATAGCCCTGTGGTATCCGCATCCAATCGACCAACTAAATGCAGCTCACTGCTGTTATCTATGTTCAATACATCGAACACCGAGGGGTACTTTGTCGACTTGCTAGGTTCAGAGATATTGGCGCTTAAGCAATTGGCAGGTTTATGCAGTAAGAGGTAGCGAAAAGGCCTGGGGACAAGATGCTTACCATCGAGAATAATGTGATTATTTTCATGCACCTGCGCCGCTTCATCGACTATCGCCACCCCGTTGACCAGCACTCTTTCATGATGAATAACCTGAACCGCCTCTGTTCGAGACAAAGGGGTACTTTTGCAGACAAATTTATCTAAGCGCATAACAACAAATATCACTCATAAAAGGCATTAACTGCATTATCCGTTATCAAAAGCAATAAACAAGGCCAGTATATTATTACTATCGCTGTGTAGCAGTAATTTGTAGATAGCGCTGTTGAGATAACATTGTTGAGATAGCTTTGTTGAGAGATTTACATCGAGGCATAATGAAGGAGTGGATTGAAGATGACTGCCCAACGCTTTGTTCGGGCAGTGCTGTTCAGGCGGCTCTCTTCAGGCAGTGTGAAGACTTATATCTTTCTGGTTGTCTGCTTAAGCGTTTTGACTCACGCCGTGCTGGCCTGCACGCTGCCAACTTAAATCCATCAACTCTGCACCCGTTAAGCTAAACGCCTGACCAAAGCCTTTCACGTACAAGCCTTTATGAGGCACTAAGCGATATAAATTAAAATCAGCCAGCGCCGCTAAGTTTTCACTCATTTCACCAAAACGGGCCACCAGTGATGCAACCCCTTGGGTGAAATCTGCAGTGTCTCTACTGATAAGTTGCGCCTTAGCATCAAAAGTTAAGCGTTTACGGGCAAACACAGTTTTTGCGCTAGCTTCATCTTCGACTAACATCACGCTGACATCATCCTTGGCTTTTAAATTCATCCCATGGCGTGCCATATCACTGACCAAAATGTAAAAACCACGTTCATCAACAGCAAAAGGCGCATAACTCACGTTTGGCTTGCCGTCTGCATCATTAGTTGCAAGCTCTAACGTCAGCTTTTGTTGCTTAAACGCTTCAATTTCTGGCAATAATTTATCTGCTAATCTTCCATCTTTATTGGTTGTCATAGGGTAAACCTTGTACTGAATTAATCTTAAATGCTGGTGTTCAATGCTTGAGCTAAATGCTTGAGCTAGATGCCAATGCTTTCAACACCAGCGCCTTAAACTGTTCGACCTGGGAAGCAATAAGCACCCGCTGTTTATCTCGGCCTAAATACACTTTAAAGACCATCTCACCTTCTGCACCAAAGAAGTTAATTGAATAGCTTTCTTGGCCTCTAAAAGGTCGGCTGATTAAAGCGATATGGCCGATATTGTCCATCAAAAGATGACCGTGCAAGCCCTCGCCTTTGGTGTAAATATTATAATATCCATGGGCATACTTACCTTCTGGGAAGCTACCTTTAAATTCAAAAATACTGCCAGACACAGCAATTATGGTGGTCATATTGCCCCAGCTTGGCAGGCTGGCTAACAACTCGTCTTTATCGGTCAAGGCTAAAAAGCAGGCCTCTTCGCTGCTCATGGCTTTGACTACCGCAAGCTCACTCACCCCATGCTCTTTCGCCACTTGGGCTGGCATCATTTGTGGCGAATTGATTAAGGTATGCTGCAACTGTGTCAAGGTTAACGCATCTATGCTATCAAGATCCTTTGCCATTAATTCGCTCATATTTATTATCCTAAAAATGCCTCACACAGAATGTGAGGCAGGGTGATTACTCATTTAACTAATACCAGAGTAGGCGCTTAAAACTGGTAGCGGGCGGATAACTTCATGTTTCGCCCTTGTTCGAACAAGGTTTGCCACGCTTGCTTGTATTGCTCGTCACCGATGTTTTCAATAGCAAAATCAACACGAAGGCCGGCTAAATCACCCATTGATGGCTCCCATGCCACATAGACGTCCCACAATTTGTAGTCATCATATTGGGCCACGTTGTTATCAAGAGGCACATCCGTTTGGCTTGCGACATAGCTTAAGCGAGTCCCTAACTTAACATCGCCCTCCATGATGCCTTGAGATAAATCTAGGCTCAGCTTGTTGGCCGGAATATTCGCAATATATTCATTGGTATCAGCGTCTTTACCTTGAGTTTGACCGTAGTTGACGCTTAAACGCGTCTGGTTATAACGGTAGCGGCTGGAAATCTCAAAACCCGTTAATTCAGCTGAACTCACGTTATTCCACGAGGTAGTTTGCTCAAAACCTGGAATACCCATCAATGGATTGCTGACGCTCTGAACAATAAAGTCATCCACATCGTTACGGAACACACTTAAGGTCAGGTTTAGCTCGTCATCGGCGCCAGTAGCACTAAGCTCACTGAAGCTAAAATCGGCTTTAAGCTCCTTGTTTTTCGCTTTTTCCGCTTTCAAATCGGGATTAATAGCGAAGGTATTGCACATGCCGTTTGGCAAGAAGCGCGGAATAGGCGGGATACAGTAATGGCTGCCACTTGAGTACATTTCTTCTATGCTTGGGGCGCGAAATGCTTGATCGTAACGGGCACTCAAATTTAACCAAGGGGTACTCTGCCACACCAATGCCAATGATGGCGACACGGCGCTATCGTCAGTTTCTAACCCTAGGTTATTGCTCTGGTTGCTAAAGCTGTCATAACGTAGCGCAGGCTCTACCGATACTGTATCGCTTAGGCTAACTTTACCGACAACAAACACCCCTAAGGTACTGACTTCGCCATCAATATTGCCCGGACGCTGACCCGTTTGACCTTTATCGTCACGTACAGTTTCAATGGTGTCTTTATAACCATCTACGCCATAGACTAATTCGGTGCGGCCAAGGCCTGCGCCAAAAATTGACTTATTACTTAGACTTAATCCTAAGGTATTAAATTCTGTGGCATCTATCTGCCCCTTAGTGACCCTATTTTCATCATAATCTGTTTGGTTAACGTAAATTAATGCCTTAGCATCTAAATAAGCGTTATCACTTGGGTTAAGCTCGTAAACCAAGCTTAGGTTGTTGTCCGTGGTTTCGCGGCGCACTAATGGCACAGAGCGGCTGACTTCGGCACTTGGGTTACTTGGCACTAACTCATTGCTATTGTTACTTCTTAAAGACAGCTCCAAACGCTGAGCATCATCCAATTGCCAGCCTAACTTACCTAACGCGCTGTGACCTTGTGATGCGCTGTTATTTAAGCTCTCATCCTTGCCAATTTTGATATTATTGCTGTCAAGGTAGCTGCCATTGACAAGCCAATCAATGCTGTCCTGCACACCGTAAATGCTGCCACTGGTTTTAGTGCGCGAGCCATTGGTTTCATAGCCTTGCTTTAGATAGCCACCAAAATGCTCACCGTCCTCAAGAAAGTCTTGCGCCGACTTAGTGTATTGCGCCACCACACCGCCAATCGCACCACTGCCCCACAAGCTGCTTGAAGGCCCCTTTAGCACTTCAATGGACTTAAGCATTTCAGGATCGATGAAATAAGTCCCTCTGTGACCTGAACCCGCATTCTGGCGCGCATCATCCACAGTTTGCAACACGCGGTTACCGCTTAACCCACGAATTTCAACCCCTTGGGCCGATGGACGTGGACCATTAGTGACTGTGATATTGGCCTCATGCTTTAGCGCTTGGGCAGCCGATGATGGTTGTGACTCTTCAAGCTGGGCTGCTGAGATTTTAACAATGGCGCGGCTCGACTTAGCTAGGCTCTCATCGATACGAGTGGCATTGACCAGCACTTCTTCTAGCTCAGTGACAGCTTGATTGTTAGCGGCATAAGCGCCAACACTAGTAGCGTTGAAGATAGCAAAGGTCACGGCTATCACTAATGGTTTCTTGTTCATGATTTTCCCTTAAGATGCATTAATACCCAGCTTGGCTAACTATAGGCATTGGCGATAAATGCCTGTTAACGCGTATTTTGGCGGTACTCTATCTGAGAAAAACAAATAGATCAAATGAAAATCATTATCATTTGCGATCTTGTTTAGATTAATGTAATTTAGTCACTGCTGAGATCAAATGTGGATCTTAAGACTCTCTGAATTGCGACCGATAGAGGATAAATCTGTGACCCCTAAACGCTACATGCTGACTGCTGGCATCATTATTTCAGTGCAAATGGGTTTGCTTGCTGGTGTTTATGCCTATTCAGGCTCCCAAGCAAGCGATGCACTGCCAAGTAGCGCCAATCACAATAACCGTTCTGCACCCACTAAAAATAACGTCAGCCTAGCCTTAAGCTTTAGATCTCAAGCCACTGAGCCTGAAATCACAGCCAATAACAGCATCAAGACTGCGCACGATACCGTCACGACACCCGCGCTGGTAAGCAAACCTAAACCAATAAACAAGCCTAAGCCTGTCGCTAATTCAGAGCCAATAGCTAAAGTTAAGCCAGAAGTTAAGCCAGAGCCAAGCCAGACTGCCAGTAAAACTGACACATCAACAGAGATGCTCGCTCAAACAGCGTCTAATAGCAGTGCCCAACCACAGGCATTAGAAGCCGTAGAGCAAGTATCTGCGCCGGTAAATCATGCGGCAATGCAAAGTCAATTAAGCCTTGGAAAACCAAAATTTTCTGCGCCGCCAACTAAACCTAACTACCCGCGCCTTGCACGCAAACGCGGCTTGCAAGGCACCGCATTGGTGGAGGTGTTATTCGATAATCTAGGTAAGCAGATCGAGTTAAACCTAGTCGATAGCTCAGGTGCGGCCATCTTAGATAAAGCGGCATTAGATGCGGTAAAACTGTGGCAATTTTCACCTCCTAGCCCTCAAAGCGCCCTCGCTTATCGGGTGCAAGTGCCTGTGACTTTTACGCTGAATTAATTTAATTAACCTTTTGGACACCCTAAGATGTCGCTACATTTACTCCCTCAGCTTGAACAAGACTTAGGTCTGCTCACCTGGCCACTGCTAGTGTGCGCCTTTATCAGCTTGCTCATCTGCCTTGAACGCCTAGCGTTAGTGCTTAGCGAAAGCCTAAGCAAAAACCTTAAGCTGCATAAGCGTCGTAAACATTGCCTCGATGCACTCGATACTTTATTAGCTTCGCCTCGGGTGGTGGCGAATAAAGCTTGCGAATTAGATGGATCAGCCAGCCAAGCTCATGAGCCACAAATACAGCCGCTTATCGCCTTGCTTGAAAGTCAAAAAACCATGCTGGCTTCGGGCTGCTTAGCCTTATTACAGCAAGCTCAGCAAACCAAAAGTCTACGTGAAGAAGTGCTCGGCCTGTGGTTAGTGCAAAAACATCAACAGCTCCACGCTGGACTTAAATTGCTGCAAACATTAGGGGTGATTACTCCGCTATTAGGCTTGCTGGGCACTGTGCTTGGCCTTATCGCCATGTTCACTGAGCTAGGTCAATCCCAAGGGCCTGTGACGCCAGCCCAGTTAAGCCAAGGCTTAGGACTTGCCATGAATACCACAGCAGCAGGGCTATTAATTGCCGTGCCCAGTATCAGCGCCGCCCACCTGTTTGGCTTTTATGCCGACCATCACTTAAGCCATATTAGTCAGGTACTCAACCGTTTAAACCTCTGGCTTGAAGGGGTGAATACACAAGCCTTAGCACCGCTAACCCTAGCGCCGGAAAAGAATTCGCAAAGTGACCTCGACACCACTGCTAAGGCGAGCATGTCATCATGATCGGTCACCCCCACAAGAGCCTGAGGGCAAGCCAAGCCCAAGGGCTTGATCTCACAGCGCTTATCGACATTATTTTTATCGTGTTGGTGTTTTTATTACTCACAGCCAACAGTCGTTTGATGACCTTGCCCATTGACGTGCCCAAGGCTCAAAGCGATGAGGTTGCGCCACTGGGTGCACACACAAACCTGACCATAACCCTATTGCCTAAAGCGCCTCACTGGAGTTTAGAGGGGCAAGCGTTTGACAGCTGGGATGAGTTTGAAAGCGAGTTCATCAAGCAAATTAAGCTCACCCCAGACGCCAAAGTGATTGTCGCCGCAGATAAAAATGCCCCCGTGCAGCCTTTGATGACACTACTTGAATTATTACAACGCCTTAATATCGAAAACACCCAAATTTTAATGGAATCTTAATATGACATCTCAAACTATTTTTTGCAGAAAATTAACCTTTTCGGATAAAGCTTTCGCGATAAGAGCATTAATCATAACAATGGGCACGACAATCATATTTAGCGCCAGTTATGCTTTAGCAAATGTGACATCAGCTTCCGCTAAAAAACCGGTTAATCTCCCTGAAACCAAGCAAACCCGTCTTGTTAGCGCAGGCGCTGGAGTCACTGAACTCATACTCGCCCTAGGCGCCGCGCCGCAATTAGTGGGGATAGATTCCACCAGCCAAATACCAGCAAAACTTGCCCCTTCAATGACTCAAGTGCAGCGGCTTGGCTACCACAGAATGTTGTCAGCCGAAGGCATTATTGGCCTTAATCCTAGCCATGTGATTGGCTCTGAGGTCATGGGTCCAGAAAGCAGTTTACACTTACTGACTCAAGCAAATATTCACGTCATCAAGCTCAATAGCGCCACCACTGAGCAGCAATTAATGGACAACATTGACAGCTTAAGTGAGATTGTTGGCAAGCCAAGCTCGGCCCTTGAGCTTAAGCGCACACTCAAACAGCAGCTCGCTCAAATCGCGGATAAGCGTAGCCAACTGACGAGTAAACCTAAGGTGCTGTTTTTATTACTTCAAGAAGGAAGGCCCGCCAGAGTGGGCGGTAAAGATACCGCAGCAGATCTTATTATTACCCTTGCTGGCGGCGCCAATGCAGCAGACTTTGATAGCTACAAAAGCGTCTCTGGGGAAGGCATATTAGCCCTTAATCCTGAGGTAATTTTATTGTCCCATCGCAGTGAGCAAAGCATGCAGGCGACAGCAGCGCTGTTTGATGAGGTCACTAAACAAATTCCTTTAGTTGCACACACCAAAGCGGGCCAGCAGCAGGCTTTTATTAACTTGAAACCTGAAGCCTTGATTGGCGGCTTGGGCTTATCCGCCATTGATGCAGCTGACACTTTAGTGCAGCAGTTTTTAGTGACTCAAGAGATAAAATAGCCCCATGCACACATCCCCCATGATGCGCTGGCTATGGCCAAGCTTGCTGATGCTAGTCACCTTAGCCAGCATATTGTCTATCAGCATAGGGCCGTTCACCATAGGCCTTGGCAACACCTTAAGCGCTGTAATTAATTGGCTAACGCAGACAGAGCTGCAAACTATCGCGGCCCATGAGCAACTGATCATCAATAACGTCAGATTGCCGCGCACCTTGCTGGCATTGTGCGTGGGCGGCATTTTGGCCCAGTGCGGCGCTGTGATGCAGGGGTTATTTCGCAATCCCTTGGCAGATCCAGGGATCATCGGCGTCTCTTCTGGCGCCGCCTTAGGGGCGGCTTTGTGTATCGTGTTGCTGCCACATTTAGCCGGATTTTGGGTGCCTATCTGCGCTTTTGCAGGCGGCATGGTCACTACCTTAGCGGTTTATCGCCTCGCCAGTAGTCCTAATGGCACCTCAGTGGTGTTATTACTGCTGTCCGGCGTTGCTATTGCAGCCCTTGCTGGGGCTGGCATTGGCGTACTGACCTATTTAGCCAACGATATGGCGTTAAGGGATTTAACCCTATGGCAGATGGGCGCGATTGCCGGCGCCCAATGGCACTATGTGCTGCTGTGCGCTGTCACATTAGGCTTTATTAGCTGGCAATTTAATCGTGATGGCAAAGCCCTTAACGCACTATTACTGGGAGAGGCCGAAGCCAGATACTTAGGCATAGAAGTGGATAAACTTAAAATTCGCTTAATTACCCTTTGCGCCCTTGGGGTTGGCGTCAGTGTGGCCGCGACTGGCATTATTGGCTTTATCGGCTTAGTCGTACCCCATCTAGTGCGTATGCTTATAGGCCCAGATCACACCCGCTTGTTGCCCATTAGCGCGGTACTCGGGGCGGCATTGTTGGTATTAGCAGATATCGGTGCACGGGCCATCAGTCCACCCGCTGAGGTCCCCGTGGGGTTAGTGACAGCGTTAATTGGCGCGCCATTTTTTATCTTCTTGTTGTTACAACAGAAAAATAAGCTGTAGGTTATCAATGCTGAACATTAACCAGGTTAACATCAATTTAGGCCGTAAACCTTTACTTAAAAACATCTCCTTGGACATTCGCTCAGGGGAAGTCACCGCATTACTTGGCCCTAACGGCGCAGGAAAATCCAGCCTGCTAAAAGCCCTATGCCAAAGCCTTAAGACTGAGTCAGGCGAGATAAGTTTTTATCAGCAGCCCCTTGGCCAATGGCCCAAAGCCGAGCTAGCAAGATGCCTAGCGGTATTGCCACAATCCTCCAGCTTAAGCTTTGGTTTTACGGTTGAAGAAGTGGTGGCGCTGGGCTTATATCCGCTGACAATAAGTCAGCAAGCAGGCAAGGCGTTAGTCGCATCACAGCTGGCACGGTTAGACTTAAGCCCCCTTGCAAACCAAGCTTACCCCAGTCTTTCTGGCGGCGAAAAACAGCGGGTCCATTTGGCGCGCGTGCTCACCCAATTGGCCCAAGCACCGCGAGCACCGCTGCTATTGTTGGATGAACCCACCTCGGCGCTCGATCTTGCTCAGCAACATAAAGTGTTAACCCTCGCTCGAGAACTCGCCCACTCACAAGGTTATGGCGTAATCGTGGTCTTGCACGACCTTAATCAAGCCGCCCGTTACGCCGATAACATAGTGGTCATAAATAATGGCGAAATCGTTAAACAAGGCAGCCCGCAACAGGTACTCACCAAAGATACCCTAAGCCAAGTGTGGCACTACGACGCCCAGTTTATTCACACTCAAGACAGCGCCATGCCATTGATTGTGTAATGCCTTAGTCAATGGCCAAGCTCAAGGAGTCAACGTATCCCAATAGGGCGGCGCGCCATAATACCCTTCAATAAAATCAATAAAGCACCTGATCTTATTGGGCAGAAGTTTTCTATGGGCATACACGGCATATAAGCCTAAGGGCTCGGGTTCACATTCAGGTAATATCTCGATGAGTTTGCCTTGGCGAATAGCTTCGCTGGCGATAAATGTCGGTTGCAAGACCAATCCCGCGCCAGCTATGGCGGCTTCAACTAGTACATCGCCGTTATTGCTTTCTAATTTGCTGTTATGCTGATTGTTTTTCCCCCTAAGCCAATGATAGCGACTAGCCTTACCTTCCATTTCTATGTAACTGTAATGCAGGTACTTATGATCTTTTAGATCTTCGGCACAAGTTGGCGTCCCGTGCTTGTGAAGGTAGTCAGCTGAGGCGCATAACACTACACGTATGGGGGCGATATGCTTAGCAATCAGTGATGAGCTTTTAAGCTGACCTATGCGCAGTGCGACATCGAAACCTTCTTCGACAATATCGACTTTACGATCATTGAGTTGTAAATCCACATTGACTAAAGGATGAGCTATTTGAAAATCGGTGACTAACCTTCCCAGGTGCTTCAAAGCGAAGGATACCGGTGCGCTGATCCTTAATGTGCCTTTAGGCTGTTGCTGTAACCCGCCCAACTGGGCATCCATTTCATCTATGCTTAATAATATCTGCTGTGCATGTTGAAAATACTCCGTGCCCGCTTCGGTGAGACTGACTTTACGTGTGGTGCGATTGAGTAAACGCACACCCAGGCGCACCTCTAACTGAGACACGTACTTACTCACCAATTGGGGGGATAACTGCAAGTGGCTCGCCCCATGACTAAAGCTACCTTCTGTCACCACTGAGACAAATGCTCGCATAGCATCAATTCTATCCATTATCGACTCCGTGCTTATGTATTCCCTCAACAATTATCAACATTTTGTTGTTAATTATTCAATATTATCGATATTACTCTTTCAATGTATTGATAGTAAAGTGTGTTTATCCCAGCAAAGCGGGGCACAATAATCTCAACATACCCTATAGAGGAATAGACAATGAAAACATCATTAATACGCAAGATACTGACATCCAAGGCGGGAACGGCAGCCTTAATATTAAGAGCCCCTATTGGCATCATTCTGGCGGCCCACGGCGGACAAAAGTTGTTTGCCTGGTTTGGTGGTTACGGCTTAGAGGGCACCGCCCAGTGGATGAGCAGCATAGGCATGACGCCGGGTTACCTAATGGCCATACTGGCTGGTAGTGCCGAGTTCTTTGGTGGTTTAGCATTACTCTTAGGCTTACTGACACGACCTGCCGCTGTGATTGCCGCCTTCACCATGTTAGTGGCTATCGTCTCAGTACACTTAAGCAATGGACTCTTTATGGCGAACAATGGCTATGAATACGCGTTAACCTTGTTTGTGGCCTTAGTTGCCCTAACGGTGCAAGGGGGTGGTCGCTTAAGCCTTGATAATCTTCTTGTCAAAAAGCTAGCAGTCTAAGCACTATTAAGCTGGGTATTGCTACCTTCAAGGCACAAGCCCTTGAAGGAATTACCATGTCAGACTTTCTGATTAAGCATTTGATTAATAATTTATTTTAGTCGAGATCGGAATGAATATGAAAAACCTCAACATAGCGTTTATTTCCCATGGTGGCGGCCCTATGCCGCTGCTCAATGACCCAAGCCATGCCGAGCTTGTGAACTACTTAACAGGGCTTGCCAGTAAACTCGATAAACCCAGCGCGATTTTGCTTATCAGCGCACATTGGGAAGCAGCGGTGGCCACCATCACCGCCAGCCCCACACCTCAGATGATCTACGACTATCGGGGGTTTCCAGCAGCAGCCTATGAATTGCAATACCCAAGCCCTGGCTCGCCAATACTGGCAAAGAAAGTACAGCAGGCCTTAAAAGATGCTGGTATTGCAGTAAAGCTAGATAGTCAGCGTGGCTATGATCATGGTCTATATGTGCCTTTGACCTTAATGTATCCAAAGGCGGATATTCCCACCATTCAATTGTCATTAATCAATGATCTAGATCCTGAGCAGCACCTAGCAATAGGGCGCGCATTGCAGGCATTGAATGTTGATAACCTCTTAGTCATAGGTTCTGGGTTTTCTTTCCATAATATGGGAGAGTTTTTTGCCCCTAATACCCAAGAGCGTCAGCTGAAAAACCAAGAATTCGAACATTGGCTGCAGCATACGCTGAGTGACAAACAGCTAAATGAAACCGATCGCCATGACCTGCTGCAACATTGGGCTCACGCGCCACATGCTCGTTATTGCCATCCGAGGGAAGAACACCTTTTACCGCTGCATATTTGCTATGGCCTGGCAGGCAGAGCCAGTGATGAGCATCAAAGTCTTACGATTATGAACAAGCACTCGAGTTCATTTGTCTGGTACAAAAGCGAGCAAAGTTAAAAAGTAAGTACTTAACCTTATTGAACTTATTGGTTAATGACCAAACTTTCCATTGTAGATGGCATAAGATAGCGCCAAGAAAAAACAAATACTTGCTGGTATGTATAAGGCTTTAAAATTAAGGATGCTATAAAAATAGGCCCCAAATGTACCACCTAGAACAAAGCCAGTAATGATTAGCAAAAATAACAATACTTTTCTTGTGTCCAATGGCTCTCCTCTCAATTTGGCACCAAGCATAATGCCCAAATCAGTAAATATGCCAGTCACATGGGTTGTTCTAACAACCGCGCCACTATAAGTGGTGACAAGGGCATTTTGTAATCCACAAGCCGCGGAGGCTAAATAATGACCATATAATGCATCTTTTGCTAAAAAATAAACCGAACCTAAAAGAAAAATACCTTCTAACGAAAGAAGACTGCTGTAATTTCGCCCTAATTTTAATGCGCCACTACGTAAAAAATAACCTGAGATTGCGGCTCCGACCAGAAAACTAAGGATAACTATGGCCAAATGAAAAACATCAATCAAGGTTGAATTGACAATACTGGCTCCAAGAAGTGTAGTTATCCCAGATAAGTGGGAAATGGATTGATGTTTGAATCCAAGTAACCCAATGGAATTAACAAAGCCTGCAACCAAGGCAAGCACAAATGAACCATATTCGACCCAACGAGGTAATTTTGAAATCATGATCCTTCCCTATGCTTGCGACACGCTATCATTAGGTAAATGTCATCCTAATCTTAAGTTTATTGATAGAACTATCTGTCAATGGCATGACTTGATTATCGACACCCGCCACGCCACGCCAAAAATAAATAATTAAATAAAATTCAGCCACTTACAACAATTCTTTATTCTTATTCATTCTACTCATATACATTAGGCTGATGTAACTCCATGAATGTACCCGGCGAGGTTAAGGCCCTAAAACCAAATTTTTCATAGAGTCCATGCGCATCCCGTGTTGCCAAAGCCATACGGCGTAAACCTTGTAATTGAGGGTGTTTTAATACTTCTTCCATCAACCATTTACTGAGCCCTAATCCTCTGTGATCTTCTAGCACAAACACATCGGCAAGATAAGCAAAGGTCGCTGAGTCCGTCACCATGCGAGCAAAAGCCACTTGTTCACCGGCATGGGTAAAAATGCCAAAGCATAGTGAGTTGTTAATGGCCTTTTCCATGGTTGCTATGGGGATATGCTTAGCCCAATAAGAACTGGATAAATAACTATGAATGGTGACTAAATCCATGTCTTCTACATTACAACTCACTCTATAATTTGATATCAATTTATCCACTCCCGAATAAGGAAAGCTTGTTAGCAACCAACAGATTAAACAGCCTAATGTAGGCTAGGTACTTTATTTTATTACTGATTTAACCAGGCTTTTACTGGGATAATCCATTCTGGTATCGGCCGAAAAAATGCACCATGGCCTTGGCCGGTACTGATGGTAATTTCGTTAAAGCTTGTCACCTGGGGGCTTTGAACGATTAAGAACTGGCAAGAACCGACACTGTCTGAGGTTTCAAACATAGAATAAATCCTGCCATATAATCTTAACTCGGCGCCGTCTTTAATGTCTCTGGGGCAAGCCGCTAACAGCCCAAATCGCACCTTGGGAGACTTAAGGTAGTGTGATGCCCTAATTGTGATCACGCCGCCACGAGAGAAACCCAGCAGGGTGATATTCTCAGGCTTGACGCCTTTTTCTATCAGTAAATTCACATCTCTAACTAATTTCTTGGCAAACGCCTTCACCTCGGTATTCTTCGGCCTGTGGTAGGCAATCAAGTTATAGCCATCATCGGCTAGCGCTTGTTTAATTTTGGGGAATTCATACTTGCCAAATAGCGGGCTAATGGGCGTAGGGTCATCGCCTTCAACAATAAAACCATGGGAATAAAACACGTATTTTTCGCTGGCATTAACCTTAACTGGAAATTGCTCATAGATGTTGCCCGCAAAGCTAACTGGCGAGAAAAATAAACACAGGACGAGTATATATTTGATAGTAACTCCCTTAACGGCTAAACCGTTTAAACGCGATTTTCTAAATTTAAGTGACTGCTAAATTTAAGTGCCAGCAAATTTAAGTGGATACTAAATTTAAGTGAATACTGGGGATTTATTACTGCTACTGAAGAAAGAGTTCTTCTGTTTTTGCTTCGCAATATTCAACTGGCTTAGGTCGATTTTCTCTGTCTATAACCCAGCACTCATCATAAATTGAGCAATAACACAGTTCGATCCCAATCATTTCATCTGCAATAAGAATATCCTTTACCTTGTCACCTTGATATACCAGAGGCTGTATCGTCTGTTGTGAAGACAGAATGCGATTACCGACATGAGACTGTATTACCTTGTCAAATACATCAATGTCAGACCAGGACTTAATAAATGTTGAATCATAATTTACTTTCGCGTAATTAATCATTGCGGGTCCTGTGCCACTATTAGTCACATTATAACCAAAGGTTTCAGCACCAAAATTTCTAGATATTTCAATCCGTGGCCAAACTGACGCTCTTGAATAAGCCCTATCCACATAGGCTGAATATATTGAAGTAAAAGCTGTAACTAACCCTATCAGTAACGCTGATAAGGCGACGATCATCTCTGGATTCTTGTACCACTTAGTGCTGTTCATTACTGCGCAATCCTTTAGTATTAAATTAACGTCCTCGCCAAATCTCAGCTAATTGTCCATGTAAACCAATTTCACTTGTAGTCCCTAAGAGCTATAAACACACAACCTAAACTAACCTACTGTATTTTATTAAAAAATAAAATTCCCCGGCAATATTTTTTTTAATTAACCAAATGAAAAATTTGCGATTAAAAAATACATTGAAACCAACTAAATCCCAGATAAAGCCTGTGGTTCTTGCTCAAGGTGACTTTATGTTCACAATGAGAACACAGAAAGCCCAAGTACATTATGAGATGACAATGAGGGCATTAAACCGATGGTTCGATGCCATTGCCGACGATTGTCGGTTTCATCGGCTTCATAGATTTATTGCCTAGAGTACACTCTGTTATCCAATCGGCCTTGTAACTGCCGCTAACTTAAGTAAATACCCTTACGCTTAGGTTTCAATAATCGATTCCACTGAGACTAAAATCAAGCCTGATGCTTGGCGTCGGGTGCTGTGATATCAGCATTCACTTGCTCATCAGGGTTGTTAGAAATACTCTTGAGCATGTCTCTATTTTGAGTGGTGGGCGGCGCGAATAAAATTTTAAGCCGGCCAGTTAAGCTCAAGTTGGCACTAAAGGCTTCTGCAAACATGTCGCGCCATTCGCTAAAGGTCACCTTAATGGGGTTAAAGCTGTTCACTGGCTTAGTAATGCCATATTCCACGGTTTCGACTTCTTTCTCATAGGTGCCAAATAGGCGATCCCAAACGATCAAAATACCGGCATAATTCTTATCTATGTACTGCGGATTGCGGCCATGGTGTACCCTGTGGTGTGAAGGCGTATTGATCACCCACTCCAATGGTCCTAAAGATTTAACGGCCTGAGTGTGAACGAAGAACTGTAGGCCAAGGTTTAACAGCACCACAAATATCACCCAATTAGGATCGAACCCTATTACGACTAATGGCAACCAAAATACCCACATGCCAGCTAAGGGGTACATTAAGGATTGCCTAAATGCTGTGCTGAAATTCATGTTTTCTGAGCTGTGGTGCACCACGTGGGCGGCCCACATCCAACGAATTCTGTGGCTGGCGCGGTGGAACCAGTAATAACAAAAATCTTGCGCTACCATCAGGATTAAAAACGCCTGCCAATTCATTTCGATATCGAACAAGCGCCAATCAAATAAGCTTAGATAAACACTGGCAATCAGTAAGCCTGTGAGCAGATCCGCACCTTGATGCATGCCGGCTAACACAAAGTTACAGGCGACTTCCGCTGGGCGATATTTCGCGCTATTAGGCAGCTTGTTACCTCTGTCGCCCCAGAGCCACTCAAATAAGATGCACACAAAAAACAGTGGCGCCAACGCCAGCAGCAGTAATTCAGGGTGTTCGACCAAGGCCGAGAAGCTAAAATCCATTATCTAAATCCGTGGTTGTTAATGGTGATTGTTTATTGTTCTTAGTTTAAGGCAGTGCTGTGACTCATGAGCATCATCTTTTCTACTGCCAATGGCCTGACTACCATTTGGCAAAGTGATCTTCAGTTAGCCCCAGATGATTGCTTAGGTGATACTTCACCCCATTGCCATCTATGATATCGCCACTGAAATAGCCAATATTTTGCCTGAAATTGCTCTTAAGAAAGCCTAAGTTTATTTTCTCTTTTCGGCAATTAAGCGCCCTAAAGGTGAGGTCGACCCTGCCATCTAAGGTGTTTATCTGCCAATAATCTGGGCTAAGTTGCCGATTGAAATCAAAGTTAGCAGGCCCAAGGAAATGACGCTCGCCATTGATCCACATGACGTTCTCATTATTGCCCGTTTCATTGACTCCAGCAGCCAAATTAAGCCCAAGCTTTCCTTGAGGCAGCTGCGCATTGATGCTGGCCCAGCGCCAGCTGGTTTCACGGCGCATAAAGCCTGCTGAAAAATCGTAACTGGCTAAGGCTAGATTGAGCGGCTGCGGCTCATCCTTGATAGTTAATTTGCCGTGAACAGATAAGGCATTGTGTTTTTGGGTGTATGTCCAACCACTGTAGCCTGTGGGCGAGCACAAGCTCATGGGTAGACTCAATGGCGGCGGCGTCAGGCTCAACTCAGCTTGTATATCGACAGAGTCTATTCTTAACTGCCACACCCCTTCATGCAGAGTGAATTCGATTCGATTCTTAGCAAACTTTATCTTAGTGGAGCCAAATTTAGGGGAAGCTGCCATCTTGTAGCCCATGGAAAAAGGCTTTAAGCACTTTATCTCGGTCAGCTGGTTTTTTTCGATGTCATAAAGATAGCAAAAACTGCTACCTACATAGCGAATACCCGCGATTGCGACGCCAATAATATACCTAGGAGTGATAATGTTAACAAACTGGAACTGTTTGTAATCAAGATGCTTTTTAATCCAAGATGCACGCTTATCCATTTCATCAAAATAGATAAATTGCTTAACCCCTAAGGACTCAGGAATACCGTCAAACTGACCATAATGAGCCTGTCCTTCGGCATTAATAAGGTTAGCAGGAGCGAGTTGAGGCAACAGGGGCTGCATATAGGGTCCAAGTTAAGATGTAACAAGTTGGCAATAACTTAAAGTATTAGCCCTAAATGTCAATGAACTTATTGTGCTTTCCGCCCCTAAATAGCAGAGACACTTAGGAAAAAATATGATGAAAAACATTGATTAACAATATATGAATATATAAGTTCATCCTTTAAGTTTCGCAGTACACCCACAGATGAAAAGTCGTTAACCTTGATGGTCAAAACTGGCAAGATGGTGAATTTCTGGTATTCTGATGCCACAATTTTTGACTCAGTAGAACTTATGAAATCAATCACTTCGCTATTTATTGCCCTATTCTTATTGTCTGGCTGCGCCAGTAAAGCCCCCACTCATATCTCCCTTAACCCCACATTACCGCAAGTGAGCCAACAAACGGACTCAGTAGTTTCACTGATGTTAAATACTGTGGATGCCCGTAAAGATGCCGCTGTGGTACGCTTTATTGAAGAAGGGAAAATCATCCGCGCAGTATCCTTAGGCGAACCCATTGCCAAACAACTGAACCAACTCTATCGCCAAGGAATGACGCAATCTGGCTATCAAATTGATCCTGCCGCAACCAATTCGCTGCAATTCCAAGTCGCTCATGTTCAAACGGATGTTATAGATACCACTTTTGGTTATGACACTAAGACCCGCATCAGCATCACAGCACTGGCTAAGAATGCCCACAAAACCTTGACTAAGAATTATAATGTTCGTGGCACAAACGAAGGTGCTTTTAGTCCAGACTTTGCCACCTTAGAGCTTGAGTTTAACAAGCTACTGGCTGAATTAAATCAGCAGATCTTGAACGATCCTGAACTGCATCAGTTTTTACAACAATAACTTAAAGGATTCAGCCATGTACAAATGGATAAGCCTAGCAGTCGCGTTAGTACTCAGCTTCAGCGCACAGGCCATAGATATTCAACCAGACACCTTGTACCCTAAAGTCGAATTTGATACCAGCATGGGCAAAATTGTGGTCGAGCTAGATCGCACCCGCGCACCGATCACCGTTGATAATTTCCTTACCTATGTGGTCAAAGGCAGCTACAACAATACCTTGTTCCATAGAGTCATTGCCGATTTCGTGGTGCAAGGTGGCGGGATCACGCCAAAATTAGTCGAAATACCCGTGGCTGATTTTATTGTGAACGAGTCAGGTAATGGTTTATCTAACTCCTTAGGCACTATCGCTATGGCTCGTGATAACGAACCTCATTCAGCCAATAGCCAGTTCTACTTCAATGTGGCTGACAACAAGAAACTGGATCCATCAAAACGCCGTTGGGGTTACGCCGTTTTCGGTGAGGTGGTTGAAGGCATACAAATACTGGAAGCCATGGCCTTAGTGGAAACCCAACACAATACTAAGCTCAATTGGCCCGATGTTCCCGTGACGCCAATTATATTGAACAGCGCCAAATTGCTTCCGCGCCAGTAAGGTTTTTTTACTTATTAACCGTTAACCCACTGATGTTTATGGCTCAGCTAGCCCGTTATCGCGCGGGTTAGCTGAAACATTTTGCAAGCAAAAAGTCTTCCCCTTAAGTTTGTACTCACAATGAAGCACACTCACTTTTACTTGCAAACCTCAATGCCACAAAAATATTAATGAGAATGGTTTAACTTTTGTTGCATGCCAGTTCAATCTCAGCTAAATTAATTGAGTGTTCAATTTATGAGCTGACAAAAGCAGCGTGTTGTTACTTATCTATCTGTTATTTAAAGGCTTATAAATTTTTCTTTCCTTAGCTGTTATATTGAGTATTTATACCGATGAGCAGCTATACTCAGTTGTAGACGCGCTCTTTTTACGCTTCGATCCCCTAACCCACTTGGGTTAGAGCCTTGTTTAGTCATGCTAATTAGCTTGTGACCACAAGAAGAGAAGTAAGCGTTAAGATGCGTCGTTTTGAGTTTTACAGACCTTTACTATTGTTGATCCTAAAACAATAACAACTATCAAGGATGTAGACATGATAACGCCAAACGATTTTATCGAAACCAAGGCCCCCCAACTGGCTTACTACGGTAAAGCTTTTCTAGACAACCAGTTAGACTATGAAGAGGTCAAACTCTATATGTGGGATGTACTAGAAGAGTGGCAATGCGTTAACTATGCACATCAATCACAATTCACTGAGCTCACAGCCATTCAAACGAATACCGAAACCGACACAGAAAAAGTCTTTTGGCATCTATTACATTGTTTCGATACTTGGTCAGAAATGATGATACGTGGCAATCAATACCTCAGACAGCAAGTCAACGAGTGTTGTGATTACATCAATTTAGGCGGTGAAATGCCGTTAAATTGTGTCGGAGTACGCCCTTAAATCAGCTTGTACTATTGACGATCCCCTAGGATATGACGCTTTAGCGGCTCATATCCTTTTTATTATCCAAGAATTGGATAATAAAGATAATAACCGCAACTTAAGCTGTTTCAAGGCTTGAACCATTTCGCCAGCCCCCTTAAGCTAAGGGCCTTGTTACCTTAGCGCATCAGTCCCCTTCCGATATGACTCAATTTATTAGTGCCTCCATCGATGCCCTGCGTGTTTATTATCATAAACGTGTGCTTATCTTACTGTTACTTGGCTTCTCCGCTGGCTTACCGCTCATGCTGGTCTTTTCAACCTTGAGCTTTTGGCTGCGAGAAGCAGGCGTCGATAGGGCTGCTATCGGCTATTTCAGCTGGATTGCCTTAGCCTATGCCTTCAAATGGGTCTGGTCCCCCTTAGTAGACAGAATGTCCTTGCCTTTGCTCACCCGCTGGCTAGGCAGGCGCCGCGCTTGGATGCTGTTGGCGCAAATATTACTGGTACTGGCGATTTTGGGCATGTCGGTTAGCGATCCCTTAGAAGATTTAGACAAGCTCGTTCTGTTCGCCTTGATGCTGGCTTTCGCCTCGGCCACTCAAGATATTGTCATCGACGCGTTTAGAATCGAGTCTGCCCCAGAGAAAATGCAAGCCGCACTCGCCGCCGCTTATCAAGTGGGCTATCGCAGTGCCATGATAGTTGCCACCGCAGGTGCGCTCACCATAGCCGCTTGGGTGCAACCTGGCGATGACAGCTACAACCTTGAAGCCTGGCAGACAGCCTACACCATTATGGCGGCCTTAATGGGGGTTGGTATACTCACCACTCTTTTCAGCCGAGAACCTGTGGTGGATACCAAGGAAGCCGATGCCACTGAAGATGCCATGAGGCAAAGCTTAAGCGAAAATTACCCCAAACCTGTCGCGGCGGCAATGTCATGGGTTTACACTGCTAGCGTACTGCCA
Organism: Shewanella denitrificans OS217; assembly: GCF_000013765.1. Taxonomy (NCBI): domain Bacteria; kingdom Pseudomonadati; phylum Pseudomonadota; class Gammaproteobacteria; order Alteromonadales; family Shewanellaceae; genus Shewanella; species Shewanella denitrificans. Next base: position 891,598 of record NC_007954.1, on the reverse strand, counting down.
TTTTTGGACTTTTTTAAACGCTACGGCAAGAGCGCCATACTGATTTTATTGCTGATTTCATGTTATCGCATTTCAGATATTGTCATGGGGATCATGGCTAATGTGTTTTATGTAGACATGGGATTTAGCAAGGAAGAAATCGCCTTTATCAGTAAAGTTTATGGGTTAATCATGACCTTAGTGGGCGCGGCATTTGGCGGGGTACTATTAGCTCGCTATGGCACCATAAAAATTCTTTTCCTAGGTGCCTTACTGGTGGCGCTAACCAATTTATTGTTCGCCTGGCAAGCTGTGGTCGGTTATGACGTGACTTTGCTAACCTTAGTGATTTCCATCGATAACTTCAGCGCAGGTATCGCCACCGCGGCCTTTATTGCTTACCTTTCAAGCCTGACAAGCTCGGGCTATAGCGCCACCCAGTACGCACTGCTTTCATCGATTATGTTGCTATTCCCTAAATTTATTGCAGGATTTTCAGGGGAATATGTGGATGCTTTTGGCTATGTAAACTTCTTTATCGCCGCCAGTATCATAGGCTTGCCCGTGTTAATCTTGATCGCCTTGTTGCAGCGAAAGAATGGCCAAATTGCCGCACTTGCAGCCAAGGAAGCAAAAGCTGACGTTGAGTAGTTGAGTAGTTGAGTAGTTGAGTAGTTGAGTAAAGCATAAAAAGAGCAAACCTAGGTTTGCTCTTTTTTAAACGCCGACAAATGTTCCAGCCCACTTTTAAAGTGGTGAGTGGACTATCAATCTCTAAAGTTATTAAACTGAAATGGCTGACCCAGTTCAGATTCTTTAGCAAGGCGCATCACGGCTTGTAAATCATCACGTTTCTTGCCGGTAACTCGCACTGTATCACCTTGGATTGCAGCCTGAACTTTAAGCTTGCTGTCTTTAATTTGCTTGACTAACTTCTTCGCCACTAGACTATCTATGCCTTGCTTGAAGCTCACTTTCAAAGAAAAGGTCTTGCCGCTGTGAATGGCTTTATCATCCACTTCCATGGAAGAGGGATCCACATCGCGCTTACTCAGTTGAATACGCAGGATATCCACCAATTGACGACACTGAAAATCATCTTCTGCCTTAAGTGTCACAATGAATTCCTTGTGCTCTATCTCGGCTTCTTTGCCCCTGAAATCGAAACGACTACTTAGCTCTCTGCGAGAGTTCTCGACCGCGTTACGTAATTCTTCTTCGTTGACTTCAGAAACGATATCCATAGATGGCATAGCTGTTGCTCCTTCGATATTTTTGTTCAAGTTTACCATCGTCACGAAAAAGTGGCAGCCTACCTTAAGAATAAAACAATATTTATCGGTATTTAGGTGACATTAGCCGATGGTTTTTCTATGATTGGCGCACACTTTATCCCTAACAGGCTGTTTAGATAGTTGACGTTATGACGTATAAATTATTTTTCAAGCTGGCATTAGCTGCTGCCGTCATCGTCATCAGTTATTTGGTCTTCTCAAAACCCACTTATTCTCAGTCTTTTGCTCACATGGATAAGGTCGGCCATTTTGGCAGTTTCTTTTCATTGGCCATGCTGACTCACTTAGCCTTCAGGCCGCGCTGGTTCACTATGGTGGGGATTTTAGCCTGTTATGCCATCCTAATTGAGGTGGTACAGTCTCATTTGCCTTACCGCAGTGCCTCCATGGGCGATGTGGCGGCGGATCTTGCAGGGGTTGCCGCCTTCTTCCTTATCAGTTGGCTCAGACACAGATACAAGGCAAGCATCAATAGTAAAGCCGCTAAATCCAAAGGCGCGGACAACTAAGGATGACCCCCTCTGCCGAGGACGTTCTCCAAAACACAGCGAATATCGCCGTACTCGGTGTCGGCGCTGTCGGCCAGCTAATTTGCCATCAATTAACAGCAAAAGCGGCCAAGGTACTGTTATTAACCCGTGACGTCAGTGGCCCGCAAACTCTGACATGCCAGCCCCTTATGGACGCAAGTGCAACAAGCTGCGTGCCTGATAGTGTTACACATCAATACCCAAGCCTAATCACGACTAATCTCACGGCTGAACACCTAGCTCATATTCGCCTCTTGATTGTCACCACTAAGGCTTATCAGGTGGTGGCGTTACTCACGCCATTACTGGCAAAGCTCAGAGCCGATTGTCACATTCTATTACTGCATAATGGCATGGGGCCTCACTTAGCATTAAGTGTTCTGCTTGCTCAACATCCTGCAATGGGGTTGAGTTTAGGCACCACATCACAAGGGGCGATGCGGCTATCACAATGGCAGATTAAGCATACAGGAACAGGGTTAACTCAGCTTGGACATGGCTTTGGCGCCGTTATTAACGACAATTATCGCGCCTTGCTGTTGGATGCCATTCCCGATAGCCATTGGCAAGATGACATTATCACTAGTCTATGGCAAAAGCTTGCCATCAATTGTGCCATCAATCCACTTACCGCCATCCATCAATGCCAAAATGGCGCGCTAGCTGCACCTCAACATCAAGACACCATAAGCCAGTTATTACTCGAGCTCATTCCTGTGGCTAAGGCCCAAGGGGTTAAGCTTGAGTTGGATAATCTGCTTGAAAAGGTTAATCAGGTTATTCATCTCACGGCGCAAAACTACTCTTCCATGTACCAAGACATTACTCATCATAGGCCTACGGAAATAGCACAAATCAATGGCTACGTGAGCCAATGTGCCCAAGAGTATGGCCTGAAAACGCCTTTGCACCACGCTATACTTGCCAGCATCAAATCACTTGAAGCTCAGGATTAAACGCTAAACTCTTTAAGCACTTAACTCTTCAAGTGCTAATAGGGCCTGCTCAGCCTTAGCACTTGGAACAAAAATATGATCGTGATAATAGGCGGCAATCACATTGGCGCTGATGCCTTTTGAAGTCAATTTAGTGGCAACAGCAGCCGTTAACCCCACCGCATCTAAGCTCGAATGCACGGTTAAGGTTATCCGTTTAAAACACTGCTCGAATGCTAAACCTGCTCCGCTAGCTGCAGATTTTGTGAGCACTAAGGTCAAACCTTCTTCCTCACTAAATGTTGCCAAGGGGGCCAAATGCACATAGGCTTCGAGCGTGCCATTCATGCTACAAAACACAAACTCATCCTGGCTAAGCTCAGGTTTCATCGAGGCCAATAATTGGGCTAATTCAGTAATACCACTCATGCTATTCCCCTAATACCTGTAACATTAATTAGCAATCACATTAAATAACAATCAAAGCATCTCACGCTTTTCAATTCAAACAAAAAATATCACAGCGCTTCAATATTTTAACTAACCTTAACTAAGTTCATATTCTTAAGGCTTAGTCATGTCTGAAAGTTTCTTGCTCAACCTTTGGATCTTGCTCTGCGCTTGCTTGGTATTGATTATGCAGGCAGGCTTTACCTGTTTCGAAAGCGGCAATGTACGCAACAAAAACAGTGTGAATGTTGCCCTTAAAAATGTCTCTGATTTTTGTGTCTGCGCAGTCTGCTATTGGGCCTTTGGCTATGCGCTCATGTACGGTAATTCTATCGACGGGATAGTAGGAGCTAATGGTTTCTTCTACTCCACTACAACCAACTCTCATGAAACCAGCTTTTTTCTATTTCAATTAATGTTTTGCTGTACATCAGCCACCATCATCTCAGGGGCCGTGGCCGAACGCATGCGCTTTACCGGTTATATCTTAGTCACCTTGTTAGCCGCTTCGCTTATCTACCCCCTCTTTGGCCACTGGGCCTGGGGAGGGCGAATTCTTGGCAGTGAAACTAGTACGCCGGGATGGTTAGAGCAATTAGGTTTCATCGATTTTGCTGGCGCCACTGTGGTGCATTCGGTCGGTGGTTGGATGGCGTTAGCGTGCGTCCTCATTATTGGTCCCCGCCTTGGACGATTTAATAACAAACACGGAGTTAATCAGATTTTTGGGGATAATTTACCCCTGACAGCCTTAGGCACTTTCTTGTTATTTCTCGGTTGGTTCGGTTTTAACGGTGGCAGTTACGGCAAAATTGATGACATGCTTTCCAGTGTATTTGTCAATACTGCCCTCGGGGGCACCTTCGGTGGTTTTGTGGTGCTGCTAATCTGTATTTGGCAACAGTCCTTATTGAGCATACGCTTTGTACTTAATGGCGTCTTGGCGGGTTTAGTTGCCATCACAGCCAGCGCCAACAGCATCAGCTCCATTGATGCCGCGACCATAGGGGGGATCTCGGGCGCCCTCAGTTTTTTCGCAACCATATTGCTAGAAAAATGCAAAATCGATGATGTCGTCAGTGTAGTGCCAGTGCATCTCATCGGGGGTATTTGGGGCACATTAGCCCTAGCTATCTTTGCCGATGGCCAATACTTTATTGCTGGTAACAGTCGTGTCGATCAATTTTTAATTCAGCTATTGGGCGTGGTGACCTGCGGGATATTTGCCTTTGGGTTACCTTATATGTTAATTCGATTATTAAACCGCGTTTATCCTTTAAGAGTCTCACCGCGAGTGGAAATACTCGGGCTAAATTTTGGCGAATTTGGCTTAAAAAGTGAAACCTTTAACTTTCTCAAACAAATGCGGAAAAATAAAAACAGTCACAAAAATAAGCAAGCTGTTTCGGTAGACTTTTTTTCCGATATAGGCCTGATTGAAGCCGAGTACAATGCCTTTTTAGAGGTCATCAATTTGCAACAAAGGCAGGCTGACATCAATAGCCATAGATTGTCTCGACTGGCGAAAACGGATCATTTGACACGTTTAAATAACCGCTTAGGATTCGATGAATGTTACGACAGTGAATGGCTCAGAATGCGGCGGGAGAAAAAGCCCTTTAGCTTGTTACTCATAGATATAGATCATTTCAAATTGTATAACGATCATTATGGCCACCCTAGAGGCGATCAATGCCTGCAACAAGTCGCATTAGTTCTAGCCTCAACCGCAAAGCGGCCAGCAGATTGCTGCGCTAGGGTCGGCGGCGAAGAATTTGCCATATTGCTGCCCGATACTGACAGCGAGGCAGGAGAAAAAATCGCCAATGACATTAATATTCGCCTTAAAGCACTGGAAATTCCTCATCTCAGTTCGCCCATCATGCCTTATGTCACCGTCAGTATCGGTATCGCCACTTTAACGCCAGAACGCTACGATAGTCTTGATCAGGCTTATCTCTACCAGTGCGCCGATGATGCTTTGTACAGCGCCAAGCAAGCGGGGCGAAATGGCGTTAAAGCAGTCATCATAGATGAAGCCCATGAGCAGACTAAAAAGTAAATACCCTCTATCTTAGCGCTTATGCATTTGGAGTAATTTTTTATTAGCAAACCAAAGAGTTAAATATTCAATGCATTCTACTAACTTGGCTGGGACAAAATGTCGCGCTGGATATAAGGCATAGAGCGTGAGCTTAGGTTTTTTTGCATCGGCTAATACTTCAACCACTTGGCCGCTGTCGATTGCCTGCTGACAGACAAAATCAGGAATAAAGCCGAGTCCAAGGCCCTTCTTAATCGACTCCATCATAAATAGGGTGCTATTCACCTGTAAATTGCCTTTCACTGCCACCCCATCTTCAATTGGCCAGATATTTTTTCCATGAAAATAGCTGTATACAAAACAGTTATGCGCTTGCAGATCTTCAGGTGAATCAATACTAGGGTGCTGTTTTAGGTAGTCAGGAGAGGCACAAACTCGATAGGTAAAAGCCGTTAGCGCTCTGCCCACATAATTAGAATCTATGGGGGTACTCGAGGCGCGAAAACCAAGATCAAACCCTTGCTCTACCAGATCAATGCTTTCATCCCCTAAGTGAATGTCGAGTTCTATCTCTGGGTGGGCCTGCATGAAATCGGCAAATAGGCTAGACAAGTCGGTAATGCCCAGGGCCATAGGGGCATTTATTTTAAGCTTTCCCCGTAAATTCAACTGCTGATCTTGGGCAAAGCTCTCGGCGTCAGCAAGTTTTGCCAGTATCTCTCTAGCACGCACTAAGTAACCTTCCCCCACAGGGGTTAATTGCACATTTCGGGTAGAACGATGCAATAAACGGGCGCCTAAGTCGGCCTCTAATCGGCTGATTTCCTTACTTACCATGGATTTAGAGCTATTGGTTTGCTCGGCGACGCGAGTAAAACTGCCTAAATCGGCTAAGCGGACAAAGAGTTGCATCCCACGTAGTTTATCCACCTCTATCTCCTCTTAAGAACCTATAAACAATGGTGGCCAATATGATTTGCCAATGCTTGGCATTTTGTGTTTTTCAACCCACACATTGTTTCCTAAATGGAAACACGACTTATTAATAAGCACTATATATGGAAACAAATATTAAGACTAACATTCTCTTATCGCACTAAGCACAGCTTAAATGCCGATTAACCTCACACTATTTTACCCTGTTGGAGAATGCCATGTACCAGCTCTACTATTTAAAAGACGCCTGCTCACTTGCCACCCATGTTGTTTTACTGGAATTGGGGCAAGAGATAAGCATTATAAACAAGCAAGAAAGTGAAGATTTTAATTCGCTTAACCCCACTGGGACTGTGCCTGTATTAGTCCATGACGCTAAGGTGATGACTGAAGGGGCAGCCATCATGCTGCATATTCTCAATACCCATAAAAGCCCGCTATTCCCTGAAGAGAAACATGCTCGTTTGCAGGCAGTACAAGACATAATGTTTGCCAATGCAACCATGCATCCAGCCTACTCTAAGCTGTTCTTTATCGCCCAGCACATCAGAGACCCAAAAGCCAAATTGATGGCGTTTACTGCCGCAGCCAATAGCATTAATCAATTATGGGCCGTGGTGGAACAGCAATTAGCAGACAAGCCTTTTCTAGGGGGAGATGCACCGTCAGCTGCGGATATTATGCTAAGTGTTTATTCCCGCTGGAGTGGCTCATTTCCCATCGATATCCTGTTTGGTGAGCGAACCCGCAGCATGCTAAGTGCCGTGCAAGCTATGCCAAGCTTTCAAACCGCCATCAAAGCCCAAGCAGCCTAAGCAGCCTAAGCTTTATTATCTGCCTAATAGCATGAGTTCGGGAGAAAAAGATGAAACAAACGACGAGTCAATGCAGCGATTTCTCCACCATCACTGCTGTCGTCCAAGGCTATTTCGAAGGCCTGTATCACGGTGATGTGGCTAAACTTAGCGGCCTATTTCACCAAGATGCCTGGCTAAAAGCACCTGGGGTTAGGCGCTCATTAGCTGAGTGGCTCTTAGACGTTGACCAGAGGCCCACGCCTTTCGAGCAAGGCAGCGCCTTTGCCTTTGAGATCTTAGCCATAGATCTAGTGCAAGATCAGGCCATGGTGAAAGTGAAATGCCCTTTGTTTGATTTTAACTATGTGGACTTTCTCGGGCTGTTAAAAGAGCAAGGCCAATGGCGAATCGTGAACAAGATGTATAGCGATATTGCGCAGACACGACAATAGCAGTCGATTTTACATTCACAAGCGAAATCAGAGGATAACATCATGCCATATATCAATGTAAAAATTACCGATGAAGGTGTCAGTAATGAACAAAAACAGGCCATTATCAGGGGCTGCACTGAGCTTATGGTGAAAGTGTTAAATAAAAACCCAGCCACGACTTTCGTTGTTATTGAGGAGGTCAGCACCGACAACTGGGGCATAGGGTTCGATCAAGTCACTGAACTGCGTAAGCGAGCATCACAAACGTAAACACCAGTAGTTGCTGTGAACCTTTGGCACCCGTGCCAGAGGTGCGCAATTGCGACTCAGATGCACAAGAGCGACACGAAAAAACAAGGAGCCGAGATCATGACCCTATTCCAACAACCGATATTTTATGGCTTATTGATGTGCGCTGCGGGCATAGGGATCCCTGTGATGGCAGCACTAAATGCAGGCTTAGGTACTAAATTAAACAGCCCAGCCTTAGCCACCAGCATATTGTTTATGGTCGGCGGTACGGTTTCGCTTATCTACCTATTAATTACCGGCATCCCAAGAGCCACCATTCAAGGCCCCATCCCAATATTGTTCTTTTCTGGTGGTCTGTTCGTTATATTTTATATTCTAAGCATTACTTGGGTTGGGCCTAAATTTGGCATAGGCAATGCGGTATGCCTAGTCTTGCTTGGCCAGTTAATCTCAACTTCTGTGATAGACCATTACGGCTTCTTCGGCGCGATACGCTATTCCATGTCTACCACTCGCCTCATCGGGCTTGGCTTGATGATATTGGGTGTATTCTTAACTGTGCGGCGTTTTTAAGGCGCTGTGAGTATCTCTTCTTTGCTTACTCTCAGTCAATTCAGTCATAGTCACTTCAGTCATAGTCACTTTGACCACAGTCTCTTTGTCCACAGTCGCTTCATCTATAGCAACAGCCCAGTGATGATAATCAACTAGCGTCTCACCGCTAGGGTCATCATCACGGGAGCATGATCTGTGCTCATATTGTCTCTTTCATAATCTGGGCGCACTAAGTGACGATCGAACGTTTGGTAATTGACCACTTCAGCAAGGCTCGCATTTTGACTGGCATCAAATTCACTGGACACTAGAATGTAGTCCAACACTGAACCTGTATTGCCAAAATAATGGGTCGATGCCCGCTGCCATGAGTCTAGCTTTAGGCTAGGGCTTATCTCTTGGTCTGCATCACTCGCACTAGATTCAAACTCATCTTGGAGCAGATTTTGATTCAGCTTAACGCTGTGACGATGCAAGTCATAGCTGTCGAACAGACAGAAATGGTTTAACGCCTGAGTCAATTGTGCTTCAAACATGGCCTTTAAGGCTTTATCTTCTATATCGGCGCGATAAATTTGTTTAGGGGTGACCTTAAACGCCTCCAATGCCGAGCTCGATAGGCTGTCGTTAAAGTCCCCCAGCAATATTACAGGTTGGGAGCTATTTTGCCGGCGCAACATAATTTGATGAAATAATAACGCGGCTTCTGTGGCCCTTTGTAAATTGGAGGCTACTCGTCCCAAGGCTTGGCGAGCCATCAGATCGGCGCCGCCATTCAAATCGGTTACCAGCTCACTTCCCTGACCGAGATCGCTGCGTTTGGATTTAAGGTGCACCACATACACGTCACAGAGGCCAATTTGTGGCAAGGCTAAGGTGGCGCGTAGGGGCTTTCGACTGAAACTAAAGTCGGCCAACACACCAATATGCTGGCACAGCTGCGGCGCGGGGGTGACTAACGCCATTTCCACTATGGGGAAGCGCGATGCCAAGGCAACCACAGGGCTTTTATAAACGTAGTCGCCAATCAGCTCAGCGGAGTCGAGCACAGCAAAATGAGGGTAGCCCAAAGAGGCCATTAAGGATTGCAATTCATCTGGACTGAAGACTTCTTGAAAGCCTACGACATCGGCTGGGTTTTCTTCAAAAAACGCCTTAAACCAAGCGAGCTTTTTAGCCCATTGATCTTGGCTATAGATGTTTTCAAAATCATAATAGGCATCGGGCGGTGCAATAAAATTAAACAGATTGATACTGGCAATACGGATTTGACTAGCCTCAAGGGATGACATATTTCTCTCTTATTTAAGACCTTCTTCATGACGGCAAGCTTAGGGTTAATTTGACGGCGTTTGGCCACTGTTTACCATTTTTCACCACTGTTTACCGCGATTTCCCCACTCTATAGTCACTATTTTCAAACTTATGAAATTGCCTCAACAAGAACATAGGCTAGGCATTCACAAATGGCTTTGCTAATCTGTAGCTATCATTATTCTAGCTCGAGATTAACCTTGATAGACGTTTTAAGCCTCAAAGGCATTATTTTTGATCTCGATGGCACCTTAGTGACCTCGAGCCTAGACTTCAGGCTCATCCGAGAAGAACTGAACTGCCCGCAGCAGCAAGACTTATTAGTGTTCGTGGCGCAGTTAACCTGCCCAAAAGCTCAAGTGCAAGCCAATAAAATTATTGCCCGCCACGAGTATCAAGATGCCCAAAGTGCAAAGCCTATGGCTGGCATGACACCCCTGTTTGATGCCCTAGAAAGCGCTAGGCTACCCAGCGCTATTGTCACCCGCAACAGTCAAGTCGCCAGCACAGTGAAAATCAGCAATACCCGTATTCCCGTTCAACTGGTGCTGACCCGTGAAGATTATCCACCAAAGCCTGCCCCCGATGCCTTACTTGCCATCGCCGAGCTGTGGCAGCTTGAGCCGGCCTCGCTCCTCTATGTGGGTGATTATCTTTATGATATTCAAGCGGCGCACAATGCAGGCATGCAAAGCTGCTTTATCAATCATGGTCACAGCAAAGACTATCAACACCAAGCGGATTTAGTGATAAGCCATTTGGCTGAGTTAACCGTCTTGCTCACTCAGGCTAGATAACGTAATCGCTAGCCATTTATGTGCCGTTAGTACTCCATTCAACACCCGTTGCACTTTGGGTTTAGCCTGCACGCAGGGATAAAATCGCTTTAAGATCCAGTGGTTTGTCATACTTTACAAATGCAGGATTTTTCTCTGTTATAGCTAGAATTGACATCCTATCGGCGAGTTCGTTGCCTTCTATGCCCACGTGGGCTGCCACATGTTCAAGCTTTAGCGTATCTTTGAGCTCGTCAAACACCCCATGAGCCAACTTGATGATGTCAAGATTAGCTATCTCGCCGCCTTTTCGGCTCCAGCCCTTGGCTTTCCAACCATAGGCCCATTCGCTGATGCACTTAATACTATATTGGGAATCACTAAAAATTTGCACCTTATGCCCGGCATCAAGCTTGGTTTTAGCGATCAATAAGGCTTGGTAAAGGGCGTTTAACTCTGCGGTATTGTTAGTGCCTTTTGGATGATAAAGCCCATACCAAAGCTCAGTGAGCTGCCCCTTATGATAAAGAGCCAGACCAGAGCCTGCTTCACCAGGATTAGGTTCACAACCACCATCGGTGTAAATCACGATATCAAGGCTTTCAAGCTCATTGTGTTTCGACTTAGCACTGCTTTGACTTGCTGACGGACTTGCAACAGTGCTTTTTGAAACACTACCTTTTGACACAGTGTTAGATCCGGTGCCAATACTGGCAGCGGCTGATTTGGCAAACGCCGCCTTCGCCTCAGCTTCTGTAGTGAATGACTTGTATTTGGCCTGAGGGAATTTATCTACAGAGCGTTTAGTCTCATCCCAACTGGTGAAAATGCCCGTGGTACGCCCAGACCAGACTACGTAATACTTCTTTGCCATGTCGCTTATCTCTTTATAACTGAATGGGTTAATACTGAATAAATTAATACAAAATGAATGAATACAAAGTAGTCAAGCCCAAAAGCACCAATGCCGACACTTATTCAACATAAGGTCGACATCGATTTTGACTTTGGCTGACCTTCAGTGAATTAAAATGCCCACTGAAAATATCAAGGAAGATTACAAATTCACTGAGCCTGAGATATCAGAATAATTTACGCTACCAGAGCCGGCATTCTTAACCGTTAGCCCTTGGGCGTGGGTGACATTAATGCTACCAGAGCCATCGTTAATCACCACCAATCCTTGAACCTGTTTCACATTGATAGAGCCAGAACCATCATCGATGGCCACATTACCGCCAATATTTTCAAGGTTGATGCTGCCCGAACCGTCTGTCAGGGCTAATGGGCCAGTGGTATCTTTAATCGTAATGGAGCCAGAACCATCCGTGATTGCCAGCTTCTTGCCGCCCTCAATTTGGATACTGCCAGAGCCATCTACCAGCTCGATATCTGCCATTACGCCGTTAATCTTAATAGAGCCTGAACCATCTTTAATGTCTAACATCATCATAGCAGGGACGTTAAGCACGAGATCAATATAGGGAGACTCATTGCTCATGCCGCTGTGTTGAATTTTAGCGATTAACTCGGCTCTTTGGCTGTGACTATCAAGGCTTAATTCAACCTTGCTGTCATCATAAGCATAAATGCTGGCCACCAGCTCAATCTCATTTAAGCCTTCAATCCCTTGGATTTCGAGCTTGCCCGCCCCGGTTTCGGCCTTTAAGCTGGTTAGCGAGCTGGCATTAAGTGAGAGTTTTTTCTCGCTCAAGATGAGTTCTGAATCATCGCCAAATAGAGAGAGGTGACTTTGCACCTCAAATGAAGGGCCGTAGATCACAACCCCAGTCAAAATAGCCACTGCCAATAATTTTGAACGTAAATTCATGAGATTATTCCTTTAATTACTTATCCCTTCTTAGGCGGGATTATTAAGTTTTGGGTTATTATCCTAACCTTAGTTACAGAGGCTAGGCCCGAATACTGACGCTTTATGCAAATATCCAGATGCATACATCAAGAGTCATTTTTCAACATACATTAATAGTAAAAGCACATATCAGGCCAAGTTCAACTAAATCACAAAGCATTGTATTTAAATGATAATAAAAAATGCACTTTACCTTAATCTCACCAATAGGCCTAACCTAACAAAAAATGGCCAAATTCGCCATGTTATAGACGCTTAATAAAAATCTAGTTTTAATCTGCCAATAGAATGGCATACTTAAGTTCTCATGCTTAACGCTCTGTAATAACCCAGCTATTGCTTTGAAATCATGCTAAAAGGATCTAGGCCTAACACTTATGCAAACTCTCTCTATCTTAGTCGGTTCAACCAATCCAGTTAAAATTAATGCCGCCAAAACAGCTATTGCGCAATACTTCCCCGAGACTATGATTCAATGTTCAGGTATGCACGCCCCCTCCTTAGTGCCAGAGCAGCCCATGACAGAAGCCCAAACCCGCTTAGGTGCGATTAATCGCGCCCTTTACTGCCAACAGCAAGCACAGGCCGACTTTTATGTGGCCATAGAGGGCGGTGTGGATAGCTTTGATTATGGTGCGGCGACATTTGCCTACATGGTTATTCTTCATCAGGATAAGCAAGCTATTGGCCGCAGTGCGCAGCTGCCTTTGCCTAATAAGGTCTATGAGGCCCTAGTCGCTGGCGAGGAACTAGGCCATGTGATGGACAGATTATTTAATACTAATAATATCAAGCAAAAAGGCGGCGCTATTGGATTATTAACCCAAGGACTTGCCAGTCGAGAAAGTAATTATACTCAGGCGTTAGTGCTCGCCATGGCGCCATTAATCAATCAGGATTTTTTCAATGACACGCTCTGAACAGGATAGCCAAAACTTTCATGCCCCTATCATCCGCAGTTTAAGCCCCTATGATGATGCTGCCATTGCCGAGGTTATCCGCCTTGTATCGGCGCAATATGGCTTGACCGCAGATAAGGGCTACGGCGTTGCCGACAAGACCTTAGACAGTTTAAGCACTGTCTACCAAGATGATAATGCCCACTATTGGGTTATCGAATACCAAGGTAAGGTGTGCGGCGGCGCTGGCATAGCGCCACTGGCAGGCCATCCACAGATATGTGAATTACAGAAAATGTATTTCACCCCTGCCATTCGCGGTCAGGGTATGGCGAAAGCCCTCTCGGCTCAGGCCATTGAATTTGCAAAAATGGCAGGGTATAGCAGCGTCTATCTTGAGACCACCGCGGTATTGGTCGAGGCGTTAGCGCTTTATGAGAAACTTGGCTTTACTCACTGTGAACACTTAGGGCAAACCGGTCACGATGCCTGTGAAATTGCCATGATACTGCATCTGTAGTGGCTATTTTTTAACCACGCATTCAGTGTTTATCTTTCTGCCGCTTTGCAACTTAACCAAAGCTTGCTAGCCTGAAGTTATCTCGATTCCATAGGAGAAATAAATGGAATATCAACGCATTGCCCATTCAAGCCTTGAAGTCAGTAAAATTTGCCTAGGTACCATGACCTGGGGAGAACAAAACACCCAAGCAGAAGCGTTCGCTCAACTGGATTACGCCATAGGTCAAGGCGTTAACTTTATCGATACCGCCGAAATGTACCCTGTGCCGCCCAAAGCCGATACCCAAGGAGAGACTGAGCGCATACTTGGGCGTTATCTCAAAGCACAAGGCAATCGAGATGAGCTGATTATCGCCACTAAAGTCGCCGCACCTGGGGGAAAGGGTGACTATATTCGCCCCAATATGGCACTGGATTGGCGCAACATACATCAAGCTGTGGATGATTCCCTCAACCGATTGCAAATCGACACCATAGACCTGTATCAGGTGCATTGGCCCGATCGTAACACTAACTTCTTCGGCGAAATGATGTATGAGCATCAAGCAGATGAACAATACACCCCCATCTTAGATACCTTAGAGGCGTTAAGTGAAATCGTTCGCCAAGGCAAGGTGCGTTACATAGGGATCTCTAACGAAACCCCCTGGGGGTTTATGAAGTATTTAAAGCTGGCTGAAAAGCACGATTTGCCGCGCATCGTCAGCGTGCAAAACCCCTACAACCTGCTCAATCGTAGCTATGAAATTGCCATGGCAGAGATAAGCCACAGGGAGGAAGTGCCATTATTGGCTTACTCGCCCCTGGCCTTTGGCGCGCTGACAGGCAAGTATGAAAAGGGCCAATGGCCCGAAGGGGCTCGTCTCACTGTATTTAAACGTTTCGCCCGTTACAACAGTACCCCTATGGCATTAGAGGCGACCCAAGCTTATGTGGATCTCGCGCGGGAGTTTGGCCTGTCACCGGCGCAAATGGCATTAGCCTTCGTTAATAGCCGTAAATTTGTCGCATCCAACATCATAGGGGCCACTGACTTGCATCAACTAAAAGAGAACATCGACAGTCATAAACTCAGCTTGTCTAACGAGCTAATCGCACGCATTAATGAGTTATCTAGCCTTTATCGCTTTCCCTGCCCTTAAGTTAATATCATTCACACAAACCTTGCATTGGGCATCCAGATAGCTGAAGATCTTGATGCCTTTTTTACTTTATCATGTAGACACACGCCTTTATGAACTCAGCATCGGATCCAGCAACCAACGCCAATATGATTAACTGGCATGAGGATATACGCAAGCAATTCCCCGCCCTGTCCCAGCGCTTGGAGAATACTAAGCTGTGCTACCTAGATACCGCAGCCACCAGCCAAAAACCGCAAATTGTCATAGATGCGATGCAGCACTTTTATCAGCAAGATAATGCCAATGTGCACAGGGCGGCTCATACTCTCTCAGCAAGGGCAACGACCCAGTACGAGGCGGTGCGTCACAAAGTAAGGCAATTTATAAAAGCGGCTCGATTTGATGAAATCATCTTCACCCATGGCACGACAGAGTCCATCAATATGGTGGCCTATGGGTTAAGCGCTTGTCTGGCAACTGGAGATATTATTCTCATCGACACCGCCGCTCATCACGCCAATATTGTCCCCTGGCAGGAATTGGCTAAGCGCACCGGCGCTGTTATCAAGCCAATTCCCTTGGACGAACACTGCCATATAGATATGGCCGCCTATAATGAATTATTGGCACTTAAGCCAAAAGTCGTTGCCCTATGCCATGTCTCCAATGCTTTAGGTACGCTTAACCCAGTAAAGGACTTAGTCACTAAGGCTAAACAGCAGGGCGCGCTCACCTTAGTGGATGGCGCTCAAGCCATCGCCCATATGACGGTAGATGTCAGTGATCTGGATTGTGATTTTTATGTTTTCTCAGGCCATAAAATGTATGGCCCCACTGGGGTCGGCATTTTATACGGCCGTTTTGAAGCATTAGATAGACTGCTCCCCATGATGACAGGCGGTGAAATGATAAAAACCGTTAGCTTCGATGCAACCCAGTTCGGTGATTTGCCCAACAGATTAGAAGCAGGCACACCGCCCATCGCCGAAGTCATAGGTTTGGGGGCTGCTATCGATTTCATCGAAGGCTTGCCCCGCGAGCGAGTGCAAATTCATGAGCAGCAGTTGCTACAATATCTGCAACAACAGCTACTGCAATTAGGCGATATTTCCCTCTACGGTGTGCAGACTGACAATAATACCAATGTGGGTGCAGTGGCCTTTAATCTTGCTAATGAGCACCATCAGGATGTGGGGATTTTACTAGACCAACAAGGGGTTGCAGTGCGCTGTGGCCATCACTGCGCCATGCCCTTGATGCACAGCTTAAGCCTTCAGGGTTGCTGTCGAGCCTCCATTGGGGTTTATACTCATCAAGGGGACATAGACCAATTTATTGCCGCACTTAAAGAAGTTAAAGCCTTGTTGCTCTAAGCTTCGGTTAACCTAGAATAAGTTAATGTGAGCCGAAACCTAAGTTAACGTTTGACGATTTTATCTGGAATTACCATCAATGAGTAACCTAAATGTTCAAGACTGTGATAGCTTATTCAATGAGTTACCGCAAGAAATCGGCCAAGGCATTAGCCTTATAAAGTCCGCCAGCAATTGGCAAGAGAAATACCGCCAGTTAATGCTACTAGGCAAACATTTGACCGCCCTGCCCTTAGCACTGCGCCAAGAAAGCGCCCAAGTGAAAGGTTGTGAGAGTCAAGCCTGGCTTTATCATCTAGAGCGGCAAGGGCAACATTTTTTCTTGGCAGATAGCGACGCCCGTATTGTTAAGGGTTTAATCGCATTACTGTTAGCGGAAAATCAAGGAAAAACACAATTACAGATCCAAGCATTTGATCTTGAAAAGTATTTTAATGAATTAGGATTAAGTGGCCAATTGAGCCCCTCCAGAACCAATGGCTTAACAGCATTAGCCCGTGAGATAAAAGCCTTAGCCTCTTAACCATCACAAGGAACGCCATGATAAATTCTCAGTACAATCCCACTCGCCGAACCCTATTAAAAGGCCTTGGTGCAGCCAGTTTACTGAGTCCTTTGGCATCACTCCCAAGCTGGGCCGCCAGTCAGCGCCTTTATGTGGATGGATTATCCTTTCTACCGAGCGATCTCGGTGACGTACGCGCCTCAAAGCTCGATGCCTTCATCGCCGACATTTCGGCCATAGAAACCCTCACTCAAGCCGATGGCACATTAAATTACAAACGCACCTTCGATGCTTGCATCAAGAGTATCAAGCAGGCCGCTGACACAGTCAAAGATAACCCTGAAGTCTATTTGCAGGGCTTAACCGGTACCGACATAGCCAAAGCCAAACAAGCGTCCCGTACCGCAGTGTATTTTCAAATACAAGGGGCAGACTGCGTCGAACAAGACATAGCTAATGTGAATAGTTCAGCAAACTGGCAACACCTCAGCACCCTGCACCAGCAAGGTCTTAGGGTACTGCAACTGACCCATCATTATGGCAATCAATTTGCTGGTGGCGCACTGGATAATGACGGTACTCAAAGCTTAGATCTGCCACTCACTCCTGCGGGTCATCAGCTGATTGAAGCATTAAATCATCACAATATATTGATAGATGTGAGTCATTCAAGCCCACAAACCGCCTTAGATACGGCCAAAGCTAGCCAATCGCCCATAGTGCAGAGCCACGGCGCGGCGCGAAAGTTTGTCAACCATGCCCGCTGCTCACCAGATGAAGTGATACGTGCCATCGGCGATAGCGGCGGCGTGTTTGGTGTCTTTATGATGAGCTTTTGGCTCACCACCAAGGCCAATCCCAGTATTGATGATTATATTCGTCAGTTAGAGCACATCAACCGAGTGGGCGGCGTAGATTGCGTCGCCATCGCCAATGACTTTTCACTTAGAGGCCAGGAAAATTTACTCGCGCTCAATAATGACAATTCCCAAGGCGTGAAAGAATATTTAGATTGGTGGGACAGCTTAAGAGCAAAAAATGTTCTAGGTTTTGAGGTCGAACCTCAACATGTGGTCATTCCTGAACTTAATCATATTGATCGCATGAGCCGTATCGACGATGCCCTCGCCAAAGCCAGATTTAAATCCACCGACAGAGACAGGTTCATGGGTGGTAACTGGCAAAGGGTATTAAAGACAGTACTGCTTTAAGTGAGGGCGAGCCTAACTTTTAGCCATAGAGTTTAGACATCTTAGCCATAAAACTACTGAACCATTAGAATATATTCAAGCATAGCGAGTCTAAATATCTCGAATGCACTAGTGGATAAATGCTTGTAAAACGTTCACTTTTATTGCTATCTTAAGATGAATTGTCGAATAAGAGCTAAGTCATGGATAATCTTATAATTACGCCCAATTATGTCACTGAATTTAATTGTGTGGGTCCTGCATGCGAAGACAGTTGTTGTAAGAATTGGACCGTGTACTTCGATAAAAAAAGTTATAAACATACAATCAGCAATCCCGCTTTTGCTGATTTAGCCAAAATCGCCTTTGTGGAAATTAAAGAAAGTAAAGAGAACTGGGCTTCGATTAAACTCGATGAACAAGGTGCCTGCCCTTTTCTCACCCAAGAAGAACTCTGTAAAATACACCAAGTGGGTGGTGAAGCCGCTCTGAGCTATACCTGTAAAACCTATCCCAAAAAAGATACCTTAGTAGGTAAAGATAAATATCAAAGTTTAAGCTTGTCTTGCCCAGAAGCCGCGAGATTGGTGTTATTTGATCCTAATGCCTTTCAATTTCAATCCCATAACGGTGGCAATAAGAAACCCGCTAAACCTAGCCCTGTCTGGCTCGAAAAAAGTTATCAATACAGTTTAGATTTATTGATCAACGCCAACCTTGACTGGGAGCTAGCACTGTTAGCCATTGGCTTGTTGATAAAAACAGCAGAAGATGCCAGTCAATATCAAATACCCATTGAAGAACTCGATAAGCGTCACGATCAACTCAAGCGCTTTGCGGAATCAGGATTAATGGCGCAACAATTTGAAAAAACGCCCTATGCGAGTCAACTTCAAGCTAATTTATTTGTCACCATACATTCTGAGTTATGCAAAATTAACCCGAGAAGTGGGAAAGCTAGATTTGGGGAATTAAACCTAGCCATTGAGCAAGCCTGCAATGAAGATAATCACTACTCTATTGACCTAATAAACCAAGCTTGGAACCAGGTCGCGCAACCTGCTTTGAAGGAAAACCCTGACGTGTTTGAGCGCTATATTTTGTATTACTTGTTCCATAATCACTTCCCTGGCCCTGTAACACAAACCCCGAGCCAATCCTTCATCCTATTGGCGATCGACTGTTTTATGATCCGTTGCTATTTATCGGCCATGGCACTAAAAAATAATGGTATAAATCAAAGAGAAATCATATTGTGCTTTCAAGTTTATCAAGTTATTCGTCAGCATAGGTCATCGTTTGTAGCACGTCTCGAAGAATTAGTGGAAGAATGTGGCTTGAATTCTATTTCTGCCGTGATGACGTTACTCAAAACCAATTAACCTTAAAGCAAACAGCAACACTTTTGCCAATTATGCTATACGGCTTCTAAATGTTCGATCATTAACTGCAGGTTTTGCTTGCCACGAAATTCGTTAACATCCAACTTGTAAGCGACCCTTACGTGGCGCACGCTGGCATCTGGCCAAGCCTGCAAATCGACATTAAAGGCAATAGCATCGAGCATTAAGCTGGCACACTGAGTTTCCAGCAGCATTTTAAGGTGTTTTTCACCAACTAATCTCTGTTGCACTAAGGTGAACACCCCATCAAACACTGGCTCTTCGAAATGCTGCCCCCAGGGGCCTGCATTTCTTAATAACATCGCCGTTTCAAGGGACATATGTTCGATGGCAAGCTCACCGTCTGACAAGACTTCACCTGTGAGTTGTTCTTTGGTCAATAAACCTCTAATGGCTTCATCGAAGGCTAGTTCAAATTGATCAAAATGATCCGCTGCCAACGTCAAGCCTGCTGCCATGGCATGACCACCAAATTTCAAGATCATGCCGGGGTGCTGAGTGTTTATTTGCTCCAATAGGTCACGCATATGCAAGCCCTTAATGGAGCGAGCCGAGCCTTTAATGCTCCCGTCACCGGCATCGGCAAACGCGATCACAGGCCTGTGATATCTGTCTTTAATTCGCGACGCTAAAATCCCTATCACCCCTTGGTGCCAATCGGCTTGAAAGAGCGCTATGCCCCAAGGCAATTGAGTTTCATCTAGGGTGATGGAGGCTAAGGTTTTAAGGGCTTCTTGCTGCATGTCAGCTTCAAGCTCACGGCGCTCTGTATTTAACCCATCAAGCTGTGCTGCCATGCGTCTGGCTAGGTTGATATCCTCACACAATAAGGTTTCGACCCCTAATGCCATTTCATCTAAACGGCCAGCGGCATTGAGCCTTGGCCCAACGGCAAAGCCAAAGTCGGCAGCAACGATCCGCTCAGGCGTGCGTTTTGCCACTTCAAGCAAAGCTGTGATCCCCACTCGGCAACGCCCGCTTCTGACTCTTTGCAGTCCTGCCTGCACCATGATGCGATTATTTCTATCAAAAGCCACCACGTCCGCCACGGTTCCTAAGGCGACGATGTCCAATAGCTCGGCTAAATTTGGCTCAGGCAGCGCTTGATTCTGGTACCAATCCCTTGACCTTAACTCTTGGCGCAGCGCCGACATCAAGTAGAATGCCACCCCAACCCCAGCGATGGCTTTACTGGAAAATTCACAGCCCGCTTGGTTGGGATTGACTATGGCATCGGCATCGGGAATAGTTTTGCCCGGTAAATGATGGTCTGTGACCACGACCTGCATGCCTAAGGCTTTAGCGGCGGCGACCCCCTCTATGGAAGAAATGCCATTATCGACGGTTATCAATAATTGCGCCTCTTTACGATAAGCCAAAGCCACAATTTCAGGGCTCAACCCATAACCGTAATCGAATCGATTCGGGATTAAATAATCTACTTTTTTAGCCCCCATCATCCGCAGCGCCAACATACACACACAGGTTGACGTCGCGCCATCGGCATCAAAGTCACCGACAATTAAAATCGACTTATTGTCCATGATTGCATCGGCCACTATGCTCGCCGCTGCGGCTAATCCTTTCATGCTCTTGGGGTGCAAAAGCTGATTTAATGCCAGTGTACAGTCATCAAAGGCCGCACCACGTTTAGCAAAAATTTGCTGAAGCAATGGATGCATGTCAGCAGGAAGATGGCTTATATCAAGCATTGGACGACGGACTATAGAATGGGACACTCACACCACCTTGAAACTGGCAATAACAAAAAGGTGAGCCTAAGCCCACCTTTAAAGGGAAACATTAATGATATAAAGGCTTATAGTTTAGCTTCTAAGGTGCGCAACAAGTCCTTTGGCTCTTGATAGCCAGGGATTAAGGTGCCATCTTTTAAAATCAGCGCTGGGGTGCCACTTACCCCAAACGCCATACCTAAACGGTATTGCTTTTCGATATCAATAGCACAAGTTGATGCTTTAACATTTTCTCCACTTTTGGCATCTGTCATCGCCTGCAGTGGGTCTTTTGCACACCATACCGCTTGCATTTCATCGGCATTAGCAGAAGGAATACCCGAACGAGGGAAAGCTAAGTAGCGGATAGTAATGCCTAAATCATTATAACCTTGCATCTGGCTGTGAAGCTTACGGCAATAGCCACAATCCACATCGGTAAATACCGTGACGACGTGTTTCTCATTCTTAGCCTTGTACACTAGCATATCTTTTTCAAACGGCTTTAACATTGACACCCGCGGTCCAAGTAAAGCAGCTTCCGTGAGATTTTTCATGCCATTATCAAGATCATACAAATTACCGTGGAATACCTTGCTAGCATCTTTAGTTACATAAATGACCCCTCTGTCGGTCAATACTTGGTATAAACCTTCGATGGGAGAGTCCTGAAATAGGCTGATATTAACGCCTAAAGTATCTTGAAGCTTTTGCTTGATCTTGGCTTCAGCACTGCTGTCCGTTGCTGTGGCCGACATCGCCATAGGCACAAGCGCCAAGCCTGCAATCAGAGAAAAAATTTGAGCTATTTTCATTTAACATCCTAATTTGGTTGAGTCATCTACACAGTCACATGCTATGAGGGCTTATTCAACAGACCCGCTATTTACCGCAAAAGTTACAGCGAATAGGCAAATATTGCAACATATCCACAGTTAGAAAATGTAACTACCCCTCACCTAGCTAACAGGAAACTCAGCTCAAGCAATCCAGAACCAACTCACTGGAACTAACCTCTAGGGTGATGTTGTCTGTGTAAGTCTTGTAAGCGCGCCTTAGCCACATGGGTGTAAATTTGCGTGGTCGACAAGTCACTGTGGCCTAAAAGTAGCTGTACCACCCTTAAATCTGCGCCATGGTTAAGAAGATGAGTCGCAAATGCATGACGCAGGGTGTGGGGTGAAAGCTCAGTGGCAATACTCGCCCGCAGGGCATAATGCTTAATACGATGCCAGAAGGTTTGCCGCGTCATCATGGTGCCGCGTTTGGAGGGAAACAACACCTCACTTTGCTTGCCTTTGAGTAACTCACTGCGGGCTAAACTCAAGTAAGTGTCAACTTCTGCCACCGCCAATTCCCCAAGTGGCACTAGTCGCTCTTTTCCACCTTTACCTGTAATACGCACTAGACCTTGGCGCAGGCTTATCTGATCCATGGTCAAACTCACTAATTCTGTCACCCTAAGGCCTGTGGCATATAAGAGTTCAAGCATGGCTTTATCCCGTATTTCTATGGGGTCATCAGCTGCTGGCTCTGACAAGAGTGCATCGACCTCGGCCTCACTTAGCGCCGCAGGCAGCCCCCGGCTCAGCTTAGGTGAAGCCAATTTGGCACAAGGATCAATAGCAATGCGTTTAAGCGATAACCAATAAGCGTAGAAACGCCTTAAGCTACTCATCAGTCTGGCGCTACTGCTTTTAGCAAAACCTTGCTCTTGCCGCCAAGCAAGGTATTGGCGAACAGTTTCTTGGCTGGCATCTAATAAGTTGAGTTGTTGAGCTGCAAGGTAGCGCTGAAAATGGCGTAAATCTGTGCCGTAGGAGGCAAGCGTATTATTGCTTAAGCCTTTTGAGGACCAAAGTGCATCTAAGAAAACATCAATGATGGGGTCGGCTGTTACTGAACTCTTATTCACAAGCAAAACTCTTATTCACAGGCGAAGTGTTAATGACGGGCTTTCAACGAACAGACTGTGGTTATGGTCTGAAAGATACATATTCTAGATTAACACAACCTAAGCCGTTAAGGCTTAACGGCTTAGGTTATAGCTATCGGCAATAGTGAGTTTACTCGTTAGCTTTGGGCAACTTGCGCCGTTTTAGGCATAAATAAGCAAGCCACTATGGTGATAAATGTAGGTGGTAGCCACGCCATACCTTCAGCATGTAACGGCATAAAATCGAGTATGCTCATGTCGATGCCTGCCGCTTGCAGGCCATCGAATATACCGAAGAAAAGCGCCACACTTAACACTAGCCTGTGGGCAAACACAGGGTGATTAAATCGATTGGTCAATAACGTCACCATCACCAATGCAATAGCCACGGGATATATGGTCATCAACACAGGAATACTGATGCGAATAAGCTCACTTAAGCCCACATTGGCCACCACAGCGCAGGTCACGCTAAAAAATACCGCCAGTAAACGGTAAGACAATGCTGGGATCAACTCGTTGAAATATTCAGAACACGCAGTCACAAGTCCAACCGCCGTGGTCAAACAGGCCAAAGTCACCACTAAGGACAACATAAAGGTACCTGTCACGCCAAATTCATGGTTAACAAAGTTTGTCAGGATTTGACCGCCGTTGGCAGCGCCTTCGGCCAAAGTGCCCGCGGTTGCGCCAAGATAAAACAGTGACACATAGACGAAGGCCAAGCCGGCAGCGGCAATCAGCGCGGCTCTGATCAAATACTTGGTTTGATCTTTAGCGTTTTCTACGCCTTTTTTACGTAGCAAGTCGATGATAAGAATACCAAACATCAAGGATGCTAAGGTATCCATGGTGTTATAACCTTCCAAGATGCCTTTGGTCAGCGGACTATTTTGGTACGCCCCCACAGCGGCGCCCACATCAGCACCAGGAAGTAAAATGACTGACACAGCTAAACCCATTAACAGCACAATCAAAATCGGTGTGAGTACCTTACCCACGCTATCGAGTAAGTTGCCAGGGAACAAGGCCAATAACATGGTGATGATAAAAAACACTGTGGTGTAGATAAGTTGCGGTAAATTGAATTCAGTACCAGCGATCAAGGTGGTGAGTTCTGGATTATCAATAAAGGGTCTAGCGCCAATTTCAAAGGCCACTAAGCTAGTGCGAGGCGCTGCGAACGCGGGACCAATAATGACATAAATGGTAATGGCTAAGGCGGTTGCCGCAAAGGTTGGCAATAATGCCATTACCTTACCGTTAGATTTAGCAATGGCAATAAGTCCCAAGAGCGGTAAGCCAACGGCAGTAATGAGGAAGCCCATCATGGCTGGCAGCATGTTTTCACCGGCCAACATGCCAGCGAAAGGTGGGAAAATAATGTTACCTGCACCCAAGAAAAAAGCGAAGGTCATAAAACCTAAGCCAATAGTGTCAGTGACACTCATTTTATTATTCTGCACTGTAGTTCCTTGTTAATGAATTGTATTTATTGCTTCTTTGAGCACTTTTTATTCTTAGCGAAAACCACAGAGTAAGGCTGATTTTTACTCAGGGTTGACGGGGATAATCTTAAAATCGAGTTAACTTGTTAATATTTTGTATCCCTTGGATTCACGTTAAGTCATTCAGACTAAATAATCCAGAGGGGTTTGGCTAACACAGTCTAGGTGTGTAAACTTTTCGATACTCTAAACGAAATAACAATATGTCTCAGACTAAGCCCGAAAACAAATTAAGTTAAGCCTTATCTTGCTGATAACGTTTTAAACGCTTAAAAAAACTTCAATGTCATTCTAAAATCATCAAGCATCACTAATCGCGGCTTGTTTTGTGAGCAAAAATATCATCTAACTAACAAAAGCTACGCATCGAAACAAGCCAGCCTCCATGTTTAGCCTCTTGGCAGGAAACCCGATACAATATAGGCCGTTTCATTCACTATTTTGATATCAGTATGGCATTCACCTTTAAGCAGTTTCATATCGATGATGGCCAATGCGCCATGGCCGTCAGCACGGATGGTGTCTTACTGGGCGCCTATGCCCCCTTAACCCAAGCAAAATCTGTGCTAGATATTGGCGCGGGCAGTGGTTTGTTGAGCCTAATGGCTGCACAAAGAACCCAAGCAGATTGTCAGATTGTCGCCATAGAGCTAGATCAAAACGCCGCCAATGCCTGCCAAAACAATGTCAACAATAGTCCTTGGAGCAAGCGCATCAAGGTGGTTAATAGCTCAATTCAGGCCTATTGCGATGACCTAGCCTCATTGAGCTCGCAGGTAGATAACCAAACCGCGGCTATCACTCCCACGAGCAAGTTTGATTACATCATCAGCAACCCGCCATTTTTCGAAAACGGCCCAAGCTCGCAATCGCCCGAAAGAGCCGCGGCGCGCCATACTCACAACTTGCCCTTTAGCGCACTCTTTAATGCCATAAAAAGCTTATTATCCCCCCTAGGCTTGAGCACGATTATCTTGCCGGTTCAAAGCTTAGAAAGTGCCACATTGGCCTACCAAGAGGCAGGACTTAAGCTGAGTTGCCAGCGTTTTATTGCTAGCGTTCAAGGCAAAAGCCCTTATCGAGTGATCTTATGCTTACAACACTTAAGTGCTGGTGACATACTCTTAGCCTTAGGAGCTGGGAAATCGCTAAACCCACTCAGTGAAACAAGCTTGTTCATCCGAGATAACCAAGGGCAATTCGGCCCTGAGATGGCAAGCCTGTGCAAAGACTTCTATTTGAAACTCTAGTCTGAGTGCCATCTCCTCTATTCCATGGAGTGCTTAGAGCAAGAATCTACTCTCACTAAGCTTCACCTTAGGTAAATTCACACCCATTCAAGGTTAACTCACTTACCTGGATAGGTATTATCCTAGTGCGGTTTTTAATCTTGGGCTATAATGCACGGCTACCATGAGATAAGCCCATAAATTCCAGCGACACTAAGAGACACTAAGCGAATGCTATTTGAAGATTTCCACCTCGATCACAGTCTACTCGACTCACTCAAGGCCATGGGGCATAACACCCCGACCACTATTCAGCAACAAACCATACCTTTGGCCATGGAGCAGGAGGATATTCTTGCTAAAGCCCCGACTGGAACCGGAAAAACTGCCAGCTTTCTCTTGCCTGCGTTGCAACACCTTATCGATTTCCCGAGACGTTTCGACGGCCAAGCTAGGGTGTTGGTCCTAACTCCTACCCGTGAATTAGCCAGTCAAATTCATCGCTACGCCTGCCATTTGGCAACCGATTTGGGCTTAGACATCAGTATTGTCACAGGTGGCGTCCCTTATGGTCCTCAGGAAGAAGCCTTAGCGGGCAATGTCGATATCATGATCGCCACACCCGGCCGTTTGATGGAATACCTGGATAAGAACAAATTTGATGCGACCGAAGTCGAGATCATGGTCATAGATGAAGCCGATCGCATGTTAGACATGGGTTTCTCCTCTGTGGTGAAAACCATAGCTATCGAGGCTCAAGGTTGTAAGCAAAAAATGCTTTTCTCTGCCACTTTAGAGGGCGGCGGTGTACAACGTTTCGCCCGTGAGTTATTGGACGATCCTGTCACTGTCGATGTGGAAGCTCCTCGCAGCGAAAAAGCCAAAATCCACCAATGGATCCACTTGGCTGATGATCAAACCCATAAGTTTGCTCTGTTATGCAACTTATTACGCCAAGAATCGGTTAAGCGCACCATAGTATTCGTCAAGACTCGCGAAGTGGTGGCAAGCCTTGAAGGGCTGCTGCTTAAAGAAGGTATTTCTTGTGCCTTTATGCGCGGTGACATGGAACAGAAAAAACGCTTCCAAGCCTTAGGCCGCTTTACTAAAGGCGAAGTGGATATTTTGCTCGCCACAGATGTAGCCGCCCGTGGCATAGACATTGACGATATCACTCATGTGATCAACTACGACATGCCCCGCTCAGCCGATGCTTATGTGCATCGCATAGGCCGTACTGGCCGCGCTGGCGCCAAAGGCACCGCCATCTCGTTAGTTGAAGCTCATGATATGCGTATCGTCAGCAAGATTGAGCGTTATATTGAACAGCCGCTAAAGCGTCGCGTGATCGAAGAGCTGCGTCCGAACAATAAAGAAGCTAAAGTACCCGGCAAGAAAAAGGCCAATGCAAAAGATGCAAAACCTTCTTCGAAGAAATATAAGAAGCCAAAAAAGAAATCATCATAGCCTCAATGGTTAGCTCAGAAATCCACACAACGCGCCCTTAGGGCGCGTTTTTACTTCTATCGTTCTTATGGATCATGTTCGAAATGCCCGACTCAATTGGCTAACGTCGACATTGAACTTCAACCTGACAAGAATATTCTCCCTTTCTTAGTGCAAAGGAATATTCAGAATACTTCCACATAGCGCTTCTTTAGCTACTCATTTCCATTCATGCTAATATTGGCTTTTGTCGTCGAGCTCAAGAAAATCTACTGCATGTTTAATAATGAAAACGGTGTTAGCACCTCACGCTTTGTTTCTCTGTCCGCACAAAACGTGCAATGGTCTCATCAACAAGTATTGGCATTATTGAGCCAAATATTTTTATTATTGATTTCCATGCTGATCATAACCAGTGTAATCATTAATTTAGGCGAGCGCAGCCTACAAGAGGATTGGGCCGAACAAAGATACAGCGAGCTTCAAACTGTAGGCACTTTAACCGCAGACAAAATTAGCTTTTTACAGTTCCGCACCCAGACGCTCTCTCGCGGCGATCTTCTCAGCCAATACAGCAAGGCGCCCACGCCAGCGTTACAGCAAAAGCTCATTAATAACTGGCAGAAACTCAGTGATACTATTCCAGAATTACTCGGCGTTACCTTGTATGACACTCAAGGGCGGTTGAAGTTTTCATCCAACACCAATTTTGACAATATTCAGCTGCCACCGACACTGCTCAATAAAAGTAGCAGCATGGGCCGCAACGATGTCTATAGCTCACCGATGGCCTTCATCCCCACCAACGGCCTACTAGGTCCTTATATTTATCAATTGGTTAGACTCGAAAGCAAGGCCTATGGCCTCACGGGATTTTTAGTGGTTTTTAATTCTGTTAGCAGTGTTTTAGACTCAATTAAGCCCGCATTTTTCAATCACAATTCCCCGCTCTTACTGCTGGACAGCCAAGGTTTTCTCTATGCTGGAGCAAATCAAGCCATGCCACTAGACACTATGCCTGACACCTTAGGGGCGAATATCAAGCAAAGTAATCCGGAGCTTTGGCGTCATATAGCCATGAACAACTATGGGCAATTTCATACCTTAGACACCACTTTTGTGCACCTTAAGGTCCAGTTGGCAACAGAGCAAGACTTTCCACAAGATTATGTGTTGCTGTCTTACATTCGCCATGAGGATATTGCCGCCCGCTTTGAGCAGTGGAAAATTATATTAATCATTTCTGCGCTTATCATCAGTTTATTAGCGAGTTTGCTTATCATCTTTAGGCACAGATTCGTGCTTGAAAAAAAAGCCAAACTAAACAGTATGCGTTTAGCTAACGGATTATTTAACAGTGACTTAATATGCATTATTGCCAATGATAGCGGCCGAGTCATCAGTGCTAATCCAAAGGCTGCCGACATCATAGGTTTGCCATTGGATGAACTGCGCGACCGCAGTTTGCAACGTATTCTTCACTTGGATGAAAATCGCTTCGGGCAAATAAAGGCGACTCTTGAGCAAGAAGGACAATGGTCAGGTGAATTTAGCTTAGACACGATCAACGGTTGTACCCTTAAGGCCCATATACGCCGCGAGTATAAAAACAAGTATGAAGGCTGTTATTGGTTGGTGACGTTAGAGGATGTGTCCCAGCTGCTTCAAAGCCAGCAGCAGGGGTATTTATACCAACTCTTGTGTGACAGTGCGGTTGCGACAGTACTAACGGATGCCAGCGGTAACTTGCTTAAATTCAACAGTGAATTCGATAACTTAATGGAGCTGCATGGCGAACATCAACACAGTTTGATTGAATTACTCGGTGATGAAATGCAGGCCCAATGGCCCCATATCAGCGCACAAATTAGCCTCCAAGGTCAATGGTCTGGGCAAGTCATCTCTTGCAGCAATTGCCGTTTCTCTGCTTGCCTTAAAACGACACTCAAAGGGCTACTTACGGTTGAAGGCGACATTGAATACATCATTTGCACCTTAGAAATGGCCTCCCCAATGCTAGATAAACAAGCTAAAACCCGTAATGTGTTGGGCCATCACAGCTCCATTGTATTAAAAGTAAATGAATTAGAAACCCACTTTAATTCCCTGAGTGAATCGGCAAGAGAAGCATCGAGCTTGATGGTGATGGACATTAATCCCGAAGGGATTATCAGCCATTTAAGTGATATCGCCTTACTTGAAAAAAGACAAAAAGAAATAGAGTTACATTTACTCAATGCCCTGCCCAATCAATATCAAGTTGCCCAATGGCAATTGGGGAAATTGGTCATTTGGCTGCCGAAAACCAGCTCCACCCAAGCACATCAATATGCCCGTATGACCTTAACCTCATTAGAAGAAAACGAGTTAGCAGAAGGAATAAATATTGGGATTTCAGGTTATTTAGTGCCGCAAACCTTAGAATCTTATCTGCAAAATGCCGATATTGCCTTAAAGCGAGCCAAACAAAGTAACGATCAACGTATTTGCCAGGCTTTTACCCGCCAGCACAATTCGGCGTAAGTACGCTGAACGTTCGCTTAGCCCGCTAAATTGAGCCAATCAATCACCTATGACAGGGATATTTTCCGGTAAATCGCTCTGGGTGATTTCGATGATGCTAGAGCGATTCATGGTCACCTTGTAACGAGCGTACTCTGTATTCCCTTTGCCTTCTCTGAGGACAACCACCAAGTTAATTTGATAACGGCGCTCCACAGAGTCATGACTAATTTTACCTTCGGTTTCTTTATAAATTTTCGCTTGGCCGCGCTCTAAATAGCGAGCAAATGGCGCCAAGCTAAAATTCACTTGTTCTTGAATTTGGGTGTAACCCGCTTGAAACTCATGTTGAGTGACTCGCGTAGCAATCCGATAATGTAGCACTTGTGCATCGATTTTGTTTTGACTATGGCGCTGCCTCATAATCTCAACAACCGCCTTTGGCATTTCTTTTGCGCGCATAAATTCAAGCCAAACAAGCTGTTTTGCAATAACGGCTTGAGTAGTCGTATCTCTTAAGATGCGGCTCCACTTAGGGCGGCCACGTTGAATAAAGCGCCACATCACGTTGCGCATGTCTTCTTTAAATATTTCCCTAAAACCGTAGATCACTGCAACAATAAGCACTAAGGCAATCGTCAGCTCGCTAAACACCCCTTGAGCCTTAATGATCAAGGTCGAAACCAGCACCATGACGATGGCGGTCACCACCCCGGTGACCACTTTTTTAAGGCCCACACCTAAGGATTTTAACTCTTCCTTAAGCACCACCCCTTGCTGAATGAGCCGCCTAAGTAACAACATCTTATTGGAAATGCGATTGGCATCTTGACGGGTTTGCGTCGAGTTGTAGCGTTTTTCTTCTTCGCGATACTGGTATTCACTGCGACAAAGACTGATAATTTTTTCGCTGACCTCACTGTATTCGGCGCTGCGTGGACCATGGGACAGGGTTTTAAGCAACTGCTGTTCACAGAACCAAGACAAATAATTATCGGCGTTCTCAAAATAGTGCTTCCACTTGGCTTCACTGGGCTCGTTACGGCGAAACTTTTTCAGCAACTGCGCCACTAACTCGCCTAATTCGGCAAGGGCTGGATAAAACTCATTGGCATCGGTAATTTGCCTCAGCGCCTTGGCATCGGTTTCAATGGCGACGGCAAATTGGTAGGCGAACAAGTTTAAATACAACCTAAACTCATCCATGGTGCGCTTTTTAATGCTGGCAAAGCGGCTCTGCACTAAAGGTAAGTGCAGACCTTGTGAATAATAAGAGCGCCGTCCTACGATAGCGGCATAGTAATACTCTTCTTCATCTAAGGTGTGGGAGTCTATGCCCATTTCAGTTGGTAAATAGAAATACAGATCCAGCACACGTTGATCGCCAACTTGCATTTGATGACTGAATTTAATCGATAGTGCTTCTTCTTGCTTGACGGTAATTTTGGCCACGAGCTACTTTTTAAAACGATGATTAGAAACAAATACTATACCCCAAACCCCCATCCCTTGTGGATAAATAATTGCCGCCAAAATCCACTTAAGCCAACACCTTAGCAGGGATGTTTGGAAAGCATGCCATTGGCGGTTATACTGCGGCCATTATTACTTGTCTTGAGTCCCTTTGATGCATGAATTGATTGAACAACTACAGGCCTTAAATGAGCCTGTACCTGTGCCGTTAGAATTGGCAAGTTTCGAGCAATTGGTGGAGGTAGAAGAGCAAATTTTGATCTCCTTACCGCGGGAATTAAAAGTCTACCTAATGGAAGCCAGCGATGTTGTCTATGGCCATATTGAGCCTGTGACCGCAAGCGATCCTCAGTCTCACACCTATTTACCCGAGGTCACCTGTTACGCTTGGTCTATCGGCTTACCCAGAGAGCTGATTGCCATTTGCCAACAAGGCGATAACTTCTACTGTATCGATCAGGATGGACAAGTTCATTTTTGGAAAAATGGCCGCTTCGTTGGTGAAGTGTTTGAATCATTCTGGCATTGGGTCGACCGTGTTTGGCTTAATAACTAAGCTAGGCACTGAACTAAAAGCTAAACTAAAACCAACTCGCGGCCCTAAAGCCTATATACACGCGTTAAGCAGGATATATCATGTCTAAAAATACAGGCTTAAATGCCATTGAAATACACTATTTACGCCTATCACTAGGGCTAACGGTTGAGCAAGTCGCTGAGATCACTAAAGCCAGTACTGACGATGTCCTCGCCTGGGAAACCGGTGAACAACAAGCGCCAGATTTAGCGCAAAAGAAGCTACTGGACATAGATGATATTATTGAGATGCAAGTGCTTAATACTACTGATGGCATCGAAGAGCTATTTAAAAAAGAGCCTAAGCGCCGTTTAGCCTTCGTGGTTTACCCCACTCAGGCACTATACACTCAATACAACCCTGAGTTTTTAAGCTCACTGCCGTTAACTGAGCTGTATAACACTGCAGCTTGGCGCATCAAGAAAGAATGTAAACTGGTGCTGGAAGTGGACGTTAGCTTAGTGGCATTGGATGCAGAAGCTTACAAGCGCTACCGCGCTGACAACGGCATGAGCGAAAGCCGTGAAAGCCGTGCTAAATGGGCTGCTACCCAGCTGTAACTTGTGACTTAACTCATTTCATTGCTACAAACAACTGACTCAGAAATAAGGGAAGCCGTGGCTTCCCTTATTGTTAATCTTAATCCTTCAATCAATCCCAACACTGGCTCTTTCACTATTCAGCTTGGGCCGCTTTGGCTATGGCTTCTGTTTTTTTGAGTGCTGAAATCAAGGCGGGCCTTTGTTGTAACCGGTCTCGATAAGCGGCCAGTTTTGCAGGAATTGTCTGCTCGAATACTGTGGCCCACATCAAGGTGTGACACAATAAAATATCGATAATGGTAAACTTATCGCCAAGCAAAAATCCACTTTCTGGGGTCCAATCTTCGGCAATGGCGGCCGCCTTATCAAACTCCCACATCGCCACATCACGCATAGCGCTGAGCCTTTGTGCCTCAGGAAGTGCAAACTTGTGCTTCCCCATACTCCATAGAGGCTGCTCGAGCTCGCTGATAATAAAACTGTACCACTCGTTAAATCGCGCCAGCTCTGTCTTAGTTGCAGTTTTTGACGGTAATAAGGTCTCTTGGCCATATTGCGCAGCTAAATAACTGACGATGGCGGCAGATTCTGTCACGACTAGATCATCATCTGTGAGCACAGGAATTTTACCGCTTGGGTTTAAGCCTAAGAAAGTCTGCGCGCGGTTGTCACCCTTTAAGAAATTAATAAAGTTAAATTGCCAATCTAAGCCTAATTCTTCTAACGCCCAAGACACGCGCAATGCACGACTTCTCGGGGTACCATAGAGAGTGATCATCTTATGCTCCTTAACATGAGGTTAAAAAAGCCACATTGCACCATGAGTGAATGTGGCTGTTGTTTAGCTTATGACCTTGTCATTAGAAGTTCATTGTGACTTTAGTATAAATATAACGGCCTAATGGGTTATGCACGCCCATAGCATAACCGTATAAATCAGCATCACCATCGCCAATAGCAAATGATGGCTCTTCATCAAACAGATTATTAACACCAAGGGTTAATTTAACCGTATCGTTGAAACGATAAGAACCCGACATGTCCACTAACAACTGTGCATCAACAGTACGCGTTTTATTGAAGTCTTCAAACTCACCTATGTAGCTGAAATTTACGTTAGCCGCAAAGTCGTCCATGTTCCAGTTGGTTGTCGCCAACCATCTGTGCTGTGGATACTCATACTCGCCTGTATAATCGATAGTTTTACCATCAATTTCTTTCTCAAAACTGATTAAGTAGCTGTACTCTACACCAAACTTAATATCGCCGTAGTTGTCTAGTTCAAGACCATAATGAGTCGATAAATCCACGCCTTGTACTTCTTGCGAACCAATGTTGATAAAGGCTGATTGGATCACGTCAATCGAACCAAATGTTTGCCCAGCTTGGGGCGCTGTTCGCCGGCAAACGGTACTGTTTTGATCATTACAATTTGCGGCATAAAGATCTTTGTTTTGCAGCGCGTCAATCTTGTTGTCTTGTAAGATATTGAATATATCAAAACCAATATCAAACTGCTGACTGGGTGCCCAAATCATACCCAAGTTCCACGTTTCAGACTCTTCAGCTTCAAGGTCAGGGTTACCGGCAAACAGGAAATTATAGTCAAGTTTTCCACAGTCTAGATTATCGGCAGCACAGCGATATCTATCCACTAAAAAGTCACTTTTCTCAGATGGACCAAGACCAATTTGCGCTAACGATGGTGCACGGAAACCGGTAGACCAAGAACCACGAGCGGTTACCTCGTCACTAATACCCCACTGGAAGGCAATTTTAGGGTTAGTAGTTGAACCAAAATCACTGTAGCTATCGTAACGACCCGCTAACTGCAGCTCAAAGTTATCCGCAACAGGAATAGAGAATTCTACATAGGCAGCATGTTGGTCTCGTGAACCAAACGCAGATACAGCTTCAGTACCAAAAATCAAACCACGTTGAAACTGATCATCAGGCACGTCACTGACGCTTTCTTCGCGATACTCGGCACCGGCAGCCATCATAATATCGCGATCAGCAATGGTAAATGCATGCCCAGAAATGCTGGCATCATAAGCTGTGATGCTTGACTTACCTTGTCTTACTAAATTGGTGGTAATACGGTCAATCACATCTTGCGAATTGATAGTGCCGCCAAATGGATTGTAGTTGCCCGCATCAATTTCGGCTTGTAGGAAATCTGTTCTCACCCAACCTTGGCTGCGATCCCCTGTCTGAGTCGATTCACTGCGCCCACGTTGCGCTGACACTTCCCAATCCCAATCATTAACTACACCGCGAAGTCCGGCAACCACACGCATGGTATCCGACTCGATATCCCAACGACGAGCACCAGCGTCAACGGTTCTAAAACGGCCTATTTTAATATCCTGGCCCCATGGATTATTAGGATGGGTGCCTGGTACTGTCATTTTTGCTTTTTCATCCAGTGGCGTTGGTGCACCACCGGCCTCAGAAGTGTTGTGTTGTACAGACAACTCTAAAAATGCAGTTAAATCATCACCTAACATGTAATCAAATTGGCCAATAGCGCCCACACGTTCAGAGGTAGGAATGGTCATGTTGTATGGACCATAGTCAAATAAACAATATTCACCATCGATGCTATCTGCTGGGCAATCAGGGTCAATAGTTTGTACGCCATTAACATAAAAATAGCCAGGGAAGCCACGTGATGAACGAGAATCGTCACCGCCGTAAGGTGATTGGTTAGCGGTACCAAAGCGGCCCATGTCTTCTGCAGACAAAGTGCCATTGGTAAAGTAATCAAGGATAATTGACGCGCTGCCTTTATCGGCTTTTACGCCCCATACTAAACTCCCTTTTGTCTCATCATAACCAGTACCATTATCATCACCATAACCAAGGCTAAGCTCAATACCTTCAATGTCTTTTCTTAAGATAATGTTGACTACACCGGCAATCGCATCGGAACCATAAATAGCTGATGCACCATCTTTGAGAATATCAATCCGTTCAATGGCCGAAACAGGGATATTATTGATATCGACAAACGAATTCGAAATTCCTTCAGCAAAAGCACTCGCGCCAACACGGCGACCATTGATAAGAACCAAGGTGGCATCAGGTCCTAAGCCACGTAAACTGATTGATGCTCCACCATTAGCGGTAGAATCTTGGCTGTTTCCACGAGTTGAGAATGCACCGGAACCGTTTGCAGGCATGCGCTCGAGTAATTGTTGTAGGTTGTCAAAACCCATGTTAGCGATATCGTCTTTATTGATAGATTGGACAGGCGATGGCCCTTCAATATCGGTACGCTTAATACGTGATCCTGTCACCTCTATACGCTCAACACTTTTCTCAGCAGCAATTACATTTGGAGTGATAGAGACTGACACCGCGAGGGCGCAAGCACTTGGCCATAAGAATATTTTTTTCATGATCTTCCTTAATTCATTTTATGAGTCATTATTATTTGATGTGCACAGAACCTAAATAGATACATTAAATATACACTTAATTAACATCAACAAACTAAACTAAAGATTTATATGAAAAAGTCAATTTCAAATTTACACTGATATGTTACAAAAAATAGCTTTCATCCCCTAAAGCCCCGTTATGAACTGACCTCGTCTTTTCTTCAGCCATCTTTTTATCCGATATTAAGTATCTGGTCTTAATCGATGCTCAAAATAAAATTTCACGCGCTAAAGTTATCAAACTGTGAGCGATACAGTTATAATGCTAACTCTATAAATTGATTGCGCCCATGCGCCAGAGAAACCTATGATTAACAATGATATTCTTCGTCGCGTTCGTTTTGTGTTTGATTATTCAAATGCCAAGATGATCGCTATTTTCGCCAAAGCTAAAGTGGAAATATCTACCGAGCAAATTATTGCTCTGTTAAAGAAGGAAGAAGAGGAAGGCTATCAAGCCTGTAACGACAGCTTAATGTGTCAGTTTTTGGATGGATTAATCATAGAGAATCGTGGTCTTAAGCCAGGCGCTGAGATCCCGACGCCTCTTAAACAACTGACGAATAACTTGATCTTCAAAAAACTGCGAGTTGCACTTGAACTTCGTGAGGAAGATATAATAGCGTCATTAGCCTCGGCTGACTTTGCTATGTCAAAATCAGAATTAGGCGCGCTGTTCAGAAGCCCTGATCATAAAAACTATAAAGCCTGTGGCGACCAAGTGCTGCGTAACTTTATTAAAGGGTTATCGATAAAACACAGAGGCGTGTAATCCCTAGGGGGTGACTTCTGTTGATTAGCCATATTTAACGCACCGTTCTCGGTGCGTTTTGCTATCTAATTCAGCACTTTTTCTGCGTTAATATCATCCAAAAGAATCTATAGAGCCTCGGCAAGCTTAAAAACGTTGAAAAGCCACACTTAACAGACCACAAAGTTTTTAAGACGTGATAATCTTAGCTGATTAACAAATGTTAAATTGTGAATCATCATAAAAGGTTATCTATGGACGATACTAAACGCCCTCTCTATCTTCCTTTTGCAGGTCCGGCAATCCTCGAAGCTCCCTTGATCAACAAAGGCAGCGCTTTTAGTGAAGAAGAGCGCATTTTCTTTAATCTTGAAGGGTTACTTCCTTATGTTATTGAAACCATTGAAGAGCAAGCGGCCCGTGCCTATGCCCAGTTCAGTAATTTCAGTAACGATCTCGATAAGCATATCTATCTAAGAAACATTCAAGATACTAACGAGACCTTATTCTATCGATTGGTGCGTAACAATATCACCGAAATGATGCCTATCATCTATACCCCAACCGTGGGTCTGGCTTGTGAGCGTTTCTCTAAAAACTATCGCCGTAACCGTGGTCTGTTTATCTCCTATTCCAATAAAGACAGAATCGACGACATTCTAAACAATTCGACTCGCCACAAGGTAAAAGTCATAGTTGTCACCGATGGCGAACGTATTTTAGGTCTTGGGGATCAAGGCATTGGCGGCATGGGGATCCCGATTGGTAAACTGTCCCTGTATACCAGCTGTGGCGGCATAAGCCCTGCCTATACCTTGCCTATTACCTTAGACGTAGGTACAGATAACCAAGAGTTATTGGATGACCCTATGTACATGGGCTGGCGTCACCGCCGCATAGAAGGCCAAGATTACGCCGACTTTGTTGAAGCCTTTATGGAAGCTGTGCATCGCAGATGGCCTGATGTGTTAATCCAATTTGAAGACTTTGCTCAACGCAATGCCATGCCATTGTTGGAGCGTTATAAGGATCAGTACTGCTGTTTCAATGATGACATACAAGGCACGGCTGCCGTGACTGTGGGTTCATTATTAGCCGCGAGTAAAGCGGCAAATACCCAGCTCAGTAAACAAAGAGTGGTATTCTTAGGTGCCGGTAGCGCAGGTTGCGGCATTGCCGAAGCAATCGTGGCGCAGATGATCTCTGAAGGGATTAGTGAAGCACAAGCCCGCTCACAAGTCTTCATGGTTGACCGCTTAGGGCTACTGCAAGATAACACAGCTAACTTATTGCCATTCCAACAAAAACTTGCCCAAAGTAGTGCGACGGTTAGTCAATGGCACATTGAAGGCGATAGCGTGTCACTGCTAAATGTTATCAATAATGCTAAGCCTACCGTATTGATAGGTGTCTCTGGCTCACCGGGTCAATTCACTGAAGCCGTGATCCGCGCCATGCATTTACATTGCCCACGGCCGATAGTGTTCCCGTTATCAAATCCTACCAGTCGTGTGGAAGCCACACCTGAAGACGTGCTTAATTGGACCAATGGCCAAGCACTGGTTGCCACTGGTAGCCCGTTTGAGCCTGTGACCATTGGTGATGAAACCTTTGAGATTGCCCAGTGCAACAACAGTTTCATTTTCCCAGGTATTGGCCTAGGGGTATTGGCTTGTCGTGCTAAACGCGTGTCTGATGAGATGTTAATGGCATCCAGTCGTGCCTTGGCCGAGTGCTCTCCCCTTGGAACAACGAGAACAGGTTCTCTATTGCCTAAACTCGATGATATTCAAAAAGTCAGCAAGTATATCGCCTTTGCGGTTGCTAAAGTGGCGATGGCTCAAGGCCTGGCACTACCACTGACTGATGAGCTATTGAATAAGTCTATCGAGAAAAACTTTTGGGAACCTAAGTATCGCCGTTATAAGCGTACTTCATTCTAATTTCAGCTAGCTTCATTTGCTTAAAAAAATCCCAGCCAATGCTGGGATTTTTATTTCAATCTTCTTGCTGTCTAAATAGTTATGGCGCCATCACTTGCTTAAAACTATTGAGCATAGAACGTTCGGTGCGGGCTTTTTTAAGCTTACGTAAGCACTCTTTTAATGATTGCTCAGCCAAGCGACCAAACACGCCATCGTACTCATTGTTATTCATCTCTTCTTCATTTTCAGCACTGTCGGCAATTTCTTGCGCCACGCGACTAAGCTGCATCCAGGCATTAGCGATATAAAAGCCATGAAACTCAGCTTTAGGCATCAGCTTTTGCGCACTGGCTGGTAAGGCATCCCAGCTTCGAGTAAATAACCCTGCCCTATCTTCGATTAACTCGTTAAATAGCCCATCATAAGCCTGCGCCAAGGTTTCAGGTAGTTTCGCCATAGGTAAGACTTTATTGGCAACATTAAAGGCGATGTTTTTGGCAACGGCTTGGTATTCTGAGCTAACTTGATTCATGAGGATTCTCTTATACACATACGCAGACAGGTGCTGCACGAACTAAATGGGCTGCATTTATACCTCGCAAGAATGCAAAATGCAAAGACACCTAAGCTAGATGCTTTACTTATTAGCTGCCATTTGTGACTCATGCTAACGTGAACCGCCCAACTAAAAATAGCTATTTTCATCCTTTAATTTATCCAAGTTATCGTATTAGCTACAAAAATTTAATCCCTAACTATACTTAGTGCGTCGCCATTGATTGAGAGTTTATATTGGTAAAAAAATCTTACAAAACCATTGTTTCACTCTGCCTTTGCTTACTATTTTTCTGCAGCATGTGCTTTGCATGGCAAAGTGATGACAGAGTCGATGCCCTGTTTAAAATCTTAGATGATGGTGGCAGTGCCACAACCCAAGAGATTGGCGGCTATTTAATGGAGCTTGAAAATCTCATCCCTGCGGATGACATAAAGCGGCAGAAAAAACTGCTTACCCTCAAGTGTTGGAATCAAGACAGTGACAATGAGGCGAAAAAAAACCTCGCAGTCAAATTTGCCATAGAGCAAGAATCGATTTACGCAAGCGAAGCGCCGTCGGATACTCATCTAGAATTGCTGCTCTGTAAGGGATTTTATTTACAAGAAACCAAGTTATTCGATGCCGCTCTTGTGGATTATAACAAAGGCGTAAAAGAAGCTTATCAACTTGAAAATCCAAAATTAATTGCCGACGCCTTAAGTCTTAGAGGCTCAATGCTGTCCTTTCAAGGCGAGTTTGCCACCGCCCTTGAAGATCTGATCACTGCACAACATCTCTATGAAAATCTTAATCTCACCTATTGGGCTAATAACAACTTACATCAGCTTGCCACCAGTTATCGCCGTCTGGGGGACCCTCAGGGTGCATTAAGCTATTTACTAAAGCTAGAACAGT
Source organism: Shewanella denitrificans OS217 (assembly GCF_000013765.1). Lineage (NCBI taxonomy): Bacteria > Pseudomonadati > Pseudomonadota > Gammaproteobacteria > Alteromonadales > Shewanellaceae > Shewanella > Shewanella denitrificans. Next base: position 851,891 of record NC_007954.1, on the reverse strand, counting down.
CTTATTTAGATAACCACAATCCAGATGAAGCCATGGATACCAATTTGCAGATTGCTTTTGCCTTGGAAGAGCTAGAACAACACAGCCAGGCACTGGAGAAATACCAAAGCAGTTATCAATATTGGAAGAACAAGAATAACCCACTATTCCAGCATATAATCTCGGTCCATTTAGCGGGCAACCTAATTAAGTTAGGTCGGGTGGATGAGGCTCTATCTTACCTATTAACAGCAAAAGAATACCTTAAGATTGAAGAAGATAATGCCTTTAGCTTTATGCATTTACATTTTTCACAAGCCTATTTAATCAAGAATGAACCACAAAAAGCGTTAGAACACTTAGCATTAGCAGAACCGGCGTTTAAAATAAGTAATAATCACAGAGGGTTAATCGAGCTCTATAATCAGCGAGCATTGGTTCTGGCAGACTTAAATCAGTGGCAGCAAGCTTACCTTGCACTCAGTCATTATACCGAGCTGCATCTTGAACAAGATAAAAGCAGTATGTCGATGCGCACCACCGAGATGCGCACCCGCTTTGACGTGAATAAAATCGAAAAAGAAAACAGCTTACTAATTGAAAAACAAAAACAAAAAGAAATAACACTCCAAGCATTGACCCGCAATGAGTCTCTGCAGAACATCATTATCGTATTAGTGGGTCTGATCTTATTGATAGTGTCAGTGTTCGCTTATGTGCAGCTAAAACGTAAGGTGCGCTTTAAGCAACTCGCCCTTACCGATGAGCTCACCAAACTCGCCAATCGCAGGCATTGTTATGCCAAAGCAAACACCAGCCTAAAACACGCCATCAAACACAGAATTCCATTTGCGATAATTTCATTTGATATAGACCATTTCAAACGGGTTAACGATCAATGGGGCCACGATGTGGGAGATAAAGTCCTGATCACTATGGCTGGTATTTGCACTAACCTGATGCGCAAGAGTGACATCATAGGTCGTGTCGGTGGAGAGGAATTTCTTGTGGTTCTGCCTAACGCCAATAAGGAACAAGCCTTAGAAATCGCTGAGCGTATTGTCACTAGTGTCGCCCAGGCCCAGTGGCAACACTTGACGCCAGACACGCCTCAAACCATCAGTGCTGGTGTCACGAGTTTAACCAACGAAACGTCTTTAGCCCAGTTGCTGCTTAAGGCCGATCAAGGGTTATATTCGGCCAAATCTGCAGGACGCAACTGTGTTAGGCAGGTATAATGCTTAAGTCTTTCATTAATCTATAGCCTTATGTCCAGCAACGAATCTCAAACCTTAGCCACAATCTCTCCCACTGCACTTAGCCAGTTAGCTAGGTACATTAAACAATGGGGACAAGAATTGGGCTTTGCTCAGGTGGGCATAACGGATACCGATCTCAGTGAAGAAGAGGCTAAGCTCCAAGACTGGTTAGACAAGGGTTACCATGGTGAGATGGGTTACATGGCCAATCACGGCATGATGCGTGCCCGCCCCCATGAACTTCATCAAGGCACTAAAAGGGTTGTCAGCCTACGTATGGACTATTTACCCCCCAGCGCGGGTTTTGCTACGAACCTCATCGACCCTACTCTGGGTTATATCTCCCGTTATGCTGGCGGCCGCGATTACCACAAATTGATGCGCCAACGGATCAAAAAACTGGGCGATAAAATTGAAGCCTATTGCCAAGAGCAAGGCTTTGGTGCCACTGATTCCCGCCCTTTTGTGGACTCGGCGCCTGTGATGGAGCGCCCCTTAGCCGAAAAAGCAGGCATTGGCTGGACGGGCAAACATTCCTTAATCCTTAACCACAACGCCGGCAGTTGGTTTTTCTTAGGCGAGCTTTTTATCAACCTGCCACTGCCCCTAGACATCCCCATCAGTGATGGCTGTAATACCTGTGTGGCCTGTATTAAATCTTGCCCCACTGGCGCCATTGTTGAGCCCTATGTGGTGGACGGCAGACGCTGTATTTCTTACCTCACCATTGAGCTTCAAGGAGCGATTCCTGAAGAGTTTCGCCCCTTAATGGGCAACCGTATTTATGGTTGCGATGATTGCCAATTAGTCTGCCCGATTAATGCCCAAGCTCCATTGACTCAAGAGCATGATTTTCATATTCGCCAGCAAATTCTGCAGCCTGAATTATTGACCTTATTTAATTGGAGTGAGAAAACCTTCTTATCTCTTACCGAAGGCAGCGCCATTCGCCGCATCGGCCATAAACGTTGGCTTAGAAACATTGCCATCGCCTTAGGCAACGCGCCAGCTAACCCAAATATTATTGAAGCGCTCAGTGCAAGAAAAGCATCCGATGAAGTCGATGACATGGTGCTGGAGCACATAAACTGGGCCCTAGCGCAGCAACAAGCAAAAGTGCAGCAACAAACTAAAGTGCAGCAACAGGCTAAAGTCCAGCAAGCCGTGCAATTCGAACCCGCAAGAGAAACACCCGCCCAGCGTAAAACTGCCCGGGTGGTTCGCAGCGTAGAAAAAGGCCTGCCAAGGGACGCCTAGTGCTTCGTTGATTTCACCACTTTTGATTCATAAATCAAGCTAGGCTGCGCCTCAGAGTTTTGGTCGCGGCGACCATATTTTTAAGGGCCGGCTCCACTTCATCCCAAGTGCGCGTCTTAAGACCACAATCTGGATTGACCCACAATTGCTTCACGGGTATTTTTGTCGCCGCTTTGTTGATAAGCGCCACTATTTCATCCTCAGTAGGTGTGTTGGGCGAATGAATATCATACACACCTGGGCCAATATCATTGGGGTAATGAAAATCCTCAAAAGCATCCAGTAAATCCATATGGGAGCGCGAAGTTTCTATGGTGATAACGTCAGCATCCATGGCAGCAATGGCGGCAATTGTCTCGTTAAACTCGCTATAACACATATGAGTGTGAATTTGAGTACTGTCTTTGACCCCTGATGCACTCAGCCTAAATGCATTAACAGCCCAGGCTAAATAGTCATCCCAGTCTGAAGCTTTAATTGGTAAGCCTTCACGAAACGCAGGCTCATCGATTTGAATAATACGGATCCCCGCCCGCTCAAGATCGACCACTTCATCACGAATAGCCAAGGCTATCTGCTTTGCAATCATTTCACGGCTAATATCTTCTCTGGCGAATGACCAATGCAAGATAGTCACAGGGCCTGTCAGCATGCCTTTAACGGGTTTTGAGGTTAGGCTTTGGGCATAACTGGTGATATCCACTGTCATAGGCGTTGGCCGCGACACATCGGCATAAATAAGTGGCGGCTTAACGCAGCGCGAGCCATAACTTTGCACCCAAGCAAATTCAGTGAAGGCAAAACCTGCCAACTGCTCGCCAAAATACTCCACCATGTCATTTCGCTCAGCTTCGCCATGTACCAACACATCGATACCGATATCGAGCTGTCGTTTAATACTGTCTTGAGTCACTTGACGAATTTGATCTTGATACGCGGACTCAGTAATTTCACCCTTACGCCAGCGACTTCTCAGGCCACGAATAGCTGGCGTTTGTGGGAAAGAGCCAATACTCGTGGTGGGCAGTAACGGCAGTTTCAAACTCGCCCTTTGCAGTTTTATGCGCTCGCCATAAGCAAGATTTCTTTCACTGTCGCCTTTGGTTAATGCCGCTACTCGTGCTGTTACCGCTTTATCTTCAGCTTGAGCTTTTAGTTTTCTAAGGCTTAAGTTAGCAGTGATTAAATCATCGATACGACCACTATTTTCACCTAGGAGCAACACCCGTAAATCCTTAAGTTCTTGCAGCTTTTCCTTAGCAAATGCCAGCTGGGCTTTAAGTTCTGGGGCTAGCTTAGTTTCAGTCTCTAAGGTCACAGGCGTATGGAGTAAAGAACACGAAGGCGCTAGCCAAGCCCTGTCTTCGAGCTCAGTCACAAGCTTTGCAAGGGATGTGCTGATGGCGGGTAAATCTGCCGCCCACACATTTCTGCCATTGATTACCCCAAGAGACAATACTTGGTCCTGCTTAAGCTTGCTGGCGAATAGGGATAATTGCTCTGGCGCTGTGACTAAGTCTATGTGCAATCCCGCTACCGGCAATTCACTCACCCAAGCTTGATTGTGGGCAATAGAAGCGTAGTAACTTGCAAGCAACAGATTAATTTTATTGCCTTTACTACCATTTTGTTCGGAATTAAGCTCTTTATTCAGTTCTGCATAACTCCACTGGACCGCTTGTTGCCATTGGGGGGATAAATCAAGCCCCAATACCGGCTCATCCAGCTGCACCCAAGTGACGCCTTGAGCAGCAAAACGCTGCAAAATTTCAGCATAGGTTTTCACTAGGCTGGGTAAAAGGCTCAACTTATCAAAACTTGAAAGGGTCTTGGATAAATGCAGATAACTTACAGGCCCAAGCAGCACTGGCTTCACTTGATGCCCCAGTTGCTGCGCCTGCGTCACCTCATCAAAAATTTGCTCAAAGCCAATAGAGAATTGCTGGCCTTCATAAAGCTCTGGCACTTGGTAGTGGTAGTTAGTATTGAAATATTTGGTCATTTCGGCGGCGCAAGCCTGATGGCCGCTCGGTGCACGGCCACGGGCAACCCGGAATAAAGTATCTAGGCAAATAGGCAATAAATTGCCTTGGCTGTCTTTTTCCCTATGGCGTGCAGGCAGCGCATTTAAGGTCGCGCTTAAGGTGAGCACCTGATCGTAATAGGCAAAATCCCCCACAGGGATCAGCTCAACCCCGGCATCGGCCTGCCACTGCCAATGTGTACGCTTAAGCTCATCAGCCACTTGAACCAATTCTGCCTGAGTTAGCTCACCGCGCCAATATTTCTCTAAAGCGAACTTCAATTCGCGCTGACGGCCTATTCTTGGAAATCCTAAATTTGCAATCTTCATGCTCAATACTCCTGACATCATGCTTAACCTTAATTGAAACGCACTGAAAATAAATAAATCAGGCGTCTGGACGTCTAGAAGTTTATTGTGTTAGTCTCAGTTCAGGCAATGGAAATAAATTCAGCAGCAAGATGAGTGAAACTCATGTGGAGCGCAAATGATAGAATTAAGACACCTTCGCACCCTGATGGCCCTTAAAGAAAGTGGCAGTCTGGCAGCAGCAGCGAAAAAGCGTTTTGTCACCCAATCGGCTTTATCTCACCAGATAAAAGAATTGGAAACCCGCATTAACTCATCGATTTTCGTGCGTAAAAGCAAGCCACTCACTTTTACCCATGAAGGTGCACGCCTGCTGCACTTAGCCGAGAAAATACTGCCTCAAGTGCTAGCCACTGAGTACTCACTAAAACAGGGGTTAAATGGTGATGAGCACAATTTAGCCTTAGGGATAGAGTGCCATAGTTGTTTTCGCTGGTTAATGCCTGTGATAGAGCGCTTTAAAGAACAGGTCTATGATGCGCAGATTGATTTATCTACTCGGCATTTATTCGATTCCATTCATGCACTTGAAACCGGCGCTTTAGATCTGGTGTTAACCTCAGATCCAGTTCCTGGCCATAATATTGCCTATCAGCACTTGTTTGATTTTGAAATGAAGTTAGTGGTATCTGTTGATAATCCCTTAGCCAAGGAGGGCCATGTTACGCCGGCGCAGCTTGCTGGCATTAACTTGATATCCTACCCAGTTCCGCTAGCAAGACTCGATATTTACAAGCATTTCTTAGCACCTGCAGGCATAAGCCCTGGGCCGCAAAAGCAGTGCGACTTGACCAGTACCCTATTACAACGCGTCGCCTGTAATGAAGGCATAGCGGCACTGCCGAGCTGGTCTTTAAAGGAGGCTTATGGTTTAGAGTTGGCCACGCTTAATTTAGGGGTTGATGGACTTAAGCGCCCCTTGTTCGGCGCCTATCGTCAAGATACTAATAAAGCTCACTTAATCAAGGCTTGGCTGGAACAAGTTACCCTACAAGGGCAGAAAGGGTAAAAAGGGTAAAAAGAGGATATTTTCAAGGGCCATTAGCCCTTGAATAACTTAAATAACGTCAGTGAATGAGTTATATGTGCATGGGATTAATGAGTAGCCCTTTGGCTGACAAGACCCGCCGTAATAATAAGCCTGGAGAATCAGGATTGTGAGTTTGGCGTAAATTGTGCGCTACCATAAACTCATTACGTAACTCTTCATCTAGGCCTAATGCTTCAAAAGCCTCAATGGACAGCGTCTGTTGCTGATGTTCTATGATGGATTTAATCACACCGATTGAAATGGCTTTTTCTGAGTCGGCATTTAAAAAAGCGAAAGCCGTGAGTGTGATGATTTGCCCAAACACACTAAATAACGCCAAGGTCTGCACTTCATCCGCGTCAACATTTGGCGCAGTGCCTTGTTCAAGCTCTTCCCGTAAAAACTCTAACGCATCGACGGCAATGGCTTCGGTGAGCTTCCAATAACCTTGAACTAACTTTTTATAGGGCTCATCTAAAGCATCCAGACGTTCCTTGAGATAAAAAGAAAATGCATAACGATAGATGTTCACTTGGCCTAAACGGATAAGCGCATCTTTTATGCTGCGGTTCTTGGTATTCATAGTACCGGCAGCTTGAGCTGTATTGCTGCGCCAAAGTAAATGTGCTGCAAGGGCAGGATCTGTCGAAACTGTATCGATAATGACTCTGATATCGGCTTCGTTGATCAGGGCTTTTTTAAGAGGGACAAGTATGCCACGACGCCCAATGACCTGCTCTTCGTTGCCAATAATGGCTCTGACTTGAGTAAATACTTGCTGCTCAAGATATGTCATAACCTCTTGTTACCTTTTAATAAAAGACCAAAATACGCCGCTAATATACCCACATTTATACACATAAGGTCAAGCTGTCTGGGTAAATAAGCTGAAAATAAAAAAACCAGGCAAGACACGCCTGGTTTCCATTTCAGTATTTATTCAAACAAGTGAAATGCTTAGAAGCGATAACCCGCGGTTAAGCGAATGCTGCGTCCATCACCAGAATAAAAACCGTGGCTGCCCCATGCGCTATAAAAACCAGCACTGGCATACTCTTCATCAAAGAGATTATCTAACCTTACACTCGCTGACCACATAGCCTTGCGATAATGTAGTGCCATATTGGTCAATAAATAACTGTCTAATTCTGGCTCAAGATTACCATTATCGCCACCTAAATAGCGTTTTCCGGTATAACTTGCTTCGGTATAGAACTGCCATTCATCGTTTATGTCATAACTTAAGTAACTTCTGCCGCTGTGCGAAGCTACCCATGACAGTGCCTTATCCTTGTTTGCACCTTGAGTGAACTGCGCATCAACATAATGATACTCAACGCCCCAAGCTAAATCCGTCATCAGCTGCCAATCCCAATTGGCGCTCGCGCCATAGCGGCGTGATGCATCGGCATTCACGTTAGCTCCGTCAAAGAAGCCGCCATTTGGCTTTGGCGCACTAGGATCGAACACGATTTCATCTTCAAGGCTAAGGCGATACAAGCTAAGTTTCACAACGTGACTTGCAAGTATCAAATCCCAACCCGCCTCATAGGAGCGACCCGTTTGTGGCTTAAGCCCGATCACACCTGCTGAGGTGTAAGCTTGCTCATCCACTTTAGCAAAGCGGAAGTTATCTTCAGCGCGCACATATAACCGTTGGGATGCATAAGGGCGGTAATTAAGCCCAAGCTCAAAGGCCTTAGCATCTTGATCAAGCTCGGCACCATTAGGATATGCACTGCCATCGACGAGTTCATCTTCTGCCTTTGCATAGCGGCCGCCAACAACATAGCTCAGGCTGGTGGCTAGTGGCACTGTCGCTTGCACATAGGCCGCTTGCTGGGTCTGAGTATTGCTGCGACCCCAACTAAATTCAGACTCACTTAAGTGATAATCAATCCCCGTCACTAGGTCTAAACTCCCCTTTGAGGTAGAGAAAGTCGCCACAGCTTTTGGCATTACGCTCAATTGATTACGCTTGTTATCACCTGCAAAACCAAAATTAGTATAATGGGTATTTGAATCTGTGTAGCTCATATCACCGCCCAGCACCCAGTTTTCTGAGGCTTGTTGATGATAACCGCTGCGCACAGCCGTGGCGATTTCATGCTGATAGTCATCAACACTGGTTAAAGGTGCTCTCCTTGGATTGGCGTTAAACTCAGCTTGGCTTAATCCGCCGGTCAACTGGCGATCGTTATCATAATAACTCACTTCTGAATAAAAGTGCGTCTCTGCAGACTGATAATCTAATCGGCCAAAAACCGAACCTGTTTCGCTTTCATTGTGATCGCGATAATTATCAGACTCTTTATAATTGGCCGCCGCCACATAACGCCACTGCTCATTAATCGCGCCTGCGACATCACCTTGGTATTCAGTGGTATCAAAACTCCCTGCCGAGACTTGTAAGCCAGCGCGGGTATGCTCAGAAGACTTAGTGATAATATTAATCACCCCGCCCACAGCTTGATCGCCATAGAGCACACCGGCACTGCCAGACAAAATCTCAATCCGCTCAATTTGATTAAGCGCAATGGCATCTAAGCTTGGGGCGGCGATATCAATATTGTTAAGACGGCGTCCATCGATCAACACTAAGGTATTATTAGCCGCTTGTTCGGCATTAAAGCCACGCATAGCAAACACGGCGCCTGAATTACTGTCAGTCACTTGTATGCCACTGCGGCTGCGCAATAGCTGCACCAAATTGGTGGCGCCACTGGTTTCAATGTCGCTAGCATCAAGCACTGTGACATTAGCGGCTATGCTTAATGTGGATTTGTCACTGCGACCTATAACAGTCATAGTGTCATCAAGTTTGACACCCTGCTCACTCACGGGCGCGGCATAAAGCGGTGAAGCCAGCGTAGAGAGGCCAAGAATGGCCGTCAGGGATAATGAAATTTTTGTTGGTTTAGTACCCATTTACCTTTAACTCCTGCAAGGAAAAATGGGGCAAAGCGTCGTAATCCAAGCATAAATCTAAAACACGGGTGTTCAGACTTGAGGAATACATTTCGAGATCTGCCCACCGAAATCATCGAAATCACCTTTAGGGCCGGTCTCCGGGCTTGATCCATTCAGGCAGTGCCAAAATAGGATATTCACCGTTGCGGGGGCAGCGCCAGATTTTCACTGGTTTCCCGATTATCCTCGGCCCAAAGGCCAAAGGCACCACGAAAGGTTGACTAGATTATTGAATCAAACTCAATAAAGGCGCCGAGTATATCTTCTCTGTGAGCTTTAGGGGATAAAAAGTGTTTAAATATCAGATTATTCATGATTCGACAGTAAAATTTTAGGCTTTAGATGTGCAATGAAATTCAGATAATTAGCTTTCGTGAGGGGGACGCTCTGCGAGCTAAAACCGACGCCTCGTATGGATTTATGCAGCATCATCAAATCATCATCCAAACTCACCACAGCAAAATAGCCCATCTCACCTCGTAATTGAGTTTTAAGCGATACATGATCTGCTGTCGATTGGTGTAAGTCTGGCAAACTGCTGCAACCCAATAATGCATGATAAGCGGCTTGCTCGCCAAACTGAGTATCACCTAACGGCTGATAAATGAGTTCTCCTTGGCAATTTCGCTTATAAGCGCTTACCACTTCATTGAAAAAAACGTCTGGACTAGCGTGGCGCCCCATTCTCTTAAAGCCTTGAACACAGATCATTTCAGACCATTTCCCCAAGCTACTCTGGTTAGATATAAACTCAGAGGTGGTCATACTCTTCTCGCTGCTGCTAAAGGCCAGTTGCCAATTTGGGGGTAAAGTAAACTGCAAGGTATTGCTAAAAATATCGACGCTATTTATTAAATTTTGTTCAGAAACCTGAACATCATCAATATATTGACGATCAACAACAGCACTATCATGGCTATCAATAAGCGTCGCAAACACTAGGTTATTGGGGAATAAATAGGCTATGCCTATTATGAATACTGCGGAAACAAAGAAAATACACCATTTCATACCAAATTCATCCTTGTAATTGGAAATGTGTTGAAACCGTCCACAGGCCAGATAACTTTATCTTTCAGTGATAAATCACCGTGGACGGCTAGCCCTTACCATCCTGATAAGGGCAGATCCCTACGGTAACAAAGATTAAATCATAATATCTTTGTTCAACAATACGTTAACGATAGGGAAAACATAAAAAGTATTGCTTATTGGCTAAATTAACCTAACTCTTCATCGTCTAAGTCGTCTTCTGAGTCACTCTCAGAAAACTCTTCATCCACTGCAGACTCTGCAGCAATGGCAGCGGCTAATGATTTAGCCTTTAAGTGCTTTTCAGTTTTACGCTTATTGCGTTCCATTTGTGCCGACAAGTAACCTTTCAGTTCCAATTCGCCCCAGGCTGCCGCTTCGGCTTCGGTGGCAAAACCATCATGGCTCTTAGATACGACGGTTTTTGTGGACGTCATGCGGCGAGTAATCTCGGTTTTCCAACCATTATCTAGCTGGCTAACCCGAAAATCATACTTCTTACTTTTGCTCATATTCTACTCATTAGTTATTTAGCCGTTCGAGTAGCATACTCAAACACAAACTCCGGCTAGTTTACGTTAAATTGATTATTAAGGGCAGTGATTCACGGCACTGCCTTAAGATTTAATTATTGATTCACTTGCTTGACCTGCTGATTGGTGCCAACGATCATCATTTCGCATTTTTGGCAGTCAAACACTAGCTTAAGCTTATCTTTACCTACGTCTAAAAACATGGGGTCGGCCTTGATGCCTTCAACTTCCTTAGGACAAAGATTAAAACTGTATCTCAGGCAATGCTTAGTCACCATTAAAGGTGCATCATGTAAAACCTTGTTCTTTTCGTAGGTGTCTTCAATCTGGATCACCCCATGCTGCTCATAAAAAGACTTGGCTTTCTCATTGGCCACATTGGATAAGAAGCTTAATGCTTTTTGCGGGAAGCGTGCACTTTTGTCATGCTGCCAACGCTCTGGACGTTGATATGACTCGAGACGCACAGTCATCAGCGCCTCAATGGCATCACGGCGCAGCTCATTGAGCGCAGAAGCTGGCAAGAACCACATCTGTGTCAATTTAAGGTTAAGTTTATTGAGCACAAAATCACTGCTGCCAAGTTTCCCCAGCTGCTTGTTAATATTTTCAGCGGCTTTGGCTTGATCATTTGCCGCTTCCTTTGCACACGCGAGCGTCACAGTGACACTATGACCATGCATATCACTCATGCTAAGGCCAACGCCGCTATCGGTATCAAACAACTGCATATCGACACTAATTTTACGCTTAGCCGATTCTTTGTTTAATGTCGCTTCAAATTTATGATCAAAATTACGGTACAGCACCACGCCCACTTTTAAATCTTTCGGCACCTCAGTTAAATGCAGAATATTTCCTTCGGCGCGGTTCACCCTAAGACCTGATAATTTATCATCGGATAACCTTTGTTTTTCGAACTGCTCAACGAAGAAACACAAGCCGTCGCCATTATTAAACTGGATATCTTTACCGCTTTCGCTGGTATCCACAGTGACAGAGTCTTTGCCCACTTTAGTAATGCGGCCCACTTTCTCACCGATAAATTTAGGCGAGCTAAAATGCTCGATGGCTTCGGTACGCTCATTCACAAAGTAGTCGGTTTTACCGCGATTAAAGCTTTTATCGGGATCTGGGTTGAAGTTAAATTCACAACTGCCGTGAGAGATAGACTCAAGATCGTCACGCTTGGCGATAATGGCATCCAGCTGCTGGCGATAGTGTGCGGTGACGTTTTTAAGGTAGGTAATGTCTTTTAAACGGCCTTCAATTTTAAATGAGCTCACGCCCGCATCAATCAAGGCTTCTAAGTTATCTGTCTGGTTATTATCTTTTAAAGACAACAAATGCTGGTTTTCAGCCAACACGTCGCCATCGCGGGTAGTAAGATTGCATGGCAGACGACACATCTGTGAGCATTCACCGCGGTTTGCACTGCGATTTGAATAGGCATGGCTTAAGTTGCATAAGCCTGAATAACTCACGCACAGAGCGCCATGGATGAAAAATTCAAGCTTCATCTTAGTGCTAGCGGCAATATCACGAATTTGCGGAATATTAAGCTCACGGGCTAATACCACCTGAGAAAACCCCACCTGCTCTAAAAATATCGCTTTCTCTGGGGTTCGGTTATCCATTTGAGTACTGGCATGCAAGGCAATGGGGGGTAGTTCGAGTTGCAATACGCCCATGTCTTGGATGATCAAGGCATCGACACCGGCATGGTACAAGTCCCAAATCAATGCTTGAGCCTTATCTATCTCGCTATCCATCAAGATGGTATTGAGGGCAACAAACACTTGAGCGTGATAGCTGTGAGCGAATGCCGTCAACCGTTTGATATCTTCGACACTGTTACCAGCGTTGTGTCGGGCGCCAAAAGCTGGCCCGCCGATATAAACCGCATCGGCGCCGTGACGTATGGCTTCAATACCGTAATCAGCATTTTTAGCGGGGGCTAACAGCTCTAATTGACGCTTAGGCAGGGTTGCTGCATTGGTCGCGCTGGCAAGCCTGTTTGCACTAACAGCGGCGGTCCCCTTAGGGTCAACTGGGGTTTGAGTTATCTTAGTTGGCGTAAAAATTTCAACCGATGGCATAATTATTATCACTACCGCTTAGTAAAAACAAAAAAGTGCGCCAACACTACTGCTGGCGCACGGTTTAGAATTCAGATTTTAGCAAAACTTTATCAATTCAGTGCTGGCTTATATAAATAAATGCTGAATATTTTTAAAATCACCTTTTCCTTCAGCGATCTCTTTAGGGTCAAGGCCGGAAACTTCATGGGGGAACACCAACCACTCTTCTGACTCATGGATGAAATAATCAGGTTTTAATGGCACAGCTGTATTCTTTGGCTTGTAGTAAGGACAAGCAATACGGATGTCGGTTGGGGTATTTAAGCGCATAAACTTTTGCAATTTACCGATAAGCGCATGAATGCTACGGCCGGAATCGAAGACGTCATCGACGATCAACAAGCCATCGCTGGCATTGGCATTCTCGATAATATAATGCAGACCATGAACTTTAATGTTCTTGTCTTGCTTATCTGTGCCTATGCCATAATAAGAGGACGTGCGTACGGCAATATGATCGGTCTCCACTTTTTTGAAATCGAAATATTCTTGCACCGCGATACCGATAGGCGCACCGCCACGCCAAATACCGACGATAAACTGCGGCCTAAAGCCACTGTCATAGACCTGAGCTGCTAATCTAAAAGAATCTTCGAGTAACTGTTGTGCGCCAATATAATGTTTATCTGTCATGGAAAGGGCCCCTTATTTTTATTGCAGCGAATTTTATACCAATTTGCTATCCCTTGCCTGCTGTTAATTTGCCCTATTACACAAAAAAGACAAAAAACGCCCCATTAAAATCTGCTTTGACTCCCACTTAGCCTGTGGCATAGTAGTTTTTATCGCCACTTAAGGATGACATTATGCTTTTTGAAAAATCAGCACTCATGGCTCAACCCCGCCAGGCCGAGCTCACGGCAACCAAAGGCGAAAACCCCCTTATTTGGCCGCTGCTTAGCCTATTGCAAGCGTCTAACCAAAGTTGGAAAGTGCATCACCTTGCGACCGCCTTACAAGACAAAGGCCTGATGCATGACCTCGACCCCGCCCCAGAAAAAGACTTATTTAAGCGTAACTTTCTATTAATGAATGCCTTGTATGAATTACAAGAAATCCTCTTGCCTAATCAGTGGCTGCAAGTCAGAGCCATGGAAATCCAAATCTTTAGGATCATTCCCGCTGACATTAACCAGCAACTGGTTGCCGACAACAACTTAAGGGAATATTACCTCGACTGGCAAAACTACGATGCCAGCGTCAATGTGGTACGGCAAATGTTGGAGTCTTTCTGGTCCAGTTACCAGCAATACATAGGCCTTAACGTCAAACTGATGCACAAGACCTCAGCCTTAAGGGTATTTGAGCTCGATGACACAGCAACCGATAGAGACATACGCAAACAATGGCGCAAACTGGCGTTAAAGTGGCACCCAGACAGGCCAGATGGGGATGCAGCTCGCTTTAGGGAAATCTGTGAAGCTTGGCAAACCTTAAGGGAAAGTGCATAACTTAGCCCTTATAATAAGTTAGCCCACAGAAACATCTGCAAATAAAAACGCCAAACCTAAGGGTTTGGCGTTTGATTTGATTGCTTAGGTTACTAGCCTGCTATGGCTATTGTTATAAGGACATCAAGAAAGCCACTAATTGACTGCGCTTAGCTTTATCTAATCCCATAAAGGCTTGCTGACTCGCCAAGGCTTCGCCGCCATGCCAGAGTATCGCCTCTTCTAAGGTCGCCGCGCGGCCATCATGTAAAAAGCCTGCCTGAGGATTCACTGTCTGAGTTAACCCTATTCCCCACAGCGGCCTTGTGCGCCATTCATTACCATTGGCTAAAAAGTCTGGACGACCGTCGCTAAGGCCATCGCCCATATCGTGGAGTAACATGTCGCTAAAGGGGTAAATGGTTTGGCCTTTAAGAGCGGCTATCATGGGTTGACCACCAATATCACCGCTGGTTTTAGTTACAAATGACGGGGTGTGGCAAGCTGAGCAATTAAGTTCTGTGAACAACTTAGCGCCCTCTCGAACTTCACTATTACTGACGTTACGTCTTGCAGGCACAGCTAAGGTTTCAGCATAAAAAACCACGTCATCGCTAAACTTAGCACTGGCCTCTGGAGCACCATCGACATCAACACCGGTATCCACAAAGCCTGTGCGAGTTAAATAAGAGTCATGCAAACTAGTGCCAGCAATGCTTTCTTCTGGAAACAAGGGATTGGTTATGCCTATGTCACCGCGCAGGGCGCCTAAAGATTGCACTCGCACACTTGGGGTATTGGCTTTCCAGCCAAAACGGCCTAAAGACACAGGATTTGGATCGCCAGCATTGGCTTTAATGGCATCAAATACCCAGTTGGCTTTACCACTTATGCCATCCTTATTGCTGTCTTGCTCATCCACAAGCGCTAAAATTGCCGCTTCTGGGATAGCTTCTAATAAACCTAAGCCAAACACAGGCATACCGTTGCGCCAGCCCATGAGTACATCATCTTGCAATAAGTTAGAGGTGACATTGCTACTCTGCTTGGTTTCCCTGGGAGCATCATAGGGGTTTTCAACCTCAAAAATCGGTTTCTTCAGTGACACTTGGCCGCCATCGGCATAGGTGACTGTGGTTCGCTCATAGGATAAATACACATCTGCCTGACCACCAAAGTTATGGTCTTGCCAATCTGCGCGGGCTTTTAACACCCCGCGGTGAAACAGTTGTCCGCCAAAATCTGGTACTGGAATGGGCGCGCAGTAATTATTCTCAGCGCTTCCTTGGGTACAAGCTTGATTAGGCGCTTTGCTTATCCGCAGAAAAATCCCTGCATCTGTGCCCAATTTCACCCGAGTTTTATCGGCGCCTAAGGACGGCGTCGAGTTACGGCCATCTCTTTGATGGCATGAATTACAATCGGCGTTATTAAATACCGGGCCCAACCCATCAAGCTCAGGATGGGCAGCATTCGGCGCTGTGGTAAAAGACATCTCAAAGTTTGCATCACCCTCAAGGTGCTGCGCCAGTTCAGCAGCGCCTAAGTTTGGCGCTGGGGTTGAAAATCCGTGGCCCGAATTGCCGGCATCAAAAGTCGTGGTCGCGCCGCCGCTTGCGGTCACATCAGTGTAACTTGGGTAGCTAACAACAGGAGGCTTTGGCGGGCTTGGAGTATCATCGATAGGATCCCCTGAGCCGCCACAGGCTGCTAAACTCGTCGTTAGTATTAAGGCTAACGTAATCAAAGGTGATTTATTGTTAATTTTTTGTTTTTTCATATTTTACTCACACGATTGCGCACAAAATTGCAGTGGCTTCAGGCTCATCAATCTGACATTCATCTATAGATAACGCAGCTTAGAGGTTCCAATCCCCTAAGCTGCGTGACTTCAATGCCCTTAAGCAGGTTTCCACTTAGACAAGAGTGGAATAACATCAGACTCTAAACTTGTCTTCAGCTTAGTGAGCGCATCGATGGCCGTTTGAATGCGCACTCGGCCATTGGCATCTTTAATTGCTTGGCGAAACGGCATGCTATTACTGCCGGAAATCGCCTGAATTTTAATAATGGCATCATCAATCTCACTGGCAACCCGCACAGCAAGATTGGCATCCGCTGCACTCACAAAATCTTTAACACCTTGCTTGTCGGTATTACCTGTGAACTCACCTTGGTACACATTGCGCACGCCTTGGATGTTGTTGGCAAAATCCGTCAATGAATTCCAAGAATATTGTGACTCCACTTTAGAGGTATCCGCGCTTGTGATTGAATCACCGAAAGGATCGGAAATTTTACCATTACCCACTTCATCGACTATGCCTATCATGCCGTTGATAAGCTCTTCGATAACCGCAAGTTCAGATGAATACACGGTATTACCATCAACACCGGGTTGACTTAATAATTCCGCGTATGGCTTGGCATTGGCATCGTCTGGCTTATGGTTTATCTGCCATGCATCATCTAACGTCTTAGCATGGTCACGAAACACTTGGGCTAAGGCGATTAAATACTCGCGCTCTTTCACCGTAAGCTCGCTAATGTCTTTTGTGTTATCTGCCACGCCATCACCAAATAATAAATATTCCATGGTGTGGAAGCCTTGCACATCATCATTCCAAGACTTTATGGTTTCAGCATCAAATCCTGCAGCCGTGGTTAGCTGAGTGCTTAAATCTGTGGTGTTTAGCGGCCAGCTATCTAGATGCGGATCGATACTTAACGAGTCTACTGGACCAAAAATGTGCGATTCGCCTTGCTCCCATGGCTGACGAGCCGCTTTCCACGCATCTTGAGCGGCGACTAAGTCTGCTTGACTGGTCGAGTTAATTAGCTTTTGCGTCGCCAATACCAGTTCGCTGCCTTTGGCTGCTAAATCTGCATAACCTGTCACTATGACTTCTTGAGTCAGGTTGGTAATCATAGCTGTTGCTGCAAAGCTAAAACCCGTATCTGGGGTTGTCGTTGGGGCTACTGGCTCGCTTGAACCAGAACCACCACAAGCCCCTAGGACTGAGATCAAGGCAATAGCGAGGGCTGAGTGGGTAAAAGATTTCATGTAAAACTCCATTTTTGCTAATAACGTGATGTAACTAAAACAAGAACTAGAACGAACTAAAGCGAGAACTGATAGCCCACGCCTAAGGCGAAGAAATTAGTGTCAGGAATGGCAGCCACGGCCACTTGATGTAAGCCGCCTTCGGCTTTGATCACCACTTCAGGAATAGGGAAGTAATTGATGCCAACACTGGTCCAGGTATTTTCAAAACGCTGAGTCGCAATGCCAGACTCCACTTCCATTAAAGGATTTGAATAATCTATGTTGGCAAACACTGTGACGGGTAAATCGAACCAGCTATCAAGCTTCAGCCCAGCTTCAACAAAGAATGCCTGTGATTTGGATCCCAATTGTGCAAAGTTGCCGGGGCGTAAACCCGGAGTGGTTTTGTTGGCTTGAGTAATCGCATCGCTGTCAGATAAAGTGCCGTAGAGGTACTGACCACGTAAGATCCACGGCCCTTCAACCAGTGCACCAGCCACAGAAACGATACTGATAGTGCCATCAACATTAAGCTTGTTGGTTTTGTTGCGGTTACCCGAGGTATTGCCATAGTAATAGCCCACACCAACGGCACTGCCTGTCTTGAAATTGCCGTAATCGACACGACCTGCAAAGGCTAAATCATCGCCATTAACATGCTCAAAACGAGTTTGATGGCCAGATGCCGCCCAATCATAGGTGCGGAAAAACTCAGAATTTAACCCGCTGACAATTTGAGCTTGATAATGGAAATCGGCAACTTCACCGTACACACCAATACCATTTTCATTCCAAACCGCAGGCAGCATGGCCGCTTCACTCTTGTGACGCTGTACGGTTAAATACTGATTAGGCTTATGCAGTGTGCTTGAAAGCCCGATAGGCAAATGAATGTTACCGAACTTAATCCCGAAAGCTTTACTGGGGCGATAACGCAGTTCGGCTTTTTCAACCACCACTTCACCACCCGCTTCGATTTCTGTTTCAAACTCACCGAACTCATCGAAACCATCATATTCAAGGGAGGCACCCGTGCCGCCATGTTCATATTCGATTTCGACTTCCATGCTCCACGCATCACTAAACTGATAGCCAAACTCGGTGACGATACGCTCTAAATCAAAACGGCTACGACGTTCGGGGCTGGTATCTTGCACATTGTCAAAATACTCATCATTGGTGAAAATGACGCTGCCATAAGATTTAAACGAGAAACGGCTTAGGGCATCTGCCCTCTTGCTGGAATAAAGATTTGTCTGGGGTTTAGCGCTTTGAGTGATGCTCGCGTGCTCAATCAGCTGCTTTTGGGTAACGTCTTGCTTAGCTAATTGCTGCTGCGCTTGAACCAATGCTTGTTTTTGCGCTTTATTTTCAGCGAGCTGGTTCGCTTGCTGCTGGGCAAGTTCTGTTAACTGTAACTTAAGCGTGACTAACTCAGCTTCTTGCTTGGCTATCGCTTTCGCCAAGTCTTCACTGCTGACGGCCGATACTTGCGGCACTGCTAATACATAGGCAATTGACAACGCCAATAGGCTCACCTTTCTAATCATCTTGTTCTCCACACATTTTGTTATTCATCATTGAGGCGCAAACAAAATACACCAAATGATAACAATTTGCATTAACATTGGCGTTAGAGTTGTGATCTACCCTTGATAAATTTATGCTTAGCACTACAAGAAAAATGTGTAATCATAGGAAAAATAAGTGAATTTACGAGCCTGAGATGTTTACCAAACAACCGCAACAATTACTTCTATGGATGACCTTTCTCATGTCCATGGTATTTGCCGTTTGGCAGGCGCTGCTGAATAATTTTGTTATCGAGCAAGCGGCGTTTACCGGCGCGCAAATCGGTATATTGCAAAGCTTAAGAGAGGTGCCAGGGTTTCTCGCATTTACTGCGATACTGGTACTCTTGGTATTAAAAGAGCAAGTCTTTGCACTCTTATCCCTCGCCCTGCTGACCATTGGGGTTGGCATAACAGGTTTTTTCCCCAGCGTTGTCGGGCTTTACTTAACCACAGTCTTGATGTCTATTGGCTTTCATTATTTTGAAACCATCAACCAATCATTAACCTTACAATGGGTCGACAAACAGGATACCGCCGCGTTTATGGGTAAAGCCTTAGCCTGGCGCTCGGCAGCGGCACTCTTAGGCTATGCCAGTATTTGGCTAGTAATGAGCTGGGCTAAACTTGATTATGTGTGGATGTATGGATTAATAGGCAGCCTAGGCTTGTTAATGGTGATTGTTATGGCCAGCCACTTCCCGCAATTCCCCATTCATAGCCTGCAACACAAAAAGCTTATCTTCAGAAGGCGTTACTGGCTGTACTATTCATTAACCTTTTTCTCCGGCGCTCGCAGGCAAATCTTCATGGTGTTTGCAGGCTTTATGATGGTAGAGAAATTCGGTTATTCGGTTTCCGAGATAACAGCGCTATTTCTTATCAATTACTTAATCAACCTATTCTTTGCCCCTGCCATAGGCCGCTTGATTGGCCGTATAGGCGAGCGCAATGCCTTATTGATTGAGTATGTGGGATTAATCGTCATTTTCATCAGCTATGCCTTGGTGGAAGTAGCCCATATCGCTGCTGCGCTATATGTTATTGACCACCTACTGTTTGCCATGGCCATTGCCATGAAAACCTATTTTCAAAAAATTGCCGATAAACAAGATATTGCCTCTACCATGTCGGTAAGCTTTACCATTAACCACATTGCTGCGGTTATCATCCCGGCGCTTTTAGGCCTATTATGGTTAAGCTCACCCAGCGCGGTATTCTATATTGGCGCAGGCTTTGCTTTGTGTTCATTGTTACTGGCAAGCTTAGTGCCTACCAAGCCAGAACCCGGTCAAGAAACTCGTTTAAGCCCATTGTTATCGGCCAAATAAGTTAACTCAGGAATAACTCAAGATGATCGAACAAGGTGTGGATCCCCTTCAGAACCAAACTGGTGGCGACAGCCAAGATAAAAATATGTCAGCCCGTAAGAAGGCCTTATTGCTTGCCAGAGGTATAGGCCTTGCCAGTGAAGGAGATTATCGCCCTGCGGACTCATCGGTGGCAGAGCGGGCACAGCACAGACAAAGAAAAATCCTCAGCCAGTACCAAAGCAATCTTGAAAGTATTTTTACTATGGCGCTGGAATTTACCCCATCAGATGTCACAGGTTCCGACTTAGATGTGGATTGGAGTCACCAGTTTTTTCAAATGGCGGAGCAAATTCATGGCCGTAAAATGCAGGCTCTGTGGGCAAAAATTCTTGCCAGTGAAATTATAAAACCCGGGAATTACAGCCTAAGAACCTTAACCACCTTGAGACAACTGACCTTGAGGGAGGCGATGATTTTAGAAAAGGCCTTAGGGATGTCGGTGCGCTTTAATCAAGAGCCAAGATTAAAACTGCTTAACAGCTATAAGCTAACCGGCGGGATGAAGCAGTATTTTCGCAAATCGACCACCAGCCCCCTAGCTTTATCCCAATTTGGCATGCCCTACTCCAATATTTTGACCCTAATAGAAGCGGGGATTTTATACAGCAGTGAATTTGAAACCGGAGTACTCGAGGCTCACAGCTCAATGGCGCTCACCCTGTCGGATAGCCAGATAAAACTCACCCCAAAACAAGGGCACTTGTTATTCAATTATTATCGTTTTACTCCTATAGGTGATGAACTTTGCAGCCTTATCAGCCCAAGGCATGACAGCGAGTACACGAACCATCTTTGCCAAGTATTAAAAGCCGATTTTAAAGTGGAAACATAGCCATAGCAGTAAACATTAACCTTAAGACTTTTGATATAAATGCAGGTGTTTATGCTACTTCTTAAGCTCTGCTTGAAGCTCATCCACCAGCAATACGGGGGCAGCGTCTAGGTCATCGGCATCCATCATAGAGGCAATGCGCTCAACTGCGGATAACAATTGACTCTGCTCCCACTCATGAAGAGACTGGTAGCGTTTAATAAAGTGCTCTTGCAAAGGCTTAGGGGCCTGAGTTAACAAGGCTTTGCCATCATCGCTCAAATACAAATGCACCTTGCGCTTATCGGTTTCACTGCGTTTACGGATCACCAATTGACGGCTTTCGAGACGATCTATGATGGTGGTCACTGTGGCGGCGCTTAGGGTAATTTCTGTGGCCACTTGTTTAGCAAGCGGTGCATCCAACTCGGCTATTTTTTGCATCACCATCAACTGCGGCCCAGTGAGCCCTGACATCTTATTTAATTGCCGTGAATGTATATGAATGGCGCGAATGATCCGCCGCAGCGATATCAATAGTTGATCGTATTTTTCCATAAGCTCCTCATTATTTGGCGCCGAGATTAGCATAAAAACTTAGTCTTAAGCGATAAAAAAGCAGAATAGTGTTTTCCACTATCCTGCTTAGTTTGAGCATCAAATTAACCTCTGAACGAAAGTTTCTTAATGCTAAAGATTAACCACCAAAGGTTCTCGCTACAGAGAAGACAATGCGTGCATCCGCACTGTCGATATCCATGCTGGTATCTTCGGCCGCTAAGGTGAAGTCAAAACCTGCATAGCTTGTCATGTAAGCAATACGAACATGGTTGTAGCTGGCACTATTATCCCAAGAATACAAATCTTCATCCATAGAGGTTGAACGATCGAAACTGATACGAATATCATGACCTTCAGCAATAGTAAAAGTATGAGCTATCATGGCGATATAGTGATCGGCTTCTACACCGAAGTAGTCCCATGAGTACCAGAAGTTTAATTCTGTCTGACCTAAGTCAATAGTAAAAGTATGAGCTATCATGGCGATATAGTGATCGGCTTCTACACCGAAGTAGTCCCATGAGTACCAGAAGTTTAATTCTGTCTGACCTAAGTCATTGGCGAAACCAAACTTAGTGTACACTTCTGGGTACTTATAATCGCTTGATGCATCATCACCATGGTAAGTGTAATAAGCGATACCCGCATCTAAACTAACGACGTCCGTTAATTGAAAGTACTGCCCAACGTAGAAATCCCACTCTAGGTTAGTATCTTCACCTGGGCCAAAATCAACATTTGATGCCCAAGTGCCCATATACCAACCTGAATCTGCCGCATAATCCAAACTGCCTTGCAAGGCAGGATCGTTACCCGTTTGACTGACACCATTGAAGGTGTAATCGGATGCTGCTGTCACTGTGGCTGACACACCCGCCTGAGCCGTTTGAGCAAACACTAATAAACCTGATACTGCCAACGCTAATAATGACTTGTTCATCTTAATCCCTTCTATGATTACTAACTGTTATATTTATAGACTATTTATTAATAATTGGCTTACTGCACTATTTATTTAATTTCTTTTGCGTATTTCACTTAATTTTAGCGCAGTCCGCTCATCATTTGCATTGAGTGACTAAGTTGCGCTTAGTCCGCAAGTTCTATCTTAGTAAAGTCAATTTCATTTTCTTTTGGTGACTGCTCAATATTAGTCACTTTTTTATATTTGGTCAGCATTAAGTAACCGAAGCAACTAAAAATAAGACCAATTGCCAATGCCCCTACCCACTGAATTTCCAAGAAATCGAGTTTAAACAGCAAGGTCAAACCTGACAGCAACACAAGATTACCTAAGAAGTATTTCACCTTGCCAAAACGCTCAACAGTCAAGTTCAAGTTATCTGTGTACAAACGTACCAAAGAATCCAGTGAATTAATCACGAAGGTGACACCCACAATAACCATGGCTAAGTTGTAGAATCCTGATGTATCTATGCCGTTTGCACTGTAGTAATAAAGTACAGTAAACCAAATAGCAATAGGAATTGATGGGAAAATCATCATGGCTGCAAGCACTTGATAGGTTTTCATGCCACCCACGAAACGTGACGTGAATTGACCTATCATAATGCTCCAAGCAAACCACCAAAATAGGTAGAACTCGTGATAATCATTCATAGGCAATACAAACTCATGAATGTTAGCGAAGTAATCACCAATCAGTGCAAAGGTAGTGAAAAACTCACCCACACTGCCTGACTCAGTTAAAAATGCCCCCGTCCACATCAAGGCTATTAAGCCCATGAATAACCAGGTGCTTGCCAAACTTAAGATGCGCACATACTTGATGCTAGTACTGGAATACACAGCTGCGGCTATCACAACGAAAACAATCAAGTAGAAACTGCTGACAATCGTTTCGCCATCACCCAGCTGAGGTAAGTACCAAGGCAGGTTAGTCAATAACAGGTATGCCGTGAATGCACAGGTGCCAATAATCACTAAATTATTGATAAATTTAATCAGTGGGATTTCAAAAAACTTAACTCTAGGCTCAATAACGCAAAAGTAGAAGCAAGTTAAGAAGTAAAAGCCCCAGATCAAGAAGGCCCAGAAACCAAACTCAACCGCCAACGGATTGGTAAACGCATAAGCGGCGTCCGTGGCATAACCTGAGAACTCGGTCAGCGGGAACATGATAAGTCCCACATCTAAGCCTGAGGTAAATAAAATGGCAATAAAAGTAAATGTTCTCACTGGCGTTACGCCAACACATTCGACATTGCCCCAACGAAACAGCACAAAGGCAATGGCCGCGAAGGTAAATAAAATTCCCATAGATAACCAAATGGTCATACTTGATACTCCGTGTATCTTAGAAATGTCAGCCAAGACTGAACATATATTTATGATTTAACACTGAGTCAATTTTAAAGATGTGCTTTACAGCGCACCCTCAAACCTTAAATATCGCATGCTTCATACTGCTAGGCAGTGCCCAGTCATGATTGAGTGGCGATAGTTAAACCCTGATAGTTGACTCGTATTCCAATGGGCCATTTCACTTGCGTGAGGCTGACCCAGCCCAATAACATTACTATTATTCTTTAATTATTGAACACACGCTTTGGGGTATTCTGACGTTGCTTAGTTTGCCAATCGGCACCAAGACGCACTTCTGCATCTGATGCCGGCAAAGGCGTTTTACCTAATATCAAGTCTGCCGCTCGCTCTGCCAACATGATGGTCGGCGCATTCAAGTTGCCATTTGGAATGGTCGGGAAAATGGACGAATCCACCACACGTAAACCACTGACACCGTGCACCCGTGTTTGCGGATCAACCACAGCCATCTCATCGACTCCCAT
Organism: Shewanella denitrificans OS217; assembly: GCF_000013765.1. Lineage (NCBI taxonomy): Bacteria > Pseudomonadati > Pseudomonadota > Gammaproteobacteria > Alteromonadales > Shewanellaceae > Shewanella > Shewanella denitrificans. The sequence continues at coordinate 827,696 of NC_007954.1, read as the reverse complement.
CTTGCAAGAACATGAAGGGTGATAAGCACTTTCAACTGATTGACGCACAAAGGTATCTATTTGCTCATCAGTTTGCACTGCCATACCAGGCTGAATTTCTTCACCACGGTAAGCATCCAAACCAGGCTGATTGATGATTTCGCGAGTCAAGCGCACACAATCCCTAAATCCTTGGATATCATCTTGATGTTCAAGATAATTAAACAAAATCTTTGGGTGCACTTTAGGATCGCTTGAGCTAATTTTTACACTGCCGCGACTCTTAGGCTTGTTATGACCTATGTGCACCTGAAACCCATGACCGGCAAACGCTTCTTTACCGTCATAGCGCATGGCTGCAGGTAAGAAATGATACTGCAAGTCTGGCCACGCTAAATCAGGCTTTGAGCGAATAAAACCACAAGATTCAAAATGGTTCGTCGTCCCAAGGCCGGATTTATCTAAAATCCACTGCACCCCAATCTTCAGTTTACTTAATGGACCTAATTGACCGTTTAAGGAAATAGGCTGAGTGCACTTAAATTGGAAATAAAACTCTAAATGATCTTGTAAGTTCTCACCTACACCAGGCAGCTCATGTACTAAATCAACACCCGCTGCGGCTAGCGTCTTAGCCTCGCCCACACCAGAGAGTTGCAATAGATGCGGCGACCCAATAGAGCCTGCACTTAAGATGACTTCTTTAGTGGTAAACACATCCACCATCTCGCCTTTTCGCTCGTAACGCACGCCAGCGGCGGCTTTACCTTCAAACAAGACTTTATGAGTTAATGCGTGAGTCACTACAGTTAAATTTTTGCGTTTCATCGCTGGACGTAAATAGGCATTCGCGGTTGACCAACGCACGCCGTTTTTAACCGTCATGTGCATAGGGCCAAAGCCCTCTTGCTGCGCACCGTTATAATCGGCTGTCGCCAAATATCCCGCGTCAACACCCGCATCAACGAAGGCTTGATAAAGTGGGTTCTTCATTTGATTGCCGTTATTAACGGCAAGAGGCCCCACATCACCGCGATAATCATCGCCGCCAAATGCCCAGCTTTCTGCTTTCTTGAAATAAGGTAAGCAATGAGCGTAATCCCAACCTTCGGCGCCGTGCTGCTGCCACTCATTAAAATCATGAGCATGACCACGGACATACACCATGCCATTTATTGATGATGAGCCACCTAACACCTTGCCACGTGGGCAATGCATACGGCGATTATCCAAATAGGGCTCTGGGTCTGTCTCAAATTGCCAAGTGTACTTAGGGGTATTCATTGGGATAGACAAAGCCGTTGGCATCTGGATAAAAATACTTTTATCGCTGCCACCGGTTTCCAGCAATAACACACTGTTATTAGGATCTTCACTCAAACGATTGGCTAACACACAACCCGCTGAACCTGCGCCAACTATGATGTAGTCGTATTTTTTCTTTGTTGTGGTAATTGCTGTTGTCATTGTTGCGGTCATTATCTTAACGCCTCCTAAAATGGGCTTTCAAGAGGCTGCAAACCTACATAAACGGCTTTGGTCTGGGTGTAATGTTTTAAGGTTTCTGTGCCATTTTCACGGCCGATACCCGAAAGCTTATAACCACCCACGGGCATTTCTGCAGGAGATGCACCGTAGGCATTGATCCAGCATATTCCTGCCTGCATCTGATGAATAACTCGGTGTGCTCGGCTAATATCTTGGGTAAAGACACCGGCGGCTAAGCCTAGCTTGGTATCATTAGCGCGGCGAATAACCTCATCTTCATCTTTAAACGTCAGCACTGACATCACAGGGCCAAAAATTTCTTCCTGCACTATGGTCATGTCATCGGTGCACTGAGTAAAAATTGTCGGCGCAACAAAATAGCCATTAGGCGCGTTATCTGGGCGCAATGCTTTGCCGCCTGCCACTAACTTGGCGCCTTGTGCGATACCTTGCTCGATATAGCCCAATACTTTGTCTTGATGAGCTTTAGAAATAAGCGCACCAAAGTTGGTGGCTTCATTCATAGGGTCGCCGCAAATAATATTTTCTTGAGTGCGCGCTAGAAGCTTCGCCATAAAGACATCATGAATGCTCTCATGAATAAAGACCCGTGTACCATTGGTGCAAATTTCACCTTGGGTATAGAAGTTAGCCAGCATGGCTGCTGACACTGCGTTATCTATATCTGCATCTTCAAATACAATCAGAGGTGACTTGCCGCCAAGTTCCATGGTCACGCCTTTTAGGCTGCCGGCTGCAGCCGTCATCACCTTGATACCAGTACCGACTTCACCGGTAAAAGACACCTTAGCAATATCAGGGTTGCTGGTAAGCCAAGCGCCTACTCGTCCATCACCTTGAATAACGTTAAATACGCCATTGGGAAGGCCCGCTTCAGTGAAAATTTCAGCCAGCTTTAACGCCCCAAGTGGGGTTTCTTCCGACGGTTTAAAGATCATCACATTGCCGCTAGCAAGGGCTGGAGCCGCTTTCCAGCAGGCAATTTGCAATGGATAGTTCCACGCGCCAATGCCAGCACAAATGCCTAATGGCTCACGGCGAGTATAATAAAAATCACCACCGACTTGCTGCTGCGTACCTTCAAGACCTGCCACTATGCCCGCAAAGAATTCGATTGAATCAGCACCTGTGACCACATCAACCACACTGGCTTCTTGCCAAGGTTTACCTGTGTCTTGCACTTCGACTGCAGCTAACTCATCGTTTCTTTCTCTTAATAAAGCCACGGCTTTTAATAAAATACGCCCGCGCTCCATGGCACTCATGGCTGACCAAATTTTGAAACCTTGCTTAGCGCTCGCTATGGCAGCTTGTTGCACTTTCTCATCGGCAACTTCCATCACATAGCTCACTTCGCCTGTGGCAGGATTGATCACATCGAAGGTCTCACCGCTCTCATTGGCAAGGAATTGACCATTCACAAAACTGCTATAACGTACTACTGACATGTATTTTCTCCAGGTGTAGAAACTAGCGTCTCTATAAATGCTTTACATAAATGTTCGGCTTGGGCGAAAGCCAATTCTGGCGTTTGGCTCAAGGCACTGCGTAACCAAAATCCATCGATCATGGCTGCCGCTTGTTTTGCCGCGTTTGTGGCTTGCTCATCGTTAAGGAGCTGCCTGAAAGAAAAACGCAAATTACGGTACAAGCGCTGGCTATTAATATTTTGCAAACGAGCAAGGCCTGGCTCATGCATGGCCTGAGACCAAAAACTCAACCAAGTCTTAGTGGCCGGGGTTGAGCGTTGTAACTCAGTAAAGTTTGCTTCCACTATCATCATCAATCTTTGCTTAGGGGTTAGGGAGTGTCCACTGACGCGCATCAACAGCGCCTGCTTTAACTGTTCGAGTAAATGCCGCTGAGTCGCCTCAATTAGCCCCTGCTTGCCACCAAAATAATGGCTGATGATCCCAGATGACATACCCGCTAAACCGCTAATGGTATTAATGGTCGTATGGTGTAACCCATGTTTTGCCACAGATTCTAAGGTGGCCTCAATCAACTGCTTTTGCCTTAGGGATTTCATTTCTGGTCTTGCCATTGCTTGACTCCTTGTTAGCAAAAAAGTTAATTGAACGTTCAATTAACAACTATACTAATGATTAGTGCTGTAATTATCAAGAGGTTTATAATATTTACCTGAGTGACAACAAAACCGGAAAGACTCCATTTAGTGGCTCATAACAAGAAATCACGGGCGGATGGATAAGGTAGAGAATAGTTAGATGACTGTTTTATTTGCTGAGAAAAAAGATAATTTACTTATAAAAATGCTTGTCAGCTTAAGCAAAATTATGGATGACAGAGATTAAAAACTAACTTGAGCACGGGCTAAGCATAAGATTACGAGCATCTATTTCCTATCAAGCCCAATGAACTAATGCCAAGCTTATTTGCTATTAAATCAGTTCATGCCGACAGCAATGATGCTCATGCATTTGCCAACCAATTCCACGTACGTAAGATGAGAAAGCGTGATCTAAAAATTATTTTGAGTTCAGATTCGCATAAATACCATACTGTGTAATACTTTGTTTGCTGAGGTTAAATCAGCAATATACAAAATTGGCTGTGACTCTTTTTAATCAAAAATAAAGCAAAGCAGGCCAATCTTTGGTTCCCTCTACGGAATGAATGAACCCCTGTGATGGACAAAACTCGTACTTATTGAATGGTGGCTAGTCTATGAATCTTCAACTTAAACAAAAAATGCTCTTAAGCTCCGTTGTCCCACTAGTTTTGCTTATCTGTATTTGCGTCATGGCCATCAGCATGATGGGGAAAATTGAGCAAGGAGTTGTGCGTATTTACAACGACAGAGTCGTCCCCCTTGAAGACTTAAAGATTATTGGCGACGATTACGCCGTCTATGTTATCGATGCTATCAATAAGGCCAACGCCGGTGATTTTACGGCCCAAGAAGCTAGCCAAGGCTTGGTCGATGCGAAGAAAAACATCACCACCCGTTGGAAAAAATACATGCAAACCGAGCTTACCGTAGAGGAAGCCCGATTAGCTAACGAAGCTGATGCCATGTTCGGCCCCGCTGACATGCAAATCGATAAGCTTATTGCTAAGCTTAGAACCATGTCTGGCAACGTATCCGGACAGCTTAGCAGCGAGATAGTGCCCTTATATCAAGTGATTGACCCCATCAGCGGTAAAATCGCCGAATTAGTATCATTACAAATCCGTGTGGCGGGAGAAGAGAAGCAAGCCGTTAATGATGTTTACACTACCTCCTCAAGCTTATTCATCCTGATCGCCGCACTTTCCATTGCCGCAAGTCTTGCCTTAAATATTTGGGTACGAAGAAGCGTCATGGCACCTGTTAACGACATTTTATCTAAGCTAAAAATAATAAAGAAAGACTCTGATTTAACTCAAGTGTTCACTATTTTTAATGATGATGAGCTAGGTCAAATATCCACTAATTTAACCAGCGTGATAGAGCATTTAAGGAGCATATTAGATTCAATTTCAAATGCGGCCAACACCATTAACACTTCAGCAAACAGCCTAAACAGCTTCACCCGTGAAACCAATGACCGCATGCATCAACAACAGGCCGAAACTGAGCAAACCGCCGCCGCCATGAATGAAATGACGGCCACAGTGGCGGAAGTCGCCCAAAGTACAACAGCTGCGGCGGATTCCGCCAGAAATGCGGATTCCCATGCCGCCAATGGCGATATCATAGTGCAACAATCCATCAAGAGTATGTCGCTACTGTCGACTCAAATTCAACAAACCGCCGAGGTGATTTCACATTTATCTAATGAAAGCCAAAATATCGGCCAAGTGTTAGACGTCATTAAAAGCATTGCTGAGCAGACCAACCTACTGGCGCTGAATGCCGCCATTGAAGCGGCAAGAGCCGGCGAACAAGGCCGCGGCTTTGCCGTGGTCGCCGATGAAGTGCGCACCTTAGCTAAGCGCACTCAAGAGTCGACTTTGCAAATTGAAACCATGATAGATGGTTTACAGCAAGGGGTGAAAAAAGCGGTTGCCTCAATGCAAGTGGGGATATCTCAAGTAGATGAAGCCAATGAGAAAACCAATATGGCAGGTAAAGCACTGAAAGAAATAGTCAGTTCTGTGGACAGTATTGCCGAATTGAACACCCATATAGCCACGGCGGCAGAGGAGCAATCCAGTGTCGCGGAAAGCATTAATCGCAGTATTATTGCCATCAGTGATATTACTCAGCACTCAAGCCAAGCCGCCGGAGAGTTAAGTCACTCAGTTAATGAGCTCTCTAAGCTGGCGACGTCTATGCGCGATCAAGTGGGTACCTTTAAACTGCATTAGAAGTGAGATTAAAGCTTACTATTTAGATTAACAGGGGCCACTGGGCCCCTGTTGTTTTTTCAATCACACAGGTTATGATAAATGCCTTTTATTCAAGGAGGCATCACTATGATCAAACTAGCCCCACCTTTCATCAAGTTCATGCTGAGTTTATGTTTTAGCCACTTGATACTTGCCCCCCAATTGAGTTTAGCGGCAGAAAACACAAGAAGCACGGAAAGCCCAATCCAAGGTACGCCTATCATTAGCGGCGTTGAATTTAAAATAGACAGCCACACCTTTAAGGCTCCAAGACGTTACATGGTGTCACTACCCGAGCGCTATTACGCCAGTCATCGCCGATATCCAGTGCTGTATGTAATTGATGGTGATTTTCAATTTCAGCATGTCTCTGCCCTAGTTACTAACCTCGCCCGCATGGGAAAAATCCCTCCGATGATAGTGGTAGGCGTCGCAACTCAAGGTCAAACGGATTACCTTTACAGCACAACTTGGCCCCTAGCACAAAGTCATGCTGACACCACGGCATCCGAATACGGCGGCGCAGCGAAAATGCATGACTATCTGACCCATGAGTTGTTACCAAGGGTCAATAAGCAGTACCGCACTTCAGAGCAAAATATTCTCGCTGGCTACTCTATGGGCGGGTTATTCACCTTCTATAGCATGTTGCAACAGGGCCCCTTTCAAGCTTACCTCACCATGAGTCCCTCCCTCTGGTACGACGATTACAGCGCAGCCGATAAACTTAAGCTCTTTTTAGAACAAAATAAGCGGCCAGCAAAACTGTACCTATCCCTTGCAAACGAAGAAGGCATGGGAGTCACAGAAGCTGTCAGTGTCATTGAAAAAAGTGTAGAAAAAAACGCTGAGAAAAGCCTTGGTAAAAGTGCAGATAAAGGCTCACTCAAGTGGGATTGGCAATTTAAGCACTACCCTGATGAAACCCATTACAGCACAGCAATGCCTGCGCTCTATGGCGCCATGGAGTTTCTATACCCAAATTATTTCAGCGATTTAGATGTTTTACTCAAAATTGATACATCAGAAGCCGTCTTAGCCCATTTCAAAGCCAAACAACGCCTCTGGGGAGGATTTAACTTTGAATGGCTCCAAAGCTACACTTTGGCTAAGTATTTCTTCATCACTAAGCAATTGGATAGAGTCGATGATTTCCTTAACTCGGCACATGAGGCTTTCCCTGCATCGGCGGCCGAACTCAACACTCAATTTGCTAAAGGCTTTATCATTAAAGGCCTGCCAGATAAGGCACTTGAATTACTGAAAAAGGTTAAAAATGAAGGAGAGCTGAGCGCTGACTGGCAACAACAAGTGAGTCTAAGCTATCAAGCCTTAGGCAAGCACCAGTTAGCTAAACGTCATCACCAACAAGCCTTAGCACTGGCAAAAAAATACCAGCTTGCGAGTTGGGAATGGTGGGAGCTCAACCCATAAGAGCGATTTCTTTTGCTCCTTTACTACAAAGGAGCAAAGGCACATACACCTGGGTTATTTCAATGCCGAGAATTGGCTTTTCAGCCACGACTCGGCCTGCTGTTTTCCCATCAACTCACTTAGGGTGGGCCTTAGCCATAGGGCTAATTTTTGTTGGCGCCAAAACATATAATTTGGCAAAGACTGCACCGCGCCGGCACCAAAGGTACGCTGCAACAGGCTCGAGTACTCAGCCAAAGCAGCCTCATCAAACTGCATTAAACTTGGGTAGAAACCTTCAATAAAATCTGGATATGTTTCAAATTCGAACATCAGGCTTTCAGCTTGAACACTCAACAAACTCAGTAACTGCGGCGCACTCCAATGACTTAAGTTAGCTATGTCATTGATAAGCGCCATATTGCGCCTGTGATACTGTTGCCAGGCTAAATCTAACTTGCCTGTATCATGCAAGCTGCGCCACAGGGTATACACATCGGCAAGCCACTCGTGCTGATAAGCACTCAACTGAGTCGGTAAAATACTGCCCTGCAGAGCAATGTTTTCCAAGTGTCCCAGTTCATGCCATAGGGTCAATTGTGCTTGGGATGTTAATCTAAGTGGGTAATATTCACCGGCAACACTGATGCTCATTTGTTGCTGAGACGGGCGCTTTCGGGCTTGATGGCCATGTTCATTCAATGACAACTCAGGCAACTCAGTTAATGCTAGCACCAGAGAGGGCGCTAATAGGATAACCCCAGCCTGATCCACATCCTTTATTGGCAGCACCATGGCTTCTTGCCGACCTAAGGCTTGGGCTGCGAACTCAGTACTTAAATTTAATTGACTGGCACCATTGGCATTAAGTTGCCGCAGACATTCAGGCCAGTGAGCAAGCTCACACACTAAGGCCTGCTTAGCCCCAGCGTTAAGCCATTGCCAGCCTGAATGAGTCAGCCCTAAATACTTGACAGTATTGGCCACATTGCCCGTATTGGCAGCGAAGCTGTTAGCACTCATTGCCCACAACAAGACGGCTAACACTGGCATTAACTTCATAAAGATAAACTTACTGCCTAGCCATGATGTTTTGGATGATGGACGTGGTCGATACCCCATCTTCGAAACCCAGCACTTCGACCTTACCACCCGCGGCGATAACCTGAGCGCCACCCGCTATGTCTTCAACCTTGTAATCACCCCCTTTCACTAAGGCATCGGGTAATAAGCGCGTAATGATGCGCTCCGGCGTATCCTCACAAAAAGGCACCACCCAATCCACAGCGGCAAGCCCCGCTAACACCGCCATACGTCTGTCCACTTGGTTCACTGGGCGACCATCGCCTTTTAGACGTTTAACTGAGGCGTCGCTGTTCACCGCCACGATTAATCTGTCGCCCAAGGCTTTCGCTTGCTTCAAGTAGCTCACATGACCCGCGTGCAGGATATCGAAACAACCGTTGGTCATTACCACTCGCTCACCGCGAAGCCGTGCTTGCTCCATGGCATAAGCCAGTTGATCTTCACTGACAACACCAAAACCTGACTCGCCCTGATGTGATGCCAAGGCGCCAATCAACTCGATACGGCTCACGGTAGAGGTGCCCAATTTTCCCACAACAACACCCGCTGCAGTGTTGGCGATAGCACAGGCTTGCGCCAAGGTACTGCCAGCGCCAAGGGAGGTGGCTAACGCGGAAATAACCGTGTCGCCTGCACCTGTGACGTCATAAACTTCTCTCGCAACTGTCGGTATGTGCAGTTCAGGCTCATCAGCCGTGATAAGTGTCATGCCTTTTTCAGAGCGAGTCACCAGCATGGCACTAAACTCATGGGTTTTTATTAGTTGCCGTGCTTTTTCGATTAAATCGGCTTCATCTTTAACTGGCCCCACTACCGCTTCAAATTCACTCATGTTAGGGGTGATTAAAGAAGCCCCATGGTAGCGTGCAAAGTCGCTGCCTTTAGGGTCAACCAAGACGGTGACTCCTTTAGCACGGGCTTTAGCGATAAAGGCTCTTGGGTCGGCAATGGCGCCTTTGGCGTAATCGGACAACACAAGTACATCGACATTATCTAGCATGGCCTCACTTTGTTTAAACAAGGCTTGGCTGCTGGCACTATCGAACTCTTCCTCAAAATCCAGCCGAATAAGTTGCTGATTGCGGGATAGTACTCTCAGCTTAGTGATGGTGGGTTTATCATTAACAACTAACCACTGTGGCTCAACCCCTAAGGTTTGCACCCCTAAGGTTAAGGCTTTGGCCGTTTCATCGTCACCCACAAGTCCGGCTAGCTGTACTTGCCCCCCCAGAGTCGCAATGTTTAAGGCTACGTTAGCCGCGCCGCCGGGTCTGTCTTCTATCTGATTAATTTTAACCACGGGCACGGGCGCTTCGGGAGAAATTCGCCCTGTGGGCCCTACCCAGTACCTGTCTAACATGACATCGCCAAGGACTAAAACACGGGCTTTTTCAAACGCTGGGAGGGTAACCTTCATATGTGCCATCATTCTCGAGTAAAAATTTAACCGTGATTGTACCTAACTTTTTAATAAATTAAGTTAGAATAAGCGCTAATTTAGATAAAAAGGCGTGTTAGTTGTGGTCGAAAAAGCTCAGTTTTCTACTCATTTGCTCCATCCTAAGTATTGGTTATTATGGTTTGGTGTTGCGCTTATGCGTACCACGCAGGTCTTGCCATTGCATTTGCAAATGAAACTAGGCGCATCCCTTGGTCGCCTAGTGATGCGACTTGCCGGCAGCCGCACTCGCACAGCGAAACGCAACATCAGCCTTTGCTTCCCACAGATGAGTGCCCAAGAACAGCAAACCTTACTGGTACAGAATTTTGAAGAAACCGGCAAAGCGCTATTCGATACCATCAATGCTTGGTGGTGGTCCGATGAAAAAGTTCAGCGTCATATGCAGATAACAGGCGCTGAACATATCACTGACATCCTTGCCGATGGCCAAGGGGTGATTTTATTTGCCGTTCACTGTTTACCCCTTGAGATGGGCGGACGCATGTGTGGTCAATTTAACCCTAGTATTGGTGTTTACCGTCCCCACAACAATCCACTGATGGAATACCTACAGGTCAAAGGCCGTTTGCGCTCAAACAAAGGATTAGTATCAAAACGAGACTTGCGCCAAATGGTACGCAGCCTAAGAGGCCCTAATGCCGTCTGGTATACAGCAGATCAAGACTTTGGCCGCTCAAGTGCGGTATTCATTCCCTTTTATGCCGTGCCGGAGGCTGCCACCATCACTGGAGCCACCACCTTAGCCAAATTGGGTAAAGCCAAAGTGTTACCCTTTTTTGTCGAGCGCAATCAAGATGACACAGGTTATCGTATTGAAGTCATGCCAGCGCTAGAGAATTTCCCAGGTGTTGATGAAGTCAGCGATGCCCTGCGTGGAAACCAAATTATAGAACAGCTTATCGATAAGAATCGCAGCCAATATATGTGGCTACACAGGCGCTTTAAGACTCGCCCCAATGAAAATGACCCTTCGCTCTATTAAATGGGACGCAGGATCCCTATTCGGTAATACCAGTAGGATAAATTTATCGCATTTAAGCGCTTTTACACTCAAATTATGGTTGAATTTTTAAGCTAAATGAGTGAGGATGCGCCCTTTAATTGTCAGGCTGAATAATCTATTCAACCGGACTAAAAATTTCTGTTTTAGGAACACTACCAGCTTATGATTAATCCGCTCCGCTCTGCCCTAATCGCTGTTTCGGCCCTTTTTATGAGCTCTGCTGTGGCTGTCGAATACCCGTTACCAGCCAAGAACAGTAACTTGGTAGGTGAGAACCAATATTATGTGGTCCCCGAAGGCAAGTTGACCTTGGAAGCCATTGCCACTAAATTTCAGCTGGGATTAACTAACCTGCTGGAAGCTAATCCAGGTGTTGACCCTTTCTTGCCAAAACCTGGAAGTACCTTAGTGATCCCGCACCAGTTGATTTTACCTAACGCCCCCCGTGAAGGCATAGTGATCAATGTGGCTGAAATGCGCCTCTACTATTACCCTAAGGGTAAAAATATCGTTGAAGTTTTGCCTATCGGAATAGGACAAATTGGTAAAGACACCCCTGAAAAATGGGTGACTACAGTGCAGCGTAAGCGTGCTAACCCAACCTGGACACCGACACCGCGCATTCGTAAAGAGTACCTTGCAAAAGGTGAGGTGCTACCTGCAGTTTGGCCAGCAGGTCCTGACAACCCAATGGGACTGTTTGCACTTTACATAGGTAATTTGTATGCCATCCACGGTACCAATGCCACCTTTGGTATTGGTCTGCGCATCAGCCAAGGCTGTATTCGTTTACGTGATGCCGACATCGAGCACTTATTTAATAGCGTACCTGAAGGCACACGCGTGGAGTTCACTAACCAGCCTATCAAGGCCAGTGAAGAGCCTGATGGTAATCGTTACTTAGAAGTGCATCAGCCACTGTCACGGACTATGGCTGAATATGAGTCAGCTGAACCTGTGGGACTTAGCATGCATAGGGATATAGCAAAGTTTGTTGCGCATGCGGACACAGATTCTTTTGTGTTAAAACGCTTGCTCGAACAACGTAACGGCATCCCTACTCGCATCAATCAATAATAGCTTGCCTGTAGGCCATTAAAAGAGCCTAGAATTAAAAAAGCCCCTAGCAGGATAAGTTAGGGGCTTTTTTATTATAAATTTAAATAGCGTTTAGCATTAATACCACACTATCGAAATGCACATCTCATTAGCTGGCCAAGTTTAAACTATTTGGGCTCGTTTCACTTAGTGTAGGCTTAATTTCTTTAGCCTCTTGTGTCATTGCCAACAATTCCTCTTCTAATGTTTGACTGATCCCCATATCCGTAACCACAGCAGATTCTTGAACGATTTCTTCTTGTGACACCGACGTGCGAGTACCGATAAACTGGCCGCCATGGTAGATTTCCATTTGTTGGCATGCCAGCTCACCATCGACAACACCTGAGCTGACGATAATTAACTTGTCACAGAAAACCCTTCCTTTGACTAGTCCACAAACCTTAAGCTCTTTACAATAAACATCACCCTCAATCACCCCAGACAATTCCACTTTGACATGACTTGTTGAGCTTAATCTTCCTTGTATTCTTCCAGCGATTAATGCACCGCCCTTTAATTGGATTTCACCTTGTAATTGAGCGTCGACACCAATAAAAGTCACATCCGAACGTTTGCTCTGCTTTTGAGAAAAAAACCTTATTAACCCAGAATTTGTCGCCATTATTTAATCATCTTGATCCACTTATCCATAAGGATTCAAAGCGACCTTGGGACGAAAAAATAAAATATACACTTGATTTGGGTGATGTGATGACTTGCTTGTCGTCCAGAGAAATTGATGAGTGCCTTTCACAAGGCTTAAAATTAGCACACTCTTCATGTTCCCTTTGTCCTGCTTTGTCGGCATACTGCCACAATGAATTTTAGTCTGGATAATAAGTTGTGAAAATGTCATTAATAGAGTTAACGTCAACACTTAAAGATTTGAATTGTCGTAGTAATTTTAACATTCAAAATGTTACTGAATACATGCTGCCTGACTCGAAAGAAGCCTTCTATGTGCATCAGCAGAGCCAACGCACGCGATTAATGATCCGTCCGGCATTTGAGATTTTTTCAGCAGAATTATCCTTAATTGATGGGGTTCACAGTGAATATGATTATTTCCATAACAACCAAATGACCCGCTTCCCAAAAAGGCAGAATAAAGGGGTGGAGCCTGTGCATTATGGGCTAGCATTCACTTTCGATGATGTCATGGCATTAACTGCATTTATAGACAAACTCAGCGCCATAGTGAAAGGTTAATGCGAAAGCCTGATTATTAAGCTTTACTCAATTTATCTCTACTCGTATCAGTTGATCCAATAAAATATAAGCTAGACTTATTGCACTTGGTTAAAGTTAAACTCATTAGACTCAGAAGAGGGACTGCACATTATATCGCGTAATTTATTTATATTGCTGTTAAGCCTGATAACACCTAGCCTATCCTTTAGCTTATCTGCCACTGAGATAACGATGGCTTTTGGGGAGTCTATTCCTCCATTTTCATTTCCAGATACTGACTCTGGGATTGAAATTGAAATCATCAGCGCAGCCCTTGCTGTTCACGGTCACTCCATTAAACCCAGTTACCTCCCCCTAGCTCGCGTGCCTTTTAATTTTAAACAAGGCAAAGTGGATGCCGCTATGACTGACTTAGGTGAAGATATGCACGCCTTAGGCGCCTATTATGGCGATCCCGCTGTGCTGTATGACAATGTATTTATTAGCTTAGAAGAGCGAAATCTAACCATAAAAAATCCACAGGATTTACGCGGTTTAAATATAGTCTCTTTTCAAGGTGCTCATAAGCGCTACCCAGAGTGGTTAACTATGGGTAAAAACAACGGTTTGTATGCCGAACACTTTAGGCAAGAAAACCAAGCCTTATTGTTAGAGCGCGGTCATTTTGATTTAGTACTCAGTGACATTAATATTTTTAAGTATTACCAAATCCAAGCTCAACAACGCTTAGGAGTGAGATTTAAAGCGGTCAAGTTTCACCATTTTATTAGCGTAGACCCTAATGATTACCGCCCAGTATTTTGGCAAAAGCAAATTCGAGATAATTTTAACGATGGCTTGAAAAAAATAAAACTCACTGGGGAATACCAAGCCATCTACGATAAGTATTTACTTGCCCCCATGGCGGCACTTGATGGTGGCAAAAATACAGACTCCAGCGAGTAAACAATTGCTAAGCATTTTTTATACAGGCACAATCAGCAGCACTTAATTCCGCAAATAGATAATAAAGACTCATGCCTGATATCGTCATTGCCTTCTTCTCTCTTGGATTGCTCGCTGGACTGATTAAGTCAGATCTTAAAGTGCCCAAGGCCACTTACGAAACCTTGTCTATCTTGCTGATGCTGACGCTGGGATTAAAGGGCGGCATGGCACTTCACGGTCAAACCCACACCTTAGATTACCTTGAATTACTCACCATAGTTGCCATGGGGTTGATTATTCCCTTGAGCCTATACCCGCTGTTGCTTAAGCTCATTAAGCTACCGCGCACCGACGCCATCAGCATTGCGGCCCATTATGGTTCGGTCAGCGCGGGCACCTTCGCCGTGGTCATGGCCATGGTCGAATTTTCTCATCTGCCTATAAAGCCTGAAACCACCTTATATTTAGTCTTACTGGAATTGCCGGCCATCATTGTCATGTTGTGGCTGTATCGCCATTTACAGGCGAAAGACAGCACTGACGCAGGAAACTCAACGAATTCCAGCGTACTCCACGAGGCCATGACAAGTCGTGGCGTTGTGCTGCTCTGCGGCGGGGTATTAATTGGTTGGGTTTACGGTACTGAGGGTATGGCCCCTATCACCCCTATGTTATTGGGCGGATTTAAAACCTTGCTGGCATTATTTCTACTGGAAATGGGCATCACTACGGCAAAAGTCTGCTTCCCGCTGCCTTATAAACAATGGCGTTTATTGGCATTTGCAGGCGTGGCGCCCTTCGTTTTAGCCTGGGTTGGGATCTTGATAGGGTTGTTACTAGAGTTACCTCAAGGTAGCACCTTAGTGTTGGCGGGCCTAAGTGCCAGTGCCTCTTACATTGCCGCTCCTGCTGCGATAAAAGCCGCAATACCCGATGCCAATATTGGCCTCGCTATGCTCGCTTCCTTGGGGATCACTTTCCCTGTCAACGTGTTAATTGGCTTGCCCTTATATCAACATTGGATAGCCCAATTCTATTAAGCTTAAGTTGTACTACAGCACAAATTATAGGGCTGGTCATGGTGAACCCATACCGGCCCTAATATTAGGGCAATCATTAGGCCAATCGTTACGCCTTGGAAGGGTTAAGGATCCCTTGATAGAGTTCAAGCACAGGCCCTGTTTTATGGCTTACACTATCCTTTGCCAACACCCCTTTAGCATGCTGTAAGGTTAATCTATGATTCTCATCCCTGAGCCAACAATAGGTTTGGGTTAATAATTGCGCTTGCATCACAGGCAATATTTCAAGATCCGCTAAGACTTCAAAAATCCGTACATTGTCGGACCAAAGCGTGAGCTCACTATGCTCGCTTGCATGAGCCAGCACCATGTACTGCCCAATAAACTCGATATCAGCAATACCACCTGGGCTTTGTTTCAAATCGAACTCATCTATGCCAACTTTGAGCAAATGATCGCGCATCTTAGTGCGCATATCCCGCACCGCTTTGGCAAGCTCAGTCCGTTCCCGAGTCATGCTAAGCACGGCAGCGCGAATATCATTAAAACGCGCCGCCATGGCGCCTGAGCCAAACACAAACCGTGAACGCACTAAGGCCTGATGCTCCCAGGTCCAAGCTTCAGTTTGCAGATACTGATAAAAGCCTTCGATGTCACTCACCAAAAGTCCAGACTCCCCTGAGGGTCGAAGTCGCATATCCACATCATAGAGTTCACCGGAGGTGGTACGGGTGGCAAATAGATGCACTATTCTTTGGGCTAATTTAAGGTAAAACAGCTTAGCTTCTATGGAGCGCTCGCCATCTGTGATCCCAAATAGGTCGTTTTGATGCAAAAACACCAAATCAAGATCTGAACCGTAACCGAGTTCAATTCCCCCAAGCTTACCGTAACCTATGATGGCAAAGCCCATATTATCTAGGCTAGTGCCCGCAGGCACGCCATGACGACTGGCCACCTGATGCCAAGCCTGATGAACCACTTGTTCTATGATGGCTTCCGCTAAAAAAGTTAAGTGATCGCTCACTTGCATCACAGGCAACACCCCAGTGACATCGGCGGCGGCAATTTTTAATTGCTGTGACAATTTGAATTGGCGCAGTGCCTCCATTTGCTGCTCCATGTCATCTTCTGGCACTCGCAGCAGATACAGCCTAAGTTCTGCAGGGTAGTCATCGATGGAGGTGGTATCGTAAAGCTGGGTGGGATCAATAAGCTCATCCAGCAACATGGGGAAATTAGCCAATTCTTTCGCTACCCAAGGGCTAGCGCAGCACAGGCTGACGAGCTGCTGCCGCGCGCCGGGGTTTTCACACAAGAGTTCAAGGTAGGTGGTGCGGGTCAAAATTTGATCTAACACCTGTGCTACAGGTTTAAAGGCCTGACTTGGCTTCATCATGCCTGTGAGTTCATCTAGCAGCCTTGGCATCAACTTATCTAAAGTGTCTCTACCTCTTGGGCCTATGGTGCGCTTAGCCACCATGGCGCGCCAATGACTGAGTAATGGCCAGAGTTCATCATCTTCTATTTGCTGCTCATCCAGTAACGCCTGTGCATGCTCGTCTTGTTGAAGATTCCATAACTGCACAGTCCAATGCTCACTCTGCTCTTGGCTATCATTCCCGCCCACTGTGGCATTGAAATGCTGATGAATTAACCCCATCGCCATTTCAATATGAGTGCGTAAATCCGACTCATTAACCCTGTCTAAGCCATAACAAAGCCGCTGCCAATCTAGGGTTCGATTAGGCAAGGTTTGGGTTTGCTTATCATCTATGGCTTGCAGCAGATTCTCCACTCGGCGCAGCAACACATAACTGTGCTTTAATTCATCAACCGCCAAGTATTCCAACTGGCCTAAGCTGTACAGCACATCTATGGCGCCAAATAGGCTCTGTTGCCTAAGTGCGGGCTCGCGGCCACCACGGATAAGCTGAAAACTCTGCACCACGAATTCCACCTCGCGAATGCCGCCAGCGCCCAATTTAATGTTGTCGGTCAACTGGCGACGACGCACTTCTTGGGCAATTAATTGCTTCATTCGACGCAGTGAATCAATGGCGGAAAAATCGATATAACGACGATAAACGAAAGGCTTAAGTAAGGCGTGCAACTCATCACTGTAACCATTCCAAGGACCAAGGGCACGGGCCTTAACCATGGCATAACGCTCCCAGTCACGGCCCTGCTCTTGGTAATAATCTTCAAGACCACTAAAGCTCACCACCAAGGGGCCACTCTCGCCGTAAGGTCGCAACCGCATGTCGACTCGAAACACAAACCCATCGACCGTAACTTGATTAAGCAAGTTAATCAGCTTTTGTCCCATGCGAATAAAAAATTCTTGATTAGTTTGCGCGCGCCGTGCCCCTAAGGTTTCGCCATGTTCAGGGAAGGTAAAAATCAAGTCTATGTCGGATGAGAAATTTAATTCACGGCCGCCAAGTTTGCCCATGCCTAATATAAGTAAAGGTTGTGGTTGGCCTTGGCTATCACTGGGGGTACCGTATTGCATGCACATTTGTTTATAAAGCCAATCTCGCCCTGCTATCACTAAGGCTTCGGCCAGTGCCGATAAGTCTAATAGCGCCGCCTCTAAACTGCCATAGTCCATGAAGTCTCGCCACGCGAGGCGCACCATATGCAGGTTTCTATAATCCCTGAGGACTTTTTTTACTTGTTCTTCGTCGCTGACATTGGCGAGTAATTTATGTAGCTCACGATCGAAAGCCTGCCTATCCACCTCATCTAACAGTCCTTGCTGAAACAAGGTCAGTACCCACTCTGGATGACGGCATAGTTGCTTGGCAATAAAATCACTCAAGCCTAAAATCGTTTTCAGTTCATCTTGCTGCACTTCAGTAAGCTGATGCAGGGCGTCAGGCCAAGCCTGGGTGAGCACAGTCCAATATTCTGCCGATGCCTGTGCCAAAGGGGCCGGATAAACTTTGTGGCGCTGACTAGGTACAGGCATAATATTCCTTAACAAATTAGCAGTCGACATATTATGTCGTGAGTGTTATATAATTAGATCTATAGAATAAAGTTCTAAATCGGCATCAAGATTACTATAAGCTATGCGTCAGTCATATCGAATTTGTAGCTGAAATTAACCCAATTTGGAGAAAACATGAACGGCATGCTTCCCCGCATACTCGGGATCTTGTTCGTTATTGTCTCAAGCTTAGTTTTGGCTGGCTGTGGCGATGATAGACCAGAACAAATCCAGAAGTATCAACAGCTCAGCCAACAGCGCTTAGGGCAACTCGCCACTATGCTCGAGGATAAGCAGTTAAGAAATGCTAACTTACTTAATCAATACAGCCAGATTTTGGCCAGGAGTAAACCAGATCTTAAGCCATTAATCGATGAACTGGCAAAAGATGCAGGCAGCCAAGGCCCCATGTATCAATCCCTTGAACGGCGTCTAAAAGAGCTGAACGACAGCAGTAATTTTATCGATGTCGACCAACAGCTGGACGAAGCGCAGAATTTGTATCAAGCCTTAGATCCCAGCCTGTATAACGATTTATTATCAGATCCTGTCAATGTGATTGCCGACATGTCTAACGGTGCCTTGGCCCGAGTCAACTCCATCAGCAAAGAGGCCTCAGTGCTTGCCAATGGCGGCGAAGACTTTGGCCCAGGCAGTCAATTGGTGGGCAACCCAGGTTATGGCAGCTGGCAAACAAACAGCAGTGGCACCTCATTTTGGGCTTGGTACGGCATGTACGCCATGTTCTCTAACGTGTTTAATCGCCCCATTGGCTATGATCGCTGGTCTAGTCGCCGCGGTTACAGCTACTACAATGATGTGGGCCGCTACCGTTACACCTCACCCAAACAGGCAAGCCACCAAAATAGCACCTTTGAGCGAGAAAAAAAGCGCTTTAGCTCTCAAGGCAAACGCTTTCAAAGCCCCTATGCCAAGACCCGAACCGGTGCCACTAGCTTGTCAAAGCAAAGTAGCTCAGCACCAGCAGTCAATACCGCGGGCAATCGCAGTAAGTTTCGTTCAAATTATTCAAAAGACAGTAGTTTTCGCAACTCCAATAGCCGGACTAGTCGTGGCGTGAGCCGAGGAAAATAAGGAACCATGATGACATTATTTCAAGACTTAGGCTTAACCCAAGAGCTGATGATTATTCTCGCCATAGACTTAAGCATAGCGGTGATCTTGCTTACCTTAATGCGCTATTTACAAGGCTGGAGCGTTAAGGTCAACAGCAGTGTAGAACTTGCCGAGCGCGACAATTTTGCCTTTGGTATAAGTACAGCGGGCGCCATTGCCGCCTTAGGCATAGTCCTCACTGGGGCGATTACTGGCGAAGCCGCTAGCTCCTATGCAACCGAAGCCATTGGCATGACAAGTTACGGCCTGTTTGGCTTAGTGCTAATCAAGCTTGGGCGCTTCTTACACGACAAGATTGCCTTAAATGAATTAGATAAGAATGCTGAAATACTCAAAGGCAATGTTTCGGTTGCCTTAGTCGATGCCTCGGTTGCCATCGCAACCGCCATCATCATTCGCTCTGTATTGATGTGGGCTGAGGACATTACCTTAGATACCTTTATTGCTATCTTCAGTGCCTTTATCATTTCCCAGTTTATTTTAGTGCTGCTGACCCGCCTGCGTGAACGTCGCTATGCCAAGCGTAATCAAGACGCTTCTATGCAACAAGCCTTTGTGACTGGCCAAACCGCGCTCGCCATTCGTCACAGTGGCTACCTTATTGCCATGGCGTTAAGCTTTAATGCCGCAAGCCATTTTATTACTTATGATCCCAGCGCCTATGTCACTAATATCATAGGTTGGATGATATTCTCCTTGATCATGTTAGTGGTGCTTTCGCTATTGATAACCTTAGTGAAGGCCTTAGTGCTTGCTCGCATCAACTTAGCCCAAGAAGTGGAGCAACAACACAATATCGGTATCGCTGCGGTAGAAATGGCCATTAGCATTGCCATAGCGTTACTGTTAACGGCATTGATGGCGTAATACAAAACATGGCGTTAGGGTTAAAAAACAATAAAACCACGGGTATTTCATGGCTGGATGATGCGCTGTTATTAGGCATAATGGCGTCATTGGCTGCCTGTGGTTTGATCTATGAATACCTGTTATCTCATTATGCTGGGCGTATTTTAGGGGCCCTTGAAGCCGCAATTTACACCATGATTGGCTTGATGATTGTCTCCATGGGTTTTGGCGCCTTTGCGGCGCGTAAAATTCGCTGCGCCTTCACAGGTTTTGTGGTGCTCGAGCTACTCGTCGCCTTATGTGGCTCCCTTGCTATCATAATCACAGCGGCGGTCATAGGTTTTGGTCAGCAATTTCCTTTGATGTTGGCCAATACCTTAGGCCTGCCCGCCGATCACCTCCCCGATGGCGGCTTTATTGCCAAGCTGCAAAACCTAAGTGAATATTTACCCTATTTATGGGGGCTTATTCTCGGTTTAATGATTGGCATGGAAATCCCCTTGATTGCTCGGGTACGTCAATCTTTATCAGAGGCACATTTGCTCCACAATGCGGGCACTATTTATGGCGCCGATTATCTCGGAGCAGGTATTGGCGCTGCCATCTGGGTCGCGTTTATGCTGGCCATAGATATTCAGCTCGCAGCAGCGCTCACCGCCAGTGTGAACCTGTTAGCAGGGCTAGTATTTATCTGGCGCTTTTGGGAGCAAATTGTTCGAGTCAGACTCTTACTGGCACTGCACTTCGTGGTGGGACTCATCTTAATTCTGTTGGCTTGGCAAGGGCCAAGTTGGGAGCAAGACTTTAATAACTTACTCTATAAAGATAAGGTGGTTTACGCTAAAGCCACCCGTTTCCAGCAGCTCAATATTACCGAGCGCCTTCGAGGCCAAGGCTTGGCGCCAGTGTATTCGCTGTACATCAATGGCCGGCTGCAGTTTTCCAGTAGCGATGAGCACATCTACCACAGCTTTTTAGTCCACCCGACATTAGCCGCCAGTGCGCGGCAGCAAAAAGTACTCATCATTGGCGGCGGCGATGGCTTAGGCTTAAAGCAAGTGCTTAAGTGGCAACCAGAACAAGTCGTCTTGATGGATTTAGACAAAGATTTAGTCCAGCTGTTTAAACAAGCTCCAGAAGATATGCCAAATGCCCTAGCCCGTGAGCTTAAGCGGCTTAATGGGGATGCCTTAAACGATCCTAGGGTTGAAATCCTCTTCGATGATGCCTTTAACGGTGTCGATAAACTGATTGCCAGAGAGTTAAGCTTCGATGCCATCATTGTCGACTTGCCAGACCCAAGCCATCCTGATCTAAACAAGCTATATTCCGACTTTTTCTATCGAAAGCTCAACGAATTGCTGAGCGCCGATGGCGCCATTACCGTGCAGTCGACCTCGCCCTATCATGCCCCCCACGCGTTTATTTCAGTGGGTAAAACCATGGCATCGGCAGGTTTTGATGTGCAGCAGTATCATCACAATGTCCCAAGTTTTGGCGAATGGGGCTGGTCCATGGCGACGAAATCTGGCGATAGCCCTAAGCAAAGGTTGACCAAACACCTTAACTTACCCGCTGATGAAACTTGGTTAACACCAGGATTGATCTTGGGGGCTTTTGAATTCCCCGGTGATTTTTACCGTGAAAAAGATGAAATAAAAATAAACAAACTCAATTCATTACAGCTTTATCAGTACCATTTAGCCGACTGGTCAGAGAATCGATAAGCGGTTTATTGAGTTGATTAAAATTATCAAAAATAGCGCTTGACATATTATGTCCTGATGCTATCTTAACTCACAGACATAATATGTCATAAGGACGAATATGAACATACATAAAATAGCCAGCCACCTTAATGGACTTGGCGATCTAAGCCAGACGGGTTTTCAATTCGATTGCTACCCTATCGATGGTGATGTTGAAGTATTGCAAGTCAATATTGTTGGCCGTGAAGAGATCCCCGTATTTGTTTCTGTCACTGACAACCAAGTGTTATGCATAAGCTATCTGTGGGGTGAGGATGAAGTTAATCAGACCCGCCGCGCACAAATGTTTGAAACTATGTTAGAGCTGAATATTCCTATGCCTTTATCATCTTTCGCCAAGATTGATGACAAGTACGTGGTCTATGGTGCCTTATCGGTACAATCTAGCATGGAAGAAATTGAACAAGAACTGGCAGTATTGTCGGATAACTGTTTAGAAGTTATCGATGAACTTGCCGAATTTTTGAATTAAGGAGCCACACTATGGGTATTTTAAATAAGATTCTAACTGCGTTTCGCGGTGGTGCAACCGAAGTTGGCCAAACAATCGTTGACGCTAATTCGACTCGCATTTTTGAACAAGAAATTCGTGATGCCGAGAAACATTTAACCAAGGCAAAGCGTGAACTCACCGACGTGATGGCCAAAGAAATGCAAGCCAGTCGTGAAGTTGACCGCTTAAAACGCAGCATTGCAGAACATGAAGGCTACGTGACTCAAGCCCTAGAGAAAGGCAATGAAGCCTTAGCTATCGAAGTGGCTGAAAAGATTGCTCAACAAGACCAAGAGCTTTCTGAGCAGCAAAGTGCTAATGAGAGTTTCTCAGCCCATGCACTGCGCCTGAAAGATTTAGTGAAAAAGACCGAGCGTCAGCTATCAGACTATCAACGTCAGCTCAGCATGGTAAAGACCACTGAAAGCGTGCAAAGAGCCACAGCGACCATTACTGACTCATTTGCATCGAGCAACTCTAAGCTACTCAATGCTAAAGATTCTCTTGAGCGCATCAAGGCACGTCAGCAGCAATTTGATGACCGCCTAAAAGCCTCTGAAACCTTAGCGGAAGAGAACAGCGACAAGTCATTGCACGCTAAGTTGGCAGAAGCCGGCATTGGCGAGCAAAAATCCAGTGCTAATGCCGTGTTAGATCGCATTAAAGCACGTAAAGGTTAATGGATTATGGGATTTCTAAGCGGCCTGTTTGGCAAGAAAGAAGCCCCTGCGCGCCAGCTTGACCATCCAACAAAGCTCATCAAGGGTGACATGATTACCCTTGATGACAGTTTTGCTTTGCCGCCGCAACTTAAAGGGCAGCAATTGAGAGTCGAGGCCGTGCATACCTATGAATATGAGCGCACCCAAAATTGTGAGTTCTTACTTCGCGGCCACAGTGGTGACGCCATTTTCCTTACTTATGTGGAAGAAGATGACAGCTACTTAAGCTTATCTATCAAGATAAACTCAGCGCAAGTTGACACCTTGTTCGATATGGCTGAATTCGAGCAAATATTCGAAGAACCTGGCCAGGCTAAGCTAACCCCTAAGTCACTTGCGCAAGCTCAAGATGATGAATTCGGTAAATGGCTTGGGGAAAATTACCATCAAGTTGAATTTGCCGGTTTTGGTTATTTTCACCGGCAAGACTATCGGGGTCAGAAACCACCTCAAGATCAACAAGGCGAAGCTTTTGAAAGCTATAGCCTAGTAAATGGTCAAGATAGCCATGCTATCGATATCGAGGTTTATGAAGGCGGCGAGACCGAGGTGATGCTCACCTTATATCGACCCCTAACAGATATCAGACAATATTGGCCTGTCAGTTAATCTGACGCAGCAATAGGAGTCAGGATGTTATGACCAAAGGGAAAACCTTACCGGAAAAGTGGCTTAAAAACCAAGCCGCGGCCAAGGCTACCCAAGTGGCGTTTGACTTGGATGAAAAGTTTCAATATTCCATTCGTAAAGCCGCCTTGGATGCTGGGGTTAGCCCCTCAGATCAAATTCGTACTATCTTAGGCTTAAGCTTGGCTAAAAGACCAAAACGACCTCGGCTTACTGTATCACTGAGCCCTGAGGACTATGCGCAACTGGCCATCAAATATGATCTTGATCCCCAATTACAATTGGAGATCAAAAAACGCGTACTGGATGATTTAGTTCATTTTGTCGACACCGAATAAATTTCCAACAGCACGCAACTTCCACCCTTGGTTGCGTGCTTTTTTCTTTTTAATACCGATAACACAATTCCAACTAGATAAACTTGCTTCAGTTGCAACCCTCTTGTTATTGTCGATTAAAATGCTATTTTTCAGTGGATAACCCCATGATAGACAAGAAGACTGCAGCACTTAAAAACATCAATGCTATCCAGCCCTTTCAACTGGCGATGATGGTGCTCTCTTTAGTTTCAGTGGTATTAGTGCTCACCATAGCGTTTGCCCAACTGGATAAAGAAACCCTTAGACTGCTGTTGATGATAGACACAGGCATCTGCGTCATTTTCTTAAGCCAGTTTTTCTGGGGGTTAATCAAAGCTAGAGACAAAAAGTACTTTATCAGACATCATTGGATAGATTTTATCGCCAGTATTCCGGCTATCGAAGCCCTGCGTATCGCCCGAGTGTTTCAAATCCTCAGAGTCATCCGCCTTATCAGCATGAGCCGTTCAATCCTCTTGCCACTACTTAAGCAGCGCAGGCAAACCACCTTAGCAAGCTTATTGCTGGCCATGGTGCTTATTCTCACGTTATCTTCGGTGGTCATCTTGCTGGTCGAGTCAGGTCACCCAGAGGCTAACATACACACGGCTGAGCAAGCCCTTTGGTGGGCGTTAGTGACCATATCCACTGTGGGTTACGGTGATTATTTTCCAACGACCACACTCGGCCACGTGATTGGCGCCTTAGTTATTGTCAGTGGCGTGAGTTTCTTTGGGGTCATTTCAGGTTATATGGCCTCAGTGTTTATTACTCCTGAAGACAATGAACGCCATGAGGCGCACCAAGAAAATATTAAATCAGAGCTAGATCAAGCCCTGGCACGAATGGAAGAAAATCAGCAGAAAATGGAGCAAAACCAAACACAAATGTTGGCAGAAATAGCCAGCCTGCGTCAGGCTTTACTCACGAAAAATCAACCCAAGGATGATGCATAATTTGGGTAACATCTCAAATTCAGTTCCCTAAAATTCAGTTTCTAAGTGCGCTGACTAACGCCAGCTGAGCTTGGCCGTAGGCTAGGCTGTGCCACTGTTCACTTAATCTGCCTTGACGGTTAAATTCAGACAATAACAGCTGCCAACAAGGGGCCGTTTTTACAGCCTGCCAATTAAGCGCTTCAAGGCGCTGTTCGATAACATCAAGGTTTGACTTAAGCCTTTTCCATAATTCAGTTTCAGCTGTGCTGTCAGTGACCGCGCTTAACAGCTCATCGAGTACTTGCCAGTTTTCAAGCGCTAAGCCGATGTCGTCAGCTAAAGCGGCAGCATCGAGACTCGCCGTTGATTCTGGCAGCGGTTTAAGGTCCTCGGTACTTGCCAAGGCTGAATTGCCACCTAAGCGATAACCTCGTTGTGCTTTACTGGCTTTACCAAGCCTAACGGGCACTTGCTGCGCAATTTCAGTCGCCAGATGTAACAATGAATCCTGTTCACCACTTTGTAATTCAAGTTCTAATTCACATAAAGCTTGATGCTTGTCTGAGGCGATAATATCTCCTTTGTCTAAGGCCACTTCAATCTGACTACTGCCCTGTTTTGCTATCCAGATTTTGCGTTCGAAATTGGTTTCAAACAAACAATAGAGCGCCCTTTGAACCTTTGACAATTGAGCGTCATTTGGCCAAATATCGACAGGAAATAAACCTAAGTCCGGGATCTCATTTAAGCACTCACTATTATATTCTGGCCGTGAATGAATGCCGCCTGCGACCTGACCACGGACTTTAATGGTTTGCTCTTTAGCGCCATTTTCGAAGCCTCTTATCCTCAACCCCATGTCCCAATGGCGTAATTGCAACTTAGGCGTATCAAAATAAGCATTTTTTAATACTTTAGCGGGTCTGGCTTCTAGTCCACTTAGGTTGCCTAGTGTTTTTACCAATAAATCATAATCTTGAGCCTGAAAAAACAGTTTTAGTTCTACTTCTTTAGTCATTGAATCTTGCCCACTTGGTCATCAAACGTTCACTAATGCGTCATATTAAAGTCATAATGTCACATTGCTGTAATAAAAATCCCTTAGGATAGCCCGACTCAGTTCATATATACTGAATCGCAATAACTGTAGATTATATCAAAAACACAGTTTCATTACGTGGACGCTTGGGTTAACATGCGCCCGCTTTTCCAAATTGGAATCATTAAATAGGTAACGGCTATGCCAGTAAACTCTATTTTAGGTGTGTTTGCAAAATCACCTCTTAAGCCTTTAGAACAGCATATCGACAAGGTGCATGAATGTGCGTCATTACTTGTCCCTTTCTTTGCTGCGACGACCTCAGGTGACTGGGATGAAGCGGTAAGAATTCGCAAGCAAATTAGCTTGCTTGAGAAAGAAGCTGATTCTTTAAAGCGTGAAATTCGCCTTACACTTCCAGGCGGTTTATTTATGCCTGTTGAACGTACTGACTTACTCGAGTTGTTAACTCAGCAAGACAAGATCGCCAACAAAGCTAAAGATATATCAGGCCGTGTCATTGGCCGCCAACTTGTATTGCCCGAAGCTGTTCAAGAACCGTTCAATGCCTATTTGAAACGCTGTCTAGACGCAGTCTCTCTCGCCAAACAAGCCATTAACGAACTCGATGATCTGCTAGAAGCAGGTTTCCGTGGTCGTGAAGTGAAATTGGTGGAAAAAATGATCAATGAACTTGATATCATCGAAGAAGACTCGGATGACTTGCAGATCCAGGTCCGTCGCAAGCTGTACAGCGAAGAAGCCGGCCTGAATCCTGTCGATGTGATGTTCATGTATAAAATTATCGAATGGGTTGGCGGTTTAGCAGATCTTGCTGAGCGCGTGGGTTCCCGCCTAGAGCTAATGCTAGCTCGTAACTAATCACAAAGTTATCAAGGACACAAAATGGTTGATGTATTAGTCGCCAACGGCCCTGTGCTTATTGCACTTGCTGCAGCGTTTGGATTTTTAATGGCATGGGGTATTGGTGCAAACGATGTTGCCAACGCCATGGGAACCTCAGTAGGTTCAAATGCTATTACGATAAAACAAGCCATCATCATAGCGATGATTTTTGAATTTGCTGGTGCGTATCTTGCGGGTGGTGAAGTCACCAGCACAATTCGCAGTGGTATCATAGATTCAAACTACTTTACCGATGCACCGCAACTGCTGGTTTACGGTATGATTTCAGCCCTGCTGGCTGCGGGTATTTGGTTAGTAGTGGCGTCGGCATTAGGCTGGCCAGTATCGACCACTCACTCTATTGTGGGTGCCATTGTGGGCTTTGCGGCAGTAGGCGTAAATGCCGATTCTGTAGCTTGGGGGAAAGTAGGTGGTATCGTAGGTTCTTGGGTTATCACCCCAGCCATCTCAGGTTTCATCGCCTATATTATCTTCCAGAGTGTGCAGAAGCTTATTTTCAATACCGATGATCCATTGAAAAATGCCAAACGCTATGTGCCTTTCTACATGGCCTTCGCAGGTTTCATCATGTCTCTGGTGACTATCACTAAGGGCCTTAAGCACGTTGGTTTGCATTTCTCTAATGTTGAAGCTTACGGTCTAGCGTTTGCTGTGGCTGTGATTGTGGGTATTTTCGGCAGCATTGCTATTTCTCGCCTTAAAATGAGTGAAAAAGCTGACCGTCAAACCACCTTCGCTAATGTTGAGAAAGTCTTCGCTATCCTGATGATAGTGACAGCCTGCTCCATGGCATTTGCTCACGGTTCAAACGACGTTGCTAACGCCATTGGTCCATTAGCCGCGGTAGTTTCTGTGGTAGAAAGTGGCGGTGTTATTGCTTCTGAATCGACACTTGTGTGGTGGATTTTACCCTTAGGTGCTGTGGGTATCGTATTAGGCCTTGCCATCTTTGGTACTCGCGTAATGCAAACCATAGGTAAGAACATTACTCACTTAACCCCAAGTCGCGGTTTCGCCGCAGAACTTGCCGCAGCGTCAACGGTTGTGATTGCATCAGGCACAGGTCTTCCTATCTCTACCACCCAAACCTTAGTGGGTGCTGTGTTAGGTGTGGGCATGGCTCGCGGCATTGCAGCCATTAACATAGGTGTTGTGCGTAACATCGTTGTGTCATGGGTTGTAACCTTACCTGCGGGTGCGGGTTTATCCATAGTGTTCTTCTACATCATCAAAGGTGTATTCGAATAAGCAGCTTATTGGCTTTATTTACTTAAATTACCATAAAAGAAGGAAGTCATGTGACTTCCTTCTTGCTTTCTAGCTTTGAAGTAAATAGCATTGGCGTTAGATTTAATGCCTAGGAAAATTAACGTGTTAAGATTACTTTCAATAATAACGCTATTATTCGTCTCAAATGGATTGATGGCGCAGGAGCCAACGCATTTTATTACCGATGATGTCTATGTCTATATTCATGGTGGTCCAGGTAATCAATACCGCATCATAGGTAGCGTTGAGGCTGGTCAAGCTGTCACCTCACTCAACGAAACTCAAGACGATTATGCCAAAATCATCGACCACAAAGGTCGTGAAGGTTGGGTAAAGTCAGAGCTTATTACCACCACCAAAAGCATTCGCGAACGCCTGCCGGATCTTCAAGAAGTGATAAGCAAAGCTAAAGACGAGCTGCAACAGATGACCCAGACCCAAGCAACCACTGCTATCGCTCTTGATGATGCCAATAAGCGTATTTCTCAGCTTAAGCAATTATTAGCCAAGACTGAAGCACAACGAGATACTATCAAGCAAAAAGTCGAGTCGGTTGAAGACAAGCAAATGTTTGCCATGTGGCAGCAAGGTGGCATGATCGCGGGTATTGGTGCGCTGATCGGCATCATTTTAGTCTACTTACCTCGTCCGAGTGGCCGTAAGAAAAACCGTTGGATGTCATAATTAAGCGGTTTTCATAACCCGTTCAAACACACTAAACCAAGGCCATGCCTTGGTTTTTTTATTCCCTTTGATAGGTCGTCAACTGGGCGTTACAGCCCTCAAAAAATTCCCTCTCAAAACAACAGCCCCTACCAGTTAAGCTATGGTGTGCAGAAATGATTTTTGCTTGTATAATCGCGCCGAAAATATCGTAGATTGTATACAAAATAACAAAGCTCTCCTGAGTACTCAGACTTCACTCCAGAGAACGTCTTTACGTATAGAGTAAAGTTGGGATAAACAGCGATTTAGCATCACCCTTTAACTGACCAAGATGGAAACCATTATGATGTTCAAAGCGAGTGAAGTATTGGCCGGCCGCTATGACGATGCCACTCTTGACCAACTTTTCCAAGCCGTGACCGACAACTATATTGTCGATGAAGAAGCTTATCTCACAGAGCTTATCAAGCTTGTGCCTTCCACTGATGAGCAAATTGAGCAGGTGACTCAACGCGCCCATGATTTAGTCAGTAAGGTGCGTAAGTTTGAGAAAAAAGGCTTAATGATTGGCGTCGATGCTTTCTTGCAGCAATATAGCCTGGAAACTCACGAAGGCATTATCCTTATGTGCCTGGCTGAGGCCCTACTGCGTATACCTGATGCGGAAACTGCCGATGCCCTTATCGAAGATAAGCTTTCAGGTGCCAAATGGGATGCTCACTTAAAACAGAGTGACTCTGTGTTAGTGAATGCCTCGACTTGGGGACTCATGCTCACGGGTAAAATCATCAAGCTAGATAAAAAGCTCGATGGCACCCCGAGCAACTTACTTAAGCGCTTAGTCAATCGCTTAGGTGAGCCAGTTATTCGCCAGGCCATGTACGCTGCCATGAAAATCATGGGCAAGCAATTTGTCTTGGGCCGCAATGTAAAAGAAGCCCTCAATAACAGTGAAGCTAAGCGCAGTTTAGGCTACACCCACAGCTACGATATGCTCGGTGAAGCCGCACTCACGGACAAGGATGCCAAGAAATATTTCAATGATTATAGCAACGCCATTAAAGAACTTGGCGCTCAAAGCTATGATGAAAATGAATCACCGCGTCCGACTATCTCAATTAAGCTTTCGGCTCTGCATCCAAGGTATGAAGTCGCCAACGAAGGCCGAGTATTAACTGAGCTTTACGCCACAGTTATCAAGCTGATTGTGCAGGCTCGTGAGCTTAACATTGGCATTTCAATCGATGCCGAAGAAGTGGATAGACTGGAACTTTCCCTTAAACTATTCAAAAAACTATTTAACTCAGTAGAATCCCAAGGCTGGAATTTACTCGGCATAGTGGTGCAAGCTTACTCTAAACGCGCACTACCTGTACTGTGCTGGTTGACCCGCCTTGCCAAAGAGCAAGGGGATGAAATCCCAGTACGTTTAGTCAAAGGCGCTTACTGGGACAGTGAACTTAAATGGGCGCAGCAAGCAGGTGAAGCAGGCTACCCACTATTTACCCGTAAAGCGGGCACTGACGTGTCCTACCTTGCCTGTGCACGCTTCTTATTGTCTGACGCCACTCGCGCTGCCATCTATCCGCAATTTGCGACTCATAATGCGCAAACTGTGGCCAGCATAGATGCCATGGCAACGGATAGGAACTACGAGTTTCAACGTTTGCACGGCATGGGCCAAGAGCTCTATGACACGATTTTGGCTGAAAGCGGTGCCAAGACAGTGCGGATCTACGCCCCCATTGGTGCCCATAAGGAACTATTGCCTTACTTGGTTCGTCGTCTGCTAGAAAACGGGGCTAACACCTCATTCGTGCACAAGCTGGTTGACCCTAAAACCCCTATCGCTTCGTTAGTGGTTCATCCTCTGGTCACCTTGCAAGCCTACAAAAGCCTTGCTAATAAAAACATCGCTTTACCCGCCGATATTTTTGGCGCTGAACGTAAAAATTCTAAGGGATTAAATATGAATATCTTGTCTGAAGCTCAGCCATTTTTCGCCGCCATAGATAAATTCAATGACACTCAGTGGCAAGCAGGCCCACTGGTAGACGGTAAAACCTTAACCGGTGATATTAATACTGTCGTCAGCCCCTATGATACCAAGCAGACTGTGGGCCAAGTGGTGTTCGCCGATCAACAAGCCATAGAGCAGGCGCTAGCCTCTGCCAGTCACGCCTTCCCTAGTTGGGCCCGTACTCCGGTAGAAACCCGCGCCAGCGCGCTGCAAAAACTTGCCGACCTATTGGAAGAGAACCGCGAAGAGCTGATTGCACTTTGTACCCGTGAAGCCGGTAAGAGTATTCAGGACGGTATAGATGAAGTCCGTGAAGCCGTGGATTTCTGTCGCTACTACGCCGTTCAAGCCAAGAAGCTTATGGGTCAACCTGAGCTACTCCCAGGCCCAACGGGTGAGCTTAACGAGTTATTCCTTCAAGGCCGCGGTGTATTTGTCTGTATCAGCCCATGGAACTTCCCATTGGCGATATTTTTAGGCCAAGTATCGGCGGCATTAGCTGCCGGTAACACTGTCGTTGCTAAGCCTGCGGAGCAAACCTCACTCATAGGTTATCGCGCTGTGCAGCTGGCTCACCAGGCAGGTATTCCGGTTGAAGTGCTGCAATACCTGCCTGGTACAGGTGCAACCGTAGGTTCAGCCATCACAGCCGATGAGCGCATTGGCGGTGTGTGCTTTACTGGCTCGACAGGCACAGCCAAACTCATTAACCGCACCTTAGCAAACCGTGATGGCGCGATTATTCCTTTGATTGCCGAAACCGGTGGTCAAAATGCCATGGTGGTCGACTCAACCTCACAGCCTGAGCAAGTGGTTAACGATGTAGTTTCATCTTCATTCACCAGTGCTGGCCAACGCTGCTCGGCGCTGCGGGTGTTATTCTTGCAAGAAGATATCGCCGACAGAGTCATAGAAGTGATGCAAGGCGCCATGGAGCAGCTTGCTATTGGTCACCCTGGCAAGGTGCAAACCGATGTCGGTCCTGTGATTGACGCAACAGCTAAAGCGAACTTAAATGCGCATATCGATCACATCAAGCAAGTGGGCAAGCTTATCAAGCAAATTCAACTACCAGCCGGCACTGAAGATGGTCACTTTGTCGCGCCAATCGCGGTTGAAATTGACTCAATCAAGGTGTTAGAAAAAGAACACTTCGGCCCAATATTGCATGTTATCCGCTACAAGGCCGCTGATTTAAGTAAAGTGATTGATGAAATCAACAGCACAGGCTTTGGCTTAACCTTAGGTATTCATAGCCGTAACGAAGGTCACGCGCTTAATTTGGCTGACAAAGTGAATGTTGGTAACGTCTACATCAACCGTAACCAAATTGGCGCCGTGGTTGGGGTACAGCCATTCGGGGGTCAAGGCCTATCTGGCACGGGTCCTAAAGCGGGCGGTCCTCACTATTTGACCCGTTTTGTAACCGAGAAAACGCGCACTAACAACATCACCGCCATTGGTGGTAATGCGACCCTATTGTCATTAGGCGATAGCGACGAGTAAGGGTTAATCCGATCCAAGTAAAATGCCCGCCCTGTGCGGGCATTTTTATGCCCATGGCACAAGAGACAAAGAGACAAGCAGACCAAAGCAGGTTACCATTGCCCCTGCTTATGCCACCAACGCCAGAAACCTTTATGCCTTCTATACCCACTTGTTTTACGCCCTTTAACGCCGCAATTGATCATCACCCATTACCCGAACGCTTTACCTTCCCGTTTTATTATCAGCCGCATCCCTTGTGCATTCTGGCAGCCGAGGAGTTACAACAGCATCTGTTGCAGCAAACCCAGTGGCAGCATAACTTTGGGCTAACTGGTGATAAACATAATGTCATAGGTAAGATGTTTGGCGTAATGCTAGTGCAAAACAGCCAAGGTGAACTTGGGTATCTGGCGGCATTTTCTGGCAAGTTAGCCAACAGCAATCATCTACCAGGTTTTGTGCCTCCTGTGTTTGACATGCTGGAACAAGATGACTTTTTTCTCGCTGAAAACCGCCTGATAAATGAAATAAATCAACAGATTGAGAAAAAAGAGCAAGACTCAGAACTGCACAGGCTCAGCCAGCTTAAGTGCCAGCTAGTACAAGCCGCCACGGCAGCGCTCAACGCCCAAAGGGATATCATGATCCAAGGGCGAAAACACAGAAAAGCTCAGAGAGCCGCATTAGCTGCCGCGCCCCAGAGTGCACAGACACCGGCCGCAGAGCTCGAGCTTAATCAGCAGAGTGTGGCTGAAAAACTCCAATTGCGGGATCTGAAGCTGAGCTGGGATAAGCGCATAGATAGCGTGAGCACCGAGCTAAATGCACTGAATGATGCACTACAAGCACTTAAACTTGAGCGTAAGCAACGCTCCGGCGCGCTGCAGCAGAGGCTATTTTCTCAGTACACTTTTTTAAATGCCAACGGCGCCCACAAAAGCTTAGGCGATATTTTTGCCGCCACTGTGGAGCGCACCCCACCTGCGGGAGCGGGCGAGTGCGCGGCACCTAAGTTGCTGCACTATGCTTACAGCCACTCACTCACGCCGCTGGCCATGGCGGAGTTTTGGTGGGGCACGCCGCCTAAATCTCAAGTGCGTCGTCACGGGCAATTTTATCCCGCCTGCCTAAGAAAGTGCCACCCTATCCTAAGCCATATGCTAGAAGGCCTAAAGGTGGATCCCAATCCATTATTGGAAAACCCCGCAGATGATAAGCAGATCACTGTCATCTATCAGGATGAACACTTACTGGTCATCAGCAAGCCAGCTGAGTTTTTATCTGTGCCAGGGAAAAACATTAGCGATAGCGTGCACACCCGTATCATTCGTGACTTTCCAAGTGCCAGTGGCCCCATCATAGTGCACAGGTTGGACATGTCGACCTCAGGGCTTATGGTGATCGCCCTTAATAAAGAGGCCCATGAAAGTCTGCAAAAACAGTTTATTCTCCGCACTGTCACTAAGCGATATATCGCTCTACTGGATGGCCTATTACCCAATAGAACCGCCGGAGATGAAGGCATCATATCCCTGCCCCTTCGCGGGGATTTAGATGACAGGCCCAGACAATTGGTGTGTCATGAGCATGGAAAAAGCGCCGAAACCCGCTGGCAGATAATAGACATTCAGCAGGGACGAACTAAGGTGTTCCTCTACCCTAAAACCGGTCGCACTCATCAGTTAAGGGTCCATTGCGCCCATAGCCAAGGCCTGCATCTGCCGATTGTCGGCGATGATCACTATGGCGTGCGTGCTAGCCGATTGCATCTACATGCTGAGTCTTTAAGCTTCACCCACCCACAAAGCCGTGAAGCACTGCATTTCCAGCTTGATGCAGACTTTTAAGTGATGATTTTTCGGGCAAATGGAGTGCAAAACAGGTACAGAAGCAAAGAAGTCTAGACGTCCATATTGACTCAGTAAAAATATTCTCCTATTCTAGGGCGGACTTGTTATGATGAGGTAACAAGAACAATAATTCAGCACGCTAATATTTATCGACTTCGATAATGTTTTCGATGCTAAAGATAGAGAGAATCCCCTTTGAGTCAATCACATACATCAAGAACGGCCAGTCCAGCTTCTTTTATTGCCTTATTACCCTTGTTCCTATTTTTAAGCTTATTTATTGGCGCTGGGCTCTATTTCCAGAGCCAAGATGTCGATTACGCCTTCTACCAATTACCTAGCGTCATCGCTATCCTGCCCGCTATTGTGTTAGCGCTAATCTTATCTAAGCAAAAGCTCAATCAAGCCATAGAAACCTTTATCGCAGGTATTGGCCACAGCAATATTATTGCCATGTGTTTAATCTACTTATTAGCCGGCGCTTTTGCTGCTGTGGCTAAAGCCACTGGCGGCGTCGATGCCACCGTTGCCTTGGGCTTGTCTTTTATCCCCAGCAACTTACTCTTGCCTGGTTTCTTTGTGATTGCCGCCTTTATTGCCACCGCCATGGGGACTTCTATGGGCACCATAGCCGCCGTCGCTCCCGTTGCGGTAGGCATAGCCGACCAAGCGCAAATTGATGCTGCCTTGATGGCTGGCGCCGTCATGTCTGGCGCCTTGTTTGGTGATAACTTATCGATAATTTCCGACACTACGATTGCAGCCACCCGCACCCAAGGCTGTGAAATGAAAGATAAATTCCGTGAAAACCTAGTATTTGCAATTCCAGCGGCCCTACTCACCTTAGTGGCATTCACATTGGCAGGCCAAGGCCAAACGGCATTGGCCGAGCAAGCCCTTGCCGCCCAAGATATCGACCTCATCAAGGTACTGCCTTACATCACCATCTTGATCTTGGCGGTGGCAGGACTCAATGTATTCTTAGTATTGGGTTTAGGTATCGTATTGGCAGGCGCCGTGGGCCTACTAAACCCTGAGTACTCTGTCATTCTTCTGGGTAATGACATTTACGCCGGCTTTAGTAATATGCAGGAAATCTTTATCCTTTCTATGTTGGTGGGCGGCCTTGCTGCGTTAATGCAACAGCGTGGTGGACTTGCCTTTGTCAGCCAATTTATTGAAAGGGCTATAGATCGCTTCTCTCACAGTGAAGCCACTCAATCCCCGAGGGCTGCTGAATTTGGCATGGCCGCCATAGTGGCTGGCACCAATACCTGTGTCGCCAATAATACCGTTTCAATCGTTGTTACGGGTGACATTGCTAAATCCCTTGCCACTAAACACGGCGTCAGCCCAAAGCGCGCCGCCAGTGTATTGGATATTTTCGCCTGTATTATTCAAGGCTTAATTCCCCACGGTGCTCAAGCCTTATTAGTGGCGGCGACCTTCAGTATCACCCCTTTAGTGGCCATAGCGAATGCCTGGTACTGCATGATCTTGGCTGTGGTGGCCTGTGTTATTGTTTATCTTCGTCCCCGCAGTTAATTCTTGAACTTATTATGATACCTATGAGCCAACAATAAGGATTTAAATGTCCATGACTTTATTTAATCTTATGACACAGAGTTATAAAGCCAAGTAATAGATTAAATAATAAATATGAGCTGCGAGTAGTACTGCCAGTATTTCTATTACTCATCTGATACTGTACTATCTCGCGTTCGTATTTATATTCGTATCAAACATGGACTGTAGATGTATATTCAAGACTTAATTAAACTTTCTTTAATAGTAAGCTCACTTTCTTTAGCTGGCTGTGGAGGAAGCGATTCGAATGAACCAACTCCAGTGATAGTGCCCAATCTAGCGCCATCTGTTTCGATCGCCCCAAATACTGCATCCGCAATAGAAAAAGCCACCTTTTCTGTTAGCGCTGTAGCAACCGATTCCGATGGAACTATAGCCAGCTACCAGTGGAAGGTAATTAGCAGCCATACCCTAGTACTTGCAGGAGAAATGACTTCATCCGTATCTTTTATGGCACCCGATGTAGGTCTCAGTGGTGATACTGTACAGTTAGAAGTCACAGCAACTGATGATGACGGTGCAAAATCAACCGCCAGTACATCAATACTCATTAACGCGAAAACCATACCTTTAACTATAAAAGGATTAGCCACGGATTCACCGTTATCGAATGCCAAAATATCAGCACACATTGCTGGTCGAGACATTAGTGTTGAAGCAATTGCTGAAAATGACGGTAAATACAGTGTTGATTTACTGCTGGATGACGCTGAAGCTTCATCTTTTATCAGTATTTCAGCGAGAGGTGTTAGTCAGCAAAGCAACGCAGGTTTAATTTCACTGCTGGGTACGGCTGAAGAATTAAGTACAATTGCTGGTGATGATAATGTACTTACATCTGCTGAACACTTTGCCGTTAATGTTACCAATATTACCACTGCCAAATATGCCTTCGCCAAACGTGCCAATAGTGGCAAAGACATCACCACTACTGCATTGCTTGAATCCTTATATGCTGGCTTAAATTATGATGAAGTCATGATGCTGGCTACCGCAATTAAAGTCGCGATTGATAAATCTGCCGCTAATAACACCTTGTCATTACCTGAAGGCATTCCAGACACGCTTTCATTGGTCGAGAATGCAGCAAAAGCAAAAGCCTATGTTGAAATGGTGCAATCGGCCCCTGAGTATACTGAAGCACAGCAAGAAATTTATCAGGATACTAATTTAGTCGATGCCGATTCAGACTTTAACGTCCCCGCTAAATATTATGTCTTACCTGCAGACAGCCTAAGTCGCGGTGATGGCTTTGACTTTATGCCAAACGGCAAAGGTTCAAGCAAAGATCTTACCTTTGATTGGACTGAATCAAATGGCGAAATCACCGCCACAATTGTCGGGCAAGATATAAAAACATTCAAAACCCAAGAAAGTATTTATGGGAGAATGACCTATGTTAAGGTACAAAACCTCATTGATAAAATCCAATTTAAACGTTTATCATCAAGTACTAAAAGTGATTTACTGTTAATAACTTGGACAAATCGTCGTCATTATCCAAATGCTGAATTAACCGATGAAATATCTACATCTACTTCGATTTCAGTCGCAGTAAAAGAAGCTGGTATTATTCCAATTGAGCCTATGACGGCAGGATTTGCCAGTTTAACTATTGATGAAGAAATAATAGACGGTGACATTAGTGTGGAGGCCGATTTATTCACCCTGACAGCCAACGGTCAAGGTAGCAGAGAATTATTAAACGACAATTTTACGTGGAAAGTTGAGCAAGGCGCATTATTCATCACCCTAGAAAATGGAAAAAAACTTAGATTTAGAAAAATTAGCGATGCTGGTGTTGCAGATATTTTTTCCTATGAGTCCAGTGAAGATGGCATCAATTTTACGACTAATATTATGGGTCAAGGTAAAATCAGCCCTAAACGTGCCTGGACAGCAGCAGAAGTTGCTGGCATCTACGATTATACAAATAACCAATTTGATTCGGGCGATTTAAGCCATTTTTGGATTGAACTACAAACTAATGGTGATGCCGAAACCTATTCAGCCATCGACTCCAATGAAAACGGTGAAATAAGTACCAATGAACTTTTTATTGCATATGGTAAATGGAAGATTGAAGATGATGGTTCATTAACTATTACTAGGGTACGCAAGCAAGATGGCAACTATTCGCCTAAGTGCCGCGATGCAGCAACAACAGGTTGTACCTTGTACCATGAACGTAATTGGAGGCTCTTCGCCAATAAAGATAATGCTTATGGGCTTCATCAAAAGCAACATTTCTATCGTTCAAATTTTTCATCTAACAACAATACCCTAGATACTATTTGGTACGGTAATCGAACTTTCTTTAAGTTAAAGACTCGTCCTGTCGACATAGACCAACTGCCTTCTCAGTAATGGTATAAGCTGCTTTATAAGCTGAGCAAGATCCATTTTTACTAACATATTAACCACTGCGGCACTGGGCTGGAGTGGTTAATTAATGCTAACAAGCACAGTGTTAATCTTCTCCACTCTTCTATCTGCTAGTTCCCTGCAAAAAATCATGCTATTTTGCACTGCACTCAAACCTCCCATGCACATTTGACTTTCTATCATTAATTATGACCTCTATTCGCTTAGCCCATTACTTAGCCCAATGTGGCGTTGCCTCAAGACGCCAAGCGAGCCGCTTGATTGAAGCGGGCCGGGTTCTGTTGAATGGGAACCAGGCAAGCCATACCGATTACATTGATGAGCACAATGCCTCTTCCCTGCGGGTGGATGGCAAGGCTATCGCACCCGAAGCTAAGGCTTATTGGTTATACAACAAACCTATAGGTATAGATTGTCGCCTACTCGCTCAAGATCCAGCAAGCCTGATTCATCAGCTTCCCAGTGCGCCTAGGCTCTACCCCGCCGGCCGTTTGGATAAGGACTCTCGAGGTTTGTTATTGCTCACCAATGATGGTGACTTGACTCATAAACTGATGCACCCCGACTTTTATCACCCTAAAACCTATCATGTACAAGTTAACCAGCCACTCAAAGATGAGGACATCATGGCCCTAAGCACAGGTGTCGCTTACCCCGGTGTGTTAACTCGGCGCTGTGAAGTGCGGCGGTTAGCCGATGATAAGTTCGAGATGATATTGACCCAAGGCTTAAATCGACAAATTAGGCGCATGTGCAAAGCGCTGGGGTATAAGGTCATAGATTTACAGCGCACGGCTATCATGAAGCTTGAGCTGAATTCAAAAGAATTTGAGCAATTGGCTGACAATAAAATGCGGCCCCTGGAGGCCGCAGAACTCATATCGTTACTTTCGATACTCTCATAATCCCTAACTTAGGATTACTTCAGTATCACTTAATGTACGATTTCCATTTCAGCTAATAGGTTATCGGCATTGTCTAAAT
Organism: Shewanella denitrificans OS217; assembly: GCF_000013765.1. Lineage (NCBI taxonomy): Bacteria > Pseudomonadati > Pseudomonadota > Gammaproteobacteria > Alteromonadales > Shewanellaceae > Shewanella > Shewanella denitrificans. Next base: position 788,564 of record NC_007954.1, on the reverse strand, counting down.
ACTTCATTACCCATAACATGTAACGGCTATCTATCTGGATAGAGCGGTTGTTGCTGTCATTATATGACCAGTCACCTATGATGCTCTCATAAACGCCATCGAACAGCAGACCGACCAATTCAGCGCGACCATTTAAGGTCGGTGAGCCTGAGTTACCGCCAGTGGTATCTAAAGTCGACAGGAAGTTCACTGGCACAGAATCCAATGATTTCACATAGAAATCACCGTACTGCTTAGCCTTAATCAGGTCTAACTGCTTCTGAGGCGCATCGAAAGGATCCATACCTGTATCTTTAGCCAAAATGCCTTCAAGACGAGTAAATGGCACTGCCTTTAAGCCATCTTGTGGCGAGTAACCTTTCACATGCCCCACGCTCACACGCAGGCTGAAGTTAGCATCTGCATACACAGGCTTTCCTAGCTCACGGTTATAAGCGATGATGGCATCCATGTATTGTGGACGCACCTTCATTAAGTCGCCCTCGAGTTGCTTCTTCTCTTGCTCTCTGGCCATATCACTATCAAAAAGTGCCACTGCCATCTTGATAAAAGGATCGTTTGAGGCTTTAAAATCAGCCACAGATTTGTCCATCCAACTTAAGCGTGTGGCTTGTACGCCAAGCTGAGTATTGGCATACATGGCATCTAACGTCTTAGCTAGCTTGTCTTTACTGAAGTTTGCTTCAATACCAAATACCGTGTCTAACGCAGCAATGCGTTTTTCGGCGGGCAATACCGCATAACGGCTTAATAAGTCGAGTAAGACGGCTTTATCGACACTGGCGGCATAACGACGGTCAATGCGCTCCATGCTCGACTTAAAGTTAGTCATATCACGTTCTTGGAAACCTGGCTCACGAGCCGCATCTGCCAAGGTTTTTTCATGAGCTAAACGGTACAAGTCGCGAGCCGTCGTTATCATAGTTGTGTAGCCAATGTAACCCAGTAAGATATCGCGCTCTTGCTTCTGCTGACCTTTTGCCACTAACTCATCAAGCTTGGCTAAGGTGCTGCCATATTGCTGCTGACGTTGTTCATCTTTAGCTATCCACTTAGCTAATTCTGTTTCTATTTTTTGGCGGTCGGCCAGCATGGTCGACTTGCCGTAAAACTCAATCATAGAGGTAAAGTTTTTAGCATAATTGGCTAAACCAGCGATCAAGCTTTCATACTTAATACGTTCGTCACTGCCATCTTTTGCGGTTTCTTTGATGATGTCGATATAACGCTCACGCAGCATCTTGCCTTCTGGGTAAGCCCACTCGAACTGATTTTTCACTTCGCTTGCTGTGCGGTAGCGGTTAGTGCTGCCAGGGTAGCCAGTCACCATCACAAAGTCGCCATCACTCACGCCTTTAGCCGACACTTTAAGGAAGCTCTTGGGCTCATAAGGCACATTGTCTTTGCTGAAATCGGCAGGCTTGCCATTTTTACCCACGTAAGCGCGGTAGAAAGAGAAATCACCCGTGTGACGTGGCCACATCCAGTTATCAATATCACCGCCGTACTTACCTACGCTCGCCGCAGGGTTATACACTAAGCGCACATCACGGATTTCCATTTGCTTGACCAGGTAATACTCGAGACCACCGTGGAAGCTATAGACCTGACAACGGAAACCTGGCTCTTTCTCACATTCGGCAACTAATTCTTTCTCTTTATTTTCAATGCCTTTGTAAAAATCATTACCCGTTTTTTCCATCTCACCGGCTTTCACCTTAGCAGTAACATCGGTGACAGCTTCGGTAACAAAAATGCGCGAACCTGGGGTTGCCGGTAATTCCTCGGCAAAACTTTTAGCCAAGAAACCCTCTTTTAGTAGGTTCTTTTCTGGGGTTGAATTGTATTGGATTGAGCCATAAGCACAGTGATGGTTAGTCACAGCTAGGCCTTTAGGTGACACGAAAGAGGCAGTACAGCCCCCAAGGCTGATGACAGCATTCATTGGGAACTCAGTTAATTTAGAAATCGACTTGGCATCAATTTCTAAGCCTTTAGCCTTTAATTCATCGGCCATGGCTGGCAATTGGTGTGGCTGCCACATGCCTTCATCGGCGTGAACGCCGAAACTTGCCGCGATTGCGACACTAACTAACCATTTTTTCATTATTTCATTCCATTTTAGTGGGGGCGAACATACTATCGAGCGAGTCCCAAAGCCAGTACGAGGCAAACTTGTACCGGTAATCAGGACAAATAAAAAAGTCAGACCTGCATTGAGCATAAGGTCTGACTTTATCATATTGTTTTATGGTAAGAATAGGCTTTGAAAAACTCAGTTACAAAGCAGTTTGAAACGAATTTATAATGCCACCCATAACTGAGCAAAAATTATCGCCAAGCCCACTAAGCCTGTGAGTACCAAGGCAGGCTTGCCACCAGAAACCTGGTAGCCTGCTATTGCTTGTTTACGCTGACCTAGGGCCATGGCGATAGGTAAGAAAATAATCATAATCACCAAGGGGATGGCCGCAAAACCTAACACCTTAACAAAGCCATCTGGGTAGTAAAGTGCACATAACAGTGGCGGCACAAAGGTGATTAGCCAAGTCTGTAATCGTCCGAATAAAGTTGCTTTAGCACGGGTCAACTCAGACACGAAATCAAACAGGCTCATGGTGACCCCAAGGAATGACGTAATAAGCGCTAAATCAGCAAATAAACCGATGAACTTGCTAACAATTTCAGACTCAGCCACCGCCTGCAATGCACTCACCAAGGCCCCAAGAGAGCCATTAAAGCTAGTGATGGTTTCACCGCCTAAGGTGCCCAGAGTGACAGTTAACCACAAGAGGTAACACACAAGTGGCAAGGTTGAGCCTATCAAGAGGACTTTGCGCAGGGTGTTCGCTTCCCCTTCAAGGTAACCCACTAAGGTGGCGATACACACATGAAAGCCAAAAGAGGTGAATACCACAGGTATGGCGGCCATCCACAGATTAACGCCATCGGCATCGAGCACCAACTCAAAGCTCTTCGAGGCTAAGGTGCCCATTTCCACTTCGGGTAATAAAAATAACACCACTAAAATTAACAAGGCCACCATTAACGAAAACAGCAATCTTGAGGCTTTATCTATCAAAGCCACGCCAAAGGCTGCAAAACCACCTAAAAAGACGGTAAATAGCAGCACGGCCATTTGTTTATCTAAGGTGATATCAAAAATCGCCTGGGCCTTGAGTACCAGTAACGAAGCCCCCCCGGTGAGATAGGCGGCGGTGAGTGCAAACAATAAACTGAGAAAGGAGGCGCCCTGAATAAGCTGACCGGTTTTGCCTAAGGTTTTACCCGTGATGGCATGGACATTATCTCCAACACCGGCTTTTAAATTAATTTCTAACATTAACAATGAGGTATATGCAGATATTCCCCAAATTACAAACAAGAGCATTACCGCAGGGACTATCCCAAGAGCCGCTGTCGCTAAGGGCAGCGCCAACATACCTGCGCCAATGGCCGTTCCCGCAACGATGGCGATGGAACCTAAGATCTTCAAATTCACTCGATATTTCCTATTGTTATTCTTTTTAGAAAGCCTTGATGAGCTATTTTTTTATAAACTAATGATTGTTGTCGACAATTATTTGAGTTTCGACATTAGCAGATGCCCACGGCCTCAGGCAAGCATCTCTAACTAAAAGAGTAAGCTTGAATCCCCCCGTTTATTGGTTATAATGCTCGCCTCGTATTTAGGGGAGTAGCTAACCAAGGCCAGATTTTCAATTGCCTTGGGGTGAGTATCAACATACTTGGCCACAGGCCATGGTGCTCACAGTGGTTTCTGAGTTAATGCTTAATTAATAAGACTCAGCGGAAAACCACCCAGCAAGACCTAAGCACGGCGACTGCATCATGGGGTATGCGGCTGCTTGTGCTTAGCTGTCATTTACCCCTGAGATACCGACTTGGACGCTTTCATCACATCCACAATCACAGTTGCTATTGCCGAAATTGGCGATAAAACTCAGCTATTGGCATTATTACTTGCCGCTAGATTCAAAAACAAAACGGCAATTATCAGTGGAATTCTGCTGGCCACCTTATTGAATCATTTTGCCGCCGCTTGGCTTGGACAGTGGTTAATCACTTGGCTTGACCCACAAATCGGCAGCTACCTGATTGCCGCCTCCTTCTTTGCCATGGCGATATGGGTACTGGTGCCCGACAAAATGGATGACGACACCCCAGGCTTTTACCGCTTCGGCGCCTTCGCTGCGACTTTCGTATTGTTTTTCATGGCCGAGATGGGCGATAAAACTCAAATCGCCACAGTGATCTTATCTGCAAGATATGAGTCACTCACTTGGGTGGTGATAGGTACGACCTTAGGCATGTTAATCGCCAATGTACCCGTGGTGATCGCCGGACATTTCAGCGCAGAAAAGCTACCGCTAACCCTCATCCACAGAGGCTGCGCCCTACTGTTTGCCCTGCTCGGCGTTGCGACATTGATTTATTAACAACAAGGCTAGCGAGCATTACTCGCTGGCCTAAACTCGTTTTGGACAAAAGCTTGTTAACTCTAATTTGAGATTTTCGGATAAAAATCTATATAGATTAACGCCACTAGCACGTGCGGCTACGAAATGGAGGCGAAGCCGCAATGCAGTAGGCATCGCCGTGCCTAGTTTTGTTAGCTTTATACACCGTTAGGCAATAGCGCTTGGTTTACATATGTCAATGCTTCTGGAGCCCGCTGTCCGAAATACTCAGGAGCCTTAGTAGGCAACCAAATTTGATGGAAATGATTTTTGAAGTCTTCCATGTACTGCATTGGATATAATCTTGCGGGAAAGACTCGTCCATCCGGAAATTCATGATTGTAATTAGGGAAGTTTTTTGGCTCAACTCCTCGATTTTTTCTCAACCAATTACAGAACATCTTACCTTCAGATGCGTCTGGTAACAGATTTGCAGGCATTGTATAACCTGCACTTTCCAAAGGTGCAATTAAGTTAAAAACCAACTCATTCAACATTGAAAAATGAGTATGTGGGATACGAGTTCGATTCATCATGTACCTTTCAATGTGAACCGGCATAACAGGTTTAGCCGTACCTGTTTGCCATTCATATACCCATTGAGATACCTTGACAGAAAACTTAACAGACAGCCATTGACCAAGGTTGATAGCTAGATAAGGGTGAACCCACGTTCCTTGCTGTTGAGCATTTCCACCTCGAATAATGTGGATTAATTGTTCTTTTGGAAGATTCGTCTGTAAACTAAGTTCTGCGATGAAATCTTGGGTAGATTTTAAAGCATGGTAGTTACCAAATTCCTTACCAACAGATTTACATAAAGCCGTAGCACTTATATATCCATCACTTAAACGCTGAGGAATAATCTCCCCTTCTTCAACTCTTGGTATTAGTTCTAACTGTCCCATTTCTTACTTACTCCATAGTTATTCACAGAAGCTAACGTCTTAGTATTTATGCCTTGCGCTGTTTGCAAGGCATAAATCGCGTGTTGACTCATTCCCAAATATGGCCGATGCCACATCCATGTTATTTGGCCTTTATGCTATAGGAATTTGTTTTTTTGGGGTAGTCGTTTTTTATACTCTTTGAAGGCTAATGGATTGATATCATTTTAACTTTATCACCTTATGCTACTCACTTTAGCTTTGCTCTTTTAACTCATAAAATCAACACGCCTAGCCCTCAAAAGACACTGCAGTGACAGATAACACCCATTACCCTCGAAGTTGCCGAAATATGACGATTAAAATACCGTGCAACCATCAGGGATGATGGTTAAGGCTCGTTAGGCACAGGGATGTGCTGTCGAGCCGTTAGGTATTTTCTTCGTCATATGAGGAACAACAACTTCGCGGGCGGCACAGGGGTGTTCCAAGAGGGGAGAATGCTGTTGTTTTCCCCTCTTGGCCAGTGCAGAGTGGAACCCTGCGACTTTGATCCAAACGAAGTTTGGACATCTTGCAAAAAAGCTTTGGGGCATAAATGATTTATGCTCCGTGGCACATTTTTGGACATAAATGAGCTAGAAAATTTAGACTGAACTTGCCTCAAAAAGCCAGTTGATGACATTCCTGCATACTGGCTTGCCATGGTATTCACTCAACGACACGCCGTAAACTCGTCCATGAGGGCTCGAACATCCCGTCCATGGGATGGACGGTCTTCTCGCAAACACTCATGGTTCACCTTTGTAGCATTCGTGCAATCTGTTAGCTCTTAAAATCTAGTCCCATGCCTATGTTAAGCCTAATAGCACTCTCACAGGTTGCACCAATTACCCTCGAAGTTGCCGATTTATTCACCTAAAAATCCCGTGCAACCATCAGGGCCACTCTCATCCATCCGTAGATTACGTGGCATTCAGGCATCCAGCCTATCAGAAATGGTTAAGGCTCGTTGGGCACATGGATGTGCTGTCGAGCCGTTAGGTATTTTTAGGTGAATATGAGGATCAACAACTTCGCGGGCGGCACAGGGGTGTTCCAAGAGGGGAGAATGCTGTTGTTTTCCCCTCTTGGCCAGTGCAGAGTGGAACCCTGCGACTTTGTTCCAAACAGAGTTTGGACATCTTGTTAGATAAAAATCCATCGCTGAGGACTCGAAAAAACTGTCACTGAAATTTCTGTATACAGGCTAGCCATGGCCCATTTCTTTCATAAAAAGTCTCTCCGACACGCCGATTCCTTATGAGATCAAGAGCCGGCAATAGGGCCGACACTCGCCTCGTATCTCTTAGGTATAGCCGCATGCCTCACCTTTTTAGCATTCTAGTGACCTGTTGACCTTAAGAGAGCACTAAGTCTTAAATGTGGATAACACATTGAATTATGATGATTTATTATTAACAAGAAAGACACCTCGGCTGGCTCATGGCCTATCCTTAATTTGCATGCCGGTGGTGTAGTAATTTGTATTCCAGCCTATAAGTGGCTCATAAATATTCACTTCTACCTCTGTACCAATATGACATGAGGGCTCACAAACAGCTTGTACGAATTGACCGCTCTCAAGCTCCACAGAAGCATATTTGAGTACAGGACCTGCACCACTAGGTCTTGAAATGCTCTGTGAAACGTCTGTTACTGTGCCAATCTGAGTTTCTATGTATAAGCCACGAAAGAACACAAAATCTGAAATTAAGTAAATTACAGCAAGGGCAGCAAGCCATATAGATAGGTATTTAACCCCAATGCGGTGCATCAATTTCAAGACATAGACCGCATCATTTTGCGGCACCTTGTTTGCGTACGATTGTCAGCGTTGTTTGTTTGCAGCTTTTGCAACTGCAACTTGTTACGCTACTAAAACTCCGTAAACTGAATATTCTTGAAAAAATCATCACTGTCTTTTTCTAATGAAGGATATTGGGTATGTGCAAAGTGACGAAGCGAATATTCAATATTTACGCCTACTGTATTCTTTTTGGGATGCTGGCAATTATAGCCAATACTTTCCAAAAACATCGAGGCCTTACCTCCTTGAATTTTTGCATTGGTATCTTTTGATATGGAATGGTATTTCACACAAATAGCCCCATTAAGAGGCGAAAGGTTTTCAGTGTTTTCTTGGTTTTCAAATCGGCCTGTATCTGGGGACGTTGCTCTTGATTCGACAATATATTCTAGGAATTTTTTATCAGAATCTAATGCGGGCAACTGAAATATAGAAACATTTACAACTAGTGATTCATTTTTATTAGCACCTATGCTCCCAAGTGACGACTGGTAGCCTGATGCCGCCATAACCACCCAGCTGCCACTTTGAGGAGGCAGAGTTGTTACACCATAAATGTTAATCGGACTATTAGGGTTTACCACAGGCGCGACAGTCGCACACGAAGTAAGAAGTAGGCTTGATAATACTATTATTATTTTCAACACTAAGCGTTCCTCAATAGCATAACCGCTTATAAACCCGAATTTCGGAAACCACCCTAAGGCACTTCCTTAATATTCGACTCGTTTACGCTTAAATTATTATTAATTTTAGCAACTTATCAGCTAGTACAAAATTTATCAATCCCTTAAACGCTGGTTGCTCTTTATTGGAATTAGAAATCAAACATAGAGGCTTTTTACGTTGGATTGCTGACAAGTTCGTCTCGCCTTCTCAGTGTTATTTTTCCCCGAAGCTTAAGACATGGACGTTCAACAATGTAGTGAAGTATCGCTCCAGCCATAATCGCTGCACAGCCGTAGACAATGAATGCCAAAAACCCCCTATCTAATAGAAGATCTCCCCATTGTTGCTGCACGAGGTGATAAGTCGCTTTATGCATGAGGTACAAGCTATAGGAAATAGCCGCAAACCAACCGGTAAACGGTACCTTATAACGTCCAATAACACTATCACGACCCGCGCCAGCAAATACAATCAACCCAAGTCCAAAAGCAAGAATAGGCCAACCAATCGAGTTTGCTATAAGACCAACACGGTTTTGAAAGATCCAAAAAGCAAGGGACATAACTGCAATACCAGCGATAAGACTATAGTTTGCGTAACGTCTTGCACGTTCCCATGACTGTGGGCGCATAACTTTCCATGCCGCAAGCATCACCCCACAGAGCAAACCATCTAGCCTATTCCATGTTGGATAATAAATATCTTCAACAAACCAGTTTCGAATGAAAGAAGGGTCAGAATCCATTCCATGCTGCCAAATTACGGCGCGAAGTATCACACCAGCAACAATGACCATAGTGACGAATAAAACAAATTTCAACATGCTGGGACGCCGAAAAAAGATGACGGCTAAAAGCGGAAAAAACAAATAAAAATGCTCTTCGACACAGAGGGACCAAGCATGAGAAAAAGCAGCATTAGCTCTATAATCTATGCTCACATTTGTGATAAAAGTCAAAAATTTCCAGCCTGATTCCATGCCCGCCTCTTCTCGGAAGGATGGCCACAGTAAATACAATAAGAGCACAGCCCAGTAAGCAGGAAGAATACGGAAAGCCCGGCGTAGGTAGAAATCACTGAAAGACAATTTTTTGCCTCGCGCTAGAGGCGTTAACACCTGAATGCCGATAAGGAACCCGCTGAGCACAAAAAACAAATCAACCCCCATCCAACCAAATCGAGAAAGCCACGACCAGTCTGGCCCAAGACCTCCCAATAAAAAGGAGTGAAAAAGCATCACCCAGATAATGGCGATGGTCCGGAGAAGATCAAGACCTGGCAATCGCTCTGAATTGTTTATTCTGGTTGGCATTTTTATTATTCGCTTCTTTCAAAGAGGGAAATATGGTTCGCTGGCAAAACGGGGGGTAACGAGCCGATAAGAGCAACAAATATATCCTGCAATATATTGTAAAACAAGGATTTTTACCGTCGATAATTCAAATGCTTTCTCAGCAGTTGTCAATATTCCAAACTTCATACTGACATTTCCCACGCCCATGTGGGTCAGATGTCAAAAAGCGGCCATGGACGGGTCGGCTCGCAAATCACCATGGTTCATCTTTTTAACCCCAGTGTTGCTCTTCAGATCTCAAGGGCTAACAACACTAAGCCTTGAACTAACACCTCACTCACAGATTGCCCCCCTCGAAGTTGCCGACGACAGCATGAATGCAGGAAGTAGAACGAAGCAGGATGCCCCGGCGCAGAATAAAGCGAATAAACCATCAGTAGACATTCGAGCTCTCCTTAAAACCTAATAATCTATTCATCAGATATCTCGTATACCCATAAAGCAGATCCAGTCAAAGTAAATTCGGCCTCATCCCAAAAACTGAACTGCAATATAAAGCAATAACATAATAACGGCGACCATATAGCCAATCTGCGACACTCGTCGCAGATAACGCTTGCCATACTGCGACCAATGTCGCAGTATATGGTCATTCATTATCTATCCCTGAACCAGTATGCAACAGCCAACCGCTCCTGAACTGGAAATTCTCAAACTCCTGTGGCAAAAACAACCGCTAACAGCCCGTGAACTCCATGATGAACTGGAGCTAGTATTAGGCTGGGGTTATTCATCCACCCGCAAAACCCTGGAGCGCATGGGCGAGAAAGGCTTTGTGGCGGTGCAAGTGCAAGGCAATAAGAATATTTACTGTGCGACACTGGATAAGATGACCACCCTAGCCAGTTTCGCCCAAGATTTTGCCAAACGGATCTTTGAGCTCGATGGCCCATTGCCTGTGGCTATGTTTGCCGACAGCAAACTGGTTAATGCCGATGAAATCGCCGATTTAGAGCTGATGTTATCTAAGCTTGCCGGCGCGCAAGAAAACAAGCCTGACGATCCACAGGAGCACTGAAAATGTTAAGCCTGCTGTTTGCGCTTTCAGCGTTTACCTTGTGGACCAGCTTGCTGACTGGGGGGCTAATTTTGGCTCAGCGCCGAAACCCTTCTCTGCTCCCCTGGCCTGCCTTTTACTGGTGGCTATTGCTGCTGGCGACTGTGCCTTTGTGGCCACTGTGGCACTGGCCAGTTGCAGTACAGCTACCCAATACCTTATGGCTGGATGCGACCCAGCAGTTAGAACAATTGACCGTCACGGCGCAGCACCCAGCACTTATCGACACACAGCCCTTGGAAGCACTGTGGCAAACCCTGTTCGCTGTGATTGTGCTAGGAGCATGTTGCCAATGGCTGCGGCTCGCACGCCAATACTGGCAATTACTCAAGCTATATCGACAAGCCCAGCCCGTGTGTCCGTCAGAGCTGTTCGAACATGACCTTTCGCAGCCCAAGCAATGGCAGCCAGAGCACTTATATCCAGGCCAATTGCAGACCAATCAATCCTCGCCAGAGCTCGACCCGCGCCTTTTCAAGATGCAAATCCGCCAACATGGATTGGCTATCTCTCCTTTTATTTTCGGCGCGCGGCAAGCGGTATTAATGCTGCCGGCGTATTACTGGCAATTTAGCAATCAACAGCGCGCTTTGCTGCTGGCTCATGAGCTGCAACATTGGCAGCGCCGCGATCCCTGGCAGTTGTTATGCTGGCGCATCATCATTGCCACGGCTTGGTTTAATCCGGCGCTAGGTTACTTAGAAAGACGCTTTTGCCAGTCTATGGAGCTTACCGTTGACAGACAAGTGCTCGCAGCTAAGCCTAAGCTGGCACTCTTGTATGGGCAGACACTCATTAGCAGTCTAAAACTGTGCCAACAACAGGCCACTCCCGGGTTTGCCCATTTCATTCAAGCCCAAAATGATCTGGGATACCGGCATCGACTGGCGGCCTTGTTTCAACCCCAAAGCCACAGCCCGCGCTTGCCACTCTGGCTGCCACTGATGGTGTTGAGTCTGGCAATACTGCTAAATATCGGTTGCAGTGCACTGCAAGGGCAAGCAGCTCTGCCTGACAAATGGCAGCTGCCAGTCATGCAGGCACAAGTGAACTCGGCTTTTGGTACTGTGAGCCCCTTACGGCAGAACAGGCCACATCAGGGTATTGATTTTGCGGGGAGCTTAGGCGAACCGGTATTTGCTAGCCAAGATGGGCTAGTGCTCATAGCCAACGATTACAGCCTGAATTCACGCTATGGCAATACCATACTGATTGACCATGGCCATGGCTATCAGACCTTGTACGCCCATCTCGATGCATTTTCGGTGCAATCTGGAGATAAAGTGCGGGCCGGTCAGCAGATTGGTGCCGTAGGCGCGAGCGGCTTTGCCACAGGTCCACATTTACACTTTGAGTTGCTGCAAAAGGGGCAACAACTTGACCCCACACACAAGCTGCAATTGAGCCTATAGCTTTTAACATGGTTTCACATAGTTTTTCGAACAGTTTCACATAGCTTTTAACATAGTTTTTTGGAAGTACGGCACCTAGATGTGCTGGCAAATTTTGGTTTGGTCGGAGTAAGTTGATGGGCTTTTTTTGCAAGCAGCGCTGGCTGCTAATATTACTGTGTTGTAGTTATCAACTGCATGCCACCCCTGCCAAGCTTACTGAGCAGCAATTGCTGGCGGCATTTGACCAAGAATTTACCCAAAAACTCAGTCATGCCAAAGTACCGGGTGGGGCTTATGCGATCGTGAAAAATGATCAGATAGTCAAAATGGGCAGTTATGGGGTGCGGGCAGTGGTCGATAACGCCCGCATCGATGCCGATACCGTATTCAGGTTAGCATCGGTTTCCAAAACCTTTACCGGTATGTCTTTAGTACAGGCAGAGGCCCAGCAACAACTCGAGTTGCTAAAGCCGTTAACCCATTATGTTCCTGGGCTTAAATTACGTACGCAGTCACTGTCACAAAGCCTAACGCTCAAGCAAGTCTTGTCCCAAAGCAGTGGCTTTGTCCCTCATGCGTTTGAAAATTTGATTGAAGCGGATCAAACACCAGCGCAAATTATCCCCAGGCTAAAAGAACTCAGCCCCATTTGTAAAGTCGGCACTTGTTACAGTTATCAGAATGTGTTTTTTGGTTTGCTGGGCGATGCGCTAGAGCGTGCAACCGGTCTGCCTTATGCCGATTTGCTAAGCCAGCGCCTGTTTACCCCACTGGGGATGCAGACCGCATCGGTTGGCTTGACGCCTTTATTGGCGTCACGTAATAAAGCCATGCCACATAGACGTAGCGGCCAAGGCTGGCGAATGATGAACCCCAAAGCTAATTTTTACCGTTTGGGGGCGGCCGCAGGCGTCAATGCCAGCGCCCGTGATTTGGCCATTTACCTGCAGGCCATGTTAGGGCAGCAGCCTAATGTGGTGCCTGGATCACTGTTAGCCCAACTGCAACAACCTTTAACCCGCCTGCCCAGAAAGCCACGCTGGCCCCTGTGGCAACAATTTAAACAGGTCAGCGAATGGTATGGCCTGGGCTGGCGTATGGTGCAATATGACGGCCAGTTCTTGTATTACCATGCCGGCGTGGTTGACGGCTATCGTCCTTATATCGCTTATTCACCGCAAACGGGTTATGGATTAGTCCTGCTCACCAACGCCGAAGCCGATGTCACCGGACCTTTGGCCAGCTGGTTCTGGCAGCAAGTGTTATAACCAGTAAAAGAATGGCACGTTTGAAGCAGAACACGATTTAACCCACATTTATCGAGGTGAGCTAAATCTTGCCATTCCCCCTAAGTAAATGCATTTATTCGCTACTCTTTCGACCTTGGATCGGGAACGTCGCTAACAGCTCCATCGCCTGCTCATTACAATACTCAAGCGATTGACTCATATCACTTGATTCAATGCCTAAATCATCCAAAATTGCCTTATCGATTAACGCCTCCTTTGCATACAAGCCTGGATCGGCGTTAATCACGGCTAAACGTGAAGCCATATAAAGTAATTTGCTATTGTCAGGCAAGGGCTCATGCTCTGCACCATTGAACTCGGCAATGGGCTGTATGATGCTATCAGGTAAGTCCCAAAGCTTGAGTAATTCTGTGGTGCAATCTGCAAAGGTGAAACCAAACACTTGGTTTTGGCGAAACCAAGGCGTCTCATCGCGATCATAGCCCTCACAATATCTGACTTTAGCAGGCTCGCTGCTGATCATGGCCAACATCCCCAAGTTATGAAATAGCCCGGATAAAAAAATGTTGTCTGTATTGGGGATTTGTTTATTTTTTGCAAAATACTGACAAATCAAGGCGCAATCTACACTGATCTCCCAGAATTTATCCATATCTACAACGTTTGGATCTAGGTTAGAAAATGCCGCAGTAATCCCATAAGCATTCACTAGCTTTTTTACTTCCTTTATACCCAGTATGGTTAATGCTTTAGACAGGCTGTCTATCTTTCTTGGCATACTGAACATAGCACTATTGGCGATTTTCAAAATCGATGCGGCGATAGCAGGCTCATAGGCTATGGCATCGGCCAATTGCTCCAAACTGCAACCATCACTGGATAACATTCGATTCAACGTAATATAAACATCAGATAACGCACATAATTCTTGCGTTTTCTTAGCGTAATAAAGCGGTGACGTAGACATTCAATGCACCTTGTACGAATAGGGAATACTAATCATAGTTTACGAGTTGAATTGTTCAATGCGATTGAAGAAGAGTGTACGAATAGGACACAGTTTGCCACAGCTATTGATAGCTTCTCATTGGAGAGCAGAAATGAAATTACCTGAACTAGATGAAATGCGTGTTATCCCGCTTTTAACGCTGCATTCCACGCTAACCATGAGATAGACCGCCCTGGAAATACAATGTTAGAAAAAGGCCAGTCGCTGGATAGCCAGCTAAGAACGGCCCCATAAAGCGCGTTATCTAAAGCCAAGCTATCATCACGGATCCATAAATAAACGTCACAATCGTAATCATGTGATTGACTCGGGTCGATATAAACGGAGCCAAGGCATTTGGTTTTGCTGTTATTAAAAACTGAATAAGCAAATGCCTTTCTAGATCTAAATTCTTGTTGGTGGATTTTTAGACTTTCGACATTTTCTGCTAATGTCATATCAACTTTAGGCCACTTTGAACCTAAACCAAAAACCCCTTGCAGTCTTTTTTGGCTAGACATCACAGCCTCAAAATCTAATGCTGCAATTGACTCTTCTAGCATTCTAAAGTGGAAATGCTCAGTATCCAGTGACGTCGGAACAACAAACGCCTCATCGATGAAATTAGAGGGCATACAAGGCCTACCTGCGGTATTTTTCAAAATAGCCACCAGCAAACATCACTTACAGTCATTTTTCCAACACTCAATAATCGCTACGCCTTTAGCTTTCAGTAAGTCTGGGATGGCTTGCTCGCCGACTAGATGCCCTGCACCTATGACAATAAACAGCTGGTCCTTGTTGGCTTCGAACAACTCGATGATTTTAGCTGTCATGGTATGGTTGCGGCGCCACAATAACTCTGTCACTAGCTCTGGTGCGTCATCGGCTTGTTCTGACATGATGTCAGCGAGCGCCTTACTGTCCCCTGCTCGCCAGGCGTGGATTAACGCCAGCATTTCCACGTCTTCGGCTGCTATTGCTTCGTCTAACATCAGCTGCTGAGTCTTAGGTTTAAATGATGAGATAAGCTCAAATTGAAATGCCACACTCTCTAATTCCAGTAATGGCCGTGCGCCCTTCTTAGCCACCCAATAACTGTCGACACCAAAGTCGGCCTGATAGCCTAAACTGCCAAAACGATACAGGCTGATTTGCGCCGCCTTAAGCCAAGGGGCATAACCCGAAAGCGCCTGACATAAAGCGCCATTGTTAACACAATATTGGTGCAGGGCATTGCTGCTGGAGGTGTTTTCGCCGATTTGACTCATGCCATAACGCTTAAGTAAGGCTGGCACATTGGCTTTGGCGATATCGGCCTCGACCACTAAGGCCTTAGCCTCACTGAAGGCTTGTTCGATTTGCGCCGGCATAGGGTAAAAATCGCCACGGCCTATGTGGATAGAGCCTAATAAATAAGCCTGCTTGCCTTGGTATTGGATTTTATAAAACGGCGGTCTGTCAGATTCGGCGCTTTGAGCGTTAAAACTTGCCAGTAGCACACTTAACACCAACAGGCTTAACACTAACAGGCTTAACAGCATTAGCGGATTAACATATCCGGCTCTCGCCTGAGCCTTGTTGAACTTATTGGCCTTATTGGCATGAATTAGTCCATCTATGGCGGTTTTCCTCACGCTTTGACTTGTTGTCACCTTGGCATCACCTTATAATTTCAGATTATCGAGCCTATTCAAGAATGAGACTATCATGCCGTACACTAAGGTCATCCAGCAACTAAAAGAAAATCTTCAAACCGCCTATCGCCAAGCCATAGACTCAGACGTGAAGTTGGATGAATTACAAAAGGCTGGCCACGGTAAGTTTTCTGCTATTTTCGCTCAAGATCAGGGTTTTGAAACCCAAAGCAATCGCTTCCTCCCCTATGTGCAAGAACTGGCTAACGAATTAGAGACATTCCAAGGCAGCACCCACATTCCCCCAGAGGCATTAGAAGCCCATGTCATCAAGCTAGGTGTGCTGTTGCAAACCCTACAAACCTTTAAGGAAAACAGCAAATAACAAATAGCTATGACGCAGGAATTATGCATCGGCCCTAGCCTCAACTGTGGGGCTTTTATTGTTAACGTCGAGATTGCCAACACTTAAGAGAGCATTGAGCCCCCTAGCCTGTTAAATAAACCTGCCCCACCTTGATCCAGCTCGTTTCACATACCGCTACACTCCAGATTAATTTGAATTAGTGATCCCGAACCGATAAATAATTGCTTTTGTGTTCTATAGTAAATTCATAGACTTGTTGACACAGGAAGACAATAGCAGGGATGACGCAAGCAAAATTTGAGATCCAGATGCAGCAAACTGATTGCCATATCGCACTGCGCGGTGATTGGCAGCTAGGCCATGCGCTGGACGCAGATTCAATATGCGCCGCCATTCCAAGCCAGAGTCGCTCTGTCATCATAGACACTCAAGCCCTCGGCTTATGGGACTCCAGCTTAGCCGTCGCCCTACTGCAATTAAGCCGCTGGTGTGAACAAGCTGAATTACCCTTAAGCCTTGATGCCTGCCCACCAAGCTTGCAGCAGTTATTGAAGCTTGCGACCGAAGTTCCCAGTAATCAAACCCAAAGCCAAGCTCAGTTAAGCCTCAAACAGAAACTGCGGGCAAACCTTACAGAACAAGGGCAAGGGGTGTATGACAGCCTGTTATTTTTAGGCAACAGTGTGCTCGCCATTAGTCATTGGCTCAGGGGTAAGGCGAAAACCCGTGCGAGCGATATCATCTTTTTTATCGAGCAAGCCGGGCCCCAAGGCTTAGCCATAGTGACCTTAATCAGCCTGCTGGTTGGCATGATCCTCGCTTATTTAGGCTCAGTACAGTTACGCCAATTAGGCGCCCAAGTGTACGTTGCCGACTTAGTTGCCATCGGCATGGTCCGTGAAATGGGCCCGCTGATGACGGCGGTTATCATGGCCGGGCGCACCGGCGCCGCTTATGCCGCCCAGCTGGGCACAATGCAAGCCAATGAAGAAGTGGATGCCCTTAGCGTCATGGGGATTTCGGCCATGGAGTTTTTAGTGGTGCCAAGGCTTGTGGCGCTGGTATTTATCATGCCCTTGATGTGCATCTACTCAGATGCCATTGGCATCATAGGCGGCGGCATAGTCGCCAATGGCATGGGGGTAAGCGCCACTCAATATCTGCTGCAAGCTCAAGTGGCTGTGGACTGGCTTGATATCACAACAGGACTAGTTAAAAGCTTGATTTTTGGGATATTGATTGCCATTGCCGGCTGTCAGGCAGGCCTTGCCTGTGGCCGCAACTCCAATGCCGTGGGTGTGGCTACCACTAAGGCTGTGGTGAAGGCCATTGTCTTCTTAGTGGTATCCGATGCCGCCTTGAATATCTTATACGATAAGCTTGGGATCTAGCCATGACAGACACGCCTTTTATTGCAGTAAACGACCTCAGTATTGGTTATGGCAACACCCCAGTGCAGGGCCAGCTCAACTTTACTATCCAGAAAAATGATATTTTCTTTGTCATAGGCGGCAGTGGTTGCGGTAAAACCACCTTACTTAAATCTATGGTGGGCTTACTGCCCCCCACTCAAGGTGAAGTCCTCTATCAAGGGCAAAATTTTTATGACTCGGATGAAGCGACTCAAATCAATTTACTTACAAGCTGGGGCATCACCTTTCAGACAGGCGCCCTGCTGTCGAGCATGACCCTTGGGGAGAATGTCGCGCTGCCTTTGCAGCTTTACACTCAACTTTCTGCCCGGCAAATCAAGGAAGTGGTGGCGTATAAATTAGCCTTGGTGGGCCTGTCTGGATTTGAAGCCTTTTATCCATCACAGCTTAGCGGCGGTATGCATAAGCGCGCAGGCCTTGCTAGGGCCTTGGCATTAGAACCCAAACTGCTGTTTTTCGATGAACCTTCGGCCGGGCTCGACCCCATTAGCTCGATGCGGCTGGATCAATTAATTGTCCAGCTGTGCCAAGCATTAGATTCGACTGTGATCATAGTGTCCCATGAATTACCTAGCATAATGTCCATTGGTACCCGCTGTGTGTTTCTCGATAATCACACCAAAACCATGCTGGATTATGGCGACCCTAAGGAGCTTAAGCTTAATAGCAGCCAGCCTAGGGTCAGGCAGTTTCTTAATCGCGATGATGCCTCGGAGTCACAATGAATAAACCGCAGCTTAAAGCCCAGCGCCTGCCCTTCGCCATAGGCGCCTTCATTCTTGGGGCCATACTACTGATTTTTACGGCGTTATTGTTCTTCTCCGGCGGGCGGTTATTCGCCGAGAAAGAACCCATCATAATGTATTTTGATGGATCAGTGCAGGGGCTACAAGTGGGGGCAGCCGTCAAGCTCAAGGGGGTCATCATTGGCGAAATCAGCGATATCCGCATCGATTTCCCCAGCGACAGCAGCCAAAAAGTCACCGCAGCCGTGAGTGCAAATCTACTCTTGGAGCGAATAAAACTTAAAGGTATTCAAGTTGATGCTGATTTTTTTAGCCGAGCAATCGACAAAGGGTTACGGGCACAGCTAAATTTTCAGAGCCTACTCACCGGGCTTTTGTATGTAGAGCTGGATTTCTATCCCGACACCCCGATTCTGTTAAGGGGTGAGCAAGACAATGTATTAGAGCTGCCCACCATAGCCACGGGGTTTGAGCTGTTTACTCAAGATTTTCAGTCCATCGACTTTAAAGGCTTAGTCGATAACGTAGATAAGTTGGCTCAAGAGCTCAGTGATATTGCCAGTAGTGGCCAAATTCAGCGTACCTTAACGAGTTTTGATACTGCAGCCAAAGCCGTTGAAACCACGGCCAATCAATTTAACCATACCCAAGCAAGCTTAGAGAAAAATGCCCAAGTGGTGCTAACACGCTTAGATAAACTGCTACTGCAACTCAGCCAGGATGAACCTAAACTGCTGCAGTCTGTGCAAACAAGCCTTACAGAATTACGTAATACCTTAATGAGCCTAGATAAACTCGCCATCGAGGCGACTGGCACCTTAGGTCAAGGATCGCCACTGGTTATTCAGCTTAACAATACCCTCAAGGAAGTCAGTCGCTCGGCGCGCGCCTTAAGAAGCCTAAGTGAAACCTTAGACGAGCAGCCAGAATCTTTGCTGCGCGGTAAACGCTTATCTGATGAGGAATAAGAAATGAAGCTATTTGGTATCATGCGCTTAACTGCAGTTTTGGGGATATTCATCCTGCAAGCCGCCTTGCTCACAGGCTGTCAAACCTCACCGCAAAAAAATTATTATGTGCTCACAAGCGCGGCCCCCCCTAGGCTAGCCAGTAATACTAGCTTGGAATTAGCCATAGGTATAGGCCCTATCAGCATCCCCGAATACTTACACTTCACTCAGCTTGTGTATCAAACTCAAGCGGGTTATTTACACAGATTCGACAATAGTTATTGGGCCGAGCCCTTAGATCAAGGTATTAACCGAATATTAGGCCTTAACTTAACCCAAGCCTCGCCGAGTCGTCAGTTAGTGCAATTTCCGTGGCGCTTAGAGAATCGCCCCCAATACAGCATAAGCATCAATATACTCAACCTTAACCTCATGGAAGGCCAAGCCAGCCTCCAAGCCGTGTGGACACTGAAGGACCTCTCATCGACTACCAAAGCCATCCCTGCCAGCCCACAAAAAGATGGTCAAGGCCAACACTTTCAGGCAAGCGTGCCCGCAGAGCAAAGCGCCACTGGGCTAGTCATGGCTTACAGCCAATTGTTACAGCTGCTTAGTGAGCAGATTAATGCCTCACTGAACACCCTAGCGCCAAATTGAAACGGCGATATGCAAGGACCGAGCACCTATTCACTGCAGTAAAGGGCGGTGCCACTCGATAACAGTGCGCATCCCGAGGACAGAAATTGTGTATTGATAATCGCCTTCGAGTAAGACTCACTCCTATCTGACTGACATGAAAGCCTACAACCTTAGGCTGTAGTCCACAGTAATCAATCAGACCAAAGATCAAGAACCAAGAGCCAAACTTTATCAATTAAAAATCAACAACTTACTTAAATATCTTTTGTTCAGTTGAGCTCCTTGTTATTCCATAAAGCTAATCTATACTCAATTTTAGGGTTCTGAGGTATAGCTGCCACTCGAATAATTATTGTGGACAGACTTATAGATGAACATTATCGATTAATGTACGGAAACTGTATATGAAGCAACAATTATTCGCGCTCACGCCCTTATTATTGTGTGTCTCTATGGCCAGCCAAGCTAGCGATATGGCGCTAGATATCACTGGAACCAATGTGTTCCAGCTAATGAACCTTAAAATTACCTCCCTTTCAAAAAAACAACAGTCACTGAATAAAGCGCCCGCGGCTGTCTATGTACTTTCTCATGATGAAATCGAACGCCTTGGGGTGTCACGTATCGCCGATGCACTGCGTTATGTGCCAGGTGTTGAAGTGGCGCGCATCGACGCGAGTCGCTGGGCCATCAGCATGCGCGGCTTCAATGGTCGCGCCGCCAATAAGTTATTAGTCATGATCGATGGTCGCAGTGTGTATAGCCCGTTATTTTCTGGTGTCCTGTGGGAAGAAAAAGACATTTTACTGGCCGACGTTGAGCGCATCGAAGTCATACGTGGCCCAGGTGGCGCTATATGGGGCGCCAATGCGGTTAATGGAGTCATCAATATCATCACAAAAACCGCCAAGGAAACTCAAGGCACACTAGTGGATGTATCAACGGGGCTTAAACAACGCCAAGTCACCCAAATTCGCCACGGTTGGAAGCTCAATGATGATGCCTATCTAAGAGTCTATGGCAAACATCGTCAGCATCAACAAACCAATGATGAATACAACAATGATGATAACCAACAGAACCAGTTAGGCTTTCGCTTAGATTACAATTTTTCAACCGACAACCTGTTAACTCTACAGGGTGATATCTATTCTGGGGAAGTTGGCGAATTAGATGGGCAGCTTAAACCTGCTGGGCAAGAGCATTCCGGCGGTAATTTCCTTGCCAACTGGCAAATCACTGACAGCCACCAAGGTAAACACACAGTAATTGGCTATTACGATAACACTCACCTCCAAGTACCTGGTCTTGAAGATGATAGAGAATTGCTGAATCTTGATTATCAATTCGAACAGCAGTGGCAACTGCATGCATTCGTTACTGGATTCGGCATTCGCTTCCTCAGTGACGATGTTTACACTGCGCCCCTCGAATATATTCAACCCCGCTATCGTGACGATCAAGTGGTCAATGCTTTCTTTCAAGATGACATCGCCTTTTTAGAGGATGATCTGCATCTCATTATTGGCACTAAATATGAGCGCAATGATTACTCAGGTGACGAGTGGCAACCCAGTGTGCGTTTCTCTTATCAATTAGCCCAATCTTTACTTTGGGGAGCTTGGTCTAAAGCGGTGCGAGTGCCAACCCGATGGGAAGCCGATATTCGCTTTGGGGCTTTTAGTGGCGAGAGGCTAAAGCCAGAAAATGCCAATGTCTATGAACTTGGCTGGCGCAAGCAATGGACAGAGACAGGGTCACTAGATATTACAGTGTATCAAAGTGACTATGATGACTTATTATCCATAGAGGCCAATGGCTATGGCAATCAAATCTCTGGCACAGTGAAAGGCATAGAGTTAAGTAGCAGTATTCAAGTACAGCAAGATTGGAGCCTCAGACTCAATCTGTCACATGCTGCTATGGCGCTTACCGCACAGCAAGGCAGTTTGTCTGTGGCCAGAGCCCAACTCACAGAAGGACAAATGCCTAAAAACATGGCGCAAATTATCTCCATGTGGGACATCAACTCACAGTGGCAATTTAATACCGCCTTACGTTATGTGGATGAACTTAAAAGCAACAAAGTCGATGCCTATTGGAGTGTCGACGCTTCTGTTAATTGGCAAGCCAGCAAGCAATTCTCCGTTAAGTTAGTGGCGCGCAATTTAGGAGATGGACCGCATCAAGAGTGGGATCCCTATGTGCCGATAGAAGCCGACGTTGTCATCAACTTAAGATGGGAAATTTAGCATGCGCAATCTTATCTTTTTTTTATTAATAGGGGTAATGAGCTCAGCGTCTGCTGAGGCTGTGGTCTATCAAATCAAGGCCTCCTATATTTATAACTTTTTACAATTTGTGCAATTTTATGAACAGCCAACCCAGGGGCCATTGCACGTGTGCATTTTTGGTAAAAATAAATTTGGTTCAGCCTTAGATGATGTCGATGGCGCCAGCACTCCAGAAGGAAAGATTAAAATTCGTTTTATCAAAAATTATCAAGACCCTGCGTCATTGGCCCAGTGCAAAGTCTTGTATTTTGTCGGCGATGATGCGGCATTTAATCGAAAAATTCTCGCCGACATTAATCCAGCCGAAGTCCTCACCATAGGTGAATCCACAGACTTTATTGGCATGGGCGGATATATAGAATTGTTTATCTTAGATGATTCTATTCGGTTTAGATTCAACAAAGAGCTCGTGGGCAATACTCAATTTAAAGTGGCGGCGCAGTTGCTGTCATTGGGGGTCTAAGCTGTGGACAGTTTACGTGTCGAAAAATCAACTTGGTGGTACAAGTTATCGATTTTAAAGAAAATTCAATATAGCATCATTGCCTTTGCCTTCTTGGTGCTGGTCATCACAGCCATCAGCTTATCCCAGTCGGCCAACTCTCATTTTCATCAAAGTACCACCAGAGAATTAACTGTGCTGTCACAGGTACTGGCGGACAACAGTCGGGCGGCGCTCACCTTTAATGATCAGAGCGCAGCGGCGAGCATTTTATCGGCGGTGAGTAAAAACCCAGACATTATTTCCGCCGTCTTGTATAAGGACAAACAGGTGTTTGCCAGCTACCCACTCGATGCACAGACGCCTGAACTTAGCAGCTTACACCTCGATGAAACCATCAGCTTCAAACAAGGCTATTTTTCAGCCCTGGCCCCCATTACTGTCAACGATAACATCGTTGGTTGGCTTAGGTTGCAGTCAAAATTAAATGTCTGGAAGCAGGTGTGGTTACGTTTTTTTATCACCTTTGCAGGTTTAGTATTCGCCGTTGCTGTGCTCACTGTGTTTATGTCTTATTGGCTCAAAAAACACATCACCCTGCCGTTACGTGGTTTGTCTGAATGGGCGACCAGTGTTTATCTTCATAAAAACTTTAAAGCCAGAGCCATAAAGCGCAGCGATGATGAAATTGGCCAACTCGCAGACAGTTTAAATGCCATGCTCACTGAATTGTCAAAACAAGAGTCTATTATTTCCCTAAACCACAGCTTGACCGCAGAAATTGCGGTGCGTAAACAAACGGAACAAGAACTTATTAATATGCGTGACAGTGCTGAACAGGCCAATCGCTCTAAGAGTGATTTCCTTGCCAATATGAGCCATGAAATACGCACGCCTATGAATGCCATTATTGGCTTTGTGGATATCGTGTTAGAGGGCGATTTAGATCAGAAGCAAAGCAAACACTTGATGACGGTGCGTAACTCAGCCAAAGACTTACACAACCTGCTCAATGATATTCTCGATGTCGCTAAACTCGAAGCTGGCAAGGTGGAATTGGAAAGCGCGCCCTTTTCAGTCAAAAAACTCTTGGGCCAAGTCATTAAAACCTTCGAGCTAAAAGCGAAAGATAAAGGCCTTGTATTTATTCAACGCATTGCCGAAGATTTACCCGCTCAATTTTTGGGTGACGCCTTAAGGCTCAAGCAAGTGCTAATGAATTTAATCGGCAATGCCATTAAATTCACCGCTTCAGGCTCAATTACCATCGCAGTAGAGCAAATTAACCAAGAGCAATTGCAATTTATTATCAGAGACACTGGCATTGGCATAGCCAAAGATAAATTGGAGCATATCTTTGAAAGTTTCACTCAAGCCGACACCTCCACCAGCCGAAAATATGGTGGCACAGGGTTAGGCACCACTATTTCTAAGCGTTTAGTCGAACTCATGGGAGGTAAGATTTGGCTAGAAAGTGATGAAGGTGTGGGTACCACGTTTTATTTTACCTTGAATGTGATGGAAACTAAGCAAAAGGTCAAAAAAGTTGAACTCATAAATATAGACCCCAACTTACTCAGAACAGAACACGCCCTTAATGTGCTGGCAGCAGAAGATGGCGAGCAAAATGCAGAATTATTAAAAATTCGTTTGGAAGCATTAGGGCACAATTTTATTCGCGCGGTTAATGGCTTAGAAGCCGTAAACCTGTGCCGCGAACATAATCTCTTCGATATCATATTAATGGATGTGCAGATGCCCATTATGGATGGCTTGCAAGCGACAGAGCAAATTCGCCAACTTCCCAGTGGTAAAGACATCCCCATTATTGCACTAACAGCCAGCGTGATGCATGAAGATCGAAAAGCCTGCTTCGCTGCGGGGATGGATGGTTTTGTCAAGAAACCTATAGTCTTCAATGAATTGTTTACTGAAATGGCTAAGTTATTACCCCAGTACTTTGAAGGTGCCCCCAAAGAAGTGTTAGAAGTTCAACCCGAACTCCCTGACGTTCCTTATATCAATTTTCAAAAAGGCGTCAATACCTGGGCCTGCGCCGATGTTTACACTAAGAATCTGAAACAATTTTCCAGATTACACCACAGTGATATGAACGCTTTGCAACGACACATAGAAAATGGTGATGTTGACATAGCAGAACAATTAATTCATGCACTTAAAGGCACAGCAGGCAATCTGGCTTTGGTGGATTTATATGATGAATTATTAATAATGCATGGCTACCTAAAACGTAGAAACATCACGGCTGCCCATGAACATATTGCCATTTTAACTAACACCTTCGAGGAAAGCCTGCTATCCATCGATAACTTAGATATTAAAGAGCAGTTTGACTGTAATACTGAAGCACTCAATATGACAGAATTGACTGAACACATTAATGTGCAGATAACGAGATTAAGTAATGGTGAGTTTGATGAAGAGCAAATCGGGGCTTTATTGCACCAATTAACATTACTCAATTGTTCTGAAGAGGAAATCAACCGCCTACGTACATCAATTGATAATTTTGACTTTGATTTAGCGGTGCAAGTATTAACTGATATTTTGCCTAATTCTGAATAATGGGGGGGGTGATCTATGACAGTCGTTAAAATGCCAATTAAAATATTAGTCGTCGATGATGAACCCAATAACTTGCAGGTAATCAATCAAATACTAGCTAAATATTACCACTTATTATTTGCCAAAAATGGAAATCGCGCCATTGAATTGGCCCAGCAGCAGCAACCGCAGTTGATTTTACTCGATGTCATGATGCCCGACATGGATGGTTTCGAAACCTGCAGGCGGTTAAAGCAAGACCCGGCAACGGCAAAAATTCCGGTGATTTTTGTTACCGCCATGTCTGACATCGAGGATGAATATCAAGGCTTTGAGTTAGGTGCGGTAGATTACATTACCAAACCCATTAGTCCTGCAACGGTTAGGGCCAGAGTGCGGACGCATTTATCCTTAGTCAGCATTAATGAATTGCAAGATACCCGTTTGCAAATCATTCAACGCCTAGGACGAGCTGCCGAGTACAAAGATAATGAAACCGGTTTACACGTTATTCGCATGAGTCACTACTCCATGCTATTAGCACGAGCTGCAGGCATGACAGAGGAAGAGCAAGACCTTATCTTACATGCTGCCCCTATGCATGATGTGGGAAAAATTGGCATACCGGATCATATCTTATTAAAACCAGATAAACTCGATAACGATGAATGGCAAATAATGCAAACACACGCTAGCATGGGCGCCGATATTATCGGCAAGCATGACTCGCCATTGCTGAATATGGCGTACATCATAGCCTCAACCCACCATGAAAAATGGGACGGCTCAGGTTACCCAGAGGGTCTATCGGGAACAAACATACCTTTAGTTGGCCGTATAGTGGCTATTGCCGATGTGTTTGATGCATTAACTTCAGTGAGGCCCTACAAAAATGCTTGGCCTGTCGATGAAGCCATTGAGCACATGGTTTCTTGCCGAGGCAGTCATTTCGATCCACACCTTATCGATCTCTTTCTAACTATTTTACCTGAGATATTACACATCAAAGAAAAGTGGGCCGAAACCACAGCGCGAGTCTCTGTAGAATTAGGTCAGTGAGTAGTGGGCATCCACAGTGTTAACCCGCATTGTTGAGTGTGCTGTAAAAAGAGCCTCAAGACACCTTGGAGCAAAGTTGAATAACCCTGATTAATAACGTCATTCAGTCACGTTCGGGAGAAATAAGTAATAAAAAAGGCCTAGCCTGTGGCTAAACCTTTTTCTTCTCTTCTGAACTATTTTCTTATCTTCTGAACTAAATGTGCAACTTAGAGAGTATTACAAGACTAAGTCTTGACTAGTTTACACCTTAGGCGCAACGGTTTTCTTAAGCCAATCGGCGAGCATTTGAGATTCATAATCACTGGCACTATTGTTAATGCCAACCCTATGCATAAAGTTCATGTCGACAAGTTTTTCATCGCCTATCATGATCACCTTATCATCTTCAAAGACTCTATAGCTAAAGGTCATTCTAGGTGGATACAAGTCTTTGACAATTCTAAGCTCACTCACAGCAGCCGCGCCAAAAGTGGGCCGCATATCACCAGCTAAATCGACATCTGTCACCACAAGTTCAAGCTTTTGATTGGCTTTAAGTGACTTTTTCGCATCCTTAGCTAAGGCTTGGGTTAAGGTGTCGAATAAGCGCTGCTCAAATCGCGACTGAATGCCACTTGAGGTCTTGATATCACGGAAACTATCGGGCGCTTGCCACTCAACCTTCACCGCCCCAGATTCGGTAATCAGGTTTTTCTCTTGAGTCTCTTCCGCTTGGACATTAACGCCGAGTTGACTCAACAACCCCGCGGCCATAAGAACATAGGTAATTTTCATCACGCCTCCTAATCAAGCTGTAAAACAATCCCTGCCAAAGTGGACACTCAAATGCGCCCTACTTAATAAGACCTTAGCACATTCAACTAAGTTCCCATTCACAACCTAAACTAAAAAGGAAAGCGCGCACTGAGTTTAGGGTAATTTTTACGTAACTCTTTTGCCTTGCTGCTGAACTTTTTCCCCGCAGGAGTGGCGTTACCCGATGGCACGAAGGGCAATTCAGTGCCGGTTCTGTCTTCAAAGAGTTGCCCTGCTATTAGATCGTAATCCTCAATGAAGGGGTAAGCGTAATTGTCTTTAAGCGGCCATACTGTTAGCTCACCTAAGGCATCGGGATTATCGATAATTTTGTCATACCAGTCTTTACCTAAAGAGATTAAAAACGCCCTAAACTCGGCGAAAGCATATTCTGAATCACAGCCTGTAATAATATACGCCGCGCCCCAAACTGCCCAAGAGTAGCTGCGGCGCATCTGCTGGCCAAAGTGCTTATCGAAGGCCCTAAGTGACTCATCATCGAATTGAGTTAATGTCTGCTTTAAGGTGTTTAATAGCTCTTCGGCAGAGGCATCGCCCTGAGTGCGGGTCACGAGTGCCCAAAATTCTGTTTCTGTCATCTTTGTTCCATAATTTTGAGGAATTACGCCATAATGCCTGTTGGAGCTTTAGCTTAGAAGCCTGATTGGGATTGGTATTCCTAATAAGTCACGGTATTCTACACCATCTAGAATGACTTACTAATGGCAATCCAATGACCACACAAACATCCAGGCTAACATCCCGCCCCCCCATGCCACTGTTACTGCTGATGGCCTTATATACCTTATTTGCCATTGCAGCCATAATCAGGGCCTTTACTACTCAAACGGTAGACATGTTCAGTCTAGGGGTTATTCCTGTATTAATAGGCCTTATCTGGCGGGCGTCATGGGCAAGTCTAGTGCTAAAGATTTACATCGGTTTAGAAACCTTAGGCTTAAGTGCGCTCGGGATTGTGGCTATCGTTGCCCATTATGTCAGCCCAGAGACCATCGAAAATGTACGCTTTATGGATTTACCGATTTCAATCCCTTGGGTGGCATTAATGTGTGTGTGTTTAATTGCGGCTCAAATCTGGATTGCCTTGCACCCCAGCACTCTGGCTTATCTCACTCCAAAAGCACAAACAATATAGCCATTGGCTAAAGTTCAGCCGAGTCTAAGACACAAGTAAAAGACTTAAGTTATAATAGCGCTATCGCTAACAGCCAACTTGACTCAATACCTAATAAAAAGAGTGATTATGCATACAATTTCACCCAATGATTTATCCATTTTACTACTCGAGCCTTCTGATACTCAAAGAAAAATCATCATGTCCCACCTTAACCAAGAAGGGATTAACAGTATTCAAACGGCAGCCAGCATTAGCGAAGCAAAAGAGGTTATTGGCCGCCATAAACCCGACCTTATTGTCAGTGCCTTACACTTTAACGACGGTGAAGCCATAGATTTACTCCACTTCATTAAGGGCCATAGAGACTATCAAGACATACAATTTATGTTAGTGTCCAGTGAATGTCGCCGCGAGCAATTAGAGATTTTCAGGCAATCAGGGGTCATAGCCATATTGCCTAAGCCGTTTAACAGTGAACACTTAGCCACTGCGTTAAACTCGACCGTAGATTTGATCAACCATGAAGAACTGGACCTGAGTCATTTCGATGTGCACAACTTACGTGTGTTAGTGGTCGATGATAGCCGCTTAGCCCGCAATGTAATTAAGCGCACCATAGGCAACTTAGGCATTAAGCTTATCACCGAGGCTGTGGATGGCGAAGAAGCCATCAGCTTGATGCAGCAGCACATGTTTGATCTGGTGATCACCGACTACAATATGCCCAGTGTCGATGGTTTAGCCTTAACCCAATACATACGTAACGAAAGCACTCAGTCACACATTCCTATTTTGATGGTGTCTTCAGAAGCCAACGATACCCACTTAAGCAACGTATCCAGCGCTGGGGTAAATGCCTTATGCGACAAACCCTTTGAGCCCAAATTAGTCAAACAGATACTGTATCAATTGCTTGAAGAGTGATTATTTGTGCTTTTTTTAGCAAAATGCACCTAAACCTGAGTGATTATTGGATTTAATGCTTTAAAACTTCTAAGGCTTATGGCATGTTAATCCAGATTACAACGAACCATTCTACGGAAAGCAGAGAATACCAACATGAACAAAAGTGAATTAATTGCAAAAATTGCAGAGAATGCTGATCTTACTAAAGCTGAAGCGGGCCGTGCACTGAAGTCTTTTGAAACTGCGGTGACCGAAGCAATGAAAAACGGTGACAAAATTTCAATCGTAGGTTTTGGATCTTTCGAAACAACCTCTCGTGCAGCACGTACTGGCCGCAACCCACAGACTGGCAAAGAAATTCAAATTGCTGCGGCAACTGTACCTAAGTTCAAAGCTGGCAAGACATTGAAAGACAGCGTTAACTAATCAAAATTTGATTTAGCGTTAACCTTGTTATTAAACCTCCTACGGGAGGTTTTTTTATCCCACCAATCTAGGCAAACTTTTCTTAGCTGACAGGCGTTCGTGCTTTTTCGGA
Source organism: Shewanella denitrificans OS217 (assembly GCF_000013765.1). NCBI lineage: Bacteria > Pseudomonadati > Pseudomonadota > Gammaproteobacteria > Alteromonadales > Shewanellaceae > Shewanella > Shewanella denitrificans. The sequence goes on along the minus strand of NC_007954.1, from coordinate 759,123 downwards.
AATGCCTGCTAAATTCAAGAGAGGTGTTAGGATTAAGTAACCTCAGCTCGGGATAATAAATGTATACCAAACAGCCCTTTTCACCGCTAACTGTGTTGAATTCACTTGCAATAGACTAGCTATTGACGCGTAAATTCGCCTTGTTATCGGCGCAAAGTTCAAGTTTGAACCTAAGCACTTAAAGTTTAACAGTTTTAATAACGTTTATTCATCTCTTAACCCGAGTTGAGGTTAAGTAAAAAAGCTTACCTTTTCGGTCAAAATATTTTGCTTTCTAAATGCAACACCTTAGGTTAAAAACACTCAAGCCAGTAGTAATATGACTAGAGTCAAACATGAGGGTTCTGTTATGGCTAATCTTACTGAAAGAGTGCCCGATGATACTGAAATCGAGGCGATGACCACACCAAGAAACAGCAAGTCAGCTGAGTCAATTCAGCACAGGCGTGAAGTTAAGCGCCGCTTAGAAGATTATTTGGAACGCGCCCAGCTGCGTAAAGCCATAGGAGATGACGACTTCTTTTAGGGATTATCTTTAATGCTATTCTCGTGAACATAACACGTTAGAGGCGTTGCTTTTCAACGCCTTATATCGCTCCATTCTGCCTTAGACTTCCCTTTACCCACTGCGACTACCCCAACAGCAAATGATTGACCTTGAAACACAAGAAATTTATTTCAATTGGTATTAGAATAGCCCCCAAGATAAATTCTCATCAGAGTCATTTCATGCACGTACATATATTAGGAATTTGTGGCACTTTCATGGGCGGTCTCGCCTTACTCGCCAGAGCCATGGGCCACAAAGTGACCGGCAGTGATGCCAATGTTTACCCGCCAATGAGTACTCAATTGCTAGAGCAAGGCATTGAACTTATTCAAGGTTTTGACCCCTCCCAATTGGGTGACAGTGATGAGAATGCCCCTGATCTAGTGGTTATCGGCAATGCCATGAGTCGTGGAAACCCCTGTGTGGAAGCCGTGCTCAACCGCGGTCTTAAGTACACCTCAGGACCGCAATTTTTGGCCGAGCACATACTCCCAGGTCGTTGGGTGCTGGCGGTATCTGGCACCCATGGCAAGACCTCTACCTCGAGCATGCTGGCTTGGATCTTAGAATACTCTGGCTACGAGCCCGGTTTCTTGATTGGTGGTGTGCCGCAAAATTTCGGTGTATCTGCAAGGCTTGGCAATTCAAATTTCTTTGTGGTGGAAGCCGATGAATATGACAGCGCCTTCTTCGATAAACGCTCCAAATTCGTGCACTACCAGCCAAGAACCTTAGTCATTAATAATCTTGAATTCGATCACGCCGATATTTTCGATGACTTAACCGCCATTCAGCGCCAATTTAACCATGTTATCCGCACTGTGCCAGGGCAAGGTAAAATCATTTGGCCAGCCAACAGTGAAGCCGTTCAGCAAGTGATTGAAATGGGCTGCTGGAGTGAGCAAGAGACTTACAGTGCTGGGGTGCATGACTTCAACACAGAAAAAACCTTGGGCTGGCATGCAAAAACCTTAAGCGCCGATGCCCATGAATTTGAAGTCTATTTCGACGGCCACAGCCAAGGCGTGATGAGCTGGAATTTAATCGGCCAACACAATGTAGAAAATGCGGTAATGGCCATAGCGGCAGCGCGCCATGTGGGCGTAGTGCCAGCCCAAGCCATGGCGGCCCTCAGTGAGTTTTCCCCACCAAAACGTCGCCTCGAATTATTAGGTACTATAGGCGGAGTGGCGGTATTTGATGATTTCGCCCACCACCCTACCGCCATAGATAGCACCTTACAGGGACTCAGAGCCAAAGTGGGTAACGGTAAAATCACTGTGGTGCTGGAGCCTCGCTCAAACACTATGAAGCAAGGCGTGCATAAAGACACCTTAGCCCATTCATTAGTTCGCGCCGACCAAGCCTATTTATACCAAGCTGACAGCATCAGCTGGGATCTTAAATCCAGCATGCAAACCGCCAGTATTCCTGTGAGTGTAAAAACCGATATAGAGCAGATAATCGACGCCCTTTGCCATGATGCCAAAGCCGGTGACACTATCGTTATCATGAGCAATGGCGGCTTTAATGGCATACATAAAAAGCTGCTTGAAGCCTTGGCGGATAGATAATCTTGGCTGTTAACAAGCTTAAGGACGTCAAATGAAGCTTAACCGCAATCCAAATTCCATCAGCCTTGCATGGACCGGGGCCTCAGGGGCACCCTATGGGATCAAACTACTTGAATGTTTGCTAGCCGCTGATTATCAAGTGTTTTTGATGATATCTTCAGCCGCTCGGGTGGTGTTGGCCACAGAGCATGGATTGCAGCTCAGCGCTAATCCACAAAAAGCCCAGCAGCAATTACTTGAAGAGTTATACCAAGATGGTAAATTAGCCAGCGGTGAATTAGTGGTGCTAAGTAAGGATGAGTGGTTCTCACCACCCGCCTCTGGCAGCGGCGCACCGAAAAAAATGGTGATCTGCCCTTGCTCCACCGGCACCTTGGCCGCTGTGGCCACAGGCATGAGCAACAGTTTACTGGAGCGCGCCGCCGATGTGGTGTTAAAAGAGCGAGGCCAATTAATTTTGGTCCCCAGGGAAACCCCCTTTAACGCCATACACTTAGAACATATGCTGACCCTTTCACGTCTTGGGGTCACCATAATGCCGGCATCGCCTGGGTTTTATCACAATCCCCAATCGGTGCAAGATCTGGTAAACTTTATGGTCGCCCGCATATTGGATCATTTACAGATAGCGCACACACTGACACAACGTTGGGGCTATGACGTCATAGCCGAAAAAGACACTGACTAACCAGATAAGCAACTGAGAATTTTATGAAGCACACAATCGAACAGATGATTTCAGCCGAAGAAATCGACACTATTTTAGATCAACTGGCCGAGCGCATTAATGCGCATTACGCCAATAGCGATCGCCTGTTAATGGTGGGCTTGCTGAAAGGTTCTGTGGTGTTTATGGCCGATTTATGTCGCCGTATCAAGGGCCATGTTGAGATAGATTTTATGGCCGTGTCTAGCTATGGCAACGCCACCAGCAGCTCACGGGACGTTAAAATTCTCAAAGATGTGCAATCAGAAATTGCCGGGCGCGATGTATTGATCGTCGAAGACCTCATCGATTCAGGCAATACGCTCAACAAGGTGCGCGAAATGCTGTTGCTGCGCGATCCTAAGTCCTTAGCCTTATGTACCCTGTTAGATAAGCCTGAGCGCCGTGAAATCGACGTGCCAGTAGACTTTATCGGTATGACTATTCCCGATGAATTTATTGTAGGTTACGGCATAGATTACGCCGAGCAATATCGCAACTTGCCTTATATTGCCAAAGTGGTGCCATTAGATTAATACCACTCAGACTCCCGCCAAGGCGGGAGTCTTCTTTAGCCTGCTTCCGGTTTTAACTCTTGCAAAACAAATGAAGGAAAACATCATGCCGAGCACCCAAGATGCCTTGGTGATAAGCGATCTTAAAAAGACCTACAAGGGCGGCGTTCAAGCGGTGAAAGACATCAGCTTAACCGTGAAGCAAGGTGACTTCTTTGCTCTTCTAGGCCCCAATGGTGCCGGTAAGTCCACCACTATCGGCATTATTAGTTCACTGGTGCAAAAGAGCGCCGGCTCAGTGTCTGTGTTTGGCTATGATATCGATAAGCAACTCGAACGGGCCAAGCTTTGCATTGGCTTAGTGCCGCAAGAATTTAATTTCAGCCAATTTGAGACTGTGCTGCAAATCGTGGTCAATCAAGCGGGCTACTATGGTGTCACTAAGACAGTGGCGCTTGAGCGCGCTCAAAAGTACCTCAGTCAGTTGGATTTATGGGAAAAGCGCGACAGTCAGGCACGCACTTTATCTGGCGGCATGAAGCGCCGCCTTATGATAGCCCGCGCCCTGATGCACGAGCCTAAGTTATTAATATTAGATGAACCCACCGCAGGAGTGGATATCGAGCTTAGGCGCTCCATGTGGGACTTCTTAAAGCAGATAAACCAGCAGGGGGTGACCATCATTCTCACCACCCATTATCTAGAAGAAGCCGAAATGCTGTGCCGCACCATAGGCATCATAGATCAAGGCTTATTGGTGGAATGCACCACAATGAAGGCGCTGCTGAGTAAACTCGACGTTGAAACCTTCGTGTTGGATTTACGCCAAGACATCAGTGCTGCCCCTGCGCTAAATGGCATGCAGTGCCGTCTGGTTGACCCACATACCTTAGAGGTAGATGTGGCTAAGGCCCATAATTTGAATGACCTTTTCAGTCAGCTCACCTTAGCCGATATCGAAGTGTTATCCATGCGCAACAAGGCCAATCGCCTCGAAGAATTGTTTGTGTCACTGGTTGAAAAAGCCAAGGAGCCCAGTTAATGAATCAGCTATACCTAGTGGCGTTTAAGAGTATTCTCACGAAAGAAATTAACCGTTTTACCCGCATTTGGATCCAAACCTTAGTGCCTCCTGCCATTACTATGACCTTGTATTTTTTAATATTTGGTAATCTGGTCGGCAGTAGAATTGGTGAGATGGGCGGCGTGTCCTACATGGAGTTTATCGCCCCTGGCCTTATCATGATGTCAGTGATCACGAACTCTTACTCTAATGTCGCCTCGTCCTTCTATAGCGCTAAATTTCAACGTAACTTAGAAGAAATCATGGTGGCACCTGTGCCCCATTATGTGATGATCGCAGGCTATGTCGGCGGCGGCGTCGCCCGTGGTCTGTGCGTCGGCTTAATTGTCACCTTAGTGGCGATGTTTTTCGTCAACATCAGTCTGCACCATGTGGGACTCGTGATTTTAACTGTGTTCTTAACCTCAGTGCTGTTTTCCTTAGGCGGCTTGATTAATGCCGTGTTCGCCAAGAGTTTCGATGACATCAGCATCATTCCCACCTTCGTGCTAACGCCACTTACCTACTTGGGCGGGGTTTTCTATTCCTTATCTTTATTGCCTGAATTTTGGCAGGGTGTCTCGGGGCTTAACCCTGTGGTGTATATGATCAACGTGTTCCGTTATGGCTTTTTAGGCTTTGCCGACATTAGCGTGCCACTGTCCATCGCCATCATGGTCAGTTTTTGTATTGCCCTGTGGAGCTTAGCTTATTATTTGATTTCCCGTGGCATTGGCCTAAGAAGCTAGTCCGAGTCACTCGTCAAATGAAGGTAAAACAGCCCTGTTGTTTTACCTTTTTTTTAGCCATTATTTTAATCGCTGTCCCATCTTATCCAACTGCAAACCCGTGAGTATTCGCTCAGCTTTAGCCCCAAGATAAACATAGACCCCAAGGCCAATCAACAAGCCCACCACAGCCACTAACATGCCTATGGCCGGCAGCATATATTGAGTTTCCCCAAGGGAGGCCTTGAACATGGTCAGCAAGGCTTCGATAGAGATAGCAATCAATATGGTCGAAATAAAGCGGGTAATGGTTCTTCGGGTAGAACTGTGGCGAAAAATGTCTTTGTGCATCAAGACTTCTTCTTCCAAAATGGTTTTCCCTAAGTCAAAGATTGCCAAGGCTAAGGTGAGATAAATGATGATGCTAAAGGGTTGCAATGGATCCCCTTCACCATAGGTGCTCGCAATAAGCGCCGCGGTATCCAGCACCACAGTGCGCATTAGGGCTAACACCAAAATAAATAAGCCTAACACTATCAAGCAATACACAGATTTGAACAGTGGCGATGCCCTGCGCCTCGCACTGTCACCCATCATAAACTCGATTAAACGGCTGAGATCCACATCCAGCACTAATATGGCTTCCTGACCACAGGCCCTGCGGACAACCAAAGAGGCTGATAAACACAAGCCCCCACTATGGGACAAATAGGGACCTGTGACATAGAAGCCAGTTTCTGTGGTCAAATGGCGAAAATAAGGTCGCTGACTGCGATCGCAGCCCTTACCCGAACCGAGGGGCTTAAGCTGTTTATTTTTCACTGAAATATCATCACTGAGTTGAATGCCATGTTTATCCAACACATAGAGTAAATCTACGAAGGGATAATTCATCACTAGAGAATTGAACCTAGGCACCTGGCCACAGGGCGATGCTGGCTTTGCATCGACGCCTAAGAGCGCAAAACCATCATCGCCAATACCAATTAATAGGGACGCCAGTAACTCATTGATCAGTGGTTCACATTCATTGTATCTCTCAATCACACTTAAATAACTCATGGTCGCCATCTGCTACCCCTCACCTTTCTGTCGTTATGAGTGACTACATGAGTAACTGAAGCAGTTTTGATGCCAGTAATAAATTTAATAAATAACATTAATTATCAGCTTGTTAGAAATACCCCCATTGGGAATTTGCACAGAAAGCTCACAAGCATGCACCAAAAATGTACAAACCCGCGGCAAAGTTCTTATAATAGCTTGTTGATAAATATTAACTTTTCATTCTTCTTGTTCATGCTTGATGACTTATAATTGATTAAACGTCACCTGAACACGGCCTAAGGCCTTCTCAAAGGAAAGACAATGTCTGACTCTGCCACACCCTACCAGCAAGATATCCGTCGCTTTTCCGATGAACTTATCCGAATTCAAGCACCGATAAAAATTCTCGATGCCATTAAATGGCCCAGTGAATTACAAGAAGAGTTTTTATCCAACAAGCCCAAACAGTTACCTAAATTGGGTAAGGATTTTTACCAGAATATCCCCCTGTCTTTTGATACTCAAAAAACCCAAGACGAGCTGCTCTCACTCAAAGCAGATATTCAGCGTAAATTAGGTAAACGCGATAAGTTAGGCAAAATTTTGATTTCTAACGTGGATCAATATCGCATCGTTATCGACATGCTCAACAATCGTGGCAATCCTGAGTTCGGTCGTTTAAGTCAGCAACTCTACGGCAGCGCTAAAGACAAACTCCATGGTGACAGACACACATTAAAGCAGCTCGGTGACAGATTAAGCCATATTTTCTCTTTACCAGCCGCCCGCCATATGAGCAAGCATCACCCCAAGATAGTCACGGCGCCCGAGGCGGTAAAAGCCTTAAGCGATCGCTTAGTGGGCTATTTTCATGATGATAAAATTTACGTCAAACTCAGCGACGGTATCGTATCGGATGCAGCCGTGGGCGGCGACACGGTAAAAATTAATACCCGCGCCATGTTCAGTGAGTCAGATTTAAATGTCTATGAGGTCCATGAAGGTTGGGTTCATGTGGGCACCACGCTCAATGGCCGCGACCAACCTCACGCCACTTGGCTCAGCGTAGGTTCACCGCGAGTCACCGCCAGCCAAGAAGGTTTAGCGGTACTACTAGAAATGCTCACCTTAAGCTCAAACCCAGGGCGGGCGAGGCGCATCAGCGATCGCGTCACCGCTGTGGACATGGCAGAGAATGGCGCCGACTTTATCGAGATTTATCGCTATTTTCGCGAGCACAATTTAGGCGCCAAAGACAGCTACAAGGTCACACAGAGGGTGTTCCGTGGCGGCATGGTCGAAGGTGGCAGCTTCTTTACTAAGGATATTTCCTATGTACGCGGCTACGTTGAGAACATCAACTTTATTCGTAGTGCCATCATGTCTGGCTTGCCTGAGCTTATTCCTATGCTGTTTTTAGGCAAACTCGCTATTGAAGATATTCCTGTGCTGTACGAAGCCTATTTAGAAGGCACTATTAGCGCACCTAAATACTTGCCCCCTATGTTTAAAGACATTAGCGGCCTGTATGCCTGGTTTGGCTTCGCCTCAGGCCTTGGTAATATCGACCTTAAAGGGGTGCAGCGTCACTTCGCCCGTCAGTTCAAATCTGTCCCCGTACTTGAGCCAGATTCTGAATTATTCGAAGACATAGAGTTCGACAGTCCATCGGACTAAGCTGCGACCCACAGCGGAGCACCACACTGGTAAGTCGCTAACAATCAAAGTTAAAAAGCCAAGCATTATGCTTGGCTTTTTTGTTGGCTTTTAGTCCATGATTAGACTATCAATCGACTTTATTGGCCGCGAGCTGCCTTTGTTTTATAAAGTATTCTCGAGTTAAGCCAAACACGACTGGGCTTAATAATACTAAGGCCGTTAAGTTGGGGATGGCCATCATGGCATTTAAGGTATCTGCCAATAACCAAATAAACTCAAGGGAGCTCATCGCCCCTAATGGCACCACTAAGGTCCAGATTAATCGAAACGGCTTAATGGCCTTGTCTCCCAAGAGATACTGGACGCACTTTTCGCTGTAAAAACTCCAGCCTAAGATGGTGGTAAAGGCAAATACGGCCAAGGCAATGGCCACTATGTAGTTACCCATAGGCAATGCATGAGAGAAGGCAAAGGAGGTTAACGCTGCGCCATTCTCCCCCGATGTCCACGCCCCAGAAACCACAATGGCAAGACCGGTAATGGTGCAGACAATAAGGGTGTCGATAAAGGTGCCCAGCATGGCGACTAAACCTTGCTTGACCGGATCGTTAGTTTGCGCCGCCGCGTGGGCAATGGGCGCGCTACCTAGGCCCGCTTCATTGGAAAACACCCCACGAGCCACACCAAAGCGAATTGCCGCCCATACCGCAGCCCCAGCGAAACCGCCTTGGGCTGCCACCGGATTAAAGGCACTGTGGATAATCAACATAAAGGCATCTGGCACTTGTTCTGCGTAAACGATTAATACCGCAAGCCCTGCTGTGATATAAAACACTGTCATCAGTGGCACCAGTTTGCCTGCCACTTCGGCGATACGTTTAATGCCGCCCATTAATACGGCGCCAACCAGCAGCATCAACACCGCTCCAGTGACCCAAGCGGGCACACCAAAATTGCTGCTCATGGCGTCAGCCACAGAATTGGCTTGCACTGTATTGCCGATCCCAAAGCCAGCTATTGAGCCAAACAGCGCAAAAGCAGTGCCAAGCCATGCCCATTTTTTGCCTAAACCATTTTTGATATAGTACATGGGGCCACCGACATGGTTACCCTCTGTGTCTTTCTCACGAAACTTAACCGCGAGCACGGCCTCAGAATACTTGGTCGCCATGCCTACAAGCGCAGTACACCACATCCAAAACAAGGCGCCTGGGCCACCGATAAAAATGGCGGTCGCCACACCGGCAATATTACCTGTGCCTATGGTGGCAGACAGTGAGGTCATCAAGGCATTAAATGGGCTAATTTCGCCCTTATCGGCATCCTCTGACACTGCTCGGCCAGACCATAACAACTTGAAACCGCGACCTAATTTTAAGATGGGCATTAACCTAAGGCCGATGGACAAGAATAGCCCCACCCCTAAGATCATTACCAGCATGGGAACACCCCAAACTATGCCATTGATTGTACTTATAAATTCTGTAATGGCTTCCATGTCTACCTCATTTGTTTATGATTATTAAGCGATTAAACCGCTTCTCAAATACCTCAGTGTGCAGCTTTAAGCTCTAAGGGAGCGGCCTGCTCCTCTAAGGAATCGAAAACTTCAGGCTCAACAGGCTCAGGCAGGCTTTCTTTAACAGGCTTGGCCTCGAGCACTTGTTTCAGATTATTTAGCCCTTCTTGTAAGTCGTTGCCTATCATGGTCTCAAAATCCATCACAGCTAACATCAGATTCATTGGGTAATCCATGTGGCCGCTAAAGCCCCAATCTACTTGGGTGCTCGTATCAGAAACGGGTTTAGTGCTCATATATGCAGGCTCAGTGGCCTCAAAAGGAGATAAGAAACGCAGTTCGAAATCGACTCTTTCGTTAGGGGTTATCTTGATAATTTCCTGCTCACCGACGCCCACATCAGGATTTTCACTGGCCCAAGCAGACACAAAGCCCGCCATACCATCCTCGCCGCGATAGGTTTTTTTCATATCTGGGTCCATCATGGCCCACTTACTGAAATTATCTTGATTTTTTAAGTGTTTAATATAGTCAAACACCTGCGCATTAGGGCGCTCTACGGTGATGCTGCGCACCACTGAATAATGGGTTTTAAGGAATAGCGCGGCGATAAGCGGCAAGGCAATAATGACAGCCAAGGCAAGGATGATTTTTTTCAACATTGTTAGGATCCTAAATGAATAGTGTTAGCCCAGTATACCGAACCACCCTGTCACCACAAGAATTTTAACAAGCTGGGTTTACAGTTGAATAACAAGCCATTTTCAGGAAACTGCCGTTTAAAATGACGGTCATGTATTCCTAGTAAAGGTTAGTAGCCTAAAGCGGATAACCTTCTTCTCTAGCTTGCATTTTAAATTGTCACTTATTAAAAAAAACTATTGACCTCAAGTTAGCTTGAGCTTTTATAGTGCTTGAAAATTTAACCATAAATAGGCACATAAAATGACAATTAATCTCCCTAATTACTCCAACCCAGCAGAGCTATTTGACCCAACACCATTCGGTTTTTGTCACACAGTCAAAGTCCCATCAAATGGTGAGTTGGTGTATATCTCAGGACAAAGTGGTGGTGAAGGACCTGAACACATTTTAAATGAAGATTTTCGTCATCAAGTCCAAGTCCTGTTATCAAACCTTAATATTGCGCTCACAGCACACGAATTACATTTTGATGACGTAATAAAAATTACCATTCTTATTGTGGATCATAATGTCGATAAACTTGAAATTTGGAGTGAAGAAATGCAAAAACGCTGGTCAACAACACTCCCAGCAAGCACGCTAATCCCAGTCCCTAATTTGGCGATTACGGGAATGAAAATTGAAGTCGATGCCATTGCTTTTAAATCTGCATAACCCTTAGAACCGCGGCTCCGCGGTCATATTTATTATCCTCATAAGCATCAGCCTGGCTAACCTAGTCAGGCCCATTTATCTTAGGTATACCTCTAATGATATATAAAAATTACGCAATCCTATTTGCTATCGGCTTTATTTGGGGCTCTCAATTCATCTTTCAAGAGCTGGCATTAAACAGTTTCTCTCCCATTTGGCTAGGCAGCTGCCGAGCGATACTTGGGACAATAACCTTATCCCTAATATGTAAAATGATGGGCCTGAAAGGCGCGAGTAACCAATGGCGACTGTTTACCTTAATAGGGCTATTGGAGGCTAGCATACCCTTTGTGTTGATCCCTTGGGGACAGCAACACTTGACCAGCTCTATCACGGCCATCTTGATGGGAACGATCCCCTTCTATACGCTAATGTTCGCCCCACTATTCATTAAAGATGCAAGGATCAGTATGGGGAGTACCCTAAGCCTGATTGTTGGTTTCTGTGGGTTATTGATCCTATTCTATCCCGAACTGTCTTCAGGGACTGGAACGATAAACCTAACCAGTTCCATAGCAATTATCATCGCTGCTGTGTGCTTTGCTCTTGCACTACTATTGCTCAATCGCGTTAGGGATGAACATCCATTAATTGTGGCTCGAAATGTCCTTTCCATGGCGAGCATTCAACTGATGGTAATTGCACTCATAATGCTCCCAATGGAGTTTACTCAAGCCTCTTTGACTTCAGTATTCTCACTACTTTACTTAGGAGTGATATGTGCGGGCGCCGTTTATTACCTTTACATGGTAAGTATAAAAAATGCGGGAGCAGTATTCACTTCAATGACCAATTATCTAGTCCCTGCAGTTGGGGTGCTAATAGGTGCACTAATCGCGAATGAATCAATCCAAACAACAACTTGGGTAGCATTAGCTGTCATTATTTTCGCCTTAATTATTAACCAATCAATGACGATAAAAAAATAAACCATAAAATGAATAGCCGCCACATACTCTGACACTGCTGAGGTGGTATTTCTAATCTAAGACTGAGGATATATAGGGCTATTGCTGTTTTAGCACGACAAGGCAGGACTGACAGATACAAGCAGGCGCCGTCAATTTAGCTTGCTGAGATGTTGCCAGTACGGCTTTAGGCGGGAAGGTTTGTGACTGGCACCAACACGCTGCTATGGGAGTATTGGTTGTCGCCGCGCACAAGTTTGCTTGCTGGCACAGAGGGCAAGTATCGGCAGTTTGAGTTAACGACTCTTTGGGAGAAAATTTAGTTACCTCAGCAGTCATCTCAGCACTCATTTCAGTACACTCGCAGGTTAAAAGCTAATATTAGCAGCAAATCACAGCCGAATGGCACAGTTAAGTGACATGGTCTCTCTAAAAGGAAACATTGACTAAATCAATTTAGAACACGCCCAATTATGCTAGATACCCGTTTGCTTCTTTAAAAAGTAGCTGGTAAAAGTGGGCGGCATATCGGGCAACTGACCAAATACCGTATAGCCCTGTTTTACATAGAAATCTAATGCTTGGAATGAAGTGGTTTCTAAGCGAACATTGCTCACCCCTTTAGATAAAGCATACGCTTCCAGTTGTTGCAGTAATTTAGCCCCTAACCCACTGCCACGAACATCATCGGCTATCCACAGGCCTTCTATATATAGCCAGCCCCATTTTATTTCCCCAAGGATCCCGTCCACCGTCTTATCATCTTCATCTTTAACAAAAGAAGAGATCGTTTCGCGATAAACAGCCCCAGTATGGCGCTCGTTAAATCCATTCAAGCCCTTTTTTTAATACGTCAAAATCACTCTCTTCAGGTTGAGATACGGCGGTAATTCTCATGTTCTAAAACTTCTCCATAGGGCCAGTGTTAGTATCTTATTCTACTTTTTTACAACCACTTCAATTCTATCTATAGCTTACTTTTCAATGCCTTTAATCGAGTTGGTAAACCACAGCTGATTGATAGCGCGTTATTTCGAGTACTTTCGAATGACTGATACTTTTTCCTTGTCAATTTCGAGCACTTCCATGGTGTCATAGCTTTGATTAATGACCTGACCCGTGTGAGCATGCTTACCACTGCTTGATGTTGAGTAGGTTATTACAATCACATTATGACCGGTAACGACTTTATCAAGCTTGGCTTCATATGAAGTATGAGTGCCTAGATAATAAGTCATGCCTTTTCGAAATTGTTCTTTCCCTTCAGGGGAGCGAGAATCATCTGGATCGTAAGGTAAATGTTGATGTCCGACATCGTCAGCAAGGAAAGAAAGGTAATGCTCAAGGTCTTTTTTAGAAGCATTAGGGGATTGGGATGTTTGCCATGCCTTAAAGTATGATTTTGCAAAATCTTCCAAGTTTTTGTCTCCAGCTTCTACCAAACCGGATAAAGCAAAACCACATAGAAACATGATAATTTTTTTCAAAATAGCCTCCCTTGCCATGAAAAATAAAACCGCTTATTTCACGGCGTTGTACAAAACGGCCGCGTATAAGCGATTGATAAAATTAATACTACATTCCTTGTTCGCTCGAAGTAAAGTGCTGTATTTTCCTGCATTTAACAAACAAGTGTGAAATGACAACACGAAACTTAATAGGCACATCATGGCAATTTGCGAGACGACCTTCTGAGACAGGACGTCGAAGAGAGCTATAGGGATATATTTACGCGTGTCGGTGAGTAAATGCCATTATTTGGCTGTAATCTAATCCCAAGACCTTTCACTACTTTTCTGTAGACTAAAAACCGATAATGCAACATATAAACCACTGATATAAAAGAACATATCACCAAGTGAAACTAAAGTACTCCAGTGGTTCTCTTGCGAAGTGCCGCAGGGATGCTGCACCTGAGCCTGTGCTAGCTTACACTGCCACTTTTGGTCTCACCCCTAAGGTGTGGCAGATGGCGTAGGTGAGTTCGGCGCGATTTAAGGTGTAGAAATGAAAATCCTTCACCCCTTCACGGGACAAGACTTTGACCATGTCGATGGCGACGTTGGCGCCCACCAACTGGCGGGTAGCGGGGTCGTCTTCAAGGCCCGAAAACTGCTGATGTAGCCATTGCGGCAGGGCCACATTGGTCATGGCCGCAAAACGCTTTAACTGAGTAAAGTTAGTCACAGGTAATATGCCTGGGATGATTTCCACATCGATGCCGGCGGTAACGCAGCGATCGCGAAAGCGTAAGTAGGATTCCACATCGAAGAAAAACTGGGTGATGGCACGATTTGCACCGGCATCAATTTTTCGCTTTAGATTAATCAAGTCTGCCTGAGCATTGCGCGCATCGGGGTGCCCTTCTGGATAGGCGGCGACTGAAATATCAAAGTCGGCGACAGAGCGCAGCAAGCGCACTAAATCTGCAGCAAAACGGGTTGGCTTAGGCTGACCTGCTGGCAAATCCCCCCTAAGTGCCACTATGTCACGAATGCCTGACTGCCAATACTGCTTGGCTAAATCGACTAGCTCTTCGTCACTGGCATCCACTAAGGTCAAGTGAGGCGCAGCCACTAATTGGGTTTCTTGTTGAATGCGCTCAATCACAGAGTGGGTTCTGTCACGTACGCCAGAGTTGGCACCATAAGTCACGGAAACAAACTTAGGTTTTAGCGGCTCTAGGCGACGCACTGAGCTCCATAACAACTGTTCCATCTCCGGGGTCGATGGCGGAAAAAATTCAAAGGAGACATTAATCGCGCCATTCACTTCAGATAGGCTTTGGTTCAATGATTGGGCGTGCTGTGCATGATGAAAAGCCATAATTCTTCCTTCGACGTCATAATTAACAAATCAATTTAGCCGCCCAGCCATTTGGACGTCCAGATAGCCATATCTTAGCGTAAATGGATCCCATGTCAATAGCGCGCGATCCCATAAGCTGATCAACCCCCCATTTCTTCAACTCCCCGTTAGCTTGAATCGACTAAACACTGTCATTAGCAGTTAAATAATAGTCGTGTTTCCAATAAGCTGGCGTTAGGATGGCCTTTCACCAACCGTTTTCTTTAAGCTAAGTAGTCTACAAAATGAAAATTGAACGATTAGAAAACCCCGATGCCGATTTAGTGGCATTTTTAAGCGCTAGAATTGTTGAGTTTAATTGGGCCCACTGGGAGTCATACCAATCACATTAATGATGTGATCTATCAGAGCACCTCAAGCTTTTCAATTCAAGGCGCATTAATGCAGTAAGGGTTATTCCCTTTTAAATTAATGCAACGATGAAGTGGAATGCTTGAGACGCTCCCGAGGGCGGGTTTCAAAGGGGATTTCTCTGCGTTGAAGACTTTTGACATAGCACCACTATGCCTGCAAGCCTTCGCCTTGATTAATACCCTTTGAACTCCCGCTGAATGATCAGATAATTAATACGATTGGTATCACCAGCCGCGATCCTTTAGCGGTGCAAGTCACCAATGATCAAGGTGAAGTGTTAGCTGGCGCCGCGGCGCGCTCTTTTGGAGATTGGTTATTATTGGACACGCTCTGGGTGAGTGAGGCGTTAAGAGGTCAAGACATTGGCAGTAAAGTGTTAGCTGAAATTGAAGCTATGGGGCTAGCAAGGGGCTGTACAAAGTGTTTGCTCGATACGCTCAACTTCCAGGCCAAACCTTTTTATGAGCAGCGGGGTTATCAAGTGCAGTGGGTACAAGAAGGTTACCCTAAAACGGGCTGTAAATACTTTATGATCAAGCAGCTCAGCGAATGATTATTTTCGACTTGGAGTTTGCCGCCACCAGATCCAGCAGCCCGTGCCGACCACCATCAATAGTGCCAGCGCAAATAAATCCCACAGCCACACAGTCAGAGAACCAAACAAGCGGCCACTGTGTAAATCCTGCATGACTCGCTCCCAGGTTAAATGACCGCTGCGAGCATTAAGCTCGATAGCCTGCCACTGCTCCTTGGCGAGTTCAGTTTTTGCAATGGGAGTGAGCCATGCAATATCTGAGCGAGCACTCTGCACTGTCGAAGCAGGCTGCCATTCCACTAAGTCTTCATCACTTAAAAACAGTCCTTGGGCCGTTTTAAGCCACACACCAGACTCATCATAGGCCATCGCTTCTATGCCCTGAGGCAAGCCTGTACTTAGGCCTTGAGTTTCATAAAGCTCGCCCGATAATGAAAATAAATACGCTTGCTGGCTATCAATGGCAACCAAAGATGTCCCCAGTTGAACCGCGCCAATCAAGGGTCTTTGACTCTCGAGAATACGTTTATCATTCAGCCATAATTGAGTGTCTGTGGCAGCTAGCACTTGAGGACTAACACTGAAAACACTCAGGCTTTTAGGTGCACTAATACCGTAATAATCCAGTAACCAGCCCTGCCTAACTTGAGCTGTGTCTAGTTTGAAGTCTTGGCTGTGATTAATGGCCACTCCAGTTACCACTAACAGCATAATAAACAGGGCACTGCACAGACCTAAGCGTCTATGCCAGGGGCGTAGCGCCCTTAGCACTTGATTCTTCCAGTCTTGGCGCCTGAATTTTTGGCTCGGATGGCTACTTTTGGTCATAATCTTTTGATCATAGTGGTTTGCTCATAGGGGTTTAGTTATATGAGATTTAGTCATCAATTATGAGCTCGCCTCTGTCTTATTAACATGAGCGTCGAGCCACAAGGCAATGCGGGATAGCTTAGTTAAAGCGCGCACCGACAAGGTCGCCCCTGTGATACCATCGATATGCTTATCTAACTTATTATCCGCTTGCAACTTGGCGGCTTTAAATTGGTCGGTAAAAAAGGCATGACGCACTTCGTCGCCGCGACTCTCACGGTACACCAACACCTTAGTTTCCACTATGGCGCCCGCTTTAACGTGCACCCCAACGGTGATCGGCGCCTCTTTACCAATTTCATCCATGATCCACACACTGGCATCACCTTGCTGCCAATAACGTAAGCGCATTTTGTTGAAACTATGGGATAAAATCTCTTCGATAACAGCCTTGGCCTTGTCATCGAGCCAAAATACTTTGGCTTTGGGTAGCTCGCCTTCGAAGGCATGCTGAATAAATTCTTGGGAAGACGAATACTGAACTTGCTCGGCCTGAGCCGAAG
Organism: Shewanella denitrificans OS217; assembly: GCF_000013765.1. Classification (NCBI taxonomy): domain Bacteria; kingdom Pseudomonadati; phylum Pseudomonadota; class Gammaproteobacteria; order Alteromonadales; family Shewanellaceae; genus Shewanella; species Shewanella denitrificans. The sequence continues at coordinate 742,326 of NC_007954.1, read as the reverse complement.
TGAACAAGAAACTTATGCCAAGCAGTAGTAAGCTGATTAATTTCATAAGATCCTAAGGTTTGAAAGAAGGCTAAAAATAAAAACGACACATAAAACAAAGGTGCCTATCATACTGAAAAAATGATAGGCACCCCAAGTGTTTTATCTGCTTAAGTCCAAAGACTTAATACTCGCGATACTATGTCTTAGAATTGGTAACCAACACCTAAGTTAAAGCCGTCAGAATCTGCAGCGCCGCCGATGTTTTCATAATCAGCTTTAAATACCACATTTTCATGTAACCAGTAGTTCACACCTACGTTGGTTTGCTTTTTCTTGGTATCAGCAGCATTGTCGCCAGCGTTGTTGTCCCACTCGTTGTAACGAGCGAATACCCCAAACTGGTCATTGATGCGGTAAGACGGCTCGATGTAGAAACCGTTTTGCTTATCACGGCCTAAGGCTTCAGCTTCTTTACCATCTATGTTCCACTGGGCATAAAGCGCTTTAACAGTGAAGTTTTCAATGTTATAGATAGCGTGAGCTGACACTAAAGTCGCTGATGCTGTATCAACACCTGCTTCACCTTGGGTTAAGTCTGACTGGTATTGCACAGTCGCTGCAAGCTCAAGACCTGGCACCGCAGTGTACTTAACACGGCCGGTGTAGGCTAAGTCTTCGCCTTTAGCTTCAGAGACTTTTTGGCGACCATCACGGATTTTGTATTCTTTACCCTGAGGAATATACAAACCTGAAGTCACAGCAGTATCAAAGGCAACACCAGGTGCCGCTTTAATATTTAAGTTAAGACCCCCTTCCCACCAAGTCGCTGGGATGATGTCTTTCTCAACTGGGTTACGCTCAACACCGTAAAACGTCGTTGGTTCGTGAGTTTCGTTGATGATACCCACTGGCATTAGGAATAGACCCGCTTTACCGGTTAGCATGTCGTTAAAGTCATGCTCGATATAGGCTTGTTCTAATTCAACTTCGCCTTTTTTACCTTCGCCAGCAATGGAGTGCTCAACTTCTAATTCAGAGAAGAAACGGGTTGTGCTGTTGAACTCGTGGCCAACAAACAATACGAAACGGTGGAAATCGAACTCTTTCTTATCGGTGTTTTTTAGATTGTCAGAGATATTGTTGTAGTGCAGCTCACCATAACCACCAATAGTGGTTGCTGATTTACTAGAGGCAGTTGATTCAACCACGTCGGCAGTTTTTTCTACACGTTGTTCTGTCTGCTCGAGACGCTTTTCTAAATCTTTTAATACTTTCTGTTGTTGCTCAATGATTTTACGTAATTCTTGAGTCTCTTCAGACGCCGCTGCAGTTTGGCTTACAAACATGCCTAAAAGTGCGGTAGCAAGTAATGTTTTCTTCATCATTTTCATCCCGATTAGTAGTAAAACGCGTAAATTATTGTAAATTTGCGGGGATTCTACCAATTGATTTGAATAATGCAAACTATTCGTATTTAGAATGCTTGATTAACATCAAAGAAATAAAAATACTTCAACACTAACAATAAGATAAAGATTTAAGATTCCTGACAATAAAAAAACAATTTTAGTTTACATTGAAACATTCGTTAATGGGTAGCTCTCCTCAATACAGCTCAACTCAACAATGAAGCAAGGTTTTCAAATATTCAGTCATAAAAAAGGCCACTTCCCGTTCCAAGGAAGTGGCCTGATGGGCCTAGCTTTACTGCTTAAAAAGTTAAACTCATCTTGTACTATTTCAGCAATTGAAATGATGAGGAACGATTGCTAAAACCTGGTACTCGGTCCCTGCACACTAGCCTATCGCAGCGCTAATGGTTCATTTCATGCTGGTGTGGCATGAATACCATAAACAGCAATTTCAATGTAATACATTGTAAACAAAGCAATAAAATCAATAAAAAGTAATTCATAACTCCCTTCACTCCTGTGTTTAACCCTGCTTTAAAACCCGCTTTAAAGTTAGTCCCTAGTGCTTTTTTATAATTTCAGTGATGCAGATAAATTAGTACTCATAGCTAAACTGCAGGCTGTATTCTGTGCCCGGTTCTTTGGCGTAGACCAGCTGGCCTTGCTGCTTGTATTCCGTGGTTTCATCGAGCATATTCTTCGCCTTCAGCTTGATGCTTATGCTATCGGTTGGGAAAAAGCTGTAGGTGAAATCTAGGCTGTTAAAAGGTTGTTCAAACACATCATCAAGCCCGCCGCGACCACCATAAGCAATGCGCTCACCAAAAATGTTATAAACCAAGGTGGCACTGTGGTAGTCATCTGAGGAGTCATAACTTAGCTGCATATTGGCCACCCATTTTGAGTGCCCAGTCATGACTCGTGAATGATGTGTTGGGTCGATTTCACCATTGCTGGCGATATCTATGGCCGAATCCCCTAAGGTTAAGTTGCCTGCGATAAAGAAATCCTCCCACAGGCTGCCCTCATCGCCCAAAAAGCCTAACTGCTGTAAAAACTCAGTTTCGATACCGTAAATGTAGCCAGATTCAGCATTATAAAATTTAAGCTGACGTCCGGCTTCTGAGATCCGCTGAATAGGCTCAATGGGCGCATCCACATCCTTATAAAAAGCACCAACACTTAAGTTGTTGCCCGAATCTGAATAGTATTCCCAGCGTAAATCTAGGTTATAAATGTCTGAGCTTTTAAGCTCTGGATTGCCGAAAAAATCAAAGCCTGTAACTGGGTCCTGAAAGCGCACCGGTGACACTTCGCGTAAATCTGGTCGCACTAAGGTTTTGCTCGCGCCAAGGCGCCACTGAGTAGTATCGGTTTGCTTCCAGGTTACTGATATTGAAGGGAACCAAGCGTCTTCAGCGATGGCGTAATCATCAAGCTGATAACGGCCGCCCTCATCGGATATTTTGCCCTCTGGATCTATCGGTAAAGTGACCCGCCTAAAGTCTTCATAACGCACCCCAGCGTACACCCGCCACACATCTTCAAAGTCGATATCTAGGCTGATAAACGCCGCGTCATTCATCTCGGCGGCAATATAATCTTCGGTATCGGTTGAGGCGTCTTTAAGCTCTAAACCTAAGACATCACTGCTGATATTGGCATTTGAGAAAATCTGATTAAAATCTTGAGATAATATGCCGCCATTAACATCACTTGGGCTTAAATCCACGTCAAAGCCTAAACGGGTGGCATAGCTTTCACGGCTACGCTCAAAGTATTCATAACCTGTGGTGATTTTAACCAGGGCGCCATCAAAGTTGATGGGGTAGCTTACATCCCAGCCATAGTTTTGGCTGTCATCTTCTAAGCGGCTATAGACATATTTAGGCGCATCTTGAGTGTTCAAATTGCGCGATAACACCTTGTTAGCATCATCTAAAATCACGTTATAGGTATATGACATTTCATTGGGCGCATAACGCTCTGAGCGCGCATCGGAAAACTTCCAATTAAATTCGGCATCATTTAAATATTCAATAAAATGATGGCCTTTTATCTGATTGCTAATAAGACTACGTTCTTCATAACCTATGCCGAATATTTGCAAGGCATTGGGTTCACCTAAGGTATCTATGGTCTCTTCTATGCCCATGGACACATCGTCTGAAGTATCGTGCAGATAAGTAGTGAAGGTTTCAATTTTGTGGTTATAGCCGATTTCTAAACCTAAATTCACCATGCCCGAAACTTGCACGATTGAGTCTGTGCCCATGATGTCTTTTTGGTTTTCGATATTAATATTGCTGGCATCACCATCAAGCTCAAGCTCTTTTTTACGGTAGTTGTCTTGCTGCTTTTTATAAGAAAACGCCGAGATAACGCCAAGAATCATCTCATCACTGAGATCCCAGCGATCGCCGATGGCAATATCCCCTTTAAAGCCAGGTGAGCTATCCTGAGCCTGCACTGTCATATCCCTGTGCATGCCAAGGGCAAGTTCACGGTTAAGCTGCTGCGCCGCAGGATAATTAATCCCGCCCTGAGAGCCGGTAACAATATCAATGGGGCTTATGCCGCCATACTGATTAGTGGTATTGGCAATGGCATCAGGCATGGCGCGCTTGCCATCATCTTTACCTAAGCCGCTGTTATCTAAGCTATAACCTAGAGCATCATCTGTGTCGTTAGTGTTGTAACGCCCGCCTACCGAAGCTTTAAAGAAGAAGTCTGCCGGAATCGATTTAGTGCGTATATCCACATGCCCGCCGCCAAAGGCCGCTGGCGCATTGGCTGAAGCCGACTTTTGCACCGATAAAGACTCAATAATTGAGGCCGGGAACATGTCCAAAGGCACCACGTTACGGGTGGGATCGGGCGATGGCACAGTTGCGCCATTGAGTGAGGTGCTGGAATAGCGCTCCCCTAGGCCGCGAACATAAATAAACTTGCCATCTTTTAGGGTTAAACCCGTTACCCGCCTAAGGGCTGCGGCGGCGTCACCATCACCGGTTCTGGCAATTTGCTCTGCGCCCATGATATCCGTGACGTTAACTTGCTCACGGCGCTCTTCAGTCGCCGCCGATGCCGAGGTACGCAGTCGCCCCACCACTGAAATCACTTCAATGGGCTCAATGGGGAAGGATTCACCCTGAGCTGACGGGCTTGATTCAGTAGATTGAGTTGATTGAGCGGTTTCTGTTGATTGAGCATTGATTTCGCTGTGTTCTATTTTCACAGCGTCTTGCGAGTATACGGGTAAGGCTGGAAATACGCTGGCCACTGAAATCAATGAGGCAATGGCAAGACTTAGCTTATTGACGGTAAAACTCGGCTTGGTTTTCATAGGGTTACTATCCTAGATGCGATTCAAATGCTAGCCGCCCTAGGGCGGCTATTAAACGGGAGACTTGTTTAGCTCCCGCTATGCTCTACAGGTTATTGCGGAATGTGGACCCAACCTTGGCGCCAATCTTTCTTGCCATCAAACGCCCCTATGTAGTTTGTTGATTCGAAGAAGCTATCTTGAGCGCTTAAGTCCTTACCTTTACCCAGCAACACAGTATCTGTGGCTGCTGGCATACCATCTGTCAGGGTTACAGCACTTGTGCTGTTGCCTGTTTGACCTAGGAACCAAGTTTCAACATTCACGGCATTGGCGGTAGCGGCATTATCTGAGCTGTATTTAAACGGCTCGTTACAATCGATAACCGAGTGAGACATGGTTAAGGTCTTGTTATTAACGTTATCAATAAGGCCCGCGTAGCTGCCATCTAACTCTAAACACTCACCAGACTCTGTGGTGCTAGTGCTGCCTTTACGGCCCTGAACCAAGACGTTATAAAGCTCACCTGCGGTGGCAACCCTTAGCAATATGCCTTCGCCTTTATCGCCACTGGCATTTTCAACATCAACTCCAGGCAAGATAGTGAAGTTTGCCAACTTAGGCGCCGAGATTGGGGTATCGCTAGCACCTTTATGGCTATCGCCTTCGATGCCGCGGTTAGCTTGACCATCTTCATGGGTGATATAGACAAATTGCGCCTTACCAGTCCAGCCGTTGGTCCAATCCAATGAGTCATCGAAGTTATGGGTTAAATACACGTATTTAAGGTTAACCGCGCCGCCCCAGAACTCGACCCCATCATCGCCATTGGCATGGACTTGGATATGGTCAACTTGAGTGCCGCTGCCCACTGCCGCAAAAGAGATGCCGTTCATTTCTTGGGTGTCGTTGACTTTAAAGCCAGCGTATTTGATCACCACATAGCTTATCTGGCCACTGTTGTCGCTGTTGTCGTTGCCACCATATGGGAAGTCGCCCACCTCGAATGAGGCATCACAGGCATTTTTATCCGGGCAAGTATTAGTCAGGCCTTTACCTAGTACCACTAAGCCGCCCCATTGACCGCGCTCGCCCTCTGCGCCCATTAGCACGTCTTGCTGTGAGGTCATCACAATCGGGTGCGCCGCACTGCCTTTGGCCATGATTTTTGAGCCACGGCTAACAGCAATGTAGCTATTAGGTGTTGCAAATAACTGCGCGCCCGCTTGAATGGCTAAGGTGGCCGAGTCTTTTTTATCACCGCCAACAATCACGGCCCCGCCATCAATCTTGTACATCACATTCTGGCCCGCAAGCAGCGTGGTATTGCTGAGCACATTGCCCTCTAGGCGGCACACTAAGTTGATTTTGCTGTCCTTAAGGGTGCCCGCCACCACGCTTTCTGCGCTGGTGCCCACAGGGCATGAAGTTAAGGTTGGCAATGCAGTAGGGACTGGCGTTGTGTCACTGTGAATTGCTGTGGTCCAGTCTTTAGTCCAGTCGGTGCTGCCATCAAAGGCGCCGATATAATTTGCATTGGTTAATCTGTCATCTAAGTTACTTAAATTCGCTTTACCGGCAGAGAGTGCAATAGAAGATGAATTTGGCATGTAGCCTGTGAGATCTGAGGCGCCAACCAAGTTGCCAGTTTGCCCTTGATACCAAGCTTTGACATCCAGCGCCAAGGTGCGGCCTTCAGCTGCATCGGCCTTGGCATTTTTAAAGGGCTCAACACAATCGATTAAGCTGTGCTCCATGGTAAGCTCAGCGGTATTAGCATTGTTAACTGTGTTGTCGTCGTTAACTTCTAAACACTCGCCTGAATTCACATCACCTTTAACGAGCAAGTTGTAAGCGGTAACCCCGGTGCCTTTGCGAAACAATATTCCTTCGGCATCATCACCATTTGAGTTAGTGCCATTACCCACTTGCACAGTAATGTTTGCCAGCGCAGGCTTAGACATAGGCGATGCCGCGGCATCACTGTTACTGTCGGCTTCAATACCCCGGTTTGAACTATTGTCCCCTTGGCGGATATACACGTGCTGGGCACTGCCCTGCCAGCCGTTGGTCCAGTCTAGAGAGTCATCGAAGTTTTCAGTTAATACCACGTGAGATACCGATACATTACCGCCCCAGAACTCTAGGCCGTCATCGTTATTCATGTGCACTTGCACATGGTCAACCACAGTACCGCTACCTACCCCGGCAAAGCTGATGCCGTTCATTTCTTGGGTATCGTTAATCTTAAAGCCGCCAAACTCAACCCGCACATATTGCAGTGTGCCTGAGCTGTCTTGGGTGTCGTTGCCGCCATAGTTATGGTTGCCCACTTCAAAGGCTGCGGCGCAGTTATTTAAATCTGGACAAGAGTTTACCGGTGCATTACCCAGTAACACTAAGCCGCCCCATTGGCCGGCTTTGCCTGCCTCACCTAATGCCGTTTCCAAAGAGGTAAACACAATAGGCGCGGCTTTAGTGCCCTGGGCATAAATTTTTGAGCCACGGCTGATAACAAGGTAGGAGTCACTGCCGCCCAGCACTTTAGTGCCCGCTTCTAGGGTCAACTCCATTGGGTTAGTATTATCACCGCCCACTATCACAGCGCCATCAAGCTGCCATACCACGTCATTGCCCAGCACGATTTTGTTGCCTGTTTGACCGCCCGTGCTTTGAGAAGACGAGGATTGTGATGAAGCTTTAGCGGCAGTGCTAGCTAACGTACCTTTAAGCAGCCACACTTCTTTACCATCAACGCTAGTTACGCTGGTACTTTTAGTGGCAAAACCACTGTAAGCTATCTGTTGCGGGGTTTGAGTCACAGGTGGTGGGGTTACCGGTATTGTTGGCGCAGCAGGGTCTGCAGCCGTACTAATATTAATGTCACCGCCACAACCAGCAAGAATTAAAGCCGTAGAAATTGCACCTAGTTTAAACAGATTTTTCAGTTCCATTGTCATCTCCGAGACGGATATATTTGGCAATTAGTCCCAACTTGATAGCAGCGAATAGTGTGTAAACCGCCATATAACGCAGCGATAACACCCACCAAAAACACAAACCAAAGTTAGCGAACCTAATCACAATAGTGGGTTAGCTGGTGCATAAAACTACCCAGTAAAAATGACAAACAGACGGCACTAATGTGAAGCTAACATTTCATCAAGATGACATTAACGTTTAAAATTCAAGCAGATTCGAGCGCGGATAGGCGCTACAGCGAGGAGAGTCAAACAGTAAAAAGAATGATTTTTTACTTAAATAACTCAATATTTTGATTAAGTGGCTTTGTATCATGAGCAACAGGCTCACCACTTCAATATTGGTGTAACCTGCTGACTTAAAAGCGGGCGCAAAAATTTAGCTGTGGGTGGCCAATTGAATTCTCAATTGAATTCTTACCAATTGAATTGATACCCTAACCTACTGATTTAAAATAATGCCGCTAAAATTTCGCAAATACAGGGTACTGATTAAGTTCTGACAAGTTTCTGCACCAAAGTTTGTTTAGAATCTTGTGATAAGTTGCAAGGTGACCTCGGTCATTGGACTAACGTCCCGAGTGACGCCGTCAACACCTCCCTGTGGGCTCGGGCGCAGCATCCCTGCTGCCTCATTCAAGAGATAGACTCGAGCTATTTAGTCCAACACCCTCTCATTAGCTTCAGTGTTACCATTTAGATAAAAAATCAGCATATTTCTGCATGTATATAATTATTAAATTCTGACACGTTTATGCCCCAAAGCTTGTTTGTAAGATGTCCAAACTTCATTTGAATTAACGTCGTGGGTCTTCAACCCACACCCGAACAAGGGGGAAAGATCAACAGCAATCCCTCCCCCTTGGAGCTCCCTCCATGCCGCCCCGACGAAGTTGTTGAACCTCATATTCACCTAAAAATACCTAACGGCTCGACAGCACATCCCGGTGCCCAACGGGCCTTAACCATCATCCCTGATGGTTGCACGGTATTTTTAGGTGAATCAATCGGCAACTTCGAGGGGAGTTTATGTACCCTGTGAATGTACTGTTAGGGTTTACATAAGTATGGGCCTAGATTTTAAACACAAATGCTAAGAAGGTGAACCATGAGTGTTTGCGAGACGACCGTCCATCCCATGGACGGGATGTTCGAGCCCTCATGGACGAGTTTACGGCGTGTCGTTGAGTAAATGCCATGGCGAGCCTGTATGCAGAAATTTCAGTGACAGGTTTCAAGCCTTCAGCAAGTGGCTTTTTCAGACAAGTTCAGTGTGAATTTCTAGCTCACTTTTGTCCAAAAACGTGTTAAATCTGATCGCGGTGGATGCTTATCGATCGCGAAAATCAGGTTAGTAATCTTTTAAGGCTAACAGATACGCCAATGCTAAAAAGGTGAACCATGGTGATTTGCGAGCCGACCGTCCGACCCATGGCCGCTCTCTGGCATCCATGCCATCGCGGCATTTGTGAGTCCCTTCACATCAGACGGGATGTTCGAGCATCCACGGATGGACTTGCTGCATGTCGACGAGACTTTTTATGAAAGAAATGGGTCACGTCAAGCCTGTACGCAGGAATGTCAGCAACTGGCTTTCCAGGGTTCAGTGTAATTTTTCTAGCTCATTTATGTCCAAAAATGGTTCAAGGAGCTAGCTCAAAACAAAAAGCCTCAACATGGGTTGAGGCTTTTATGAATATCAGCACATTAAACTGATTAACGCGCTTAGGCTTGGGCGCTTTAGGCGCTTGTGTTTGAGGCTTAAGGTTTGAGTTTAAGCACGGCATCAATATCGGCACTGCTGTGACGATGCTCTAGCATTTCCCAGGGCTCGCCCCAGGTGCAGTTGACTATGCGGCCCCGCTCAACGGCTGGACGCTTTGCTATGGCTTTAGCCCAGCGCGAAACGTGCTGATAACTGGCGACATCTAAAAACTCGGCGGCGCTGTATAAGTTGCCTAAGACCAGATTGCCATACCAAGGCCAAATCGCGATATCGGCAATGCTGTATTCATCGCCAGCGATAAACTCATGCTTAGCAAGTTGCTTATCCAAGACATCCAGCTGACGTTTAGTCTCCATGGTGAAACGGTTTATGGGGTACTCGAACTTTTCTGGGGCGTAAGAATAAAAATGACCGAAACCGCCACCTAAATAAGGGGCTGAGCCTTGCAGCCAGAACAACCAGTTGAGTACCAGGGTGCGCTTAGCCAATGTTGCCGCTTGTGATTTGGGAATAAAGCGCTCAAATTTATCGGCCAAATAGAGCAAAATCGCGCCAGATTCAAACACTGAAATCGCTGTCGACTGGCTATTATCCACCAGCGCTGGGATTTTAGAATTAGGGTTGATATCGACAAAACCTGAAGAGAACTGATGTGACTCACTGATATTAATCATAAAAGCATCATACTCGGCGCGCTTTTCACCGCTGGCTAACAACTCTTCCAGCATAATGGTAATTTTCTGGCCGTTGGGCGTACCCATAGAATACAGCTGCAGAGGATGCTTGCCGACTGGCAATGTTTTTTCATGGGTGGCCCCAGAAACAGGACGATTAGTTTTAGCCCATGTGCCACCGCTTTGGGCATCGAAGGTCCACACTTTTTCCGGTGTATATTGCTTTGACATAAGATCTCCTGATGTAGTGTATCTATCATTTTTTGGCTAACATTAAACCCCAAGCTCCATTGACTTAAGCTGTGAGGCTACTTTACTTTCGTAGGCCTATTTATTAAATTTGAATATACTGCACTAAACGCCTGCCTCTCAAGATGGCTATCAATTAACTCACCACAATAGAGCCAGTGATCATAGTAAAAACGGTGTCAGCACCCAGTTCAAATATCCCTTCAAAACGAGTACCGACAGGCAAAGATGGGTTAAGTTCCTTTACCAGCTCTAGTGAAAATATTCCCGTCTTGAAATTAATTATTTTTGTCTGTACTACATCAAAATCAAAATAACGTCCGATTTCTGGATACAATGCCTTGAAAAGGCTCTCTTTTGCGGAAAAAATAAGGGTCACTATGACAGGATTCGGATTGGAATATGTCCCCACGAGTGTGTATTCAGATCTGATAAGTACACTTCCCACGATATCTCTAGCGGATTTTTCGTCAAGAAAGTTCTCAACATCGATACCGAGCCTTGTTATATTCGCTACATTAGCCACTGCACAAATGGCATATTCCTTAGAGTGACTGATTGAGCCAACAAAAGCATCAGGCCATAACGGCGCCCTATTTGTGCCTATTCCCACTGTAAAGCTTGTCGATCCTAAAGCGATTAACGCCTGACGTGCCATGTATCTTCCAGCCACAAACTCTGATTTACGTTTAGTAACTGCTAAGGAAAGAGAGCCATGAAGATCTTCCCCAAGAAGCTGCATAACATTCGAATCTGAATATCCGCCCGTATCAAAGCGACATTGATAACAAACACCTGGAAAACCTAGAATTTTCTTTTCAGAAACATGTTTAATGTAGGGGACAGTAGCGTAATTCAACATACTAAAATGAATTTCCTTAGACTTTATTTCTGAAGATTATATACCGACAAATTCAGGATTTTTTAGCTTAAAACTCGATCGATTCTGATAATGGCGACCTTACTACTCTTGCTATCATGGTCACTTTTTCAGCTATTCCTCACTATTTTCAGCTAATAGTACCGCAATTATGTCACTGCGACTAAAAGCCTCTATAGAAGGAGGAGTATTCGCTTTAGCCAATAATGTTAGAAGGCTCAATACCCTGTCGACTGATTTTATGCTTAAGATGAATAATCCATTACAGTGTAATATTAGATGCAATGACAAGCTATCATATTGTCCATATGTGAATGATTTAGAGAGTTAGACGAGAAAATGAACTTTTAAAAGCTAACTTGTTTGTATAATCAGCCATATTTATGCGTGAATCACCTATAAAACTCACAATTAAAATAATAAATTAATCCCTTTATTTTATAATTACCTAGTCAAAGTCCTTGTCCAATCACGACTCTACTGAATATGGTATCACCTTTAAGTAGTGCGACATAAAATGAAATACATTTGTTATGTGAAACTCAAACCTATCAATATAATAAAGAACACTAAATCAAAAGTATTAATTAAGTTATTATCACACCGAAACACAGCTATACCAACATACATCTAAAGTAGCAACGGAGAATGAAACGGTAACAATCTTATCGGAAAAATTAAATCAAAAGTAGTATTTAAACCTTAAAAATATAACTAGAACATAGAAATAACATATAAAAATAACAATAACGACTGACATTCATATTAACAATATATAAATAAAAACTTAACAAAAACATATTTGACAATGTAAATTAGCATGTTAACTTTGGCTGATTGATTTCAACTGTTAGATTTAAAACCATCAACACCGTCAACAATAAGTATTAGTTTGTGACAATAGAAAATTAACTTTCACCTTAAACATTTAATAGTTTTTATTTAATTAAAAATAAACATTACTTTTAGCTAAACAAAGTTTTCTATTTTAAGTTTAAAATTAAGTATATAAAGTTAAGGATAACTCGTAATGCTAACAAGTTCACTAACACCTATTGATGGTCGACCCACCATAAAAAATGAAAAAGTGATGCGAATCTTAGCTGATGCCCTATTAAGTGCCGAGGCTAAAGCAGTAGTTGCTCATGAATTTCATACGGGTATCGCAGCTGAGATCTCCACCGTTATTGAACTAGAGCTTGAAGTAAGCGTGTTTGAGCAACTTCTGCATGAGATGATTGTTGCCGGGTGGGGTGAACAAATTGGCCAATATTTTAAAGTCATTAACACGATTGATTCAAATGAACACGAAACTTTGCGGCATACGCAGCTTGCAGTGAGATCTGGCTCAGCCCTATTCGCAGCTGCCAAGGTGACAACGGCTAATGCACAACGCTATTACTTATCAGTTCACCATGCCCTCGCAGATGAGCATACGCTTGAAATTATTAGAAATTACCTCAAGTTATCCAACAAAAAAGCAAAAGATTTAGTGTTAAATGACATGGATCATGGCAGGCAAGCCTATTGCCGTTATGTGAAGCGCCAGCAAACGAAAGCAAAAGAAGCCAGTGCTTTGGTTAAGGTCAGTACACCCCATATGGCACCACTTATATTATCACAAGATGGACGACTGGCGTGGAATGCACAAGCAAAACGAATTAGCGTGCAGCGTAGATTAAACACCCAGAGACCCGCTCATGAAATACGCCCTATTGACACTGTGCTCACTCGATTATCTGAGGCTGGTGTCATTTTACAGGGCAATACCTTGTGCTCCTCCAAAAATTGGCGTTTAGCAGATGAAACACATGCCATAGGTATGATGACAGGCCTTATAACTAAGCCGCTTAAGCCGTCAACAAAGAGTTTATGTGAACCAGATATTGCCCTTGAGGCAAGTGCACGATATAGCCCAGATGCCCGTGCAGCGCTTGAATGCTGCCGCAGATCAGAAATTTTCATTAATGGTGCAGCACCTAGGCGAATTTCAGGAACACAAGTGATTGATACGGCATTTCCAGTCGGTTTAGATATTAGACGTACTGGTGAATTTGAAATTCAGTTCGAAATTGAAGGACCATTCAGCAGTAAAGCTGCAGTGATTGAAGTACTCAATGAACTTACTGATGTTTTCTAAGGATAGAGGGTAAAGGGATCAAATGACTGACATGACATATGACGTTGAACAAGATGTAGTGGCTGAATCGGAACGCATCAGCGCAATTTTTAGTGAAGTGCTTGATATAGGTCAAGTCGCTGCAACAGATAACTTTTTTAACCTTGGAGGTGATTCTTTTGATGCCATTAGAGTGATGTCTAGGTTGGATGGCAACTTGCCGATTGTGGCGCTATTTGAGCACCCAACTGCAGAAACCCTAGCCAGATTTAGACTTACTGAAGAGAGCCTTGCTATTACACGCCTTGTGCCGCTATTTGATCAGACGAAAACAAACGGACCGATTGTGGTGATCTGTGTTCCATATGGCGGTGGTGACCCTACAGCATATCGAGACCTATTTAACGACCATCCAGATGTACGAGTCTTCGGTGTCGACTTCGGGGATGCCGAAATACACTCTCCTTCAGACTTCTCTGGATTAATTAACACTCTCGTCAACGAGATTGAAGCGATTGATGCTGAACAAATTATTGTTTATGGACATTGTGCAGGGGCAGCCACTGCGGCTTGCCTCGCTTCAGCTATCACATTTACAACAAGTGCAGTTTCATTAGTCGTTGCAGCTTCAAATCCTGTGGATGACCCTGATGCGGCAATACATGATGCAGCGATGACCTCGGATGCTGATTGGGGCCAATATTTAAGATCTTTGGGTGCCTTCAATGGGCTGACAGACAAAGAGACTGACGCAATGCTAACTAAAGGGCGACGAGATCACTTTATTGCTACAGAGGCCTATCGGACGTTAGCACGCCAACCGGCCAGAGGGATCCCTGCAATGCTGCTGCTAGGCGACAAAGATCCTGCAACGGTAAAGGTCGAGGAGATCGTCAATAAATGGCGCAAGATTATCGACCTTGTTAAGTCAGCCAATGTTACTGGTGGCGAACATTACTTCATACGCACTCATGCACAAGAAGTGGCTAGCAAGGTCTTGTCGTTTCAACTCAAACATAAATAGAAGGAACCTATTATGACATCCGAAAACTCTTTGATTTACGGGCAAGCTGATTTGTTAGCAAAAGGCTTGCAAGAACTCGCCACTCATGACCCAGAACTTATGGGAATTTTAGACGCTGACGTAAAACGACAACATAATACCTTGTCACTGGTCGCTTCTTGCTGTGCAGTCAAAACTCGAACATTAGCAGCATCTGCTTCTGTCTTGGTGAATGTCACAGCCGAAGGCACACCGGGTCGACGCTACCACGCAGGATGTGAAAATGTCGATTTAGTTGAATCGCTGGCAATTTCAAGAGCACGGCAATTATTTGATGCACAATACGCTGGGGTACAGTCCCACTCGGCATCAAGTGCCAATTACCAAGTACTTTCAGCCTTTCTTGAACCTGGAGACACTTTGCTAGGGATGAGTTTAGATCACGGCGGACACCTTACACATGGAAGCCCAGTCACTTTCTCCGGAAGTTATTATCAAGCTATAGGTTACGGAACTACGTCCCAAGGACTGATAGATTATGATGAGGTGCTTAAGTTAGCTAGGCTTCATAAACCCCGACTGATTATTTGCGGAGCTACCGCTTATTCACGGATCGTCGATTTCGAAAGATTCCGTGAGATTGCCGATGAGGTCGGGGCCATTCTACTGGCTGACATTTCACATATTGCAGGACTTGTCGCAACAGGGCGTCATCCGAGTCCGATCAATGCAGCACATGTTACGACTACTTGTACCCACAAACAGCTCGCGGGACCTCGTGGCGGCTTGATCATGTCAGGCCGCGATGCGAACGAAATGGTTCCAGGGCGAAATAAAACCTTCGCCGCCTCTCTTGAACAATCTGTATTCCCTTGGATGCAAGGCGCTCCCGCCGTGAATATCATCGCCGCCAAAGCCGCTGCATTTGGCTATGCAATGTCACCAGAGTTTGATGCCTATATGGAACGGATAAGAACTGCGGCAGACACAGTGGCAATGGCTTTTCAGCAAAAAGATTACGAAGTGGTGGGAAGAAAGTCTGAGAACCACACTGTTTTGATCCGTTTACGTGGCGATCTTACCGGTGCTATAGCCGAGTCAGCCTTGGAGAAATGCGGAATTATAGTGAACAAAAATCGCGTCCCTGGTGAGACACGATCGGCATTCGTTACCAGTGGCTTACGCATTGGTACAGGCTCTTTGGCACAAAGGAACCTTGATCCTGAGGGCTGCCTCAGAGTTGTCGATTTGATTTGTAAGATTCTAGACGAGGTAAAACCTCTGGGCGATCGAGAATACACACTCGACCCCACAATGGAGCAACAGTTCCGGGCACAGGCCAAGGCTTTGTGTGTCGCCTTCCCACTGGAAGATTATACCCAGCCATAATACTCAGCCCATAAAACATCACCCAAGACGATTTGGGTGATGAAAAACCGCTTGCTTTGGGCAGCCTAACTGATAACTGCCACACCATGGCTATCGGGTACAAGGAGCCGATGCTTAAAGTCCCTGCATAGCAGGGATGCCGTATCGCTAAATTAAAGGAGTCATCACATGCAAGAGCAAATTAAGTATGTCGCAATTAACGGTTCACCACGGATCGATGGTAATAACGCTCGAGTACTTGAATGGGCCACACATTATCTCAAGGAACAAGGTGTCACTTTAGAAGTGTTTTCATTGGCACAAGCCAATATTCAACCTTGTATGTGTGGTGATTGTAATTTTCGTAACTCACCCTGTGAACAAAATGATGATGCTGCCCACGCAGTGAGTCTGATGGAAGCAAGCGATGGTGTGATTTATGCCAGTCCGGTGCATGGATTTGGCTCAACACCCTTGATGTCAACATTCTTAGAACGGGTGGGCACAGGTTTCCTACGTCATAACAGAACACTGACTAATAAAGTCGCAGGGGTACTCGTCACTGGACGACGTATGGGACATGTCGAGGTTTACAACCAGATGCTGCAATGTGCATTACTGAATCGAATGATTGTAACTGGATATGGTTTTCCTGCGATGTTAGTGGGCGACAAAAAAGGTGAAGTACTGGGCGATGAAGAGGGGATGGAAATGGTGCGCCGTATGCTTGACCGTATGGTGTCTATGACTCGCCTTATTCGTGAGTACGAAACGCTTACGGGGCATAAAGCACTGGAAATTGTGGTACCTGGTGAGCGCCACCGTGAGAATAAAAATGGCGAGTTCTGGGTTCCGCCAAAGGCTGACATGTATCGAAATGAAACCAGGTAATAAATTTACCCTATTGATTTGTTTAGCAACGGCTAGCAATAGGGTGCATTCACAGTAACACCTAGAAATGAGGCCTACATAACAAGATGTCTAGTAGTAAAGCACAAAGGGTTGGATTAACTAATGAGAGCCTCGCACAGTGGATTGTATCGGAGCACTTTGAACGTTTTTCAGAAGCGACTGTAGTGGATATGGCTGAGGCGTATGTGGGTCTGTACTCCAACCGCCCTACCAGCTGGCTAGCATTTTTAGCTCGCAATCAAAGTAGCGAACTGACCACGGCAATTGCCATGGAAACCGCTCCCAGTGTCGTGCGAGTCCCTGGAATGCGGCGATCAAAGTTTCTGTTGCCCCAATCTTTAGCTGCCACGGTTTTTGCTGCCACACGTTTAGCGCTTATTAAACATGAGTGGCGATTGCAAGAAGTAGGGCTGACGTTAGCGGATTACCAAAAAATGTTACCTGAGCTTATCGAGATAACATCAAAAGGCCCAGTTCAATTAAAAGATATTGGGGCGGCATTAGGATTAATAGGCTCTCAGGCCAGCATCTTGACCACTGTGGCCACCTATGACGGAGCGCTTATCAGAGTGCCATCATCGAATCTATGGTCCAACCGCTGGTTATATGTCGCTGCCGCAGATGAATTTTTATCAGCGCTAGAGTTAAACATGGATCTTGAGAAATGCCAGCAAGCTATTGCTGACCGCTATATAGAACACTATGGGCCAGTATCAATTGATGATCTTGCATGGTGGTTAGCGGTATCAAAAAAGACAGCTCGAGCGCTAATCGCAGGCTCTGGAGCCAAGGAATTTTTGCCAGGGATGTGGATAAGCCCCACTCGTCAGGAACGCTTGGAGCTGCATATCTCTCACCCTAGCAAAGCCCCTTCTACAGAGGTGAGGTTTTTGCCAGCCTGGGATCCACTCTTGATGGGATATTCACCAGGTTCACAGCAAAGGCAGTGTTTAGGATTAGATCTGATTGGGGGTTTCGATTCCGCAGGAAACGGGCGTCCAGTCGTGATGCTAGGCGGTCAAGCCGTTGCTACATGGAAGTCTAGCTTGAGTGGCTCTAAGCGTAGTATTTCATTGGAGCACACACATTGTTCAGAGAATCAAAGAAAAGTAATTGAAGCAGCGACCTCAGTTTGGGCAGAAAAAATCGGAGTGAATTACAACCGATAAAGGGATATCCGCAGCCTATAAATATAAGGAATAATGAAATGACGTTAGGAACAATTGATTTAGGCGAACAGTTACGGGTTCATAAGCGAGTAAAAGACAGTCCAAATGGCAATAAAACAATTTGGGACGCGTTTGAAACGCTGGATTCAAACCACTCAAGCGAGGTTGAACGTGTTGAGGAGGAGATAATCTTACCTGATGGGCTGACAGCTTCTTTCAATGATCTCACTGCTATTGCGGCCATGTTGGGCTCCTTGTTAAGTCCTGAAGCTTGTATCAATGTTGGCTTATTCGCTGATGGATTGGCAACCTGTGTTGAGGTTGATGCTAATGACCTATGCCATAGCCATAACGTCAAGGCTTACCTTGCTGAGCAGCGCTTGTCTAAAGAATTGCCAAGGCGTGACGTTACTGCTCGTGTTGATATAGAGGTAACGGACGGAACCATTAACCCACCTATCACCTCATTGGTGTGGTTTTTAGCACAAAATGGACGGTTTTTGTTATCAGTAAGACAAGATCGCATCGATTTATCAGCACGTATGCAGCTACGAAAATTAATAGCCTTTGCCTGTGCGCGGGTATTGGATCCTAGGGCAATCCCAACCTATGATGCCATGCCAACTCGCCGTCACGATAAATGCCATCAATCTAAACCCTTGGTAGAGCTTGTCTTCAAACATAAACAGCTGCGCCCCACTGCCCTAGCCATTATAGACAATACCAGTAGCCAAACATTGACTTATGCCGAGCTTTGGCATGCCTCCAGTGTCATATTGCAACAGATATCCGAGCAAGTGAACCTCAGCCGAAAACACCCAAGAATTGCATTATTCATGGAGCGAAGTTGGCAACATTTAGCCTCGATAATCGCGATTCAGCGCATGGGGGGCACCTGTGTACTGATCGATCCTGTACATCCTGATTATAGGATCAACTCCTACATAGAGGAATGCGCTCCAGACGCCATACTTGCAGCAGCCAGCACCACAGCTAGAGCAGATAATTTGTCTGGCTACACTGTGATTAATATTGGCAAAAAATATCTGCAGCTCTCTCAGCTTGACCGTAAATATGCTGACTGGGTCAAGACCACTGAGCAAGACTGTTTTATCGCTGAAACATCAGGAAGTACTGGGCGTCCGAAAGCGGCTCGGCTGTCGTACACAGGCATGGTCGCAACCATTGGCACCATCATAGATTATACGGCGCTAAACGAACGCTCAAGAGGCTCTTGGTTATCGTCTCCAGGATACGGCATGGTTGAAGTTGACCCTTTACCCGTCCTTGGTGCTGGCGGCACTGTGTGTATCCCCTCCTCTGAGGTTGTAAAGGATGCTCGTTTACTGGCGCAGTGGTTTAAAAAACACAATGTAACTCATACCTTAGTCATGACATCCATTGCAGAAACACTGTGGGCCAATGAACAGCAACTTGCGCTAAATACCATGTTAATTGCTGGTGAACGTTGTAAGCAGTGGCCACCAACATCCCTTAATTACCGAGTACTTAATGTCTATGGTTCAGCGGAAGCGGCTGTGGTTTCCATTGAAGATCTTTCAGCGACTCGGCGCACCTTATTACCTTCGACAGGACGGGCAGTGCCTGGGGTGAATTTGTATATTGTGGATGAGCATGGCCAAGAGTTGCCCGCCAATTGTATTGGTGAGCTAATTATCACAGGGTCTACCTTGTCCATCGGTTACCTTAACGATCAAGATACCGTGAAGAATTTCCACTCGAATAAACTCGATAGTAGTTCAGCGCTACAGTATACCTCAGGTGACAGAGCTCGGATGCGTTTAGATGGAACGCTAGACATTTTCGGACGCTCTGACGCTGTGGTAAAGATCAGAGGAAACAGGGTGGATCTGGCTGAGGTGGATATCACCGCACTCGAAGTTGAAGGGGTGATAAAGGCTGCCACTACCAGTATCACAGATGATACAGGAACAACCTTAGTCCTGTTTGTTGAGCAGGCTCCTGGAGCCGCCTGCGTTGTGGAGGCTGTGCGTCAGCATCTTGGTGATAGGCTGCAACCCGCCGCTCAGCCAAGTCAGATCGTTTCAGGAATACTGCCACTTGGAAGCAATGGCAAGGTTGACTATAGCGCGTTACGATCGGTTAAGATCAAACGAGATGCTAATCAATTAGTCTTTTATCCCAGCACAAAAGTTGAAACGGCTGTGCGTGATTGCTGGCTCACCTGGACCCGCTCAGATGAAGCCATATTAACATCCAGCTTTTTTCAATCTGGTGGAGACTCATTACGAGCCATGCGCTTAGTGGGTGAGCTTGCTTGCAAGCACGGGATCAACATTGAAATGAGTGCGTTCATTGGCAATCCTGTTCTATCCAACCTAGTGCAATTAGCCAATGCATCCAAAGAAGCACATCTGCCCCAATTTGATAACTTAGCCGCCAATGAACAACTATTACCCTTTGAGCTCAACGAAAGTCAGCAGGCGTTATGGATTGGTCGCGGTGCTGATTTCGATTACGGAGGTGTAGGCTGCCAAGGGTATTTCGAATGGGAGGTGAAGCAGCTTAATCATAAGAATTTTGTGCGTGCTGTGGGGTTATTAGTCGCCCGTCACCCTATGCTTAGAATGACGATTGATGACACTGGCAAACAGAGGATCGGAGCAGTTGATGGCACCCAGGCGGTTAAGTTTGTTGATTTAAGTGAGCTTCCACAGAGCAAAATTAACGAAGAAATTGATCTCATTCGAAGCCAGATGGCAGACGAAGAGATTGGTACGAGCCAGTGGCCTTTATTCCAGTTTAAGGTAAGCAAAATCAGCAGTGATTTAAGCAGAATTCATTTTTGTGTTGATATGCTAATTGCCGATGCATGGTCGATTTTTCAAGTGATCATTCCAGATCTGATAGAGCTTTACAAGGATGATAAAGCCCAGCTACCTGAGCTCAAAACCACCTTCAGTGATTATGTTGCCTACAGACACAAGGTGGTTAAAAGTGAGCGTTATCGCGCGGATAAAGATTACTGGCTACAAAAAATCACTCAGCTGCCGGCCGCGCCTAAATTACCACTGCTCGAAAAGGGTGAATCATCTTTAATCCAAAAGTTTCAACGACATCACAGTACCCTAGAAAAAGACAGCTGGGATCAGCTCAAGGCACAGGCCCAAAAACGCAACATATCTCCGTCAGGGGTAGTGGCTTTGGCGTTATGTGAAGTATTGCGTTGTTGGAGCGAAGAACGTCAATTTACCTTGAATTTCCCTGTCTCAGACAGGATGCCTGTCAGTGATGACATAGACCTGGTCGTGGGCGACTTCACTAATACACTATTAGTCCCCTATGAGCCTGTTGCCAATGAAACCTTCGAGGTCCGTGGCCAGCGATTGCAAAACTCGATTTGGCAAGCACTTGATCACAGACTATTTACTGGCGTCGAAGTATTACGTGAGTTATCAAGATTTCGCCAGTCAGGGCTAACTCCGCTTATGCCCGTGGTTTTGACCAGCCTGCTTGGGCACCCTGGTCGACATGATGTGTCCCTGCTGGGACGTGAAGTATTCGGTGTTTCACAGACCCCACAGGTGACACTGGATGTCCAGATCCGAGAATCACAGGGCACGCTTTATTTCAAATGGGATTACCTTTCAGGGGTTATTCGACCAGATGTGATAGAGGCGATGTTTGAGGCATTCTGTGAATTCCTACAAGAACTCTCAAAGGATCCCCAAGAGTGGGATCGCACAGAGCGTGAATTTAGACCCCAAGCACAAATAGCAATACGCAACTCAGTGAACATGACAGAGGCTGCAGTACCACAAATTCACTTGCGCGATATGCTGTTAGCACGCGTTAAAGACCCTGGTAACGCGTTAGCGTTAATTGATGCTAATCATAGCTACACTTGGGCTGAGCTAGGCAATGCGTCTGCACATATTAGCCAGCTTATGAAAGGCGTTTCTAAGCCGAATGATCAGTTTGTTGGCATCATACTCCCAAAAGGCGTTTTACATTACGCCAGTGTTTACGCTTGCCTATTGGCGGGGCTGGGCTACGTCCCCATAGATATCGATCTGCCTCCTGAGCGGATGCGAAAAATGCTTGTTAAAGCAGGGGTTCGCGCGGTGATCACGGTTCCTGGCGCTATAACACCTGATGGTTTGCAAAAGATAGAGCTGACAGCTCGTGATTTTGAGGTTTGGGCGAAACAGCCGATGGACTTCGAACTCGCACCGGTCCCACAACACTACGTACCTTATGTGATCTTCACTTCAGGCTCTACCGGGGAACCTAAGGGCGTTGAAATCCCAGAAATAGCAGTCGTTAATCACGTATATGATGTGGTCGAACGCTTCGCTTTGGATAATTCCAGTAGGCATCTTGCTACCGCTGCTTTGCATTTCGATATGTCAGTATTTGATATTTTCGGTCCACTATTACATGGGGGCTCAGTTGTGATGCCTGAACCCGCAGCTGGGCCTGATCCAGAAGCTTGGCTACGACTACATCATAGACACCAGGTCACATTCTGGGCATGTGTGCCTGCCATCATGGACCTGTTATGTACCGTCGCTGAAACAGCAAATATAACTCGGATAGTCGATTCCGTAAAAAACATAGTCATGGCTGGAGACTGGATACCACTTTCACTGCTTCCTCGGGCCAGAGCTTTGTTCCCATCGGCCACCCTGTATTCCTGTGGAGGGCCAACTGAAACCACAAACTGGTCAGTGATCCATGAGATCCACCATGATGAAGGCAGCATTGCTCGTTCCGTGATTTATGGAAAACCAATGATGAATTCCAAATATCATATTGTCGCTGATGATTTGGCTGACCGTCCAGATTGGGTGCCAGGGGAAATGCTAGTAGAGAGTGATATTTCGCTAGCAAATGGCTATATCGGCCAGCCGGAACTGAGTCAACAGACATTCATTTTCCACCCAAAAACAGGACGTAGGATGTACCGTACAGGGGATCTGGGACGTTACTTGCCTAACGGCGAAATAGAGATCTTAGGTCGAGTGGATAATCAAATCAAGATCAATGGCCTCAGGGTTGAACTGGGTGAAATCGAAAATGTGTCACAAAAATGTTCAGGTGTTTCAAGAGCCTGCGCAGTAGCATTGCTCGGCTCGGATGGACGGCCAAAGCAAATCGCATTGGCTTATATTGGCAAGGCTAATCTCGAGCCTGTGATCCATGCTGCACTCATAGCCAGCTTACCTACATACATGGTACCTAAGGTTATCCAACAGCTAGATGAATTACCCCTGTCTAAGAATGGAAAAGTAGATATTCGAACCCTCCGTGAAATATTAAGGAATGATATGAAAGAGCAAAAGCCAAATAACACCAATAGCATTTTACGCGAAATCATACCTGTGATTTCGACCATCCTTGCCAAACCAGTAATACTACCCGATGACAATTTTTTTGATTTGGGTGGTGACTCCCTAACGGCAATGAAGATCAAGATTGAATTGGAAGCTAAATTATCGCACCCCATTTCACTTGAGAACATTATGCTGACTGACACCATTGGTGAATTAGCCCAATGCATATCTTAGAGGGAGAGAAAGCTATGTTTAACAATCAATTACATCAAGAGTGGCTCGAACATATAGATGACTATATCAACGGGCAAATAGAACTGAAAAATCTATTCCAAACGACTGAATCTCACGCGGAAAAAGTCATCGATTATGTGGATGAGCAATCTTCGTTTTATCGTGAGCATCTACGCAATAAATCCGGTTCCTCAAGTCAATTTAAGGTTCTCGATGGGGTGCCTTTCACGACTAAGGAAGATCTTCGCTTTGCAGGTACCTCTGTCTGCAGCCTTCCTTTCGATAAAATTGCTATGTACTACGAGACGACTGGAACCACAGGAACACCCACCCCCTGCCCCAGATCCTCGATTGATGTAGAAACCAGTGGTGCTTTTGTCAAAAAAGCCATGAATGATGTGTACCAAGCAAGATTCGGCACTATGAATGCATTAACGGCCATCATGGGGCCTTCTGAATTGTATGCATTTGGGGATACCTATGGAGAAATTTGTCGGAAACTGGGTATTCCCTTTGTTAGATTGTGGCCGGAGAGTCCCAGAGTTGGTCTTGATAAAGCCGCTCATTTAATTACCAATCTTGGTGTACGTTCACTCATTTGCTCGCCGGCGGTAGCGCTGGCATTAGCACGCTTTTATACCAGCATTGGCGTAGCCCCCCGTGAGACGAGTGTCGATCAGATTTTCGTACTGGGTGAATTATGCACCCCTGAAATGCTACAAAATATTGCTCACCTTTGGGGAGCTAACTGTAGTCATGGCCTTTATGGCTCACAGGAGGCCCATGCGGTTGCCACCGGTTGCTCACAAGGTAATTTACATTTTTGCGAAACAAATTATCTCGCTGAAATTCTACCTATCCCAGGTTTAGAAGGGATTGGCGAACTGTGTTTGACCATGTTGGTGCCTGGCGCTAAGCCATTGATTCGATTCCGCACCGGCGATTTAGCTAGCTTTAGTCCTGCAACTAACTGCAGCTGTGGCAGCCATTCTCGCTGCCTGAAAGTCTTTGGTCGAGTTGATGACATTATTACCATAGCTGAGCGTCAAATGCTGCCCGCGTCAATTGAGTCAGCAGTCTTAGGTGCCGTTGATAATGTTCTAGGATACCAAGTGGCGGTTTCAACTGCAGACAATGGGACAGAAACGATAGAAGTCTCAGTGATAGCCACTATTGAACCCGGTTCCATTGCACAGATCCAAAAGAAAATGACGGATTATTTTGCTATTCCAGTCAAGCTGAATGTAACCGAACAGTTAGACGCACGAACGGAAACAGGAGCTTATGTATCCTGGAAACATGCTCGTATCATTGATAATAGGAAATCAAGCTAATGTTAGTTCAGCTAACAGAAAGTTCCTGGGCGGTAGAGCGCACTAAGGTGCCTGAGGCTGCCCCATTAGCACAGGTGCGAAAAGGCATGCTCGGCCTGTACCCTCATCCAGCATTGTTCGAAACGAAACGAGGCTTTCAAGACATTGATGGTTCAAAAACCATGTTTATGCTTGATAAATTACTCGAAATCAAACTCGTGGATAACATCTGGTACATAGATGGCAAAGGGCCTTTTGAGCAATATGTTGCAGCATGTTATGCACTGGTCAATGACGCAAATCAGCCGCTGTGTGAGCGGTTGCGTCAGGTGACTAAGCTGCTGTCATTGCCTGAGGAATATCCCATTATGTTGACTTTAGGCTATAGTGCCGCTCGCTTTTTTGAGCACTTACCGCAAATGACGGCTGAACAAGGTGAGCCTGAAGTGCTTATGCGGGTTTATCGTTATCTAGTGCACTATGACCATGGGGATGATGCAGAAAAAGGCGCACAAATAGACGTACTTAAAACTCAACATGATGAGGTCGTTAATACTCAGATATTAGTTGATGCACTGACCCAGCCTGAACAATCTTCCGCTCCGATGAAACCTTGGCAGCTAGGAAGCATAAAGGATTTGACCGAAAAAGATGCCTTTTACGCTGCGGTTGAACGGGCTAAAGAACATATACGTATCGGTGATATTTACCAAGTACAATTATGTCGTCGCGCGATATCAAATGCGGCTATTCCTCCTGTCGATCTCTACGAACGTCTGGTGTCGATTAATCCGGCTCCCTATATGTATTACTTAGATCTTGGCGATCGGCATGTTATTTCATCGAGTCCAGAACTTATGCTCCGTGTTAGCGGCGGAATGGCCCAAGTTCGTCCCATTGCAGGCACCATGACTCATGAAGAATATGGAGGTAGTCCATTAGAAAAAATCCCCAAAGAAGCTGCTGAACACCTGATGCTGGTTGATTTAGCCCGTAATGATCTAGCCCGGTGCGCTGTCACGGGTGGGGTAAAGGTGAGCTCATTTATGCAGGAGGATGCTTATGGTCCACTGCTTCATTTGGTCTCAACCATTGATACCCCTGTGCGCCGTGAATGTGACATATGGGATTTGATTGCAACGAATTTCCCTGCAGGCACCATGACGGGAGCCCCAAAAATCCGTGCGATGGAAATTATTTCGGATTTAGAACAGGCGGCTCGCGGCTTGTATACCGGCTGCGCCGGATATATCTCGGGGACGAATAGTGCTGTGCTTGCTTTAACAATTCGAACCATCATTGGAGATTCAGGGCTTTACCTATTGCAATCAGCTGCAGGGGTTGTTGCCGATTCACAGGCTTCCTCTGAATGGGAAGAAGCTGGGGCGAAGATCAATTCTTTTTCTCGTGCTATGGGGTAAGTATATGAAAGTATTATTAGTAGATGCCTTCGATAGCTTTGTTTTTGTTATTGAACATTATTACGCTAAGTGCGGTGCCAAGACTAAAGTGGTGCGAGTAAACGATAATCCACTAGAGCATTACCAGCAATGGCAGCCAGATCTGCTTGTTTTGGGACCAGGTCCTGGCACCCATGAGGAGCATGGTTACTTAGACATACTCAATGCAATAGATGAAGATCAAGCAGTATTTGGCGTCTGTTTAGGCCACCAAGCCATAGGAGCCTTCTTCGGCTGGAAACTCATGCGTGCTCCGACAGTGGAGCATGGTAAATATGCAATGATTCAACATGACGGACAAGGCATTTTTAACCGTGTTCCATCTCCAATAAAGGTTGTTCGGTACCATTCGCTCGCTATTGCGGCTCCCGAACTCGATGGAGAATTGCTCACGACGGCAATCACCCAAGGCAGTGGTGTGAATATGGCGATACGCCATCGTACTCGTCCCATTGAAGCTGTTCAGTTTCACCCCGAGAGTATCGGAACTGAGCATGGCCTCGCTATGGTTCGTAATTCATTAGCCTTGGTTAATCGGGTCAGCATAATGGAGCAATCCTTAGCGCCAGAAAAAAGTACTGCATAACAGAAAATACCAATAGGGAAGTTAATTTAAATGAGTGGAGTGAAATAAAATGACTGAGATTTTAGGAAAGCAAACAATGAATGCTAAGCGATGGCAGATACTGAGTGTTATCTCTATTATGCAGCTGGTACTACTGCTTGACGCTACTGTAGTGAATGTGGCTTTGCCGCAAATCAAACATGATCTAGGCCTTACCGATGGCTCTTTAACTTGGGTCGTTAATGCCTACCTGATTGCCGCAGGGTCGCTGCTGCTGCTAGGTGGCCGCATAGGTGATGCCTATGGCGTGCTGCGTATATTTAAATTTGGGGTAGCCATTTTTGCTATCTTCTCCGTGGTAGCAACGCTTGCACCTAACGCTACACTACTCATAGTCGGGCGTGCAGGACAAGGTGTAGGTGAAGCGCTCGCAGCTGCAAATGGTTTAGCCATGATATCCTTATTGTTCCCCTCTGGCCCCGAACGCGGCAAAGCATTCGGGATTTGGGCAGGACTTGGTGGACTTGGATCTATTTTGGGAGTTTTACTCTCTGGAGTCCTCACAGAATACCTGTCGTGGCGCTGGATCTTTGGTATTAACATCCCGATTATCTTAGCCTTAGGCGTTGCTATTGTGCTTGTCATCCCAACATTCCCTAAAAAGATATCCACACACTTAGATCTTGGTAATGCATGCATCCTAGTTTTTGCTATGGTCGCCATCGTTATGGCTATTATAGGTACAGGCATAGAGCAACTGACTTTGCTGCGTATCACATTATTACTACTGGGTGCTTTGGGCATTACCTTGGTGCTTAAACGTTGTAAACAATCCGAAGATGGCATAATACCCGCTCGGCTTATGACGCGTTCACCTAGGCTTGCTGGTTATGGCATCATTGCGATTCAAGCCGCGACTTCCGGTGCGCTGTTCTATCTTGGTGTGTTACTAATGCAAGACTCCCTTGGCATGACACCGCTGCAAACAGGTCTAGCTTGGCTGCCATTCTGTTTAGGTTTTTTCCCTGGTATTTTCCTGTCCATAACCATAGAGCAACGAAAAAGTGCCTTAGCTGCTGCCGTTATCGGCCTGATAATTTCATCCTTAGGCTTTGTGCTGTTTGCACTTGGGGTGAATGCTAATAACTATTGGGTTGGCATGATGCCTGCGATGCTGGTCACTGCTATAGGTTTTGGCTGTGTCGCGCCGGTTGCACAATCGCTTGCGACCAGCGATCTGTCTGAAGCTGATGCGGGTTCAGGATCGGGGATCGCGACCACAATACAGCAATTACTTCAGGTCGGTGGCGTTACGATTCTAGTTTCCATCGCTCTTGCAGTCAAAGACGATACCAGTGTAGTGAATATTGACTCAAACGGATTTATGACTGCGTTTTTAATCGCCTCTTTTGTACTAATAACTGGCGCCATTGTTGTTGGTTTCAGCCGTAATGCCTTAGCACCGACTATCGGTGAACCCAGTGCAGAAATTAGGTGATAACCATGCTTGATAATACTTTAATCCCAGCAGTTGACGGCCCTAAACTAGCAGTACCTAGCTCTACGGGAATGCGTGAAAAATGGACCGGGGCAATGCTAGATCAAACAGGTCGTGCATATTGTGGTGCCATACGCTTGGACTTCTCCCCGAGTTGTGTAGCCCAAAAAGTGTATTGTGCAATAGCCGATACACTGGCACGGCATGCCATTCTTGCCGCGAAGTTTGATATTGAAGCTGACGAACTTGTGGGTTATGCACCTGAAGAAGCTCAGCTTCGCGAAGTGCTGCTTAAGCATCTTGCCATTGAGCATACAGGTATGACGGATGGATCTTTTTTGTCTTATAGAGCCAAAAAAGCCAACATTCCAGGACTCAGGCTGGCTTCAGTCACCGATGATACTGGCTTACATGTTTGGATCGGTTTTTGGATCTTTACCTGTGATGGCGCATCAATCGATCTACTAATGCAAGATATTGTTGATCGCTATAATGGCAAGACATCTGTGTCATCACAGTGCTGGGGTGAGTACATCAAGTTAAAAAGCAGCTCTCCAAACAAACACTTAGTCAGTGAGCAGGAGCGGCTGTTAGCTTATCCAGCTCCTGGCCCCTATGGACTTGATGCCATAAGGAAACCACAGGCAAGTACTTCATTGAAAATGCAAAGTGTTCATTTCAACACTTCGGTGCCACGTATTAAGCTTTTAGCCTGTGCTAAGGCTTATCGTGTCACACCATTTGTATTAATGTTTGGTGCCTTTCAGCGTGCTGTTTGTGCATTAAGTAAGGTCAAAACGGTTGTTACCGGGGTGCCTTTTGCCAACAGACTAGAAAATGATGACCTCAATGTCGTAGGCCCTCTATCAATCACTGTACCAGTGACAACCACGCACCGGCTTGATGAGGGTATAACTGCTGAACTCAAAGGTCTGCAACGTTCTGTGATAAGCGCTGCTAGTCGTCAGCAAATTGAACCCTCTTATCTCTATCCTCAAGGTATATCGCCTCGAACTGCGGCTTATGCCCTACCTTTTCCTCAGCTATTCAATGCATGGAATTCAAAAAGTGATGGGAAGACTATGCCCCTGAGTAAAACTGAGTCGCTGACAATGAAATTACTCCCAAATGACACCTGTCGTGTCGGCTTTGAAATCACACTAGATGACAATAGCGACAATATTTCTGGACGAATAGATATGGATTTTGGTTTATATGAAGGGCTAGCAGAACCCGTTATTAAGTATATAACAGATGAGCTAAAGGAAATTTGTGAGAATTATCACCACGAGACACTAGAAGCATTATCTGATGGTTAAGTTTACCAATAACAGCAACGCACAAAAATCAGTTTTCAACATTTTTTAGAACTTAGAAATTACAGGACGTAAGATATGAGTATAGCTAAAAAGTTAAAATCAAGTTTGCTTTCCAGTTTACTAAACAAAGGACCATTATTTATTGCTGGCCCCTGTAGTGCCGAAACAAAAAAACAACTACTGCAAACCGCTCATAGTGTCAAAGCATCGGGAGCCCAGGTTATACGTGCCGGAATTTGGAAACCAAGGACTCGACCAGGAAAATTTGAAGGTGTGGGTGAACAAGGCTTAGAGTGGCTAGCGCAGGCTAAAGAGGAAACTGGGCTACCCATAACAACAGAAGTCGCCAATGCCGCCCATGTTAAACTAGCATTAGAATATGGTCTAGATATGCTATGGATAGGTGCTAGGACGACAGTGAGCCCTTTTGCTATTCAAGAGATTGCGGATGCTCTTGCTGGTAATGACATTCCTGTGCTCATTAAAAACCCTATCAATCCTGATATTGAATTATGGATTGGGGCAATAGAACGCATTCAAGCCGCAGGTATTACTGAAATTGCAGGAATTCATAGGGGGTTTTCTACTGTGGAAAAATTTATGTATAGAAACCCGCCAATCTGGGAAATCCCAATCGAGTTAAAAAATAGATTGCCGGACTTGCCTATTATTTGCGACCCAAGTCATATTAGCGGGAATCGTGAATTTATTAAATTGATATCAGAATTAGCTATTGGATATGGCTTTAATGGATTAATGATAGAGTCTCACATAGACCCAGATAATGCATGGTCAGATGCAAAACAACAAATAACGCCTAAAGAGTTGGAAATTATTATTTCACAAATATTATCCTTTAATAAAAAAGGAAGTAAGCTATTTGATAAAAAAGTCATTAAAGAACATCTGGCTTTCAATAATGAGATAAATAAAGAATATCTCTTAGAATAATTTAATGATTAAAAGTGGTGAATGCCTCTCTATACAGGCTTCACCTCCAGCTGGATGGTTAACTTGAAACTAGCCTAACGATTAATCCACGTCGAAGGCCGTTTAAATGAAGATATCTACTTATGTGCCATAATCACTTTGATTTAGATCCCAGCCATAAATGGTTACGAGAACTGATCACCAACAATGTAATGAACGCTCAAAAACTAAGATATCAGAGTAATAGTATGTTGTACTCTGAATTTAAGAGTAAAAAATACGCCAGTGAATTAACACTGGCGTAAAATAATTAAGTGCAATTTACTGACTGCTCCAGCCTAGAAAGAGTAAGTCACTGATACCCCAAACGCGCGGGGCTCTATAATAGCGGCATAACCTTGAGGATAACTGCGATTCGCAGGCTCATTTACGGTAAGTGCTTGTTCATCAAAAAGGTTATTAACAAACCCACTCACTCGCCATTGATCGTTTTGATAATCAAGATTCAAACGTGACACCACATAATCTCCGGCAACGCGCTCAGTGGTGTTATTAATATCAGCGTAATACTCGCCCACATAATTCCCGGACAAACCTAAGGTCAATTCATCGTTAACCCAATATTTAAGGCCAATATTAGCCGTAATTTTAGGGGCTGAATTTAACTCGTTACCTATAATGTCACCATAGCTTGGGGAGGCAGCTTTTATCTCACTTTTTAGCAAACCTAACCCAGAGTTTAGCTGCCAATCGTCATTGAGCATAACCCCCGCTTCAAGCTCAAGCCCGTAAGTAACAGCTTCATCTATATTAGTGATTTTACGTTCATTATTGGAGGCTTGATAGCCATCAAAATTATTGTAAAACACGTTACTGCTAATATTGATATTACCGTCATCAAAGCTGCTACGAGAGCTTAGCTCAAAGGTGTCTACCGTTTCTTTTTCATAGTAATAATAGGCATTGTCAGCAAACGAGAGCGCCCCGCCACCTGCGTTATAGCCACTTCTAGCGCTCACTGCTAGCGTAGTATCCTGATTTAACGCATATTGTAATACCAGTTTAGGTAAAGCTATGTTGTGGTCATCATCTAGCTTATCAGCCACTACCCTTCCTCGGGTGCTCATAGCAAAGTTACGAATTTGCTGCTCTTTCTCTACCCGACCACCAGCAATAATTTTCCATTGCTCTGTTAAGGCGTAGCTCACTTCACCATAAATAGAATGCGAGCTACTGCTGTCGTCACCCACATAAGTTACGCCACCAGAGCTGCTAAAATCCTGTTCACGCTTATAATAAGATAAACCAACAAAACCATTAAATTCAGGGTTTTGCAATCCAAAATTAAACTTACCGTCTAAGGTGTAGCTCTTATCTTGCATTATGACCTGCTGCTCAGCTGCAGCTACGGATTCATAGCCCTCAAAACCCCAATCATAATCGATATAAGCCGCTAGCAAATCAAAAGAGTAATCATCATTTAGGCGGTAATCTATTTTGACAGAATGAGTATTAGATTCTGTTTCAATGTAGCGCTGAAATAGCGGCTTGTATGCCCAAGGATTATCACCAGAGAAATAGTTTCTCCCTGTATCCCCTTTCTCATCGTTATAGGTAAAACTATAGAGCAGAGTAAAGTTATCAGCGCCTGTGGGTTGCCACAATAGCTTGCCTCGCCAACGACGACTAATTAACTCATTGAGATCAAAATGGGCAGGGTTACCAGCGTAAACCTCACCTTTGTTAAAGGTGTTACCGGTTAAGTTTTGCCCAGAAATTCTAAAGGCAAGTTGGTCTTCAAAAATGGGACCAGACAACATGACTGCACTGTCGATGTAATCTTGCTGATTGCGATACCCCCCTCGCACAGCGCCATTCCAATCAAAAGTAGGATCTTTGGTTTTTACAAATATGGTGCCACCTATGCTATTGCGGCCATTGATAGTAGATTGCGGGCCGCGAAACACTTCTACCTGCTCAATATCCCAAAGCCCACTATCACCGGTCATATCGGCCACAAACGGCTCGGCCACCCCATCAACTAAGGTTGAAACCCTCGCCTTAGCACCACCAGTAAATGAGTTAAATCCAGTGGCTGAACCATTACCAGAGATACCGCGAATATCAGGTACTGAACCCGTTAAGGTCACTAGGTTCGGCACTTCAGATAAGGCATTTGATACAGATAAGTATTGGCCACTGGCAAGTTTGTCTTCATCAATAACTGAAACCGAAGAAGTCGTATCCTTCAAGCTACGCTCGGTCTTCTCCCCTACGACTTTAATCACTTCAATCGATCTCATCGGCTGCGCATCTACGGCGGCATTTACAGGAGACATTATTGGAGTGCAAAGTATTGCTGCGACTAAAAGTTTCTTTTTAAACATTTTCTGTTCCATGATATACCTCAAAATTCTCTCGGTGATAGCTAGGCCTGACTATTTTAAGCCCCACAAGCTACATCAAACGCAATTGCAAATCACTCTCATTTACAATATTATATTTGCCGTTCGATACTCAAACATAAGGAAATTGAGTCGTCATGTTTCAACTTGCTGCAATAGCCTTAAATATTTTGGGTTCTGTACTGATATACCTCAGTAGCAGACATCAAAAGATGATTAAACAGCGACTCACAAAGGGATTTCTAATCTTAGGTTGCCTGTTAATTCTTCTCTCCCTATGGCCGCTTTTAACGGCTCTGCATCCGCCATCGGCACTGTTTATTTGGCTACTGATAAGCTTCACTAACTTGATTTCTATTCCCTTTCTTAGCCTATTAAAAAACTCGGAACGTCCCCAATGATCCAGGCCTATCGCAATCAAAAAATCCAACCTCATTGGTGGTCAAAAACTATTATTTCCTTGATTTTAGGCTTAAGCCTTGCCTATGCCTTAATCGGGATATTTGCCTGGCAAGGCCCAGGAGGAATAGATGCACCGGTGAAAGTGCAATTTAATATGTGGATGCTGTGCTTGCTCTGGCTAATGATTTTGTCATTCAGCTTTATGTTCAAAACTCGATGGAGTGCTTTGTGCTATCTAGGCGGGGCAAATCTAGTGGCTTATTTAGGTTACTTAGTGGCGAGGCTATTATCATGAAAATTCGCTCTGACATACTTCGTACCTATCAAAGCATACACACTTGGACGGGCATCCTCTCTGGATTAGTGCTCTTTATTGGCTTTTACGCTGGGGCATTATCATTATTTAAACCACAAATTACCCAGTGGGCCACCCCAGTTCATCAGCATTTAGCTGCCATCCCGCAGGCTAAATTAGACAATTTAATCTCCCAAGCTTTTAAAGAATATCCTAAAACTCAGCAGGGATTTATTGTTGATCTTAGCGGGGACACCTCACCCTTAAGTTGGTATACACAAGGTGGAGGACGCGGGATCCGCTTAGATGATATCCGCAGTCACGCAAGCCTTGATGATAATGATAAAATTATTAGCCAGACTCATGCTCAGAATGAATTAGGCAGCTTAATCGATCAGCTACATCGCACCGCTGGGATCCTGGGTGAGGTTGACCATTTCGAGGTTGGGGTGCTGATCTTGGGCCTTGCAGCAGGTTTGTATTTTTTAGCCTTAGTGTCAGGCGTTATTTTTTTACTGCCCACATTGACGAAAAACTTGTTCGCCTTAAGAAAAAATAAAGGAGCTAGCCGTTTCTGGCTGGATAGCCATAATCTCATCGGCGTTATCAGTCTCCCATTTCATTTGATTATTGCTTGGACTGTTGTGGTATTTGCCTTTCATGATTTTGCCTATGGCGGGCTTGGGCTTATTTATGGTGATAAGCCATTATTTGAACGGCCGCAAAGAAGCGCTATGATCTATAAAATAAGTGACTTGCCTTCTATCCAGACTTATATCAATAAAGTGGCTGAAATCACTGATGGCTATGACATCAAATCTTTAACCTTTTCTAATCTGTCTTCACCGGGTCCTGCGCTGGCCATTAATATCACCAGCGACACTCAAGTTATGCGCTCTGGTTATAGCGATGTGATTTATATGCATCCTTATACCTTGGAGGTGCAATTTAGCACCGCAAGCTTAGAAAATGGGCCGATTTACGACCCAATAGTAACCAGTTTCTTTGCGCTGCACTTTGGAAATTATGCCGGTAATTTTGGCCGCTTGGTGTATTTTATACTTGGGCTACTTGGGGCCTTTTTATTTTACAGTGGCAATTTACTTTGGCTAGAAAAGCGTAGACAAAAACAGTCCATTCAGAGCCGCGCTAACCGCTTCATGGGGGCATTAACCATAGGGGTATGCTTGGGCTCTATGCTAGGGGTAGCTTGCAGTTTTTTAATCACTAAATGGCTCTATTTAGTCGCCGAGCAAGTTAACACTTATTATATGATGTGCTACTACAGCATCTTTTTTAGCGCCCTTGGTTACAGCTTTATTAGGGGTACCGCCAGCGCTGCAATTCATTTACTTTATGCACTATTCTTAAGCTGCCTGTTAATTCCTACTACCAGTTTATTGGCCGTATTATTGCCAAGCCTATTTTCTGAAGGCATTAGAGCACCATCATCCTATCTTATTGACGTGTTTGCAGCTTTGTTTGCTATTGCTTTCTACCTAGGGGCTAAAAAAGTGCAACAGCGCGCCTATTATGGAGAGCCAAACAGTATTTGGGCTATCTCAACGGCTCACAGCTCAAGCTTAGAAAAAACACCAGAATCAAGATTAGAGTCAAATCCTGCAAGTCAGCAGTCTTAAAAAAATTAAAATAGTCTAAAAAGAAAGCGCACCCTAAGGTGCGCTGGTTTGTAATGAAACTTATCAAACTGTTATGTCCTCCTAAAGTAAGTTAATAATGAATGTAGACTATGTCTTACTGTCTTACTGTCTTACTGTCTTACTGTCTTACTGTCTTACTGTCTTACTGTCTTACACTAACAGGCTTTCATAACACCTTTCTTGCGAGCAGTTTATCGATCAAACTGTGTTGCTGGGACATCTATGGCTTTGGCCATGTTGAACTCTGCATATAGCTGAGTAAAGGTTTAACTATGTTTTCAAACGCTATTATCAATCTAACTTGCTTAACTCCTTATACCGGTTTAAGTACTATTGGATAAAGGGTTTGCTGTGTACTTTCGTAATCGCCTATACCTCCTCACTAGGGTTAAACAACTGAACCTATAGCATTTAGATTTTCACTTGCACTTTTTACTTGCACTTTCAACTTGCACTTTAAGTATTACCACGATGAGAGATGAGTTGCTCGCGAGCACTGTGGCCTCGTCCAGAATCAAATCAACTTGAACAACCCATTGGCCTTAGCGTACAAGGTTAAGCGTTCAACAATAAAAATTCACCAAGGCACATAATTCAGCATAGCACTCACAAACAAATATGCCGCATTTTCTGTATAAATTTTACGGTATTTATCACGCCGTTTAGTTACATTTTGATATCACTCAGATTTATACCATTTGATGCCTCGCACCATGAGTAGATAATGAATTACCTGTGGTAGTACAGATGCCTAAAAAGTAAAAAACCAGCAATTAATGCTGGTTTTTTGTTGGCGAAAAAAAGTCTTTTACGGCGTATTGCTAGCTTGTGCTTTGGCGGCTTCATCCGCGATTGCTTGATGCTGTTTCTTACGTTCTACCCAAAAATCAGCATTTTCAATCCCCATGGCTTCAGGGTCGAAGACGGGATCTAAGCCTTGGGCTTTTTGCGCTTCATAATCTTTAAGGCAAGCAAAGGCTTTATTATGCAGAAGTAAAATGGCGACTATGTTAAGCCACGCCATCAGGCCGACACCTATGTCACCTAAACCCCATGCAAGATCGGCGGTTTTGACAGTGCCGTACACAGTGGCCGCAATTAAGGCAAACTTAAGCAGTAAGGTTAACCAAGGGCGGTGCACCTGACGATTAATATAAGCAATATTGGTTTCGGCAATATAGTAGTAAGCAATGATGGTGGTAAAGGCAAAGAAGAATAAGGCTATCGCCACAAACATATTGCCAAAACCTGGCATCATGCTTTCCATCGCAGTCTGCACGTAACCAGGTCCTGCGGCTATTCCGGCAATACCGGTAAATATCGCCTCACCTTCTGGCCCCTGAACATTATAAAGCCCCGTAATCAACAACATAAAACCCGTTGCAGAACACACAAACAAGGTATCGATATACACAGAGAACGCCTGTACTAGGCCTTGCTTGGCGGGATGACTCACGGCTGCTGCAGAAGAGGCGTGAGGCGCTGTACCTTGACCTGCTTCGTTAGAATATATACCGCGCTTAACCCCCCACATAATAGCCAGACCTAAGATGGCGCCAAAACCTGCTTCTAAACCAAAGGCACTCTTAACCACCAAGATAATGACATCAGGAAGCTGTTCTATATGCATGCCTATGATAACGCAGGCCACTATGATGTAACCCAGCGCCATAAAAGGCACTACCGCACTGGCAAAATGGGCGATACGCTTAACACCACCAAAAATAATAAAGCCAAGCAATAAGGCTATTAGAGCCGCTGTCACTGCCGGGCTTAAATCAAAGGCCGTTTCTAATGCTGAGCCGATTGAATTGGCTTGCACACCTGGAAGTAAAATACCGCAGGCAAAAATGGTCGCCACCGCAAAAATCCATGCGTACCATTTCATCCCTAAGCCCTTTTCAATATAAAACGCTGGGCCGCCGCGAAACTCACCATCAATTTTTTCTTTATAGATTTGACCTAACGTCGATTCCACAAACGCTGAACTGGCGCCAAAGAAGGCCACCATCCACATCCAAAACAAGGCACCAGGGCCGCCGAAAGTAATGGCTGTCGCCACCCCGGCTATGTTACCCGTACCGACACGGCCAGCCAAAGTCATGGCTAGGGCTTGAAATGAAGAAACACCCGCTGCGTTACTCTTGCCATCAAATATCAAGCGCACCATCTCAGGCACGTGACGTAACTGCACAAAACGGCTACGAATTGTGAAATATAACCCCACCCCTAAACAGAGGAAAATCAATGCAGGGCTCCAAATCACCCCATTAATAGTGCTCACCAGTTGATCCATAGCTAATAACTCCTATTTTTATTGTTTTAACCAAGCATTTATTAGCACGACCAGCATTCTAGGACTCAATAGCAGAGTAGAAACTAAGGTTAAGCGCCTCAATGACACTGCAAGATAGCAAGCTAGGGGGTAACTTAAAAGTTAAAAGTGTTTAGCTTAGGTTATCAATAGGTGTTTTTTTATAGAGACGCTGAAAAAATACCCAAAAAAAACACCAGCCACTGAGTGTACTGATGTTTGTTCTAATCTTATGAGTCTCACTCGTTACATGACACTCACATCCTGTTATATCGGCGCAATTGGCCGAGATGCAAACATACTCAAGGATTTACTCTTGCAGTAAATCCTTACAGATCTGCACCAGATCCGATTGAATCGCAGCGGCGGTGACTTCTCGGCCTGCACCAGGCCCACGTATGATCAGTGGGTTACCTTGGTAAAAAGCACTACGAATAACAAACACATTGTCACCAGGAGTCAGATTGGCATAAGGATGATGACTGTCGACCCACTTAAGCCCGACTTCAGCTTGCAGTTTGCCATCGACTCGGTCCAATGAAGCCACGTAGCGCAGCACCTTGTTTTGCTCGGCAGCACTTAAATATTGCTGCAAAATATCACTGTCTAGAGAGCGAATTTGAGCTAAAAAGTCATCCAGCGGTAAATCCACTAGTTCGCTTGGCACTAAAGAATGCAGTTTAATATCATCAAGTTCGATACCAAGGCCGATTTCACGGGCAAGAATAAGCAACTTGCGCTGCATATCACGGCCAGATAAATCATCCCTAGGATCGGGCTCCGTCAGGCCTAAAGACTTGGCTTCAAGTACCAATTCAGAGAATGATTTTTTACCGTCAAAATTTTCAAATAACCAGCATAGGGTGCCTGAAAAAATACCGCCAACCGCCTCTATGGTGTCACCACTATTGCGTAAATCATTGAGGGCATGTTGAATAGGTAAACCCGCGCCGCAACTGGCGTTATAGCGCCAGAACAGTCTGCGATTACTCAGTTGCTGCTTTAATTCTTTATAGAAGGGTAAAGGTCCCGAACCCGCAAGCTTGTTAGCACTGACCACATGAATACCTCGAGCGAATAACTCTGGGTATTGCAAGGTTAAACTGGCGCTGGCGCTGATGTCTAATGCCACTATTTCATCACAATCTAACTTATCTAGGCGCTCAAACAGCTGCTCGTATTGCCACTGACACGCCTTTTCCGCAAAGATCTGCTGCCAATGGTTAAGATCAATCCCTTGCTCGGCGATCAAGGCTTTTTTCGAACTAACAATGCCCACCAGCTCGACACTGGCTTCTAATTCATTGTTAAGGGCATGATTGGCACGGCGAAATAAATCCACCCAGGCCTCACCTATGTTACCCACGCCAAGTAATAACACCCCGATCCGCATCTTGGGACCGGCGCAGCGGCGATGAACTTTCTGGGTTAACAGATTCACT
The DNA here is from genome assembly GCF_000013765.1 of Shewanella denitrificans OS217. Classification (NCBI taxonomy): domain Bacteria; kingdom Pseudomonadati; phylum Pseudomonadota; class Gammaproteobacteria; order Alteromonadales; family Shewanellaceae; genus Shewanella; species Shewanella denitrificans. Next base: position 703,370 of record NC_007954.1, on the reverse strand, counting down.
TGTGCCCGAGGCACTAAGGTCACTAAGCTTAAATTGTCTTGATAAATGGGCTTAGCATCACGGCTTAACAACCTGGCAAAACTGCGTCTAAAATGCTCAGCATCGGCACTCACTAGGGCGACTAGGCCTAAGTCCAGATTAAGCTGCAGCTCAGTAATGCCAAATGTCGGCGCCTGCTTGCTTAGCAGTGCATTTACTTGCTTTTGATTTTCCAGCATAAAGGCCAGTTCGTGCTTATCTGCGCCATATTCCCAGTGGGCCAAAGGCGTAAGACCCGCCGAAGTCAACGCCGCCAATACAGACTCAAACTGCGACTGAGGCTGTGGCTTAGATTGAGAGTCTGACTCTATCTTGTTATGGGTCTCAAGCTTAAAACTAAACAGCACCACTTGCGACAAGCTGGTCACCACAGGTGCGCTGGCCGATGAGCTTTGGGGAGCAATCAAGGTGAAATCTGTGTGTGAAGCGTAACTTGAACGCACCGCTAGACTCACTTGAGTATTGAATAACGGCTGCAAGGTGCGTGAATGCAGGGCAGGAGATCCAAGGCGAGCTAATCTATCCGCCTCAGCCAACGACATGCTTTTTAATAATTTGGCATCGTTAATTTTATTAGGGTCGGCATTGAATATGCCTTCTACGTCGGTCCAAATGGTCACTCGGCCAATGTCGGCAAGGCTGGCTATCAAGGTGGCGCTAAAGTCTGAACCATTGCGGCCCAGTAATAAGGTGTCGCCCTGAGCATTGGCGCAAATAAACCCTGTGATCACGAGACGTTCGTTAGTACGTTCAGCAAGTAAGGTCTGGATTTTGGCTTTCGATTCTTCTACTCGAATTTTGGGTACCGCGCCTTCATCGGCCACCAGAATGGAACAGGCATCCACATGACTTGCGGCCACGCCCGATTCTCGCAGTAATGCTGCCATCAAGCGCGCCGACCAACGCTCACCAAAGCTAACTACATGGCTGATTTGGTATTCGTTACGCTGTTCAAGGGACAGCAAACTCGCCAACTGAGCTTTATCGTTAGATAAGCGCTCGCGCAGATCCCGCGCCTGCTCGTTTGATAACAGCTGTTCTATGAGTGCCTGCTGAAAACTTATCAGCACCTGTAACTCTTCTTGCCATAGCTGGCCTGTATCGCGCAGATCCAATAATTTATATAAGAAGTTAGTGCTCTTCCCTGCAGCAGACACCACGACCAAGTCATCGCTGTGACCATGGGTCAACAGAATATGAGCGACACGGCGATAGCAGTCAGCATCAGCAAGACTCGAACCACCAAACTTATGTAAATGACTACGCGCCATTCCTAACTCCTTAAACAACGACTTTCAGTGTTGCAACAGCGGCTAAGGCTGCTTCAATATCGGCGACAAGATCAACGCCATCTTCGATGCCGACAGATAATCTCAATAATGTGTCACTAATGCCAGCCTCATCACGGGCCTTGGCCGTCATGGCTCTGTGGGTCATGGTGGCTGGCACGGCAACCAGACTCTCCACCCCCCCTAAGCTCTCGGCAAGACTAAATAATTTAAGCTCACTTAAGAAGGCCACGAGTGCTGCTTCTCCACCATTAAGCTCAAAACTTACCATGCCACCAAAACCTTGTTGCTGTTTTAATGCAATTTCGTGACCTGGGTGGGCTGTTAAACCTGGGTAATATACCTTATTCACCACTGGACTGTTAATTAAGGACTCAATAATTAGTTGGGTATTTTCCTGATGTTGGCGCATTCGTACACTTAATGTTCTAAGTCCACGTAAGGTCAGGTAACTATCAAACGCGCTACCGGTTAAACCTAAGGTATTTGCCCACCAATCGAGTCGCTCGCCAATGTCGGCATCTTTAGCCACCACGGCGCCGCCAACAACATCGCTATGACCATTAATGTATTTAGTGGTGGAGTGCACCACTATGTCAGCCCCTAGGGTTAATGGCTGTTGCAATGCAGGGGAAAGAAAGGTGTTATCCACCACCACTTTAGCGCCCACTTGATGACTCAGTTGGCAAATTGCGCTGATATCCACCACCCTAAGCAGTGGATTCGACGGAGTTTCTAGCCAAACATATTTAGGCTTAAGCTGCAGAGCGTCTGCCAATGCATTAGCGTCATTTTGATCGATAACCACGAGCTTAAAACTGCCCTTAGCTGCCAAGTGAGTAAACAATCGGTAGCTGCCGCCATAGCAATCATGGGGGATGACTAACACATCTTCAGGGGCTAACAAACTGGTGACTAAGGTGATGGCCGCCATACCAGTACAAGTGACAACTGCACTATGACCTTGCTCTAACTTTGCCAGCGCCTCTGCCAATAAGTTACGCGTTGGGTTGCCCGAGCGGCTATAGTCAAACTCTCTGGGCTGTTGATGCCCTTCAAAGCTGTAATTGGTCGACAAATAAATCGGTGGCACCACAGATCCATGCTGAGTATCCGACTCTATGCCGTGACGAACGGCCAAGGTGGCTAATTTATGCTGACTCATGTGGACTCCATCAATTTGCAGTGTAGATGTCTAGATGGCTAAATCTACGCGTAAGTCTAGGCCTGGTCAAGCACTTTAGCCATCTAAACGTCCAAAAGTAAAGAAATCTATTTGCAATCAACAACAAATAGTAGCAATAATTTGACTGTGGCCTGTAAGGGGTTAAAATCTGCACCGAATTTCAAGTTAAGGGTGAGTTAATGACTGAGTGGAATGGCGAATATATTAGCCCATACGCCGAGCATGGCAAAAAGAACGAGCAAGTAAAAAAAGTGACTGTGTCTATTCCGTTAAAAGTACTCAAAGTACTGACAGATGAACGCACTCGTCGCCAGGTGGGTAACCTAAGACACGCAACCAACAGTGAACTCCTCTGTGAAGCCTTCTTGCATGCCTATACTGGGCAACCTCTTCCCAATGATGAGGATCTATCAAAAGATCAAATTGACGGTATACCCAGTGAAGCCAAGAAAATGATGGAAGCTATGGGCTTAGAGTGGGAAGAGTTAGAATAAACCCGCTTAAGCAAAGTCATACCTAGCAAGTAACACAGGGTTAGTTGGCTAACAATGCGCTAACCCAAATTTTCGGCAAGTTTACTTTAGGCCTTCTCCTTGATCATCGATCCCCTGAGCCTTGCCCTAGCGGCGATTATTATCTTCTTTGCCGCCATCACTCAAAGTCTAATTGGCTTTGGTTTAGCCGTCGTAGCCAGTCCGCTACTTTATCTTGTTGAGCCTGATCTGGTACCTGCACCCGTTATCATGATGGGCTTTGCCATCTCTGTGCTCACCTTGATCCGCGAGCGCGGCCATTTAGAATTTAATGGCCTGCAATATGCGTTACTTGGACGTATTCCCGGGGGCTTTCTTGGGGCAAGTTTATTGATCTTAGCGCCACAAGCCGTCTTAGGCTTAGTGATCGCCGCCATTGTGGCTATTGCCGTGATTTTGAGTGTGTTTAAATTCAGCGTGCCAGTGAATCGCACCAGTTTATTTATTGCGGGGATTATTTCGGGTATTTTTGGCAATATCGCTGCCATCGGTGGGCCGCCAATGGCCATTTTACTCTCAGGAAAAGATGCCAGTCAGTTTCGCGCCGCCTTGTCCGCGTTTTTTATCTTCAGTTCCCTTATCGCGTTAATTATTTTGGCCGTCACAGGTTTATTGAGCTGGCGTCATCTATGGCTTGCCTGCATGCTGCTGCCGTCTGTGGTGTTCGGATTTCTTGTGGCGGGAAGATTAGTGGGCAGAGTTGATAAACAAAAGACTCGCAGCGCGACATTAATCCTCTGTAGCCTTAGCGCCTTGGTGCTGACAGTACAATCTGTGCTGACGCTAGTTAACTAAGACAAAATCACTGACATCACGGCCTATTGCGGTTAAAAATGGTATGAGGTTTTTAACAGCGCCCCTTTACTGGTATCACTGCCCAGCAAACCAATAAATTGCACACTAAAACTGCGATTAAGATCCAACTTAGTCGCAAGGGCAAACACATCTTGAGCGTTATCAGCCATACCTTGGTGAAAGTTTAATGAAAAGGTCAGCCAATCCATCGGCCTGTATTCCCCGCCTACATTTAGCTCACCGACCTTGAAGTAGGAGTAATCCTGCATTTGATTAGCCTGCTCAAACATTTGCGGTGAGTCCGCATAGAAGGGTTGATTAATATTAGCCCCTAATGACAAGGCAAAGTCATCGAATTCATAACTTAGGGTCCATCGAGACTCGGATTGATAGCCCGCACCATCCAGAAAGTTAACAGCTAACGGGGTTAATACATCATGAGTTAATGGGGGGCGACTCAAGATAAGCCCTGTGCCTTGCGCCTGACTATGACTATCACCATGACTCCCCCCAAGGTTAAAAAAATAGCCCTCAGAAGCCACAGGCATATTGACTATAGAGAGTTTAAAACCATAGAGGGATTGATTGATTAAGGTGGCGGCTTCCAGAGGGGCGCAGCTCCCAGACAGAGGAGAGAAACTGAGAAAAACTAGGCTCAAGATAGCGCTTTTTTGAGTGAAGTTCATCTGGGTTCCTTAAGCTCGACGGGGGACGTCAATTAAAGATAGCAGCAAATAAAAGTTTGCAGCAGAGAATCATAAGAAGATAGTGAAAAACTAATTAAAACATTGATTTTAAAATATTTTAAAAATAAAAAATTCTATCCATTCATTTTCTCTCCCCATTTTTTACACTAGGCTGGAAAACATTTTTAGGCTGAGGATAATCAGTAAGCAAGCAAATAGCTTTTTAAGCAAGCCTACCGGCAGTTTATGGGCGAGCACAACCCCATAGGGAGCGCTGAAATAACTGCCAAATGCCACACAAACCGCCGCCGGAACCGAAATAAAACCTAAACTCATATCAAGGCTCTGAGCCGCCACTTGCCACCAGCCATCTCCCATTACAGCGCGGGTTTGAGCGCCTATGTCATAAATACCCATTTCTTGTGCTGCCTCAGCAGATGTCAGCCCATTAACCCAGTAGCCTAGGCTCGCCGCTATGGCTATGGGTAAGCCTATGGCCGCCGAAGTGCCGATGGCATGCTTAATGTTTATGCCTCTATTGCTCAAGTAAGGCACAGTTAAGGAACCGCCACCGATAGACACTAAGGCCGAAATCGCGCCTATGCCTAGCCCAGCTAGCCCCATACTGCTTGGGGTGAGTCTTTTACTGTCGTGAACTTGCCCTGAACTCGTTTGCCTTAACATCTTGATAGCCACACTCAGCATAAACACAGAGAAAATACCAGCCAACACTTGGGTACTTAGCGCGGTTGCAATAAAGGTTGCTGCAAAGGTGCCCAGTATTATCCAAGGGGCCATAGAGTTAACTATCGGCCACTGCACTGTGCCTTTGGCATTATGTGCTCGCATGCTGGCAAAAGAGGTCACCAAGATACAGGCCATTGAAGTGGCGATGGCATAATGCATCACTAAATGACTTTGCATACCTTGGGCTAGAAAAATGCTCACAAAGGCCGGGACTAAGACTCCGCCACCGCCAATGCCAAAGAGCCCAGCCATAACGCCCACTGCGCCGCCCAATATAAGATAAATTCCTAACCATTCCATAATTACACTCTGTCCTATAGACGTGCTTGTTAATGATAGGCATTATCCTAACTGAACTTTAGCGCGTCTTAATATCGACCAATTGCCACAAAATATCGACTTTATGCCAAAACTTGCTTCAATCGCTCCTTCCATGGAATCGACTCGGCCGTTATTACAGCCCATCACTGTCGTTAATCGGCAGCTGCAAGCCCATTGCCATGTCATGTCCCATAGCCATCTTTGGGGCCAGTTCGTCTATGCCAGCCAAGGGGTGCTCGCAGTCAACACGCCCGCCGCCAGATATTTAGTCACGCCGGAACAAGGGGTGTGGGTGAATTCCAACATCAGCCACAGCGTGACTGCCATTACTGAGGTGAGGTTAACCAGTTTCTACCTTGACGAGTCCCAATGCCAAGCCTTGCCCGAGCAATCTTGCGTACTCAATGTGGCGCCGTTTTTACACGCCTTAATACAAGAAGCGCGCCTTATACCCAGCGACTTTGATTGGCAGGGCCCTCGAGGAAGGTTGCTAAGATTAATCAGAGACTGGCTCAGTGAGGCGAAAAATGCCCCCTTTCATTTGCCCTATTCCAGCCACCCCAAACTAATGCAGCTCTTTGGTGAACTGCAAAACAACCCCGCCAATCAGGACAACATTGCCACTTGGGGCCAGCGTCTGGGGGCATCATCACGCACCCTATCCCGCTTAATAAAGGCCGAAACAGGCTTAAGCTATCGCCATTGGCGTCAACGTCTCAATCTGCAATTGTCATTAAGCTTGCTTGCTCAAGGTCATAGCATCAATCATATCGCCGACAGCCTAGGGTACGCTTCACCTTCGGCCTTCATTCACATGTTTAAGCAGCAAACCGGTGACTCACCAGCCCGCTATCGTAAATAATCCCCTTAATGCTATCCTTACCGTAAATTTACCTTTGTGATAAAAAAGTTAAGTCACAACTAGCGCTGTGACTAATACTGCTTCCTAGCGACTTTTTAACTATTAAGAATTTAACATTGGACATAACATTAAATTAATTCAATGCCACCCACCCATAAACGCTAACAATTCTCATTACCGTATAGTATATTCCTTTCGCTTTAAGACTTATTACTCTTCAAGTATTAAAACAGAGTCAATAAACCTAGGAATTACATATGTTAAACTCAAAAAATCGCTTCAGACTAACCAGCGTCGCCATGGCCATTACCATGAGTTTTACCGCCACAGTTGTGGCTGCAGAAGCGAAGAAAATAGAATCGACACCCGAAGTGATAGTGGTTAGCGGTAGCGTATTGGGTAACTCAGAAGTTGCCGACTTAAAAACCTACACAGGTAACCGCTCCATCATCACCTCAGATCAAATAGAGCGCACCGGCGTACACTCCATAGATAGCGCATTGCAACAAGTACCCGGCCTTAAAATTAAAGATGAAACCGGCACCGGCATTTTGCCGAATATTTCGGTGCGAGGATTAGACAGTAGTCGCAGTGGTTATGCTCAAGTGCTGTTGGACGGTATCCCCATGACACTCGCCCCTTATGGGCACACGGGCCAATCTTTATTTCCTGCAACCCTCTTTATGATAGATAGGATTGACGTGGCTCGCGGCGGCGCATCGGTGCAATATGGCCCGAATAATGTCGGCGGCGTGATTAACCTGATTTCAAAGCCTATCCCTGATGATTGGGAAACCCATTTGCATGAACGCATGACCTTCTTTGGTGAAGGCCAAACCCTGTTTGATACCAATATCAGCACAGGCGGCGCGGTGAATGATGATTTCGCCCTGCGCTTAGATGGCAATATCACTAAAGGCGAGTCTTTTCGTGAGCACTCAGACACAGACATCAAAAATCTGCTGTTAAAAACCGTCTGGAATATCGATGAGCGCAATAGCCTAGATACCAGTTTGCAATATTATGATGCTTTCTCTGAGTTGCCAGGCGCGCTGCACACCGCAGCCTATGAAGCAGACAGCCAACAATCCCTGCGTCCCAATGATGAGTTTAAGGCCGACACTAAACGCCTATCGATGAAATACAGCCATGTGCTCGCGGGCTCAGACACCATAGACTACGGTGAGTTCGACTTAACGGCCTTTGGCAATAAGAGCTCACGTAATTTTCAATGGGATTTTTACGATAAAAACAAAGACACCGACGGTAATTTAGGCAGCAGCTGGAGCGACACCACCCAAGAAGCCACTCACTTGCGCAATTCCCCCCGTGACTTCACTGTGGTCGGCATAGAGCCCAAAATGAGCCTATTTATTGATGGTGACGTGAGCCAACATATTATCGCGGGAGCCCGTTACGTTAACGAAGATATTACCTATCAACTCAACCACATAGAAAAATCGACCCAAGCCGCAGTGCGCCCCCGTGACTGGCAGATGGACACAGATGCCATGGCCTATTTTATCAGTAACAAAATCGGCTTCTTGGATGACAGCTTGTCTGTTACCCCAGGGCTGAGATACGAAGACGTACGCATGACCTTTACCAACCTAGGTCAAGATTATAGCCAAGATAACCATGTTACTGAGCTGCTTCCCGGCATCACTTTAGGCTATGAGTTTACTGACGCTTGGTTTGCTTATGCCAATGCTCAGCGCTCACTCAGAACGCCGCAGATCTCACAGCTTTGGCCTAAAGGCCAGACCCTTGAGTCTGAACTCTCGTGGAACTATGAAGCCGGCATTCGTTTTACTCCCACAGAGCGCAGCAATATTAACCTAGCAGCGTACCGCATCGACTTTAAAAACAAAGCCGAATACGACAGAAATATCAGCATGTTCGTCAATATTGGGCAAACCAAAAACCAAGGTATTGAGTTAGAAGGCACTTATTCCCCCCTGTCTTTACCTGAGCTAACCTTAAGCGGTGCGTATAACTATTTGGATACCGAGCAGCTTGATGGAGAGTATGCGGGTAATGAACTGCCTTCAGTCTCCAAGCATCAGCTATCGGCCAGTGCGCTCTACAGTATTGATGATATAGATTTAGGCTTAATGGCCTACTATTACAGTCAATCCTTCGCCGATTTAGCCAACACTGTCACCGAAAGTGTCTCAGGCACTGAAGGCGAAGTCCCCGCTTATACTGTGATTAACTTCAACATAAGTACCGAGTTTTTTAAACAAGACAATAAAGGCCTTAAGGTCGGTTTATCCGTTAACAACCTGTTTGATAATGACTATTACTTTAGAGGTTTAGATGTCTCTCCCGCTGGACGAGTTGCAGCCCCAGGGCGCTCATTGAGCCTAGACATAGGTTATCGCTTCTAGGGCTTTGACTAAAATCTAAATCAAAATCTAAATCAAAACACAAAAGCATGGAAGCCTAAAGCAATGAAAGCTATTTCTGTAAAATAGCTTTTAAATCTTCTGGGATAGCCATAGGTTCGAAGGGACTGACCTTGGCGCCACCGGTATTACCCACAGGCACCCAAATGCGAGAAAAAATTACTGAGGCTAACATACGGGGAATTTGACCTAACACTTCTCTGGCATCATGAGTTTTTAGGCCCACTTTTAGCATCCACCAATGGGATTGGGTATGCGGAATCACATAAGCCTGCCCCAGAATATGGGCCCGCTCAAGATGGAAAAAGGCCTTAGTAAATTGACCTTGCTCGTACAATTGTTGAGCGCTATCCATTTCGGCAATGAAAGCCCGTTTCACATTAACCTTCATATTAACTTCCTATTGTTGAACTTTAATTCAAGCGGCATTGGATAATATACCACCAAGAGTTAATGACCTATAATTCAATGACCTAACACTAAGTAAAACACTTTTCCGCCACCCTCCGACAACATTTTCTGTCTAAAGTTCAAAAAAATATTAATAAAAACTTCAATTAAAATTGCAGTTATAAAAAGCTGTTCTAGTCTTTAGCTTGAATATAAACCACTTGAAAGGTTTTCTATGAAAAATAAGATAGCGCTAGGTATTTGCTCAATCTTACTCAGTACAACTGCTTATGCCGAAGTGAATGTTTCAGGGTTTGCCTCTGTCGTAGGAGGTCAAGTCTTGGACGGCACGGGTGTTGCTGAATTTGATTTAGGGCCCACATTTTTAGCTGACTACCCGCTAGTTGGCAAGTACGAAGAAGAAATTACCTTTGATCCTGATACCTTATTCGGGTTGCAGTTCTCAGCCGATCTGATGGATGGATTAAGAGCCACGGCTCAAGTCGTCTCCCGTGGCGCTAACGATTATTCAGCTAGCTTTGAATGGGCTTATTTATCCTATGAGCTAAACGATAACTGGACAGTGCAAGCAGGTAAAAAACGCTTACCTCTCTATTATTACAGCGACTTTTTCGACGTCGGCTATGCCTATGTTTGGATAAGACCACCAGCAGATAATTACACTTGGCAAATCTTTAACTACACTGGCGTCAGTGGCTTGTATAACTATGTCGTGGGTGATTGGACAGTCTCTGGCCAGGTCTATTTTGGCAGTGAAGACAGTGAGCCCAATAAGCTATTATCTGAATTTTTCTTCCTCGAAAATACCCGAGAAATTTGGAAAGACATCAAAGGTATTGTGGTTGAGTTAAATAAAGATTGGTTCGAACTTCGCCTCACGCATATGCAATACACCAATGAACGTTATATTGGTGGGGTGCAGCAAGAATGGAATGGCAGCACAGAGCGTACAGGTAAATTTTATGGCTTAGCGGCTAATGTTGAATATGACAACTATCTAATTTTATCTGAAATCAATCGCTTGGTGCTAGATAACACCAACTTAGACACTTATCTCATCACCTTCGGCTACCGTATAGATTCGGTCATGCCCTATATTTCCTATTCAAATTTTGATGATGGAGAAGATGGCGAAGTACACAATACAACATCTGTAGGTATTCGCTGGGACTTTCATCCTTCTGCAGCATTTAAAATTCAATATGACGACGTAAAAGATAAGGGTGGACCAGGACTTAAAGTTGCTGGTGATGCTACAGCCATCAGTGTCGGTGTCGATGTTGTTTTCTAGGAGAGGCATATGAACAAGATAATATTAACTCTGGTATTAAGCTTACTATCCCTGCCGATTTTTGCCGAAGTTGTGGTGATTGCGCACCCAAGCAATGGGGATACATTCGATAGAAAAGAAATTGAAAACATCTATTTGGGAAAATCAAGAACCTTCCCAAGTGGTGCTGCCGTGCTACCATTAAATTTGGATAACTCAGTGCCAGCCAGAGAGGCATTTGATAGCAAGGTGCTGAATAAAACATCGACTCAAATTAAGTCTTATTGGGCTCAAAAAGTGTTTACTGGTAAAGGCACGCCACCCAAAGAAGTGGGCAGTGTCGCCGAAATGCTGGAGTTAGTGGCAGCGAATCCAAGCATCATAGGTTATGTCGATAGTAGTGATGCTACAGACGCTGTAAAAGTGATAGGCAAGTTTTAATGGACTGTCACTAACTCCCACCGCGCTTGTAACGACACTCCAAGGAGGAGAAACTGAGGCGAGTTTTCACTCGCCTCAGTTCTTTCTCTGCATGTCACAATTTGGCTATCCTCAAGGCTTAACTCTGGGCCATAGAAATGGTGAACACCCGATTTCGACCTTCATTTTTAGCACGATACAAGGCGTAATCGGTAATTTTAAGTAAAGTATCAAAGCACGCATCATCAGGCATGGAGGTCAGATCGCTGATGCCAAAGCTTGCGGTGGTATGAATCCCCTGAGGGTTAAGTTGCTCAATCTGTTGGCGCAGTTGCTCGGCTTTGCCAAAGGCATCATGCTGATCGCAATTAGGCAAATAAATAATGACGGTTATAGAGTTTGGTGAGCTGATCCTTCATGGCTAACTCATACATTTGCAATCGTTGGCTTTCTATATCTTTAAGCGCCGCGGATAACTCTTGAGTTCGTTAAGGTACAGGAAGGCTATGGCCGCCTCGATGCATTAAACCGTATCGGCAATCAAGTCTTCGCCACAAACCTTGATCGCAGAGAAAACTATCAGCCCATAGATGCACCGGTTAACTATCCCTTTATCTGGACCTCATCTTGGTTTAAATGGGTGCAATACGATGCCTCTATTATGCAGCCATTGGTGCGTAACGTCGGCGAGTCCATAGGTGTGAGTGCCCAAGTAGACATGCTCTCCCCTAAAGACGAGGGTCGATTCCAATCTTCTGTGCCCATTGAAAATATGGTGTGGATTGAAAATTTCTTGAAAGGCGAGGCGTTTAATCAAGGCCTCACCGCCCCTGCTTGGCCCTTTGAGCCCATTAGCGAAAGTGATGAAAATTATAAATTTGGCAAGGACTTGTATCAGCAGCGCTGCCAAGGATGCCACTTACCTGTGATTTCAGATCCGGCCCTATTGGCACATTTAACACCCATCGAATACCGCCAAGATGGCCAACGGCTGCAAACCGAAGAGAAAGTGCTCGACTTAGTGATAATACCTCAGCAAGACATAGGCACAGATCCCGCCCAAGGCAATATATTGAAGACACGTTTAATAGACACCTCAGGAAAGGAGCAAGGCCGCACCGATAGGCAAACGTCAGGCTTAGGATTGGATGCCGTACTCTGCAGTTTAGATACGCAGCAAGTGCTTAACAACCAATTGTTTGAAAGTGAAAACCCACAAAACGTCGACCTAATTAATGGCATTAAAATGAGCGATGGCGGTGATGCTAATTTTGCCCTCGCCCTTGGCTCAACCGTTGAGCAAACCATCTTGGCCTGGTACAAGGAAAACGTTATTTCAGATCCCAAACTAATCGAAAAGTTATCCGGCGGTCGACCTAACTGCTTGCAGGCAGGTCAAGGTTATAAAGCCAGACCCTTAAATGGGGTTTGGGCAACCGCCCCTTATTTGCATAATGGCTCGGTGGCGACCATTAAGGATCTTATCTGTAACACCCAGCAGCAAAGGCCCAAATTTGTGCTCTTAGGTGACATACGATTCGATGCGGACAACCTAGGTCTCTATCAAGCGCCCAAGCTGCAAAACATCGCTAAGCAAACCTTAGCTACTGGCAAGCTATACACGGATGAAGGCTACTTTATTCTCGATACTTCCCTTGGGGGTAATAGCAATCAAGGCCACAGTTTTAGCGACGAATTTAATCCCGCCTTGCCCCACAATAAACAGTCAACAGGCGTAATTGGTGAAAAGTTTACTGACAAGGAATGCGAGGCTATCCTCGATTACCTTAAGATGATTTAATTCGCGCTTTTAGCATAAAAAAGTCGGCACTAGTGCCGACTTTTTTTATGCGTTAATTAATACGTAATTACCGAGTCATTGAGCGGAAATTAATACGGTCACAACAAGCCTATGGTGTTCGGATTTGGGGCCTGTGAGCTAATAAAGTCTGTCGCCCCTACAGGCAAACGCTCATCAACACACACACCTTGCTGGTTTTTTGCCGCCGCAATTAACACGGCGCTGTAATTGGCAGAGGCATGGCTGTCTAAAAAATCGAACTTACCCAATAAGCTGTCTTTATGGAAGGCAATAAGGAGAGCGTGGGGAATATGCTGATACCCCATCAATGTGGGCGGAACACAGGGAACCTTGTCATAGGTATTTTGCACCCTAAGGGTTTGGCGACTGGGGTCTTGCTGCGCCCCTTGCTGCATATAAAACTGCACAAAATCACTGTTGCCCACTCTTGGACAAGCAAAGTTAATGTTCGATGCCATAATCTTAGGCCGAGACACTGCCACATCTAAGGTGAACAGCTCACTTAACGCTGATCCTAGGCTGTGACCCGTGATTAACAATTCTGCTATGGGTTTATCCGATGCGTTATATTTATCAAGTAAACTAAAGACTTGCTGCTGCATTGAGGGGGTTGGCGCTTGGCTGTCGCTTTTACTGTCACTATAGACGTCGAAGAACCCTGACTCCACCTGAACCTGGGCCGGTACAGCTTGAGTCACATCAAAGGGCACAAATAATCTTTTCTCCGTCCCTAAATCGTCAAGCACATCCAAGAAAGAGGCCGTGCCCCTAAATGCAAAGATATACTTAAAGGGCGCCTTGAGTGTGCGAAACACCACCCCATAACACTCTAAGGTCTTATCTCGATTAAAAATGGCATCCACACCCGTCCAATAATCGACATATTCAAACCCTTGTGGGGGGATTAACCCATCAAGCTGACAATCCATAGGGTCTTGAGTATTAAAGGCCTGATAAGCTTGAAGGCTCGCCTCCATGAGTTGTAGTACTTTGTTTTTATCTGTGGCATTTATGCTTGTCAGGTACGCTGTGGTCATGGTGGCTATTCCAAGCTAATTTTTAACCAAAGCATACTTATATCAAGCTTATAAATCAATTGGATAGACTAGACACAGGTTTTTTCAGTAACTTGCGCTGCAAGGTGCGTCTGTGCATCCCAAGCTGTCTGGCGGTTTCTGAGACATTGCCTTGATTAGCGCTCAGCACTTGCTGAATATGCTCCCACTCCAAACGCTTAGGATTTAGCGGTAAGTCATCCTGCTCATCTGACTTAGTCTCTCCTTGCATAGCATCCTTGTTGACGTCCAGTGCCGCAAGTAAAGTATGGGTGTCCACAGGTTTGGCAAGGTAATTATTTGCCCCAAGACGCATGGCCTCTACGGCTGTCGCTATACTGGCATAGCCTGTCAGTAGCACCATCATGGTCTTGGGCAGCAGATTGCGCAGTGGCACAATGAGATTTAAACCGTTATCTTTTGCAAGCTTCATGTCCAATAAGATATGGCTCGGCTGAAAATGGCGCGCGGTTAATAGGGCGTCACTGGCATCATGACTCAGCTGACATTCAAACCCATGGCGCGCCATACGGCGGCTCAGGATGGCAGCAAGCCCTTGATCGTCTTCAATAATGAGTAACCTTTTCATGCTGTCCTTTTTGTTCCTGTTTCGCTATTTACTGTGGGCAAACGCACTTCGGCGACCGTGCCGCCCTGTGGATGCTGAGCCAAAATCAATTGCCCGCCCAAACGCTCTATGCTTGCATGACTAAGTAATAACGCGGCCCCCAAACCCTTAGGGCTTTGCACTAAGCGGTTGCCCAGTTGCGCCAAGAGTGCCGGCGCTATGCCTTGGCCAAAGTCGCGAATACGCAAACCTATGCCTTGCCCCGCAGCCTGTAACGCCACAGTGATGCTCACTTTTGGCTGTTGAATATTGTCCATGCTCGCCCTGAGGCCATTGTCTATGAGGGCCATCAAAGCCGGCACCACACTGGGATCGGTATTGAGCTCGATTGCAGCTAACCCTGAGGACAAAGTATCAGGCCAGCTGATTTTCGCCTGCGGCATAAACAGCAAACAACTGTGCTGCAAGGCGTTAATTAAGTCAGCCAAGTTCTGCTTGGCCATATGCTGAGAGCGTATGTTTTCTGTGGCTAAGCGTAATTCTTTAAGCGTGTGCTCACAGCGCCCAAGGGCAAGATCCATTTCTTCAGCCGTCTGAGTTTGATAAGCCAGCGCTTGGGGGCTTTCTTTAGCTTCATCCAGCAATAGCCGTAAGCTTGAAAGCGGCGTTGCTAATTGGTGGGCCATCTGCGCCGAGGCAGTGCCTAAAGCGAGCAGCTGCTCTTGAGTCAACTGCGCTTCCCTGTGATAGGCAAGCTCGGCATCTTGTTTGCGCATCCGCCTTGCTATCAAGGCGACGCTGGTGGTTAATGCCAGTGCCGACACCACAAAATTAAGCCACATGCCTACATAATGAGAGCCCATGTCCATGGTGCCATGGGCCATGTGTGCCATCATCTCATGCCCCATGGCGGCATGTTCACTTGTGCTCGGCGCGCCTCCAGTATCAAAACTTGGCACAAAAAAAATCATCAAACTATAGGCTAAGGTCGATAATGCCGTCAGGCTCCACGCCGCCCACAAGGGCAAGGTCACAGCCGCCAGGGCGATAGGTAATAGCAGCAATGAAATAAAAGCGTTAGTGGCGCCGCCCGAAAAATACAGCCAAGCCGTCCACAATAAGGTGTCTATCAGTAATACTGAAAACAGCCCTGTCTCGTGTAAAAATAACCCTTTGCGATACCAAAGCGTTACCAGCAAATAGCCAAACGCTAAGCCAAGCACCCAAGTTAACGGGGTTAATTGCAGGCTTAAGCCAAAGGCTTGCTCGCCCACTAAGGTCAGTAATAGTTGCAGCAACCAACCTAAGGCTCTGAGCAAGGCGAGTTGATCCGCTGAGCCTAGCCCTCGGCTTAACATTTTCACCGCTGAAGCTTCACGCTTAGACAAAATACTGGCTTCCTTCATTGTTCATATATGCTTGAAGATCTATTACTAAAATAGCTATGGATACATTTTCACGCCTCACCCTAGCAGTCCCCAAAAAAACAGCAAGCCTAGGTTTGCTGTTCCGCTATCAAAATCACACATTAACCGCCACATCAGCATATAAGCTGACGTGGCTCCCCCCCGCGTTTTCACGTTAAGCCTAAGTGTCGGCCTAACCCACGACAACTGATGGTTCACAGCTTGAAATAATTATGGCTTGGCAAACCTAGATGAGATGTTTACCCTTATCATTTATTGTAACTTAAGCCAAGGCCATAGGTAATTAACCTTAAACGCTAGAAACTTACATTACACCCAAAACCTGAGTGCTTATAAGCGATCCTATGACAGCTGACTTACCTTTGATCTTAGCCGGCCCTTTTCTGCGCCACTGTGATAATGATAATTTCACCTTGTGCTGGGTAAGCCGTGAGCCTTTGACTGAGCTTAAGCTCACCCTGGCAGCCAAGCAGCATTCATTAACCTCTGAGCATTTACAAGAATTTGCCTTAGGCGATAAAGCGTTTTACTACTTGCTGCACCTAACGCAAACAGACTTGCTCCCGAGCAATCAAGGGATTAGCTATCATTTAAGCGCTAATGGTCATTCAGACGTGTTCGCCTCTATTAGCGAGTTAACCTATGCTGCCCAAATCCCCCCCACCACTGAGCCTGCCAACGCAGATGGCACAGAAGTAGACGGCACAGACACAGTCAACAAAGCGCAATCAACTAAAGCGTTAGCTAACTCGGCAAACGGGCCGGTATTTTATATCAAGCCAGACATAGTTGACATGCTTCATGGCTCTTGCCGTAACCCCCACCATCACAGCGATGATGCGCTAAAAGCTGCCGACACCCGCCTGAGTCAAGACTTAAGCCTTGAAGCCAGACCAAGCCTACTCATGTTAAGTGGCGATCAAGTCTATGTGGATGATGTCTCAGGCCCCATGCTCTTTGCCATAGGCCAAGTCATCACCCTACTGGGACTAAAACAAGAGTGCTTCGAAGGAGCGAAAATAGCCGACAGTGAGGCGTTAGATTACAACCCAGGCTCCATGTATCAGCGCCATAATAAGTTATTGCCGCACACTCAATATCCCGCTAAAACCGCCTTGTGGCGTTGGTATCGCAACCACCCAATTTTTACCTCCTCCATGGCGGAAAACCACTTACTCAGTCTTGCTGAAGTCATCGCCCTCTACCTGCTGACCTGGTCGCCCAGCTTGTGGCAATGTGTCGATATTCCGCAGCATGCCACTGAGCTTAACAAGTTAGCTAGCCAGCGCTGGAATAAGCAATATCAGTACTTGATGGTATTTGTAGAGGGACTCGGTCAAGTGAGGCGTTTACTGGCCCATCTGCCGACGTATATGATGTTTGACGATCATGATGTGACCGATGACTGGAACCTCACCGCCCGTTGGGAAGAGGCCGCCTATGGCCATGCCTTCTCCAAGCGCATCATAGGCAATGCCCTAATTGGCTACACCCTGTTTCAAGGCCTTGGCAATAACCCAGACAAGTTCAAGCTTGAACTGCTGCCCTTGATACATAAGCTGTTTAGCCAAGCTAACACGCTGACAATCAACACTAACAGCCATTCAATCGATGCAGCGTGCACAGATCAGAATGCTGCTGAGGTTGCGAGTGAGAATACCCCTGGTAAGACTGCAGTTAAGACAGCAGGTGAGACTGCTGCTGAGAAAGCAGATGAGACAGTTGGGCCACAAGATGTGCTTATTCAAGCCTTGCTCAAATTTGAGCATTGGCATTACAGCCTAGCCACCTCCCCTAAAGTCGTGGTGCTCGATACCCGCACCCGCCGTTGGCGCAGCGAATCCAACTTAGCCAAACCTTCAGGCTTGATGGACTGGGAAGCCTTGATGGATTTACAGCAAGAGCTTATCGACCAAGACAAGGTGATTATCGTCTCCCCCGCCCCCATCTTTGGGGTTAAGTTTATTGAAGCGATTCAGCGCACAGCCACCTTAATCGGCGGCTCGCTGTTAGTGGATGCGGAAAATTGGATGGCGCACCCTGGGGCCGCCAATGCACTGCTGAGCATCTTTATGCACCGCAAGACACCGCAGCAATTTGTGATCTTATCTGGGGATGTGCACTACTCATTTAGCTACGATATTCGCATTCGCTTTCGCCACGGCAGCCCGCATATTTACCAAATCACCTGCAGCGGCATTAAGAATCAGTTTCCCGAAAAGTTGTTACCCTGGTTTGATAAACTCAATGGCTGGCTTTATGGTCATTTTTCACCACTCAACTGGTTCACTAAGCGTAAACGCATGCTCATTCGTGGCCGCCGCCCCAACGGCCATAGCAGCCAGCGCCTCGTTAATCGCAGCGGTTTAGGCATATTAACCTTGGCCGAAAACGGCGCCCCCAAACAGATAAGCGTGCTTCACAGCGATCTCAGTCAGACCATCTTCGAACCACCAAGAAATGAGCGCTAAATAAGCGTTAGATGAGCGCTAATACACACTGTATTTGAGCCTTAAATTGCCGAACAGTCACTTATTAACGGCCCCCCAATAACTGCACGCCAAGAAACAGCGACACCTGTAACCCCTTGTATGACCATAATTTAGTTTGATGGTTTATCTGAGCACGAATGTCATTTTCTTATAAAAAGTTTGATCACTTTCTAACGCACTTTTGGACATAAACTATTTTACATAAACTCTGCCATACAGGCTCGCCATGGCATTTACTCAACGACACGCAGCAAGTCCGTCCTTGGATGCTCGAACATCCCGTCCATGGGATAGACGGTCGTCTCGCAAATTGCCATGGTTCGCCTTTTCAACCTCAGTGTTGCCCTTCAGCTCTCAAGGGCTGAAAAATACCAAGCCTTGAATTAACACCCTACTCACAGGTTGCACCAAACTCCCCCTCGAAGTTGCCGAAATATTCACGTAAAAATACCGTGTAACCATCAAGGATGATGGTTAAGGCGCGTTAGCACAGGGAAGTGCTGTCGAGCCGTTAGGCATTTTTACGCGAATATAAGGAATAACAACTTCGTCGGGGCGGCACGGAGGGAGCTCCAAGGGGGAGGGATTGCTGTTGATCTTTCCCCCTTGGTCGGGTGTGGGTTGAAGACCCACGACGTAAATCCAAACGAAGTTTGGACATCTTACTGACACACTTTTGGACAAAACATTGTTAGATAATTCACTCTTATTAGCCAGATTCGGATTAGCTATTCTAATAGTAATG
Source organism: Shewanella denitrificans OS217 (assembly GCF_000013765.1). Taxonomy (NCBI): domain Bacteria; kingdom Pseudomonadati; phylum Pseudomonadota; class Gammaproteobacteria; order Alteromonadales; family Shewanellaceae; genus Shewanella; species Shewanella denitrificans. The sequence continues at coordinate 684,294 of NC_007954.1, read as the reverse complement.
CTTCGTTTGGTTGCAAACTAACCAACACTCGATATCACCAGTCGGAATCGGCATAACAGGGACATGAATCAATTCTCTAGAGATCTGATTCATCTTAAGGGAAAAAATCGCCCCAGAACAGCTGCAAACGGGGCGATAGGGCGGGTTTTAGCGGATGGCGTGAATCAGTCTGAGCCAGAGTGATTCACTGGCACAATTTAGGGCTGATATTGATAATAAATGGGATCATACCATTCCTTATCAAGTGGCCAAATTTAATGTCAACTACACCACGAGTTTACACTCTATCAGGGTCATTTACTGTTGCGGAAATATAGGTACAACAAGCCTATAGGAGCAATAAATATTGCCAAGCACCAGCAAAGTGCCATTGTAAACAATTTAACAACTAGCATAAAAATGGCGTTTACAAAAAACACCTGCCTTCCGAGTATGAAGCCAACCACATTTTCATACACGAATCTTGAGTATGGATAGAGTAAAGTATTAGCTATTAGCAAACCAATAAACCCATACTGGATAGGCCCTTCCCCCTGGGCAACCGCATGAGTGTTCATTATTTAGTCGGTGCGCATAATCCAGCGATTAACACCTTCTCCAGAAATGCTGGATTCATTAAACAACGCTTTCGTTTACCAACAATACTGAGCTTTGTCGGTTCTTTTTGCAGCATGTTTAGCGACATGTGCCTTAAGTAAGCGAGATTTTCAGCGCCGTTATTTTTGTAGATCTGGCATTCATCTTCGTTCATGCTGACATCCAAGACCCAGTGCATTGACTCGATCCCCCAATGTTCGCGAGTCGCACTTAAGGCTTGCTCTGCTGATAACACTTTCGAACTGATATAGTAACGATATTCAAGGCTCGCCGTCTTACCTTTAACAGCCCTAAAGCTTTCAACCATAACGATGGATTTGAGTGCTTCCCAATGTGTAAAATCACCGTCAAGTGCAGCAGAACTCAGCACATAGCAGGTTCGGTTTTCAATACGACCATGGCTTTTTTCTATATTGACATGGTCATCACTTAAGCCAGCTGAACGATGCGGACTAAAGGCTTTATTTACCGCTTTAGCTAAGTTGCCTTGATTGTTTTTTACCGCCAGTAGGTAGTCACCACCTTTGTCGATAATCGTTGTAGCAATAGCCGTTTGACAGCCCATAGCATCGATTGTCACTAGCGCTCCGCGCAGGTCTAGCATTTTTAATAGGGTTGGAATGGCTGTGATTTCATTACTTTTTTGCTCTGCTTTTAATTGACCCAGTACCAGCTTATTCGCTGAAGCATAGGCACTTATCATGTGGATAGTGCTGCTTCGATCATCACGATTATATGAACCACGTAGCGTCTTTCCATCAATCGCAATGACTTCTCCATTAGTCAGCTGGTGAACTGACTTCATCCATGCAAGAAAACAGGCATTAAAGCTATCAGGATCAATCATAGAAACTATCCTGGCAATGGTATCGTCAGCAGGGATCCCATCGATGAACATTTTTTGTTTTTTGAACCAAGAATGGTGACCAAGAATGTATTCTCGGATCTCGAACCAGCCATTGGAACTCGCAATAACAGCGCACAGCGAACCGAACAGTACATCGAACAGGGGATAGGTAACTTTTGCACTTTGGCGATGGTCGTCAATGGCACTAAAATGCTGCTTGAATGATTCGATATACATGAGCTGACTCCTGAAAAAGGAGTATAAGATCACAAGCACGTGATCAGGTCAATATTCTTCTTAAATCGCTCAAATAACGTTCACGATCTGGCCTTGGCCCTTCCCCCTGAGCTACAACGTATAAAATAAATGCAGAGAATAACGCTGCAAAGAAAATTTGACGGAGATAGTATTCAGTAGACAATCCGCCTAGCGAACCACACCTAGCATTGATATTTAGGTTGCTTGAAAATACCTGCTCAATGAAAAATTCGGAGCGGGTGATGAAAACCTACAGAACAAGTATACAGTGGCAGATAATTGTGCCCGTTATTCAGTCTGGGCCAGAGTGATTCACTGGCTCATTTTTGGACATTTCCGAGTTAGACCATTAATTCTAATTCATGAGTTTCAGGTTAAATTTTCTATGGGTAACGCCTCAAACACCGGCTTGGTCAAGTTTGCGGCAATTTTGGAACAAAATTGATGACAGCTTTACCAAGTCCGCGTGCTTTGACTTGTTAGCCGAATTTAGTTTCCAAGGACTCTTTTAGAGTTAGTAATAAAGTTTGTTTTAGATAGTGGAGATTTGTAATAGTCTTCATCTAGGAAACGCAATAACTTCTTGAGGTCAGACTTATTGTCTGGGATTTTGATCAATTCATCGCCGTTTTCGGTAATGGTAATAAAAGGAATGCTAAATTCTGTAGCAACAGCTTTCATTTCATTAATTGGTACATTTTGAAGAATACCACTTTGCTGAATGAGTGATATCTTTCGCCTAACCCATGAATCTGACATTTCTAGGAGTTGACTATTATCTGCGGATTTTATCAAATCCATATTTGAAAACTCAATCACATCATCGTCGGTTGCTTCTTTGTAATATTCACTTAAATCAAAAATCTGTCTGGTATTATGGAAGCTAAAAAATTTTAATTTACCTTCTTCTAGCGTAGCGGTTAGCTTGTGGTCGATGGTAAGACCAATACCCTCTATTTTTTTATATACATTAGCTGAGTGAAAAATTGATAACCCATTCGTAGATATAATTTTTCTTCTGTCGAAGTTTTGAAGTAGTACTTTAACTCCACCAGTTTCCAGTATATACCCAGAAAATAACGCCTTTATATAATGAAAAAAATCTTCACTCGGATCAACTAAATCCAAGCTAGTAGGGTTTCTTATGGCGCTTTCAAGATTATCAATGTCGTCATAATTCTCGATACAAAGAACTTCACCTGCATCGGGCTTATATTTTCCATCAAAGACAATTTCATCTTGCTGAAGGTCAAACGAGGATTCTTGGTCTTTTAGGTATGTCGTAAGGTCGGCCTGCACATCATTGGAAAGGTTAAATTTAACAATTCTTTTGGCTGGATCACTGGTTAATGCAAAAAGGCTAAGCGTCATGTTCTACTCCATTAGCATGCTGTTTGATATTTGTTTTACTACGGTTATGTTTTTAGGGCTTCTAATTTCTCTTCTGGTTATCAACGTGTAAACCATGCCGCTTTCTGATTCGATTTTATAGAATCTAAATTTTGCGAGGTACAAAACTGGGTGGGATGGAATATTAGAAACAACCCAAGCCACTAAAAAAATCACACCCACTGTTAATAACATCAAGCCGAAGTCAATCTCTGCTATTTTCATTATTATTGGCGATGCATAACTTCCCAGGAAGACCAACAGATAATAATCGGCAGATTCAACTTTTTTGGCCGTGAAGTTAAGGGATTCTGTCTGACCCTTAACCCAAGATAAGATCAAAAACGGAAGAGTTATCCCGATAAGAGAAATTACTATTAGCTGATACAGAAGTGCATCAACAATACCTGAATAGTACCTTACGCCAGCTAGTACAAGCAGCGTTGGTGAAAAAGCCGATACGAAGAGTATTGTTTTTAACCAGTTTCTCAAATTTATTCCTTATTCGGCTAACGTCTTAGTATTTATGCGCTGCGCTGTTTGCAGGGCATAAATCGCTTGTTGGACTTGGCCGCTGCCACATCCGTGTAAATGGGTATGAATGATGCTATAGGAATTTGCTTTTTTGCGGTAGCGGTTTTTTATACCATTTGATGGTTAATCACTTGATATCGTTTTAGCTTTCTCATGGTTTTACGCTCACTTTAGACTGATTATTGACCTTGGTTAACAGCATTTGGAGCCCACATTCAGGCTGATACTCGTATGACATTTTCTCATTGGCTCACATGATTGCGGTTGGATAAAACTGATAAGGCCGGCTCTGTAGCATTACTAAAATTGGGTCAATGTTTTGATGTTGGAGTTAGCTAGATGCCACTTTGCTAACAAGGAATGGGGCATAAACGTGCCAGAATTGATCGGCCTGACACGAGTTTTGACCAAAGCGCGTTAGCCCGAAGTCAGTGTAAAATGGCAGGATTGTATGCGTGAACCAGAGTGATTCACTGGCTCATTTTTGCACAAATGTGCGCTAGAGCATAAGTGATATTCAGTATTCTTTGGATTAATATTTCCCTGGGCTGACACATAGATATGCTCAAGGTTCATAAGTTTGTTAGATTTTCAGCTCTAATTCGTGAGTTTCGGATTAGATATTCTATTAGTAATGCCCCAAAACAATTCGCCTCAGGCAACAAGAGCGTTAATCGCTGTATCACCAAACGCGGCGACGGCTACTTACGCAAACAACTTATTCACGGTGCCAGAACCGTAGTCAGCCATGCAAGTAAGAAAAATGATGATTTAAATCAGTGGATAACCCAATTAAGAAACCGTAAAAGCATCTGCACAACTGTGGTTGCCACCGCTCATCGACTCGCTAGGCTGATGTGGATTTTATTGCACAAGCAAGTGCCCTATGCGCCGCAATACGGCGCTTATCAAGGCATAAGCCATGAAGCCAATTAACCCTGTTATCGCTATCTTGCTCAGCTCGGTCGTGCCAAGGGCTTATAGCCCGTCTGGATGATAAGAGCGGCAAGATAGCACCTAATACTCAAGGTTGTTGTTAACGATGAAGAAATGGCTCAGTCCAACCAGTGTAAGCCCGAACAGGCCAAGGATGGGGTAACCCAATCCGTATGGGTGTTTCACATTTTAAGGCGCAGTGGTACGGATTTCATTAGGGGCAGCACATTCAGACGAATGCGTGCATAGCCCGTATATATGGCAGTACAACCGCTTTTAGCGGAAATGAGTCGCATCAATAACAATGGCAGGAGTAAAGCAGTTGAACAGAAAAATAAGGCCAAAAAGCCTTCGGTGAGCAGATTATTGCCTTGACTCACCGGGAGCGTCCATATATGGCACCTTATTTTGCACCTTATTTTTATACTAACAGTACATTCACAGGGTACATCAACTCCCCTCGAAGTTGCCGATTTATTCACCTAAAAATACCGTGCAACCATCAGGGATGATGGTTAAGGCGCGTTGGGCACAGGGATGTGCTGTCGAGCCGTTAGGTATTTTTAGGTGAATATGAGGATCAACAACTTCGCGGGCGGCACAGGGGTGTTCCAAGAGGGGAGAATGCTGTTGTTTTCCCCTCTTGGCCAGTGCAGAGTGGAACCCTGCGACTTTGATCCAAACGAAGTTTGGACAGAAGTGAGCTAGAAAACTTACACTGAACTTGCCTCAAAAAGCCAGTTGATGACATTCCTGCATACTGGCTTGCCATGGTATTCACTCGTCGACACGCCGTAAACTCGTCCATGAGGGCTCGAACATCCCGTCCATGGGATGGACGGTCTTCTCGCAAACACTCATGGTTCACCTTTTTAGCATTCGTGCAATCTGTTAGCTCTTAAAATCTAGTCCCATGCCTATGTTAAGCCTAATAATACTCTCACAGGTTGCACCCATCACCCTCGAAGTTGCCGACGACTGCATGGATGCAGGAGGTAGAACGAAGCAGGATGCCCGAGTCGAAATACGACGATTAAAATCCCGTGAAACCATCAGGGCCACTCTCATCCATCCTTGGATTACATGTCATTCAGGCATCCTGCCTATCAGAAATGGTTAAGGATCAAAGGGCACAGGGGCGAATAAAAATCTACGATTTTTAGCTTATGAACGAGAGATAGGGTCAATGATGTTCCTGACTGTAATGGTCAAGTTTTTCTGGAGAGATTTTAAGCCGCTTTTTTTAACTCATTATATTTTTGATGTGGCGTCTTATAATCTATTGCCGAATGTCTGCGTTTGTAATTGTAGAACTGAATATATTGCTCAACCACGCTCACTACTGCGCTGTGATTTATAAATGCTAAATGGTTTAATCTTTCAGTCTTTAAACTCCTAAAAAATCGTTCCATCACCGCATTATCCCAGCAATTGCCTCTACGACTCATGCTTTGCTCGATACCTAAGTGTTTTAGCCGCTCTCTAAACACTTTGGCTGAGTACTGACAGCCCTGGTCGGAGTGAAACATCAATGCCTGTGTATTGGGCCTCTTACGTTGTATCGCGTTATTTAAGGCCGCTGTCGCTAATGCTGCATTGGGTTGACTTGATAAAGCATATCCAACGATCTCTTTGGTTCCTAAATCAAGCACACAGGCTAAATAACTCCAGCCTTGATGTGATTTTATATAGGTAATATCACCAACCCAGTGAGTATTATAAGTCGTAGGATTAAACTGTCGTCTAAGCAAATTAGGGGCGTAAACTTGCTCCTCACCTTGGTTAGGATAGTAATGCTTTTTCTTTGGCCTAATCGCCCTTAGCCCCAAGTTTTTCATGACCGTAGAAATAGCGTAAACACCTACTCTACAATCTAAATCAAGTAGTTCAGCCTGTATTCTTCGTTTGCCATAAGTAGAGTAAGAATCAGTGAAAACTTCCTCAACCAACTGCATAACTGACTGTTTCTTAATACTTAACGGTATTGGTTTGTAATAGAAACTACTGCAACTTATTTCGAAGGCGCGACATAACTCATTCACTTTAAACTCGGGGTTTGCTTTCTTTACTTCGCGCATCATTTTAAGTTTTGATTGTCTCGAATGAAGAAAGCTGCAGCCTTTTTTAAGATATCATTATCCCTCATGGCTTGTTTTAGTTGGGCTTCTAGAAGCTGTATTCTTCGTTGGTCTTCAGTTAATGCTTTGGCATTTTCTGGGGTTTCACCGGCTAATTCAGCTTGATACTGCACTTTCCATCTAGACACCGCAGATTTACCGGCACCTGACATATCTTCAATTTGCTTGTTGGTGTAACCCTGTTCGACCATCAGCTTGGCATATTCTAATTTTTGAAGAGGGCTGATATGGACTGCGCTTTTTCTGGTCATGTTTAATACCGATAAGATTTTGTGTATTTTAAGCTGAAAATCACTCCAGTTTCATTAGACCATTACAAGGATAATGGAATGGACCCATCCACTTTTAATCGGCCTCGCAATGGGCCACGATGTAGTTGCTAAAACTCATCAACAAAGAGGACGGGTCCACCATGAAGATTACTACAGTTGGTTTAGATATCGCAAAGTCTGTTTTTCATTTTGTTGGTGTAAACAAAGCGGGAAAACTAGTCAAAAAGAAGATGATAAAGCGTAAAGACTTGCTCCACTTTCTTGCTCAGATAGAGCCCTGCCTGGTCGTCATGGAAGCCTGTGGTGGAGCAAATTACTGGGCAAGGGAATTTGAGAAAGTAGGCCATCAAGTCAAATTAATAGCACCTCAGTATGTTGTTCCCTACAGGCAGGGAAATAAAAATGACTATAACGATGCACTTGCTATAGCGGAAGCAGCCCAAAGACCTAACATGCGCTTTGTACAACCTAAGCCCGCAGAGCAACAAGATATTCAGATGTTACACCGAATGAGAGAAAGGCTTAGCAAGCAGTCTACTGCACTGGTTAATCAGGTCAGAGGAATGCTCGCTGAGTACGGGATTGTCATCACAAAAGGAAAAGCGTCTTTTAGGTCAAAACTGCCAGATATTCTAGAAAACGCCGACAATGAGTTAACCGCCAAAGGTAGAAGCATTTTCTATCAACTGTACGAAGAGTTTAACGGTATCGAGGAGCGGCTTAAACGCTGTGACAATCAGGTGCAGCAAGAGACGAAGAACAATCATGTATGTCAGCGTTTAGAAAGTGTACCAGGTATCGGTCCTGTAACAGCAACTGCATTTTATGCCGCAGTAGGAGAAGGCAAAGACTTTACTAATGGCAGGCATTTTTCTGCATGGTGCGGCCTAGTGCCAAAACAGCACAGCAGTGGCGGTAAAGATAATTTGCTGGGGATCAGTAAACGCGGCAATGCTTATCTTCGAACTTTATTTATCCATGGAGCAAGAGCTGTCCTTTACCATAGTGATGGTAAAGGAGATAGATTTAGTCGCTGGGCAATAGCACTTGCAGAAAGGCGAGGATTTAACAGAGCTTGCGTTGCAGTGGCTAACAAGCTAGCGCGAATAGCATGGGTCATTGCAGCAAGAGAGGATGAATATCGGATGGCAGTATAAAGATCCAAAGCCGATGTTGATGTTTTAACGATAATTTTTTACCAACCACCAAGTTGCTTAGACACTTGATTTGATGATGAGACAGTCAGACTGATCTACTTAAAACCTTTTTTCGGCATAGGCTCTAAAGAAGCCGTAAGGATGATAAGGAAAGTAGAAGCACATATCCATCAGGGCCAGAGGTAATCTCATAAATAGGCCGAATATATGGGTGCAATGAACTCTTCTCAAAATTAATATCGAATGCCTTGCAAACCGGATGGGTCCATATATGCCGAGCTGGTTCTTAAACATGGATGTTGTTGGAATGCTGTTGTTTTCCCCTCTTGGCCACTCTTTATATATGGCAGGGGGAGTGGAACCCTGCGACTTTGATCCAAACGAAGTTTGGACAGAAGTGAGCTAGAAATTTACACTGAACTTGTCTGAAAAAGCCACTTGCTGAAGGCTTGAAACCTGTCACTGAAATTTCTGTATACAGGCTCGCCATGGCATTTACTCAACGACACGCAGCAAGTCCGTCCTTGGATGCTCGAACATCCCGTCCATGGGATGGACGGTCGTCTCACAAACACTCATGGTTCACCTTTTTAGCATTCGTGCAATCTGTTAGCTCTTAAAATCTAGTCCAATGCCTATGTTAACCTTAACAGTACATTCACAGGTTGCACCAACTCCCCACGACGTTAATCCAAAAGGTGAATAATCACCTTTGGTGATTGTGCTTATGAGCGAGAGGCAAGGACGCCGAACTGGCTTTTTAATATGGATGTTATTGTTTGGACATCTTGCAAACAAGCTTTGGGGCAAAAATGCGTTACTCTAACCCGTGCCAGCATTGAAAATAACGGCGGTTTTTTTGCCGGTGCCCCCCGCAGTGCCTATGTGGAATTTAGCGCTCAGTTCTAATGCGCAGCATGAGCATCAGAACTGCTCCATCAGCGCTAAGCTTTTAACCTTAGCCGATACTCATTAGGCGATAGATGCGCTAGTCTATTGCCTAATGTATTAAGTACCAAGGAACATAAAGGCCATGCAAACCTATATCATCTTACTAAGAGGCATCAATGTCGGCGGCAATAATCTGGTGCCCATGAAGGCCCTGACCCAAGTGCTCTTGGACGCGGGCTTTTGCCAAATAAAGACTTACATTCAGACGGGCAATATTTTGCTGCAAAGCCCGCATTCATCCCATGAATCCGATGGCGCTCAACTTGAACAGGATATTGCCAAGCTTATTCACACACACTTTGGTTTTACGCCCGATATCATGCAACTAAGTTTGAGTGAATTTAGCACTGCGGCGGCCAACAATCCTTATCAAGATAAGCCAGGCAACACAGTGCATTGTTACTTCTGCCAGCAATTGCCAAGCCCTGATGAAGCGCGCCTTAAAGAACTTGCCACCAGCACAGAGGAATATCGCATCGAAGGCAGAGTCTTATACTTACACGCCCCCGATGGCATAGGTCGCTCTAAGCTGGCTGCCAATATAGAAAAGTGCTTAAAGGTCCCTGCCACTGCCAGAAACCTCAACACAGTCAATAAGCTACTGGATATGGTTAACACATAGTTTAACTTGCTCGCTCTGTGTTTACTCACGCATAAGCAGCCAAAGGAAACGCTGCTCCATGCGGGGAGAGCCTATCCTGCAGCGCAATCAAATCGGCATTGATATCGAGTAAAAGCTATTTTAACCCTCGGGCCGAGAAAGGCTAATCCATAAAATTCAGACCTATAGGAGTTCTAGCCACTTAATTCAGTATCCTTGTCCGGCATATAGCCATGCCTATATTTAAAGTTTTAATTTAAACCTCCATTAAAGAAGTCAATGTAAACCCATTGTAAATGATAATGAAAATCATTACCAGTCCTTGTAGGCTATGCTAAATCCAACAAGGAAGGGACAATTAACATGTTTGAAACTATTCATTCCAGTATTTTATCCTGCATTGGCAATACCCCCATAGTGCGACTTGAGCGCTTATTTGCTGATTACCCGCAAACTGTACTCACCAAGCTCGAAATGCTCAATCCTGGTGGCAGTGTTAAGGATCGCCCCGCTCGTTATATGCTGGAGCAAGGGATCGCCAATGGCACCATCAACGACAACAGCCATATTATCGAGAGTTCATCAGGTAATCTGGCGATTGCACTGGCGATGAGTTGCTTACAGTTAGGTTTACTCTTTACTGCCGTTGTGGATCCTAAGATCTCACCAACCAATTTAAAATTGCTCGAAATTTTTGGCGCTAAAGTAGTTCAAGTCACTGAAAAAGATTGCAATAACGGCTATCTGTTAACGCGGATAAACACTGTTAATCAACTACTACTATCTACACCCAATGCCGTTTGGATCAATCAATATGCCAATCCAGACAACTGGCGCAGCCACTATTACGGTGAAGCCGAGGAAATCTTACAGCAAGTTGCTGCGCCCATTGACTATCTGGTGATAGGTGCCAGCACCTCGGGCACTTTGATGGGCATTTCTCGCCGCTTAAAAGAAGCGTATCCACAAATGCGTGTTATCGCCGTAGATATTGTCGGTTCAGTGCTTTTCGGTGGTCACTCAGCACCACGTGAATTACCCGGTATTGGTGCTAGTCGAGTGCCTGAACTGCTCAATGCCAGTGAAGTCGATGACGTAATTTACGTAGATGATTACGAATCAGCCATGGCTTGCCACCGCTTAGTCAAGACTGAAAGCATTTTTGCCGGAGGTTCGAGTGGTTCAGCAGTCGCCGCCATTGAAAAATTACTGCCACAAATTCCAGCTAACAGCACAATACTGACCTTATTTGCCGATCGCGGCGATCGCTACCTCGACTTAGTGTACGACCAAGATTGGCTCAACATGGTGAAAGCTAACCATGAGCAAAGCCTGCGAGCCCAAACACCCTTCTTAATCGAAAAAACTGCCTAATTTTTTAGCTGTATATTCAGGAAATACCATGAACATCACCACTGAACTGCGTTACCTAAGTCAATCCGATATTCGACTGCTTGGCGGCGATCATAGCCATGCATTTATGAGCGCCATTGAAGAGGGATTGCGTTTACACGCGAAGCGACAATTTGTACAACCGCTCAAACCTTACTTACGCTGGCCAGATGCGCCACACATAGCTGACCGCATTATTGCCATGCCTTGCTATCTTGGGGGCGATAATCCCATCGCGGGCATTAAATGGATTGGCTCACGTCAACATAATCCAACTAAACACCAATTACCGCGCGCCAGTGCAGTGATCATCTTAAATGATGCTGAAACTAACTACCCAGTGGCGATTCTTGAAGCGAGTTTAATCAGCGCCATGCGCACCGCGGCGATCACGGGTATTGCGACTAAATATTTAGCTAAAGAAAACTTTAAAGAAGTCAGCATCATCGGCTGCGGCCCCATTGCGCAAATGCAAGTGCAAACGCTGCTAGAACAATATCCGCAGATAATGATAGTGAACTTGTACGATCTCAACCCAGCCGCCGCTGATATGTTGATCAGCCAATTTGCTACGCGCTTCCCTAATGTTCACTTTACCATTCAAGCCAGTGCTGAAGCCGCGGTCAAATGTGCCGAAGTGCTGGTCACCTGCACGGTATCGGATGCACCATATATCCCGTTCTCCTGGCTACAACCAGGTTGTTTCGTTTCTAACATTTCCATTATGGATATCGAGAAGGATGTGTTCTTAAAAGCCGACAAAGTCATTGTCGATGATTGGGACCAATCTAATCGCGAAAAGAAAGTCATCAATCAATTGGTTGAAGAAGGCTTATTTAGCCGTGAGCAACTCCACGCCGAACTTGGCGACATTCTCACAGGTGAAGTTGGCGGACGTGATAATGACGATGAGATCATTCTGCTGAACCCTATGGGAATGGCGATTGATGATATTGTCTGTGCTCGCTGGTTCTATCAAGCCGCGCTAGCCAAAGACATTGGTACTCGCTTACCACTGTTTTAACCTAAGGAGCGCGACATGCAACATTGGCAAACTGCTCAACTCAATTCGTTGATTGCTGCATTGTATTTAGAAAATTTCGCCAATTTTCGCCATTTTTGTCACCTCGATGGTGAAAAACTGTTGATTACCTTAGACCCATCGCGCACTTTAAAGCTATCAGTCCGACAACCGACAAGGGCAACCTGCCTGCTACCTATGGTGATTAAGGATGAGTCTGTCATCCTCATCGTGGAAGGCGGCGAGCATGCCAGTCGGGTGACCTTGTACGACATGCTTAACGTGTTGACGAGTGCCCATTGGTGGCCCGAAAGCACTCAGGCGAAAGCCATCAATTTGTGGCACCAAGCACTGCAAGGTCGAACAGCATTGGCAAACTTGCCGGCGCTAAGTTCGGTTTCGCTTGAGCAAGCAAGCTTGTCTGAAACTACGTTTGAAACTGTAATGGAATATAGGGCGATGCAGATTGATCGCCCAAATCATCCTTTTGCCCACGCTAAAGGTTCATTGCAGGCCTTGCTTGGCCAAAGCAGTACAGAGATTGATTGGTGGGCGTTGCCCAAAGAGCACATTTTTACCCAGCAAATCACAGGGCCGGCAATGGCACTACTGAATCGTGAACAGCAACATGATATCGCAGTGAAAATGCGCGCTTTATTCGCAGAAGATGCGACTCTTTATCTCGCGTTACCCGCCTTGAAAAGTGAACGCCCCATCATCAGCTTACTGCCAGCTGCCGTTTGTCTTAATACTCAAACACTTGTACAGAGCACGACTAGCTCATTGCGAAGCTTTCAGTTTACGGCCAGGCAACACGTCAAGTTTGCTACCAGTCAAACCACCTTAGGTGCTAAGCGCACTATGCCACCGCGTTACTTACATAATGGCGATGCCGCATATCAACTACTGCAGGCACTAGTATTACGAAGTGCGGTAGTGGCTGATTTACTGCAATTGTGTGATGAGCGCGCTTGGTGGAGCACAGGGAGCGAGCACAATCTGATCGCTTGTCAGGGAGAGTTTGCGGTACAAATGCGCAGTTTCCCCGCCACAGGGCTGGCCAAATTACCACGCTTTACCATGGCGGCACTCAATCATCCGCAGAGCTGGCTATGGCTTAAAGCCCAAGGTTTTTCACTACCCGCACTGTGGATGCAACTGTTAACTGGTTTTGTGCAGCTGCATCTCACACTATGGCAGTACGGTGTATTACCGGAATGTCATGGCCAAAATCTACAGGTTTGGCTAGACGATAGTGGCAGTTGGCGTTTTATTTTACGCGATCACGACACCTTAAGAATTTGCCCCACACAGTTACAGCATCAAGGCATGGAGGTGCCGGACTATAAAATAAACTGGCACACACCCAACACCTTAGTCCTACCCGATTTAGCAGCCCTACTGGCTTATTTCACGACACTAGGGGTGCAAGTTAACCTCTATCCGATCGCCAAAGCACTGGAAAGTATCGGTGAATACCATGAAACACAATTCTGGCAGCAGCTCAGAGAGTGCGTTGCCAACGTTGCCAAAACCTTGCCAACTGAAGAACGAACCGTACTAGAAAGCAACCTATTGCATGCACAGGAGTGGCCATTCAAAGCCATTATTGCCCCCTTACTCCATGCCAATGAAAGCGCAACCGGTATGCCAAGTGCGCTTTACCGTATCGATAATCCCTTGATAGCGCACAGTAAGGAACTGTATGCGTAACACATTTTACACTTTGCTCTGCATACAGTTTCTCGTCACTTTTGCATTGATGCTGCTGATCCCTGTGATGCCACTTTATTTACAGCAATTAAATAATAATGTGCCATTGTCAGGCTTTTGGTCAGCCGCCGCGATAGCTGCCCCCGCTATCGGTGCGCTCTTGAGTGCGCCGATGATCGGCAAAGGCTGTGACCGCTTCGAGAAAAAAACCATGCTGATGCTGACCCAGTGCCTCTTTGTGATATCGCTGTTCGCCATGGCATTGGCTTCCAGTCTTATCAGCTTTTTAGTTGCTCGTTTATTGCTGGGGTTTGCCGGGATTTCTGTGGTGCTTACGGTCTACTTCTGTCATGCCAGCTATCAGAGCGAAGCGCTGCAACTGGCTAAACAACAGCGTGCCATCGCACTGGCTTGTCTATTTGGACCATTAGTGGGTGGTTATGCGCTAGACAGTCTCAGCATGCACGCCTTATTACTATTTTCCGCGATAAGCAGTGCGGTTTTGCTGGGAATATCCACTGTGATAGTCCGTGACCTTGTGCAGCCTCAGCCCCCTGCAGAGCCCTCTGTGATCAACGCCCGCTTATGGTCTTGGCCCTTGGTAGGTTGGCTTGCGGCAGGTTGTGCTGTGCAGGCGGCCGCTTTTGCCTTGGTGGTGGCGTTTGCCTTGTATTACCAAGCTCAGTGGCCAGGCACTGAGCACATTGCCAGTCAAATTGGTGCACTTCACGCCACAGCTTGGTTGGCGACGTTTTTGTTTGCCGGTTTTTGGGGTAAGCGTAATCAATCTGGCAATCCAAGGTTTAACTTCATGTTAGCCAGTGCAGGCTGTGGCCTAGCACTCCTGTGTATACCTTGGGTAAATCAATTATGGCTATTTATGCTAGCCCGTTTTTGCCAAGGTGCTTGTTTTGCAGCTTTACCACAAACCCTATTTTTACAGATCAGCAAAATTTGCCCGATTAATCAACGTGGTGCGGCGCTAGGTTTAGCACGCAGTAGCCAAGTTGTGGGGCAACTGCTTGGGCCGCTCTCAGTCGCGCTAGTGTATGACCAGTTTGGTGCAAACTCAGTGCTTTGGCCTGTGGTGTTGTGGTTTTTTGCTGGTAGCTGTTTCGTGATCCTTCCAACCCTATTTACTTCAACTTCATTTAAAGTGACATCAATATGATCTGGACAAGTTTACAGAAAAAGCTTTCTGAACAATATCTTAATACGTATTTTCGTGAATTAGAAATTGATCTGGCGCAGTATGGTGACAAGCATCATGCTTATAGAGTTCCCCTGACTGACGGCATAACGCAGTTATGCTTCAGCATTAATCATTTCTCCAGTAGTGGTTATCACAGTTATCACTATCCAATACAGCTACAACAGGGATCCAGCATCAACTCGATTACCGATGTTGATCAGCTCGTCTCCTTGCTCTGTGATGCACTCACCACCATTAGTCATCCAGCGGCAACTCAACAACTATTGGGTAGTATTCGTAATAGCTTGGCACAGAGCACTTACTTTACCGAGGCGCGTCGTTCACTGGTGCATATGGGTACCATTGCTGGCGACTTTATTGCCGCTGAGCAAGGCCTATTACTGGGGCATCCATTTCATGTCACATCAAAAGCGATGCAAGGTTTTAATGATGCGGATCTGCGGCGCTACAGCCCGGAATTAGGCGCTGCATTTAAACTCCACTACTTTGCCGTTGCCCCTACCCTGATGCTTGAGCGTCCACTTCAAGGCAGCGAAATCCCCCAAGACAGTAGCGCAGTGACCGCAGCTAACGCCTTATTAGCCTCAGCTTTCCAGCACTATACTTTATTGCCTTGCCATCCTTGGCAAGCTAACTATTTACTCGATAAACCAGAATTACAGCCATACCTGCGGGACGAAAGTATCTTATCCCTTGGCCCGCTCGGAGAAACCGTTTGGCCCACGTCGTCAGTACGTACCGTGTTTGCTCCCAACTTAGGTTTGTTTATTAAACTCAGCCTAGATGTACGGATCACTAATTTTATTCGCAACAATCCACCCAGCCATTTAGCGCGAGCAATGGATGCGAGCGATTACTTATGCCAACACCAGCTATGTGATGCTATTCCTGGGTTACTTGTACTACCAGAACTTGGCGCCCATAGTTTGGCGATTACTGGGTTGGAAGCCTCTTTCGCCGTACTTTATCGCCAAGGTCTAACGCCAGCGCAAACTCGTCATACCCGAGTGGTTGCCAGTTTAGTGGAGGAGTGCCCGCTAACAGGGCAATTGCCGCTGGCCGAATTTATCTGTGAAGCGGCTGCCGATCATGGCACAACACCCAATGCAGAGTTTGTCTGTTCTTGGTGGCGCGCCTATGTTTATGCTTCATTACTGCCAGCATTACAGTTATTTGCAAAAAGTGGGGTCAGTCTTGAAGCGCATCTACAGAACAGTCTGATGCTGTTTACCAATGGCTGGCCCACAACCTTAGTCGTGCGTGATATGGAAGGTGCCAGCATAGCCCCGCGAGCTGAGTTTGCATTAGCACCGGACAGTCATGCGAGTTACACCGAGTCACAGGCTTGGTTCCGCTTTCAGTACTATGTCTTGGTCAATCACGTTGCCCATGTGCTTAGTGCGATTGCCCGCCATTTCCCCGTTCGCGAAACTCAGCTTTGGCAAGTATGTGCCGAGATATTACGCGATAAACACTTAGCAATGGCGTTGCAACCTTATTGCAAGCAGTTACTGCAAGCAACGCACTTGCCTGCAAAAGGGAATTTATTGAGTACCTTAAAGGGCTGCGGTGAAGCGCCTGTTTGGGTGAATATTCCTAATCCGCTAGCCTTACTAAATGACGTATATATATCACCGAGTGCATGGCAACGCAGTGAAAGTCGAGTGCTAAGTCAGCTATTAGAAGCCCTGTGTTATGAGCAGTTATTGTCACTCGATTGGCATGGGGGAATCGCACACATCCGAATAACGCCAACTCTGGCATACCAGTTTAAGGCCGACTATACCGCCCATTTTAACCGGTTGCGCATTGACCCCAACTCCCTAATACGCCTTGCAGAACATCATTACCAACAACCTAGCCTAGCAACGCTATTGAAAGATTTGGGGCAGTTACAACTTACAGATCAGCACGCATGGCTGCGTTTTAGTGATGAACTGTACCAAACAACAGCCAAACACGCGCAAGTCCTCGCTGCCGACGCCCACGGTTTACTTCGCGACTTGCCCTATGTCACCCTAGAAGCCAAGGTGAACAATGGTCACTTATATCACCCAAGCTTTAAGTCTCGCCTCGGCTTCACCTTGGCAGACAATGCACAGTTTGGTCCTGAACTCGCCAGCCCCTTTACCTTACAATGGCTAGCAGTCAGTAAATCGCAGGCACGTTTCAACGCTTTAGCTGAATATGCAGATGGGACTTTATTGCTGCAGAGTTTTACAACAGCGCAGCAAAGGGAGCTATCAAGAGAATTAGCCACGCAGGGATTATCACTCGACACTGTGTACTTAGTACCGGTCCATCCTTGGCAATGGCAGCACATAGGTGCCTTGTATTTTGCGCGTGTGCCTGGCGTATATACGCTGAAATGCAATGGCCCACATTATCTGCCGCAACAATCTATTCGCACCTTAAGTCATGCCGATCACCCCCAAAGCTTGTCGGTGAAACTCGCCCTGAGTATCACCAACACGTCAACCTCGCGGGTGTTAGCCCCCCATACCGTGGCGAATGCCAGTGCCATCAGTGATTGGTTGAGCCTGTGTGTTGCAGACAATTTTGCATGGCAACAAGTGCGTAAGCCTTTGTTATTACGTGAAGTGGCAGGGTTAAGCATTGCAGGCCAAAACGCATTACCCGCCGAATATGGCGCATTGGCTTGTATCTGGCGTGAAAGCATTGAGAGCAAAATCAGCACTATGCAGCGAGCCGTTCCCGTCACTAGCTTGACGCAATTGGATAACGATGGCCAACCGCTGATCGCACCTTGGATAGCAAAACATGGTTTAAGCCACTGGTTGCAGCAGTTAATCGACGTGGCTTTCATTCCGGTTATGCACTTACTCTGGCATCACGGTCTCGCCATGGAGTCCCATGCGCAAAATATGATATTGGTTTTGGAAAATGATTTACCCGTTCAAGTGGCGCTCAAGGATTTCCACGACGGCGTACGCTATAACCCCGCATGGTTAGCCAATCCCGATCTCTTACCGCAATTAACCGATGCCCCAGCGGCACATGCTGCGGTTAACCCTAACTCATTTCTAGTAACCACAGAGGCAGATGAGCTACGTGATTTTACCCAAGATGCCTTGTGCTTTGTTAATTTGGGTGAGCTTGGCTGGTTTATTGAGCAACACTTTGGCCTAAGTGGCGAAGCATTCTGGCAATCAGTGGCCAAGCGAGTCATGCATTATCAGACTAAACACCCTGAGCTTAAGGCGCGTTTTGCCTTGTTTGACTTTTTTGCCCCGCAAATTGCGGTCGAGCAACTCGCCAGTCGCCGCTTTTTGCCAGAACAGCGCCTACGGGTCATGGCGGTAGATAATCCGCTGCACATTGCACAGCAACAAATGGCGTTCAACATGACTAAAAATAGCCGAAACGAGGTGACTAGATGACGCCGTTAGCCTTAAAACAACGTTTGAGTAGTGCATCGCCGACCTTTGGAGTGTTTAGCTCAATAGCCAGCTGCGTTGCATTCGAGCAACTCGCGCTTGCGGGTTACGACTATGTGATTATCGACGTAGAACACACGCTATTTAATCCAGCGCAACTGGACAGTCTATTGCTGGCGGCAAAAGCTTCGGGTATCAGTGCGTTAGTGCGCATCCCGAATTCACGCTGGGATTGGATTGCACCGCTGCTCGATGCGGGTGCCACAGGCATTATCGCCGCTAATATTAAAACGGCAGCAGAAGCAGAAGCTCTGGTGGCTGCCAGTTATTATTATCCACTGGGTAAAAGAGGCCTCAACAGCACCCGCTTTAACGGTTACGCCAGCCAAGATTTGGCAGCGAGTAACACAGCAGCAAACACGAAAATCGTATTGATTGCTATGATAGAGAGCCGTGAAGGCCTCGCCAATGCCAGTGCTATCACAGCTGTCACTGGTATTGACGCCATTCTGGAAGGGGCAGCCGATCTTTCTCAAGATTTAGGTTTACCTTGGCAAACCCAACACCCCGACGTCAAATCAGCACTACAAGATCTGCAAACCGTTTGTGCCCGTCAAAGTTGCGGCTACATAGCTTTGCCGCGACAACTGCCAGATATCAGCCAGTGGCGTATGCGTGGCATCCATCATTTTGTGCTGGGTGACGATCGCAGCATTATGCGCCGTGCCCATCAACAACATCTCAATGCCTATTTACAGGAGTACCAACTCGGTGGTTAATAGCAAACTTATCGGCGACTATATTGCCGAGCAACACAGCGAAGTCTGTGCTTTTATTTACGACTTAGATCAACTCAGTGCCCATATACGCACTATGACAAGTCGTTTACCTAAACAAGTAGATTGTTACTACGCGATTAAGGCCAATAGTGATAGCGCCATCCTCCGCGCATTGTTGCCACATGTTTACGGCTTCGAAGTGGCTTCGATGGGGGAAATCGAAAAGGTCCGGGCGATAAGCCAGAATGTGCCGATCGCTTTTGGTGGACCAGGTAAAACCATTACCGAATTAACCCGTGCACTGACACTCAATGTTCAGTTATATCATCTCGAAAGTGAACTGCAATTAGCACGTTTAAATCAACTGGCTAAAGAGCAAAATCAGCTCGTCCGCTGTTTGCTGCGCGTGAATCCGTACTTTGACTTACCGAGTGCGACGCTGCAAATGGCAGGTCAGGCGACCCAATTTGGCATTGATGAACGGGAATTATTGGCACTACTGCCACGCCTTGGGGACTATCCGAATATTCAAGTTGAAGGACTCCATTTTCACTGTTTATCGAACAATCTCGACGCGGTTAAACATGTAACCTTAGTCAGGCACTACCTACAAACGGCCAGTACTTGGGCGGCCCAGTTTGGATTGACATGGACCACAGTGAACATAGGCGGTGGTATTGGGGTCACCTATCAAGGGGAAACTGAGTTTGACTTCCCCCTCTACGCCGAGCAGCTGACGCTGCTGTGTCGTGACTATCCACAACTACATCTAGCGACTGAGTGTGGCCGCTATATCAGCGCCGATTGTGGTGTGTATTTAACAGAAGTGACCGATATAAAATTGAGTCACAATGAGTATTTTGCAGTACTGCGTGGTGGTACTCATCACTTCCGTTTGCCTTCATCATGGCAACATAGTCATCCCTTCAAGATCTACCCTCGAGAAACTTGGCATTATCCCTTCACGCGGCCATCGGTGACCGATACAGCAATCACACTATGCGGAGAGCTCTGCACGCCCAAAGATGTGTTGGCAAAAAACGTACATGTTGCTCAGCTGAAAGTCGCAGATGTCATAGTCTTTCAGAAGGCCGGCGCCTATGGATGGCATATTTCTCACCATGACTTTCTAAGCCACCCTCACCCGCAACGATTGTACATTAAGGAAAATCAATTCATGAAGAATGGAGACGACCATGTTGCTCAATAAGACACTGAGTTTTTTAGTACCTTCAACGCTAAAACCGAATGAAGAAATCCTACCCGATCGCGTTGCTTGGTTGAGCAAAAAAATCCAAACTGAGCAACTATGGCGAGTCCCTATTACTGTCGACAGTCGAAGCATGTCAATTATGGATGGACACCATAGGTACACAGTGGCGATGCAGTTAGGTCTAGCAAAAGTCCCCTGCCTGCTATTGTCATACGAAGAGGTCGAATTCTGGAGTACTCATCCTAACATTCAACTCACCCCACACATGGTTGTAGAGTATGCCAACAAAGGAATACGTTTACCGCCTAAAAGCACACGCCATCAATTTAAGACACCACTCCCAGACTGTAACGTGTCACTGAAGTTACTTTTTGACTGACACTTGCATCACTCAAACATACTTTTGAATGACATTTACATTGTTTACACCCGGTCATTATTGATAATGGTTACTATTCGCAGTAGCATTGCCGCAATTTTTAAAACTAAGAGTCTAACGTCATTATGAATCACACTTTCTCTGTTATTTCACTTGCAGTTGTAGGATCTTTGCTCTCGCTCCCCTTAGTTGCATTTGCAGATGATGGTATTGAACGAATTGCAATCCACGCAGAGCGTATGCCCAGTGAGCTAAACGCTATTGCTCGAAGCGTTTCAGTCATTGACGAAAACATGCTACGCCAACAATTCGCGACGGCTAACAATCTCGCTGAAGTGCTCGCGAAAGTGGTACCCGGCATGGCACCCCCCAGTCCCGCGCTGTCCAACTTTGGCACGACAATACGTGGTCGTAATGCCTTAGTATTAATTGACGGTGTTCCCATGAACACCAATCGTAATATCTCACGCGATTTACACAACTTGCACCCAAGCCAAGTTGCCCGTGTGGAAATTTTTCGTGGGGGTAATGCACTTTTTGGCAGTGGGGCAACGGGCGGTGTGATCTACATTCATACCAAAACAGGCCAAGCCGAAAGTCAGCAACACTCTAGAATCGGTTTAAAATCTAGCTTAAATGAATTGAGTGGTGATGCACTCAGCTACCTTGTTAGCCATGCGAGTAGCGGTGAGGCTCAAGGCTGGCTCTACCGTGTTGCGGGTAGTACGGAAAAAACAAATGGCTATTATGATGCCGATGGTGACCGTTTAGCACCAGAGCCAAGCCAAGGTGATAGCTATGATAGCCCAATTTATAGCCTTGATACCAAGGTCAGCAAAGAATGGGATAATCAAAAACTGACGCTGTCAGCACTTTGGTACTCATTAGAGCAAGATTCTGACTATGCCAGCGATCCTTCTGCAGCAACAGAGCCCTACATTACTAAGGCTCGTGCAATTAAAGGCTTGCAACTTGATAAACAGAACGAAATTAAAAACCTCGTCCTTAACGCTCAATATCAAAGGCTATTAACCGAAGACGCCACCCTTCATACGCAAGCGTATTACCGAGATTACGCAGCACGCTTCGCACCGTTTGATGGCCGTCCTTTTGCTACATGGGATCATCTGGCACAGACCTATTTAGAAAGCAGTAATATAGGCCTTCGAATAACCATTAACACTCAGTTAAGCGATAGCATTGAACTGGATTGGGGCTTAGATACCAATGATGAACGTAGTGAAATGCCCGTCACCACTTATGATGGCCAAGTATATGATGATTCGAACGGTTTAGTATTTCAGCCACTAGGGGATAAAGATTTTGTACCCGAGATTAGCCATAAGTCACTAGCGGGCTTTACACAAATCCGCGCAAAAATTAGCAATCAATTTTCCGTTGAAGGCGGATTACGTTATGAACGTATCGACGCCAGCTTTAAGCCGTTTGTCACCTTAGGCTCACAAACTGCGGTACCCGGTAGCAGCTACGACTACAGCTCATTTGTTTATAATCTAGGGGGTACATACAATATTAACGATGATCACACCCTATATTTTGCCACGAATGAAGGTTACGACCTCCCAGACATAGGTCTACAAATTCGCTACGCAAGCAGCCAATTTGATCTTAGTCAGTCTAATTTAGAACCCGTTGAGACAACAGATTATGAGCTTGGCTGGCGCGGTGTGGTTGGCCCAATTGCCGCTAACTTTGCTTATTTTACTTCAAGCTCAGATTTGGGGAACGTCAAAAGCGAAAATATGGGGCTGGCTCTCTCACGCAATAAAGTGCGTATCGATGGCTTTGAGGCATCAGCTAACTACCAAATTAATACCGCTTGGTCTGTTGATATAAATTACAGTTATATCAATGGTGAGGAAAAACCTGATGGTAAAATTGATTACACGACTATGAATGGTTTTAGCATCCCACCTAATAAGCTGGCGGCGGTGTTAGGTTATGAATCGGATAGTGGTTGGAATAGCCAATTAACTTGGCTAAATGTCGCAGGTAAGGACTATCGCCTTGATGGGAAAAACGCCTTTGGCCGTCGTGATACCGAGAGCTACAATGTATTAGACTGGCAAAATAGCTTTGAACTTGGCGCAGGAATGTTGACAATTGGCATTGAAAACCTACTAAACGAACAGTATTTTTCGCTATACAGCCAGTTACAGCGTAACTCAAATAACACAAGTTCAATCCCAGGCCGAGGCCGTACACTGTCTTTACAATACCAATTTAATTGGTGATCCCTAACAAGATGGTAGTTAGCGTCAAATTAAGCGGCTAATTGTTTAAACACAACAGCTAGCCGCTTAAACTTCAAGCATTTATTAGGATGATAGTTGATTCTGTTCAGGGAAAACAAGATGATGTCATCGTTTACTGCCCTTAAGTCAGTCGCTTTCGTTACATCCTCAGCAGATTTTGAGGCCACTTTTTTATCAAATAAAAACGGGGTTACGCTCCAATATCGTCCCGATTGAACAAGCAAGCGATGAGTTAAGGCGCGCTAACAGAGCACACCTTATGGCCAACTAAAGTTCACCTCTACGCAGTCAGCCTGCAATTGGCAATGCAACGCTGACCGTGATGTTAACTTATTACCATGACTTAGATTTGTGGCTTATAGCGCCCTGCCAAAGTCTCGAATGAGAATATCCGTATAAGCGATATCTCCCGTGTATCTGTCTAGGTGAGTGGTGTCACGAAACATCTTGTCATCTATGCCTTCAAGCTGCTGATGATCAACGACTTTCACTCCCGTTGCCGCTTCAATTTGCGCCACAGCAGCATCGAGACGCGCCTGTGTCTCAGGGGAATACTGGATCCAGCGGCTATTGCGCGGCAGCATGATAACGGCCACCTTGTCAGATATTGACTGGAAATTTTTCACCGTATTAATGAAGCTTTCAATCAATAGCGGCTCAAAATCCAGCCCTTCGATGTCGGCCGAGCGAATGCGGCTTAAGCGATCATTTTTCATATAGACATCCGTGTAAGCCACTGCACTGTACTCCTTAACCAGTGCCAAGGTTTCACTGGAGCGCTCCTCAGGGATAGTGCCGCCGCCCTGCCAATCATAGGACCACTGCTCCCCTTGGTAATTTGGGTATTCACGCTCAAAGGCCTCAGATATTTGTTTTCCAAGGGCCCGTTTTTCTTTGACTACCGCTTCAGCTTCTTTAAAGACTTGCTTTCGCTCAGGGGGAAACAGCTCATGGCCGTAGTAACTTGTGATCATCTCCGCCGAAATTTGATTGCGCACATACTTAATATTAAATAGCCGCACCCCACGGGTAACATCATCCAACGCCATGGCTAACATTTCTTTATCCGTTGCCAGCATAGTCACAAAGGAATCTAGGCTGGATGCGGCCCCCTGCCAGCGCGCTTTAGTGCTTTGGAAGGGATTAAACTCTATCATGGCAAGTTTAAGGCGCTTATCTTTGGCCTGAAAACCTTCGGCGATACGCCTTGATAGCAAGTCCTGAAAGTAAGGATTGAGGCCACCGAAACCAAAGTTAAATGATTTAATGTTTTTACCTGATGTGCTCTCATTTAACGAGTTGACTTCTTTATCAAATTTTCTCGGAGAAAAGCCAGCCTGAGTCATGGATGAGCCGTAGAACATCACTAAATCATCGGGCTCTGAAGTTATCCGCTCAAGGGCCAATTGCGCCTGATGAACACGGCCAAGTACCCCCCCTTTATTAGCATCAATGTACTCATAGAAAACTCGCACTAAGCCCATGGATAATAGTGAAACCAAAATGATGGCCAGCAGTAGGTTAGCAAAAAGCCTGCGGGGTTCGGCGTGATTGATGCCGAGTTGGCTCGCTGTACTTTCAGTACCAGAGGCCGCAACTGCCACACCCTCAGGGCCAATAGCCGGATTAAAATTGGAAGTAGATGAACTCATTGCTTGGCTCTCCTATTAATAAACACAGGGTCTGAATTAAGATAATTAGGCTCCAAAATAGCCAAGGTTGGTTTTCCAGCTTATCGGCGGCGTTAATCACATAAAAGTCCATCACATGTACTAACAACACCCAAATAGCCGTCATGGTGAATATGGTCATGGCGTGCTTGCCCATCACCACATTGCTGCCTACATCATGCAAACTGGTAAAAATCAGCAGCGCGCTACTCATATCTACAGCGCGAAACAGCACCCAGCCCATCATGACTAAATAAAAGGTGATGGCCCATTTCACAAACTTAGTGGTCAAGGCGTTTGACTGACTAAAACCATTAAACATCTTAAGGGAACCTAAGTAATGGGTCGCGGTAATGATGGCCCCATGAAAGGCGCCCCAGGCCACAAAGGTCCAGGCCGCCCCATGCCAAAGCCCGCCGAGCAGCATAGTGATAAAGATGTTCCTCGCCCTGTGATTATTGCGATTACCACCAAGAGAAATGTACAAATAATCCTTAAGCCAGCTTGAGAGTGAGATATGCCAGCGGCGCCAAAAGTCCACCGGTGACAATGCAAAATACGGCACCCTAAAGTTAAGCGGGATACTGAACCCCAGCAGCAGGGCTATGCCTATAGCCATATCGGTATAGCCAGAAAAGTCACCGTAAATTTGCCCAGTAAAGGCCAGCACTCCGGTCCACATTTCTAATGTGCTTAGTGCCTCCTCTGCTTCAAATGCCTTGTTGGCAGGGATGGCCAGCAAGTCTGCGCCAGTTTTTTTCAAAAGCCCCACACTGATGAGCAAGAAACCGTGCTTCACCGCATCCCACTTAGGCAGGGCGATGGCGTGCATTTGCGGCAGAATATGTTTTGCCCTAAGAATGGGCCCCGCCACCAGCTGAGGGAAGAAAGACAGCGCCGCCACAAATTCAACTAAACCTTTACGGGGTTTAATCTCGCCGCGATACACGTCTATGGTGTAACTCATGCTCTGGAAGGTATAGAAGGAAATCCCCACAGGCAACACCCAAGCTAATGTGCCTAAGGAAGGCTGATAGCCTAAGACGTCCAGTAATGACGCCACTGAGTTAAGGGCGAAGTCGGCATATTTGAATACCGCCAAAATGCCAATATTTAGCGCTATGGAAAGCCCTAGCCAATATTGCTTTATTCTCTGTTGCTGGCTATTGGCTATGGCCTGGGCGATAAAATAATCGGCAATACCACTGCCCACCAGTAGTGGAATAAAGCTGTAATTCCACGCGCCGTAGAAGACTAAACTGCCCACTAAGATGAGATAGACTCTTGGGGTTTGTTTTAGAAACACAAAGCCATAGAAGAGGATGAAAATACAGAAAAACCAGAAGAAAATCGGCGTGTTAAATATCATATTCCAACCCTCTTATTCTGCTTATTTTTGTTATTTTTGTTGTTTTTGTGTTCGTAAAACATACAAAACACCTTATTTAGGATGTTAAAAACCCGTCTATCCAAAGTGAGGGATAAACCGCCGTATTAAATTTATGATTGGTTGTGCCTAGCTGAGAGGGCCTAACACTGAAGCATTAACGCCTGGCCAGAACACCATCTTGGCTGGCGCCTTGGCTGATGAGATAATCTTTGATCTGTTGATTTCGAGCGCGATTAAGCGGTGAGCGAATTTCTCCGCCATCCCCTGGACCCGTCTTGACGGCCAAGTTAACGTCGGCGCCCCGCTCCACCAGCAGACGGGTCATTTCCATAAAGCCGCGATAACTCGCGTTGATAAGCGCTGTCTCATCGTGATGCACTATGGCGTTCACGTCAGCGCCAGCATCCAGCAGCACCTTGGCAATTTCAAGGTCATTCACCATGGCCGCCACGATAAGCGGATTGCCATCCCCGATGGAGGGCTGATCTACATTGACCCCAAGGGAGAGCAAGGCCTGCACCATAGTTAGGTTATGCTTCTGCACTGCCACCATTAAGGCTGTGCCATCGCCAATGGCAGGGATGTCCAAATCGACACCGGCATTTTGCATCGTCTTAATAGTCGCTATGTCGTTATTCAACACGGCATCCACCAAGCGCTGCCCTTGAGTCTGGGGCAACAAGGAATATTGCTTACCATCGGCTCTTGCTTCGCTAACAATTATTTTGGGTGATAAGCTCGTTGCCGCCTGAATACTGCCCACGCTTAAGCCCAAACACAGCGCCGTCACCCAAAATTTATTCACTTGAGTGAAAGCATTTTTTTGCAGCACTTGATCGACTCTGTAGACTAACTCTTTCTTTTTGCTAAATAATCCCATGGTTAATACACTCCGTTGTTCTTGTATCATTAATTTAGCGCAGTCCAGCAGTGACTGAGCATACTGCTTACCCGTCAGTTGCTTGGCCGCACGAATATCGCAGGCTAACTCTCTATCTATATGAATTTTCTTATTTAAAAATCGAATTACTGGGCTCCACCA
Source organism: Shewanella denitrificans OS217 (assembly GCF_000013765.1). Taxonomy (NCBI): domain Bacteria; kingdom Pseudomonadati; phylum Pseudomonadota; class Gammaproteobacteria; order Alteromonadales; family Shewanellaceae; genus Shewanella; species Shewanella denitrificans. The sequence goes on along the minus strand of NC_007954.1, from coordinate 657,128 downwards.
AAATAAAATGGCGATAACTTCTTGAAATAAACCGCACCAGATGTCTTTTCGCTGAATATGGGCCTGCTCATGCAGCACAATAGGGATGAGCTGTTCCACACTCAGCTGCCGAGCTAAGCTTAAGGGGATGATTATCTTGGGTGACCACAGGCCAGTAACCAAGGGCGAGCTCACCCCTTGGCATAGTGAAATCCTAGGCACGGCAAAGGCATTAAGGCGAGTGTCTAACGCAATATGCTTATCGTTAATCTCTGCCTGTAAGTGAGCCGCAAGGCCCATTTTACTGCGCCCTAAGAGCCGCCAAGTTCGCACTAATGACACACAAAAATGATAACCGCGCCACACACTGCCCAGCAGCCAGATGACCAAGAAACCTTGCAATAGCGGGCTTAACATAAACACCACGGCGCTGGATAAGTGCCAGCCCTGCTCTGCCAAGGGAAATTTGATGGGACCTGTATTGGGCCTTGCGTCAATGACTTGCGTGCCACTTATGGCTAATACCTGGCTGGCGCCTTGACTAGATGCACTGTTTGTTACCGCCGCGGACTCATTGAAAGACAACAAAGAAAAAGGCACTAAGGTCACCAGAACAAATACCGTCATCCACAGCCAACTTCTTAGCTCGGCGCTTGATGGCACCAACTTAAGGGTGAGTAATAACCCAAGGCTTAATAGCCCACCTATGGTGAGGTGATGAAAAGCCAAAGTGGTAAAGAGTGTTAATTCTGTCATCATGATCCCATTCCCTTTTGATCTTTGGCTTAGTCTTTACTGGCGTCGATTTGACGCTGCAGCGCGGCGAGATCTTTAAGCTCTATGTCCGTTTCCTGCATTAGATGTTGGGCTAACACTTCGGGCGAGCCACCAAAGAAACGATTCAGCAGGCTGGCTAATGCGCCCTGACGGGCTTCTTTTTGGGTCATGGTCGGTGCATAGATGAACGCCTTGCCTTCCTTTCGAAATTCCGCGTACCCCTTTTCCACCAAAATTTTGCACATGGTCTGCACTGTGGTGTAGGCACTGGCCTTGTCTTCAGACAGCGCATCGGCGATATCACGCACCGAGGCCTCACCCTTTTGCCATAGCACTTCCATGATGCTTTGCTCACTATCCGTTAATTGCGACGATTTTTTACGTGCCATCACTCACCTCTCAATGTAACTACTAAACAATTAGTTTTAACTAGCATAGCCAGAGTGAAAACATTTATCAACTAATTAATTAGTTTTAAATTACCCAGATGAAATCCAGCGATGTTTATTGAAGAATAAGCATCTCATTTGACTTAGGTTTTTTCCGTTTCAAACACGCAAAAAAAGACAAAAAAATAGCCGACTTAAGTCGACTAGTTGATGAAAATGGTTTCTGAGGGAGTTGCACTAATTGGTGGCCACAGCCTCATCATGATGGGCTTTTAACTGTTGGAATAAAACATCTTTTAAGTTTGCCCTACGTACTTTAAGTGCGTGCATATGTTCATCATCCGTTGGACTGCCGGCAACTTCTAACTGACGGATATCGTAATCCAATAGGTGATACTGCTTAGACAAGGCTTGAAACTCTGGTTTTTTATAATTCAAATACACAATGTCTTGCTTAAATTCTGGGAAGTCGAAAATAAGCGCATGATTCTCATTTAACATAGGTAACCCCTGAATGGTGAAGTGGTTGAACGCTTGCTTGAACTGTAAAAACTATAGCATCACTAAGTTTAACAAAGCATTAACTTTTGTGATTTCAGCGATCCAGTTAACAATAAATCCTGCATTTACCATCACACTGAAATTGATACCCCGGATGCCACCTTGTGAGAAGCCTAAAAAATAGCCGACATCAGCCGGCTATTTGAATATGAGGTTTGTTCTGCACTCTGCTTTAGCTGTTGCGCTTAGCTTGATATAAAAAGCGGTACAGAGTAGGTAATACCAGCAAGGTTAAGGCGGTAGAGCTAAACAGACCGCCGATGATAACCACGGCTAAGGGCTTTTGAATTTCACTGCCCACCCCAGATGACATTAAAATTGGGATGAGTCCCAATGCCGATGTCAGCGCCGTCATTAATACGGGCCGCAAACGTCCAACCGTGCCTTCATAGACTGACTCATATAGGCTTTCGCCGCTTTGACGGCGCTGGTTTATCGAGTCCACCAAGACCACGCCATTAAGCACTGCCACCCCAAACAAGGTGATAAACCCTATGGAGCTAGGCACTGACAAATAAGTGCCACTAAGGTACAAGGCGATAACCCCACCAAACAGCGCTAAAGGCACGTTTGCCATAATTAGCCCCACTTGCTTTAGCGAGCCAAAGGAGAAATACAGCAACAAGGCAATCAAACCTATGGAAATAGGCACCACTAACATCAGTTTTTGCTGAGCGCGCTGCTGATTCTCATATTGACCGCCAATCACGACTGTGTAGCCCGCAGGCAACTGCGCCTCGGGAATGATTTTATAGATATCCGCCACCACCGAGCCCATGTCTCGCCCTGCAACATTGGCTTGCACTACCACGCGGCGCTGCACATCATCACGGCGAATGTTAGGTGGCGCCATTTCAACTTCGACGCTTGCCACATCACCAAGACGTACTGTGGCACCGTTGGCGCCCACTAGCAGCAAGTCTTGCACTGCATCTGGCGTTTGCCTAAATGACTTAGCTAAGCGCACATTGATATCGTATCTGGCATTACCATCGATAACTTGACCGGCACTAACACCGCCAACGCCTTGACTCACCAGACTCATCACCTGATCGACACTGATGCCATAACGGGCCAAACTATCCCGCTTAGGGCGAATAACCAGCTGAGCTTCACCACTCACTTGCTCTAATGACACATCCACGGCCCCTGGTATTTTAGCCACTAAGTCACTGAGTACCTGACCTTTAGTTGCTAGCACATCCAGAGAATCTCCGAAGATTTTAATCGCCAGCTGCGCTTTTACGCCCGACAATAATTCATCCACTCGGGTGGCTATGGGTTGTGAGAAGGTAAACAACAAGCCTGGGAACACTTTGAGTTTGTCTTCCATCTCCCGTTGCAATGCCAGGCGTGAATCTGCCGTGGTCCAAGACTCGATGGGGTTTAAGCCTATGTAAATCTCGATATTACTCACAGGCTCTGGATCGCCGCCAAGCTCTGGCGCACCAATGCGGCTTAGGGCGTAGCTCACCTCAGGAAACTCAAGCAGCATGGCTTCGATCTTAGGGGCTACGGCAAGCGAAGTCTCAAGGCTTGCCGTGGGCGCTAAGGTTACCCTCAAGTTAATGGTGCCCTCTTCAAGCTCGGGCACAAATTCAGTCCCTAATTTTGGCACTAACAATAAGCTGCCAACAAATAGCCCCGCAGCAGCCAATATCACAAGCTTTGGCCGTGCCATGGTGGCGGTCAATAGTTTGCGATAGCCAGATTCCAGCGGCACTAATAGCGGGCTTTGGCGCAATACCACGCCTTTTTTAAATAAGAATACTGCTAAGGCAGGCACGACAATTAATGCCACCAACAAGGCCGCGAGCATCGCCAGAATAATACTCACCGCCATGGGCTGAAACAGCTTACCTTCCACTCCTTCTAGGGCAAATAAGGGCGCAAATACCACGATAATAATCGCGGTAGCAAAGAAGATAGGGCTACAGACTTCTTTAGCCGCCAGCATGATGCGCAGCGCCATATTGGGCTCATGGTTTTCATCGAATGCGATCTCATGCTCACTGGCGGGCAAAGCACCATCTTCATAGCCGTGATAAGGGTCAGCTTCGCCATCGGCCCTCATTTGCGCGGCTTTAAGATGGCGTCTATCTGGCTGAGTTAAATGCTTAAAGATATTTTCAACCATTACCACAGAGCCATCCACCAGCATACCTATGGCTACGGCAAGGCCGCCTAATGACATCAAATTAGCCGACAGGCCAAAATAGGACATTACCATTAAGGCTAGACCAATCGAAACTGGAATAGATAATAAAACCAATAAGGTAGCGCGAAGGTTAACTAAAAACAGCGCCAAGATGATAATGATAAACACAAAAGCCATGAGTAGCGCATCACGCACTGTGGTGATGGCTTGGTCGACTAAATCTGCTTGGTCGTAAAATACCTCAAATGACACCCCCCTAGGCAAGGCTTGCTCGATGAGTTTTACCCGAGCCTTGATGTCATCTATGGTAGATTTAGTGTTCGCCCCCATGCGCTTGAGTACCACTCCGGCCACCACTTCACCTAGTTTTTCAGCATCGCCATTGGCATCGCGGCGGGTCATGGTCACGGCGCCGACGCGGATTTCACTGCCAAAGGCCACCTTGGCAATGTCGGCCACCCGCACTGGGGTGCCTTTGACTTCTGTTAGCGGTATTTGCCCTATGGCCAATAAGCCTTCGTTTCCTGCTGGTAACATGCCGTAGCCGCGCACCACCAATTGCTCTTGGCCTTGGTCCATAAACCAGCCGCCGGCATTGCGGTTATTGCTCTCAAGGGCCGTGGTGACTTGGGTCATCGATAAGCCATAACTGCTGAGTTTGTTGGGGTCGACCTGCACCTGATATTGGCGCACATCGCCGCCAAAAGATAACACCTCGGTAACCCCAGAGACTGGCATTAAAATCAGCTTTATCAGGTAATCATTCAGGCTTCTAAGCTCAAACGCGCTCACCCCAGAATCAGGCTCCGCCTTAAGAATGTACTGATAAATTTGCCCAAGTCCCGAGGTATTAGGGCCAATTTCAGGCACGCCCACACCCGTTGGGATCATTTCCTTAGCGGCTTGCAACTGCTCGAACACTTGCTGGCGAGCAAAGTAAATATCTGTGCCCTCGGCGAACACCACAGTCACAATAGACAGCCCAGTGCGGGACAAAGAGCGTACATCCGTCACTGCTGGCAAGGCATACATGGCCGACTCAACCGGATAACTGATGAGCTTCTCCACTTCTTCGGCCGCTAAGCCTTCGGCGGCGGTGTTAATGGTCACCTGCACATTGGTCACATCGGGGAAAGCATCGAGATTTAACTTAGGCAAAGCCGCTAAGCTCGCCAATAGGGCGCACACTAGGGCAATCACCACTAACAGGCGATTAGCAACAGCGGCCTGAATTAATTTTTGTAACATAGAAGTTCCTTAACGCTCAAACGGTCGCTAATTAGTGGTTGTGGATATCAAAACCAGACTTTGCCAGTTCCGAGGCCAAGAAAAAGGCGCCAGACACCACCACCTTGGCGTTATCATCTAAACCACGCACTAGGCTTAGCCCGCGCTGACGCTCCACCACTTGCACTTCTACCGCTTCAAAGCCGTCTTCATCTTCAATAAATACCTGCCAATCACCGTCACCACTGCGGGTTAGCGCCGCATCGGGCACGACTATGCCCATGGGATTAGCTTTCGCGCCCGCCCCTGATGTGAGGTATAACTCGGCAAACTGACCCGCATGTAATTGGTGCTCAGTGTTAGCGATACGCAGCAAGACTTGCTCGGTGCGCGTGATGCTGTCTATCTCATGGGAGCGACCTATGATTTCCCCTTGCAGGGTTTTATCTTCCACTCGCACTAACGCTTGGGTGCCAATGTCCACAGTGTCTGCTTGCGCGGGACTCAATTGAGCCTCAACCCAGAGTGAGGATTCATCGGTGAGCTGCATTAAGGCCGTGCCTGCCGCCAAAACTTGGCCTAACATGGCGATATCTTGCTGTACTCGGCCTGAAAAGGGCGCCAACAAAGCATAACTGCCGATAGCACTGGGTGAAGTTGCAAGGGTTGCAATTTGGCTTTTCGTCATCTTAAGGGATTCTAAAATCGCCCGTTTTAGCTCAGCATTCACTTGTGCCTGCAGCCGCTGACTGTCACTGATGGCGCCATTCGACAAGCGTTTTACTCTGTCCCACTCGGACGCCGCATTGATGTAATCCGCCTGCGCCTGCGCCACAGCAGCGCCGCCCAAGGTCAGTAACGGCTGCCCCGCTTCAACCCTTTGCCCTGGCACTACGTGGCGAGCAATCACTTTCACTTCCAGCTGGGCGGCTAGGCTTGCTGTCTTATCCCTGTCCACCAGCAGGGTAGCGGTGGCAAAGGAGGCGAGGTTAAAATGCTGCGCCTGTAACTCGCTGACTTCTATGCCTGCAAGGTTACGCTGAACTTGAGTCAGCTTAAGGGCTTCATTGCCATGCTTCTCTTCCCCATGAGCTTGAGCCTCTTGTTTTTCACCCGAGATGTTGGCGGCTAGCGGCTGTGCATTCACACTGGCCTTAGGTGTTGCATCATGGCCATGACCTTCTCCAGCTTGGGCTGGAAATCCAAGGGCCGCTAATGCGAATAGACTAGAAAATAGCAGGCTAGCGCCCACTGAAGAAGCGGCAAAAAAAGCATTGAACGTTTGATTTTTCATGTTAAATCCTAACATTGGTATTCACGCCAAGACTTTGATTTACAATCATAATGTTAATAGATGTCATCAAAGCATTGGCTTAGCCATGGGATACAATAACCCCATGAAAAATAGATAAATTGAGTGAATAAGCGCAGGATTAAACTATTGGAGGGCGGTAACTGGGTAAACTTTCTGGGGGGAAATAATTCAAAGCCAATAGCACTGGGCTATCGGTGAGTGGCGAAGGCGCTAAAGGACTCATGCCACCAACCAGGCTTGCATGGCCGCCATGACACTGACAATCAAGGCAAATATCTACATCTTGAGTTTCAGTGCTAACAACTTGATGGCTGTCAGTATGTGACGGCTCCCCATCATTAGCCGCACCATGAAAATCAGCAACCTGATGTTCAGTTGCATTGGTATGAGCATCAAGATGATCGCTGATTTCGCATTGGCTTAAGGTCGTCACTTGTGTGGTCAATTGCAGATGCGAGTGCTGGCCGCCCTCTTCAACCTTGGTATCCGGGTGCAATTGATGCGCACCGACATTGGCACCCACAAGCTGCAACAGCACTATACCAATCAACAACTTGGTTTTAACAAAGGCCGTGAACCATCTATTTGAAAGCCATGAATTTGAAAGATAAGCGTTGGAAACGTGAGCTTTTGAAATGCGAGCCAAAGCAAAACCATCGGCAAAAAGGCCGATAACGTTTTGCAACGCTTGTGACGCAAATCTTAGCAAACGGTATCCTTAAGAATAAATTGATTAAGCACTTTCGATTCAATACGCCTGAGCCAAGTTAGTTGAATAAACACGGTCGATTAAAGACAGCCGATTAACCAACTATTGATTAACCTCAGGGTTAACTCAGAGTCACAGGGTAGCCGAAAGTTTCCCCAATGGCGAAATATTTCACAGTGAGTGTTGTTGACTGGCCTTGTTCGTTTTATTTTTTGGGGGTGAAATCTAGCTGCACCTTAAGATCAACTTGTCGAACAGTTACGCCGTTTACCACCTTTGGTTTGTACTTCCATTTTGATAGCGATTTTTTTGCTTCTTCATCAAAGAAACCACTTGGAACAGACTTAATTACTTTTATGTTATCTGTTGCTCCTGCTTCAGTAATATCAAACTGAAGCTGAACATAGCCCTCAGTAGGCTGAGAAGGAGTAGTGTTGCAACCACTCAAAAACACAACAATGGTTAAAATCGTTAATAGGTACTTCATCGAATCTCACTTGAATTTAGTCTTTATGCGCTGTTTACAAGGCATAAATCGCCTGTTGGACTTGGCCGATGCCAAGCTCAACGTAAATTGATAATCTTTATTTAACGTACG